>JBNJHC010000004.1:0-152773 GCA_051748125.1 Bacteroidota bacterium
ATTCCAAAAATATTATGTAAAGAAGGGTTCAATCGCACTCCAATTCTATCTTTAGAAAAGAAAACTTTTACTGCATCGAGCACTTCAAAAAGGAAACGAGCTCTATTTTCGATGCTCCCACCGTACTCATCATCTCTTTGATTTGAAGATTGATTAAAAAATTGGTGAAATAAATAACCATTAGAAGCGTGTATTTCGATTCCATCAAAACCTGCATCGGCAGCTTTTTTGGCAGCAGCTTTAAATTCTTGAACCGTCATTTTAACTTCATGCGTAGTCATAGCTTTTGGTTCTACGGTATCTTTAAATCCATCTGGCGTGTAAGATTGCGAATGTGGATTTATAGCACTTGGTGCTAATGGTTTTTTGCCATTATGAAAATCTGGATGCGACATTCTGCCAACATGCCATAATTGAATAAAAATTTTGCCTCCTTTTTCGTGCACAGCCTCGGTTACTTTTTGCCAACCTTCAACTTGTGCTTGCGAGTGAATACCTGGCGTATTTACATAACCAACGGCACGCTCAGAAACTTGCGATCCTTCGGTAATCATTAACCCAGCTCCAGCGCGTTGCGTATAATATTTTACGTGAATATCTTCTGGTTTTTTATCTTCATTTGTAGCCCGACTTCTCGTCATAGGCGCCATTACAACGCGATTTTTTAATTCTAAATCACCGATTTTGTATGGTTCCAAAAGTGCTTGTTTATCTTTCATAGTTGAAATTTTTTCTGCAAATATATATGCCCTGATTGATTTTTTACGTTAAAGCTCTTATAATTGTTGTAGGTACAATTGTTGTTTTTTTAAACTTGAAATTATTCTGTTTTAAATGTAATATATTTGTAAAAAAAACGATGCGATTTAGTATTTCACTTTTACTGATTTTTTTGAGTTTTTACAGCTGTACTTCAGAATCAAATCAATCTAAAGCTCAAGAAGTTATCGATAAAAGTATTGCTGTTTCTGGGACTGAATTGTTTGCTACAAATAAGGTGAATTTTAGTTTTAGAAATAAAAACTACCAAAGTACACCAACTTGTGAAGGTTTTAAGCTTAAGCGAAGTTTTTCTGATTCAACTAATGAAATTGAAGATACTTTTTATAAAGGTGAGTTTACTCGAAAAGTAAACGGAAATACGCAGAAAGTTTCTGATAGTTTGGCAAATTTATATAGTGAATCAATCAACTCGGTGCATTATTTCGTGCAACTTCCATATCGCTTAAACGATGCGGCTGTAATCAAAAAACACCTTGGAAAAGAAAGCATAAACAATCAAAATTACCATAAAATTGAAGTCCGATTTCAAGAAGATGGCGGTGGGCAAGATTTTGAAGATGTATATTTATATTGGATCAATACAGCCACTCATCACATCGACTTTTTGGCTTATTCTTTTCTAGTTAATGGTGGCGGAATGCGCTTTAGGGAAGCCCTCAATTCTCAAAAAATAAATGGAATTCGTTTTGTGGATTATCATAATTATAAACCCAAAAATAAAACTACAAAACTTCAAGACTTAGCAAAAAAGTTTGAAAGTGACGGTTTAGAATTAATTTCAACAATTAAAACTGAAGCTGTTCAGGTAACCAAAATTGACTTGGATTGTGAATAAGATTCTACAATTCTAGTTCTTCTGGTTTTTCTATTTCTTGATCTTCTTCAAAAGATTTTAGAGCTTCTTCAGATAGCTGAAATTTTTCGTGGCTGTATAGCGTATCTTTAATCTTGCCTTCTTTATTGATGCTAACTTTGTAAAGATTTCCGTGAACACCATCTTCTATTTGTGTGTATTTCTCTTCTCGTAAAATTTCATTCACAAATTGTGGAGTCGAGTTGTTATGACCAACAATTACAGTATTTTTCCCGTAAGTTTCCTCCCAGAAATCGCGTGTAAATAGCGTGTCTTTTTTTTCATCAAAAGTACGTGGCGTGCCTTTGTATTCGTGAACAATAGGTATCAATGTTTGGTAATTTCGAATATAATCGGTGGTGTAGAAGGCACTTAGCGACTTTTCTTTAAAAAACTCGCCCCAAAAAATGGCTCGTTTTGTTCCCGCTTCTATTAAAATAGGATCGTCTCCTTGATCGGTTCTTTTTTCAGCGTGACGAATAAAATAATAATTAGTTTCCGCCGGCTCGATACCTTCTGGAGTTGGATGATCTACGTATCCTTTTGGCGTTTCTTTTGGCTCGTTATTGCAAGCTATAAATATAAAACAAAACAGGATTAATGTGAATTTATACATTTTTTTAAGGGATTATTTCAAAGATTAAAAATTGCGTGATTTGTTTTCCAAATGTATTAAAGTTATTGTCTGAAACCAAAATTAAAGTTTGATTTCCATTTGTTAATTTAGGACCAAAACACATTCCCTCTAAATTGTCTATAATTTTTGAAGGAATCTTATTTCTGATTTTCTGCAAATCTAAAATCAATTCTTTTTCAACCTTGTCAATATTTTTATAATTTTTTAATCGCTTGTAGTTTTGTGTTTCTGTTGCTTCATTTACATGTGCTAAAAACAGCTTTACGCGATTCGATTTTTTGCCACGACCAGCTGAAAATGCTCGTTCCATTACCAAAAGCTGATTGGGTTGATAGACTAAAATTTCGGTCACACCATTTATTATAAAAGGCAATAACGGCAAGCGTACAACGCGCTCGAGTTCATAAGCAACTTCTTTTTGTAAAGTGTAATCCAGTTGACTAAAAAAACTTAAGCGAATAGGGGTGTGGCTATTCCATAAAAATGGTTTGTGCCCATCGTTTACTAAAGGCATTTCGGTAGAAATCCAAATTCCTTTATTGAAATTATCGAGTGCAATTCCTTCAAAAACTGCATTATGCCTAGGTTGGTTTATTGAATCTATTTTGAAATGTTGCGGTAATTCTAGCTCGCCTTTATAATTTCCCAAACTATCGGTATAAAACACACTTCCATTTTTTCCTTTGTTGATGTTGCCTTCGCTGGCTAACCAATATTTGTTAGCACTTTCAATTCGAATGCTTTCTAGATCCAATGCTTTTTGTTTGAAATTCTCCGGATCAGTTTGCTTTAAATTAATTGAATTTGTAAAAACAATGCTATCGATTTTATTTTGTGTGAAAATTAATTCAGCTTCATAAATAATTGGTTTTGAGGAACGGTCATCTATCAAAAACAATTTTCCGTCTTGATAATCGATGCCAGAAAGTCCACCAATTTCTTCCTCGTTAAAAATAGTTTCAGCAGGAATGATATATTCGTCTAAAAACCGAAGTTCTAAACTTCGATTGTTAGCCTTTTTGGTGACTGCACAAGAAGAAACCACTATGAATGCTACAAGTAAAATCAGTTTTTTAGACAACATCCTTATTCAAATTTATAGTTCAAAAATATGTATTGTAAATTAATAAAGACAACTGTATTTTTTAATTATTAATTTGTGATGTTATTATGTTAATCGTTTTAAAAACAATAGATTGTATGCGTAATGTTTGATTACATTAGTAGAATAATTTTAAAAACATTTATTATGAATTCAGAAGAGTTAAGAGGAAAATGGAATCAAGTAAAAGGAAGCTTAAAACAAAAATATGCAGAGCAAATCTCTGATGATGATTTGGTTTATGCTGAAGGAAAATTTGATGAAATGTTAGGTCGGCTTCAAGAAAAAACAGGAAGAACCAAAGAACAGCTTAAAAAAGAAATAGAGGAGCTGTAAGCATTAAAATTAATCATAAAAAAAGCCAGGTTTTGAATTAGTTTTCAAAACCTGGCTTTTTGTGTTTTAACGTCGAAAAATAAGCGCTTACTTTTCGACTACTTCTACAAGCTCGACTTCAAAAATAAGCGGTGTGTTTGGTGGAATAGGACCAACTCCACGCTCGCCGTAAGCTAATTCAGACGGAATTGCAAAAACTGCTTTTTCGCCTTCTTTTAGAAGCATTAAACCTTCATCCCATCCTGGAATCACTCTACCGGTTCCTACGTTAAGTTCAATAGGTTGGTTTCTGTCATACGAATTATCAAAAGCTTCGCCATCTAAAAATTTACCAATGTAATGAACTTTAATTGGCTGACCACGTTCTGGAGCTTTACCGTCTTCATTTTTTTCTGTAATGAGGTAGCGTAAACCAGATTCAGTTTCTTCAAAGTTTTCAGAAAAATCGTCAAAATCTTCTTGAAGTTTTTTGGCAGCTTCTTTTTTTTCTTTTTCTAGTTCAGCTAGTTTATTTTCGAAAATGCTAGGTGCATCAAAATTTTTTGCAGCTTCTCCTTTTCTTACAATATTTAATTCTTCAATTGTTACTTCTTGAAGCGGTTGGTCTCTTTCGTTGGTTTCAGCATTTCCAATTTCATCAATAATTTCTTGACCCAATGCAATTTTACCAAAAACGGTGTGTACGCCATCTAAGTGTGGAGTAGGTTTTAGCGTAATAAAAAATTGACTACCATTCGTGTTGGGACCAGAATTTGCCATCGATAAAATTCCTTTACTGCCGTGATCCAAATCGCGACTCAATTCGTCTGGAAATTTATAACCCGGTCCGCCTTGACCAGTTCCTTCAGGATCGCCACCTTGAATCATAAAATCAGAAATAATTCTATGAAAGCTAATTCCGTTGTAAAATGGTTTTTCGTTGAATTCATCATCAGCTTTTGGATGATTTCCTTCGGCTAAAGCTACAAAATTGGCTACTGTTAGTGGTGTTTTTTCGTGGTGTAATTTTGCCACAAAATCTCCGTGAGTGGTTTTGAATTCTGCGTATAGTCCATCTTCTAGTTCTGGGTATTCTTCCTTGCATCCAATCATTGAAATACAGATTGCACACAAAAATAATAAGCTAATTTTCTTCATTTTCTTCTTTTTTTGTTGTTACTTCTATTGATTTTAAATTTACGGTTGATTGTATCGGAACGTTGCTGCCAATTTTTTCTTTATCGCCATAAAAGCCAAACGCTTTGTACGAAGGAAAAAGAAAGGTTACTTTTTCGTTTTCTTTCATTAGTTTTAAACCTTGTCTTAATCCAGAAAACAAGCGTTCTTGCTCCATATAATATTCTCGTTCTCCTAAGGTTTCTTTTGAATAAATTGTGTCGCCATTCAAACTTAAAATATCGTATTCAAAAATAACTAAATCTCCTTTTTTAGGAGTTAAGGTATCGGTAGAATCTGCTTTGTTTTGATAGGTGTACCAAAATCCGTCGGGGCTGCTTTTATAATCGTTCAGGCTGTCGTTTTCGATAATTTTTAGGATAGCTTTCTTTTCATTTTCAGCTAAAGCTTTGTTTCTTTCTGAAGATTCCTTCATAAAAGTCCCCGTTTGGTTGGCAACAGGAGCGCGTGGTTCAGGCGGTTGCTGACAAGCCAACAAAACGCTTACAAACACTACTAAGGATGTTATTTTTTTCATTGTAAGTTTTCTTGATATTGAGGAAGTAAATTTATAAAATCTGAAATTGTTTCATCTAAATTTTTTGGACTCATTCCGCCAGCTGCATTTTTATGTCCACCACCGCTAAAATGATTTCTAGCAAATTGATTGACATCAAAATCTCCTTTCGATCGAAATGAAATCTTTACGATTTTTTCTTGTTTGTTTTCAATAAAAATAACGGCAAATTTTATACCGTTTAACGATAATCCATAATTGACAAATCCCTCTGTATCTCCTTTTTTGAAATGATGATCGTCCAGCTCTTGTTGGCTTAAACTTATATAAGCAGTATGAAATTTTTCTGCTACTTTTAAGTTGTTTAATGCCGTGCCCAAAAGTTGCATTCGGCTATACGAATTTACATCATAGGTGTTTTGATGAATGTTCGAATTGTTTGCGCCGGCATCGATTAAGTCAGCAACAACACGATGCGTTGTGCTCGTTGTACTCGGAAATCTAAACGAACCTGTATCGGTCATTATTCCCAGATAAATACAGGTGGCAATATCAGCATCTAGCAAGTCGATTTGATCGATTTTATGCATAAAATGATAAATCATTTCACAAGTAGAACCAATTTGATCATCGCTATAAACAAATTCAGCATAATCCGACGGTTGCTGATGATGATCGATCATTGCAAATTTGGCACTAGCGTTTTTAAGAACATCTTCTAGTTTACCAGCGCGCGAAAAATCATTAAAATCTAGGGTGAAAATCAATTCTGCTTCATTGATTTTGTCGATGCATTCTTGTTTGTTTTTTTCAAAATTGAACAAGTTTTCTTCACCAGGAATCCAGCTTAAAAAATCTGGATATGTGTTAGGAACAATCGGTGTTGTTTGATGGCCTAATTTCTGAAGGACTTGAAACAAGGCCAAAGTCGAACCTAAAGCGTCTCCATCGGGATTTTTATGTGTGATAATGGCAATTTTAGTAGGTTTTGCCAAAATTGCTTTTAAATTGATAATGCTGTTTTTATTCATAGTCGCCAAATCTACGAATTTAGCTTAATAATTTACGTTGATTTAGTCTTATTTGATGATTTTTTAGAACACTAGAGTTGGTAAATTCGCTCTTGATAGCTCGTTTTTTGCGAGAAGTGAAAACCAAGTTTTTTAGTTTATAGGTTTTGCTTACTTTTGCAGCCAATTAAAAAAACAAGAAAATGTCAGGAAATAGAACATTTACAATGCTTAAGCCAGACGCTGTTGAAAAAGGACACGTTGGCGCAATATTAAATCAGATTACAGAATCTGGTTTTAGAATCGTTGCGATGAAGTTGACTCAAATGACTGAGCAAGATGCAAAGACTTTCTACGAAGTTCATAAGGAACGTCCTTTTTATGGCGAGCTTGTTGAGTATATGACGCGTGGTCCTATCGTTGCGGCTATTTTAGAAAAAGAAAATGCAGTAGAAGATTTTAGAACTTTAATCGGTGCAACTAATCCAGAAGATGCTGCTGAAGGAACTATTCGTAAAAAATATGCAGCTTCTATTAGCGAAAATGCTGTTCATGGTAGCGACAGCGATGAAAATGCTACTATTGAAGGAGCTTTTCATTTTGCAGGGAGAGAAATGTTTTAAGTACGAATAAAACATTATTGTTATAAAAAAAGTAGGCTTGAATTTTCAAGCCTACTTTTTTTATGGTGTTGCCTTAAGTTTATTTGGCTACATTAATGGCTCTAGTTTCTCTAATTACAGTAACTTTAACTTGTCCAGGGTAAGTCATATCCGTTTGAATTTTTTGAGAAATTTCAAAAGATAGGGATGATGCTTTATCATCAGTAACTTTTTCAGACTCCACTATAACGCGAAGTTCTCTACCGGCTTGAATTGCATAAGCTTTTTTAACGCCGTTAAATCCAAAGGCAATATCTTCTAAATCCTTCAAACGTTTTACGTAAGAATCTAACACTTGTCTTCTAGCACCAGGTCTAGCCCCGCTAATTGCATCACAAACTTGAACAATTGGCGATAGGAGCGAAGTCATTTCAATTTCATCGTGGTGAGCACCAATAGCATTGCATACTTCTGGTTTTTCGCCGTATTTTTCTGCCCATTGCATTCCTAAAATTGCGTGTGGTGTTTCGGTTTCGGTATCTGGCACTTTACCAATATCGTGAAGCAATCCAGCACGTTTAGCCAATTTTGGATTCAAGCCAAGTTCTGCAGCCATAATGCCACAAAGTTTTGCTACTTCACGCGAGTGTTGCAAGAGATTTTGACCATACGAAGAGCGGTACTTCATTCTACCAACCGTTTTTACTAATTCTGGGTGCAAGCCGTGAATTCCTAAATCGATAATGGTTCGTTTACCGATTTCGGCAATTTCATCATCGATTTGTTTTTTAGTTTTCTTAACAACTTCTTCAATTCTAGCTGGGTGAATTCTTCCATCGGTTACTAATTTGTGAAGCGATAATCGTGCAATTTCTCTTCTTACAGAATCAAAACAAGAAAGAATAATAGCTTCAGGTGTGTCATCTACAATTATTTCAACACCAGTTGCCGATTCTAATGCTCGAATATTTCTACCTTCACGACCAATAATTCGACCTTTTACGTCATCGCTTTCTAAGTTGAAAACCGACACGCAGTTGTCGATTGCTTCTTCGGTACCAACGCGTTGTATGGTGTTGATAATAACTTTTTTGGCTTCTTGTTGAGCGGTAAGTTTGGCTTCTTCAATTGTATCTTGAACCAAAGCCATTGCGTCAGATTTTGCAGTTTCTTTAAGCGATTCCATCAATTGTTCTTTAGCGTCTTCTGCGCTTAAGCCGCTAATGACTTCTAATTGTTGTATTTTTTGTTGAAGTGCTTTGTCTACTTCTACTTGCTTTTTCTCGATATATTCCATTCGAGATTCATAATCGCTAATATTTTTCTCTAAACGGCTGTTGAGCTTTTTGTTTTGACTGAGCTCATTCGATAATTTAGATTCTTTATCTTTTATGCGTTTTTCGGCATCGGCCATCTTTTTATCGCGGGCGTGAATACTTTTGTCGTGCTGAGACTTAAGTTCGATAAATTTTTCTTTGGCTTGAAGAATTTTTTCTTTTTTGATGCTTTCGCCTTCTTTTTCGGCATCTTTAATAACTTGCTTGGCTTCTTTTTCTGCTCTACCAAGGGTGCTTTTTGCCTTATCGCTTTCCATTTTTTTGGCGATAAAAAAGCCGATAACCAAACCGGCAATTGCTGCAATAATTGATATAATAATTGTTTCCATTTGTAAATATTTATATAATAAAAAAGCCTGTACTAGTTATTTGGTTTTGAATTAAACTCCTAATAAACAGGATTAGGGCTAACCAACTGATCAAGGATCCGTTCGAAGACGGCTTGCTTTTACAATTGAGACTCACCCTTTTTAATTGTAAAGTGTTGAGTTTATCAAAAAAGTGAACTAATACAGGCAGTATTGATTTCTAATTTATATGTAAAGAACGTTAGTTTAAGTTGGTGTTTAATAAATCATTCAATTCTTCTAACTTATTATTTAAAGCAGAGTCTTGAGAAGAGTTAGAAAGTTTCTTTTGCTCGATTTCAGCGGCAAACTGTAAGGCACACATAGCCAAAACGTCTTGTTTGTCGCGAACAGCATAGTTTTGTTCGTACTTTTTTATAACCAAATTTATGTTTTTGGCTGCTCTTCTTAATCCTTCTTCTTGCTCAGGCAGAATGCTTAGCGGGTAAACCCGGTCGGCAATCGATATTTTTATTTTAAACTTTTCTGCCATTTGTCTACTTAATTAGTAAGCTGAACAATACAATGATCTATTTCTTTAATTAAACTATTTATTTTTAATTTAGTTTCTCTTTTATGTTCATTACTGCCCAAAATAGCATTTGCAGTTTTAAGTGTTCGATTGGCTTTTTTTAGACTATCAATTTCTTTTGCTAGTTCATTTAAGTCCTTGTTCATTTTGCCAATTTGAGCAACTAATTGTTTGTTTTCAGTTTCCAAAACTCGCTTACCTGTTATCAATTTCTTGATGTTAATTTCAAGTAATTCAAGTTGTTGGTTGTTGTTGCTCATCACTCTCTGTACAAATTGCTACCGATACAAAGTTAGTATTCCTATTTCAATATGCCAACGTTTTTCTAAAAAAGCATCCTATATTTCTTTTACTAGTGATTTTCAGTGTTTTTATCCTATAAATAATTCGTTTGTTTTGAATGTGTTTCAGCTTAATATATTGTAATTTGCGTCTTAAAAAAATTGCTATGCAGTCGGAAACTTTATTTTGGATCATCATTGCTATTTTGGTTTTTCAATTTTTACTCGATCAGGTTACAAATGCTCTGAATGCAAGCTGGTTCGATAAAAAAATACCACAGCTATTAGCCGATGTTTACGATGATGATGAATATAAAAAATCGCAGGCTTACAAAAAGGCAAACTTCAAATTTGGGCTTTTTACCAGTATTTTTCATTTCATCCTTTTAATGGTTTTTTTGTTTTTAGATGGTTTTGCTTTTGTAGATGAATTTGCTCGAAGTTATGCTTCAGACGAAATTAGTATTGCTCTAATTTTCTTTGGAGTGCTGTTTTTTGCAAACGATATTATTTCAATTCCATTTGCTTGGTACAGCACTTTTGTAATTGAAGAAAAATTTGGATTCAACAAGACTACGGTTCAAACATTTTTACTAGATAAACTGAAATCTTGGTTGATGACTATTGTTTTAGGTGGAGGGATTTTAGCTTTACTTGTCTGGTTTTATCAATCCACTGGAAGCTATTTTTGGCTTTATGCTTGGGGATTTATTGCTGTTTTTTCTATTTTTATGAATATGTTTTATGCCAAGCTAATTGTTCCTATCTTTAATAAACAATCTCCGTTAGAGGAAGGCGAGCTTAGAACAAAAATTGAAGCTTATGCCAATAAAATGGGCTTTCAACTAGATAATATATTTGTAATTGATGGCTCTAAAAGAAGCACCAAAGCCAATGCTTATTTTTCAGGTTTTGGTAGCGAAAAAAGAATCACACTTTACGACACCTTAATCAACGATTTAGAAGACGAAGAAATTGTTGCAGTTTTGGCACACGAAGTCGGTCATTATAAGTTGAATCATATTATTATCAATATGGTTGTTTCAATAATTACAACTGGTTTCACGCTTTGGTTATTATCGCTATTTATTGCACATCCTTTACTATCGGAAGCATTAGGAGCAAATCAGCCTAGTTTTCATATAGGCTTAGTAGCTTTTGGAATTTTGTACGGGCCAATATCAATGGTAACAGGTTTGTTGATGAATCAGGTATCTAGAAAATTTGAATACCAAGCCGATAATTTTGCCAAAGCAACTTATCAAGCAGATAAATTGGTGAGTAGTTTGAAGAAATTAACTCAAAAAAGTTTGAGCAATTTAACGCCGCATCCGTTTTATGTTTGGCTACATTACTCGCATCCAAGTCTTGAAGAAAGACTCAAAAATTTAAAAAACAAGAACTAGATTTTTCCTATATTAGTGCTTATGGAATTAACAGAAGAATTTTTAGAAAAGGAAAATAAAAAGATAGCTAAGCAATATAAAGAGTTGCTACGTATTAGCTATCGAACCTTATCCGACGAGGACAAAAAATTAATACGAAGTGCTTTTGAAACGGCTGTAGAAGCACATTCAGAGCAACGGAGGAAATCTGGCGAAGCTTATGTTTTTCATCCTATAGCAGTAGCTAAAATCGTTGCTTCAGAAATTGGTTTGGATGGAACTTCCATCGCTGCAGCTTTATTACACGATGTAGTTGAAGATACCAAATACACGTTAGCAGATATTGAGCAAATGTTTGGCGAAACGGTAGCTAAAATTGTAGACGGATTAACTAAAATATCCAACCTGAAACAAGACGGCGATATCTCAATGCAGGCCGAGAATTTCAGAAAGATGTTGCTTACGCTTAATGATGATGTTCGGGTAATTATTATCAAAATAGCCGATCGTTTACACAATATGCAAACGATGGATGCTATGCGTGACGATAAACAAGTCAAAATTGCTAGCGAAACCCTATATATTTATGCGCCTTTAGCCCATCGAATCGGTTTGTATAATATTAAAACTGAATTGGAAGATTTAAGTTTGAAATACACCGAGCCTGAAGTGTATCGAGATATTTCAGAAAAATTAAAAGCCACTAAATCCGATCAAGATGATTATATCAATAACTTTTCTAAAATCATTTCAGATGCAATAAGCAAAGAGGATATCAACTTTGAAGTTAAAGGAAGAACAAAATCAATTTATTCCATAAGAAAGAAAATTTTAGCACAAAATATTTCTTTCGATGAAATTTACGACAAGTTTGCTATTCGTATTATTTATGAAAGTACGGCTGAAGATGAAAAATTCTTGGCTTGGAAAATCTATTCTATTGTAACCGATCATTTTCGACCAAATCCTACACGATTACGCGATTGGATTTCGTCGCCGAAAACTACTGGATATGAGGCACTTCATATAACCGTAATGGGCCCGCAAGGAAGATGGGTTGAGGTGCAAATAAGAAGCCAGCGAATGAACGAAATCGCAGAAAAAGGCTATGCAGCTCACTATAAATACAAACACGGAAATGAATCTGATGAACAAGGAATTGATGTTTGGTTGAACCGACTTCAAGATGCTTTAGAAAACAATGAAACCAATGCCGTTGATTTTGTCGAGCAGTTTAAACTGAATTTGTATGCCAAAGAAATCTTTGTTTTTACACCCAAAGGAGATTTAAAATCGCTTCCTAAAGGTTCTACGGCACTCGATTTTGCTTTTACCATTCATACAGATGTTGGGTTAAAAACAAGGGGAGTAAAAGTTAATGGTAAATTGAAACCGCTAAGTCATCAACTTAAAAGTGGCGACCAAGTGGAAGTTATTACTTCTAGCTCTGCCAAACCGACAAACAACTGGTTGGATTTTGCGCATACCGCTAAGGCACGTTCAAAAATAAAATCGGCATTAAAAACCAAGAAAAAACAAATAGCCGAAGAAGGAAAAGAGATTTTGAAGCGTAAACTCAAAACGCAAAAAGTTCAACTGAATGAAAAAACAGTAAACGAACTGGTAAACTTCTTTAAGCTAAAAACCAGTTTAGATTTGTTTTACCGCGTAGGTCTTGGAACTATCGATAATCAGCAAATCAAAAAATTTATAAGTCATCGAAACAATTCTTTTGTGTCATTCTTCAAAAATAAAATCCGAAAGAATGTCACCAAACCAGAAGTTGCCGAAGATGAAATTACCCATAATTATGATAAACTGGTTTTTGGTGATGATGAAGCAAAACTAAATTATGAATATGCCAATTGTTGTAATCCAATTCCTGGAGATGATGTATTTGGTTTCTTGACTGTTAGCGACGGCATAAAAGTGCACAAAAAAGACTGCCCAAATGCTATTCAATTACAAAGTAATTTTGCTTACCGAATCTTGAAAGCAAAATGGATTGATTCTACACAAGAAGAGTTTATTGCAGAAATAAAATTAACAGGTATCGACGATATTGGACTGATAAACGATATTACTGGAATTATTTCTAAACATCTGAATGTGAATATGAAAAAGATTTCCTTTACAAGTACGCACGGTGTTTTTGAAGGTAGAATAACCGTTGTGGTGAAGAACAAAGATATTTTAAATCGCCTGATGGGTCAGTTGAAAAAAATAGAAGGAATAGATAAAATAAGCCGTGAATAAAGTGTAAATTTGTAGCCTATGAAAAATAATAATAAGCAAAAAGATCAGCTGGTAGTAAAAAACGTTTTCACTCAGTTTTTAGAGGATAACGGACACCGAAAAACACCCGAACGTTTTGCTATTCTTCAAGAAATTTACGACAGTGAGGAGCACTTTGATATCGAATCGCTCTACATTACTATGAAGAATAAAAATTATCGAGTAAGTCGGGCTACACTTTACAACACTATCGATTTGTTGATGGATTGCGGCTTGGTTCGAAAGCATCAGTTTGGGAAAAATCAAGCTCAGTATGAAAAATCATATTTCGACCGCCAACACGATCATATTATTTTGACAGATACCAGTGAAGTTATTGAATTTTGCGACCCAAGAATTGAATCGATTAAAAAAACGATTGAAGAAATTTTTGATGTAACGATAGATAAACATTCACTTTACTTTTACGGGACAAAAAACAAAAACCAAACAAACGACTAAATATGGCAGTTGACTTGCTACTTGGCCTTCAATGGGGTGATGAAGGTAAAGGAAAAATTGTAGATTATCTTACCCAAAAATACGATATTATTGCTCGCTTTCAGGGTGGACCTAATGCTGGCCACACCCTAGAATTTGATGGAATAAAACACGTTTTGCATACCATTCCTTCAGGAATATTTCATGACAAAACAATCAACCTCGTTGGTAATGGAGTGGTTATCGATCCTGTGATTTTTAAAAAAGAACTCGAAAACCTCAATAAGTTTAATATGGACGTGCCTTCTAAGTTGTTTATTTCAAGAAAAGCACACCTCATACTTCCTACGCATCGATTATTAGATGCCGCATCAGAAACCGCTAAAGGAAAAGCGAAAATTGGTTCTACACTGAAAGGAATTGGGCCAACTTATATGGATAAAACCGGTAGAAACGGAATCCGTGTTGGTGATTTAGAATTGGCAGATTGGAAAACTAAATACCGCAATTTAGCCGACAAACACCAAGCAATGATAGACTTCTACAACGTAGATGTGCAGTACAATCTTGCAGAAATGGAAACCGAGTTTTTTGAAGCTGTTGAAGCGCTTAAAGAATTACCTTTTGTTGATTCTGAAGAGTACTTGAATCAAGCTCAAGAAGCACAAAAAACAATTTTAGCAGAAGGAGCTCAAGGTTCGTTGCTCGATATCGATTTTGGTACTTATCCATTTGTAACTTCTTCAAATACTACTGCAGCTGGCGCTTGTACAGGTTTAGGAATTGCACCCACAAAAATAAAAAGCGTGTTTGGGATTTTTAAAGCTTATACAACACGTGTAGGTAGCGGTCCTTTTCCAACTGAATTGTTTGATAAAGTTGGAGAAAAAATGGCGAAAGTTGGAAACGAATTTGGGGCAACAACAGGAAGACCAAGAAGATGTGGTTGGCTAGATTTGGTAGCCTTAAAATATGCTGTACAAATTAATGGTGTTACTGAACTAATGATGATGAAAGCTGATGTACTTAGCGGTTTTGAAACCTTAAAAGTTGCCGTAGCTTATCGTTATAAAGGAGAAGAAATTAAGCACTTGCCGTATGATGTATCATCAGAAAATGTAGTTCCTGTATATAAAGAATTTAAAGGTTGGAAGAAAGATTTAACCGGTACAAGAGAAGCTTCAGAAATGCCTAAAGAACTCAATAATTATATCGCATTTTTAGAAGAAGAATTACAAATTCCAATCAAAATTGTTTCTGTAGGTCCAGACCGAACGCAAACAATTATGCGTTAGCTTAAACCTACCAACAATAAATAATATCAAAAAAGCTGTTTGGTTCTCCAAACAGCTTTTTTTAATCAAGCCAAAGATTTGATTTTGCTTGAAGTCTTACATAAAATGTTAAGCCTTAGTTTGTAAGATTTTTATAATGCTTAATTTTGCATCAAATTTAGAGCCAAGGGCGATATAGATTATTTTCTACATGCAGCAAATCACTTTATATAATAACAAAGCAACTTTTCGAAGTTTCTTTTTGTTGATTTTTGTACTCCTTAATTTTAGTAGTTATGGACAAAAAAAAATAGATACTAAAAGCGACCGTACGCGGATGGATGAAAATTATCCTGATGCGGTGATTTTTTCTAAAGTTCAAAATCAGGTTTATTTTAATCATGAAGGTATTGAAGTTTGGTGCGATCAAGCTATTTTTTATCAAAAAGATGATTTTTTTCGGGCTTTTGGAAACGTAAAAATGATTCAAGGTGATACTATAACGCTAACTAGTAAGTATGCCGAATATAACGGGCAAACACAATTTGCTTTTGCTAGTGAGGATGTGATGCTTACATCTCCCAACAATACCTTAACTACCGACACTTTATTTTTTAACCGTATAAAACAAGAAAGTTTTTATAGAAGTGGCGGTACTGTAAAAGATACTTCTTCTACTATTGAAAGTAGAATTGGCAGATATTATATGGAAAAAGATAAATATGCCTTTAGAAACGATGTTGTAGTTACTCACCCAGAGTATATTATCAATACAGATATGCTTGATTATTACACAGATTCGGGCTTGGCGTATTTGTACGGCCCTTCAACCATTACAGGTGAAACAAGCAAAGTTTATTGCGAACGCGGTTTTTATAACACTCGTAAAGATGAAGGACATTTTCAAAAAAATGCTAGTGTCGATTATGAATCAAGAAACATGAAGGGAGATAGTATTTATTTCAGAAGGGAAGGGAATTTTGCTTCTGCTACAAACAATATCACAGTTACAGATACGGTCAATAAATCTGTTGTAAAAGGTCATTATGCTGAAATATTTAAAGACTTAGATTCGCTTTATATCACCAAAAATCCTATAGCATCGACACTTCAGGACAAAGATTCAGTTCATATTGCCAGCGATACAATTATGATTACAGGTCCTAAAGAAAATCGAATCATACGTGCTTTTAAAGACGCTCGAATTTATAAATCAGATTTAAGTGGGAAAGCAGATTCTATTTGGAGTAGCGAAAAACGAGGACTGACAAAAATGATAACAAAACCTGTTTTGTGGGCAGAAGGTAGTCAAATAACAGGTGATACTATTCATTTGATTTCTGATAACGAAACACAAAAAATGGATTCGCTTAAAGTTTTTTACGATTCATTTTTAATTCAAGAAGATACCATAAGCGGATTTAATCAAGTTAAAGGAAAAGAATTGTATGCGCTTTTTGATGAAGAAAATAATATCAATGAAGTAAATTTTATTAAAAATACAGAAACGGTTTATTATGTTCGAGAAGATGATGGTACATTAGTCGGTATCGATCGAGCGCTTTCTTCCAGAATAAAAATTTTGATGGAAGCAAACGAAATTGTAGATGTGTATTATTACAATCAAGTAGATAGTAAGATTTATCCAGAAGATCAGTTGGCGCCAAATCTTAAAGAATTAAAAGGATTTTTGTGGCGAGGCGATGAAATGATTCGTTCGAAAGAAGATTTGTTTAAAGACCGAAAATCTATAAATCTGCCTGAAATTGAAGGGCTTAAACCTAGAGAAGAAGAAACCGATTTCTTTGAAGATAACGACGATGATTTTTTAAATAAAAATTCAGTTTTAAAACTGAAAAAAGGAAAATCAACTAAAGACAAAAACAACTTAGAGCTAAGTCCGAAATCAACAAAAAGTCTAAAATCACAATCCGCTGATGAATAAAAAGGCCTTTTTAAAACACCAAGCACAAACAACTCCTCATCCACTTGGTTTAGAGGTTGATTTTGCCGAGGGTTCTTACATTTATACAACCGACAACAAAAAACACTTAGATTTTGTTGCCGGCGTTTCTGCTTGCGGTTTAGGACATAGGCACCCAGACGTAATTTCAGCTATCAAAAAACAACTAGATAGCTACTTACACGTAATGGTTTACGGCGAATATATTCAGCAGCCTGCAGTTGAATTTACACAGCTGTTAGCCCAAAATTTACCTGTTTCGTTACAAAAAACATATTTGGTAAACAGCGGTACAGAAGCCATCGATGGTGCGATGAAATTAGCACGACGTGCTACTGGAAGGAGCGAAATTATTGCTGCCAATGCAGCTTACCACGGCAATTCTTATGGCGCTTTAAGTTTAATGGATTTTGAAGAGCGTACCAACCCTTTTCGTCCGCTGGTGGGTGATATTTCTCACATCCATTTTAATGCTATTGCCGATTTGCAAAAAATAACGCATAAAACTGCAGCCGTAATTTTAGAAACTATTCAAGGGGGAGCGGGTTTTATTTTGCCAGAAAACGATTATTTATCGGCTGTAAAAAAACGCTGTCAAGAAGTTGGTGCATTATTAATTCTAGATGAAATTCAGCCAGGTTTTGGTCGAACAGGAAAATTATTTGGCTTTGAACATTTTAATGTTGTGCCAGATATTTTGGTCCTAGGAAAAGGAATGGCTTCTGGCTTACCGGTTGGTGCTTTTGTAGCTTCAGAAAAATTAATGGATACACTTAGCGATAATCCAAAACTAGGTCATATCACCACTTTTGGAGGAAATCCTGTTATTGCAGCTGCTTCCTTGGCGACGCTAAAAGTGCTTACCCAAACCGACTTAATCAAGCAAACAATTACAAAAGAGGAATTGTTTAGAACTGAATTGAATCATCCAAAAATTAAAGAAATTAGAGGAAAAGGATTGATGCTGGCACTGCTTTTTGAAACCGAAGAAATAGCCAATCAATTAGTGCTTGAAGCCAAAAACCGACAACTAGTTTTGTTTTGGTTACTTTTTGAAAAGAAAGCGGTTCGAATTACGCCACCTTTAACCATTTCAGAAAACGAAATCAAAGAAGGTTGTGCTATTATTCGGGCTATATTAGATCAGCTTTAGTGCTTAATTGTTAATTAAAATGTTGATAAGACTTTCTGTAATCGATTCAAATATTAAAAAAAGACCGTAAATTAGCGGTACAAATTAGAATAGCCTATGCAATTTGGTAACCACGAAGAGTTTGATTTTCCTATTCAGAAATTTGAACGAATGCTGAAAACAAACGATGTGTTGTTTTTTGATGCAAATGAATTTGAAAATATTGCCAACTTTTATTTAGATGTTGGTAATATGTCCTTGGCTAAAAAAGCCATTAAGTTAGGCTTAGATCAACACCCTAATTCTTCCGGTTTATTATTGATAAAAGCCGACGTGCTTATCTTTGAAGACAAATTTGATGAAGCTTTAAGTTTATTGCTTTACTTGTCTGAATTAGAACCTAACAACGATGAGGTTTATATTCTTAAAGCCAATTTGTACGCCAAGCAAAACAATCACGACCAGGCTGTTAGCTCGCTACAAGAAGCGCTAAAATGTGCAGAAGATCCACTAGAAATTTATCATTTAATTGGAATGGAATATTTGATGGCAGAAAATTATGATCAGGCCAAAGATTATTTCATTAAAAGTTTAGGTGATAATTACGATGATTTTTCAACCATTTTTAATATCATTTTCTGTTTTGATTTCTCCGATCAATCAGAAGGTGCTATTGCATTTTTAGAAGGTTTAATCGATAAAAATCCGTATTCTGCAATTGCTTGGAATCAACTTGGATTAATCCATTCGCAAGATGGACGATTAGAAAAGGCTTTAGAATGTTTCGATTTTGCCATTATTTCAGATGAATTTTTCTATGCGGCTTATATGGAAAAAGCCAAAATATTAGAAAAAATGGGCAATCCAAAAGAAGCTATCAATTTCTTTAAATTGACGCTGCAAATGGACGACCCAACGGCTTATGCTTATTATAGAATTGGTAAGTGCTACCTAAAACTCGAGGATACCGAAAAAGCCATCAAGAATTTTAAAAAATGTATTCACGAAGATCCTTTAATGGATAGAGCTTGGTTGGCGCTAGCCGATACCTACATCAAATTGCAAGATTTTGAAAAAGCATACAAATTTGTAAAGCGCGCCATCAATATCGATGAAGAGAATCCGTATTTGTGGGATAAACTATCTTTTATTTGCCTGAAATTAGACAAAGTACTCGAGTCTTATCGAGCCGAAATTATGTACCAGGAATTAAATGAAGAAAATGATTTAGACGAAGTCCTTGACGATATCGATGACCTTATTGCTATAGACGATTTTCAAGCAGCTCTCGATGAAGTTAGATCAGCTTTAATTTTGTATCCTGGCTCAATAGAACTAGGGTATCGAGAAGCAGGCTTGCTTTTCATTTTGAAACAATTTGATCTAGCTGTTCCTAAATTAAAAGAGGTCTATGAAGTTGAACCTGAATACTTCAACTTTATTAAAATTTGTTTTCCCGAATTATTCGAAAATGAATTGATTGATGAAATTATAAAAAACAAACTCAGCTAAATACAATTAATTTTGGTTGAATGTCAACCGTTGAAAAACCCAATTTTTGCTGAAGATACTCTAGTGTTTCTTTTTGATAAAAAAATACGTGTGTAGGATCGTTTTTATACCCCCAGTTCTTAAAATTCGCTCGGTTTTTATCTGACAAAATACTGGTTTTGCAGTAGAGTTTTCCGCCTGGTTTTAGCAATTTTTTCAGCAATTCAAACTCCTTGAAAGGCTGGTAAAAATGCTCCATAACCTCACAGCAAATAATGAAATCGTAAGATTGCTTTAAGTTGTTTTCGTTTGGCTCAAAATAGGGATCATACAAGTTTACATCAAAACCGTTTTCTTCTAAAACTACACTTGCTACGGGGCCAGTTCCGCAACCATAATCTAGTCCTAAATGTTTTTTTGCCTCAAAATTGCTTAAAACAGCATCGGTTATAGGTTGTACAAATTTACGGTATCGAGGGTCGTAAACATCATTGTTATGCGTTTCGTACCGCTCTTGTTCTTGGCTAGTATCGACATAATAATTGGGATGCAAAAAAACACCACTACAAGTACTGCAGTGGTAATATTTTTTTTGTTCCTTTTTGGTTTCAAAAATCAATTCTGAAGTGCTTTTACACAAGGGGCATTCCATTTGATTTTTCATACAAGCAAAAACTTATAAATTTCGAATTTTTTTCAGCTTGGTCTTCCACATTTCAAGCTCTTGTTTAAGCTCATTAATATTATCGGTAACTTCTTTTACCAACGGATTGCTTTCATCTTTTGTACTGAAAAATTGCAAGTTGTTTTCTACTTGATATAATTTATCTTTGGTTTCATCAATTTTATTTCGCAAAAAGCGCTCTTCTCTAATAATGTCTTTATCGCTATTGCTTTCGTCAAGATTTTGAAGCCTATTTTCGTACTTCATTAACTCAGCATCTT
This sequence comes from Bacteroidota bacterium, assembly GCA_051748125.1. GTDB lineage: Bacteria > Bacteroidota > Bacteroidia > Flavobacteriales > Flavobacteriaceae > Psychroflexus. The sequence continues at coordinate 20,398 of JBNJHC010000004.1, forward strand.
TTTTACTGATGTCTATTTTTTTGAAAAGTTGGTCGAGTGCTTTGTTGAATTTTCCTTCAACATAACGTTTGTTTTGCGGCACATTTCCAAGTTCATTCCATTTGTCGATAAACGATTTTACGGTAGCCAAATCCTTTTCTTTATCGCCTGATAATTCAACTTTCTTTAATTGTGCTAAGCAATTCTTTTTATCTTTAAACGCTTCAAACTCTTCATCGCTTTCCTGATTTTTCTGTTCGTGGAAACGATCAAAATAATGATTGCAAGCATTTTTGAATTGCTTCCAAACTTTGTCGCTGTATTTTCTGGGTACATGACCGATGTTTTTCCAATCTTTTTGGATTTTTTTCATCAGCGGTGTAACCGTTTCAAAATCATCGCTGTCTTTGTTTTCTTCAGCAATTTCTATCAGTTCGCGTTTCTTTTTTAGATTTTCGAATTGCTCGTTCTTAAGGTTTTTATAGAATGCATTTTTCTTTTTATTGAATACGCGAACATTCTTTTTGAAATCGTCCCAAACTTCATCGTTTACTTGTTTTGGAACTTGACCCGCTTTAAAGAAAATCTCTCGCAGCTTTTCGATATTTTTTATTTTTTCTTGCGCATTGCCGTGCGATTTTATTTCCTCTTCCGCAATTTTCTTGATTTCTTCAATAACTTCCCGCTTTACCGCTAGGTTTTTTTCGCGTTCTTTATCGAGTTCTTTGAAGTGCTCTTGGCGTTTTTCGTGAATTTTTTTGGTAGCTTCACTAAACTTTTCCCAAATCTCTTCGCGGTATTCTTTTGCGACGGGACCTAATTCTTCTTTCCACATTTTATGAAGCAATTGCAACTCTCTAAAAGATCGGTTAACATCCGCTTCTTCGACAAGTTCTTCGGCACGTTCGATTAATTTTAATTTTTGATCGAGATTGTGCTTAAAGTCCATATCTCTAAATTCGCGATCTAAGTGCAAGAAATCATAAAAACGCTCGACGTGGTGATGGTAATTTTTCCAAACGGTGTGGTAATCTTTTTTAGGAACTGGACCTGCATTTTTCCAGCGTTCTTGCAACTCCTTAAACTGTGCAAAAGTCGCGCCCATACTTTCACCGCTTCCTATCATGTTTTTTAACTCTTCAATGATAGATAATCGCGCTTTTAAATTCTGGTTAAGGTTCTTTTTTAATTGACTATAAAATTGATCTCTTTTTTCTCGGTATTCAAAATAAATTGAATTGAAGCGTTTTTTAACCGGTGAGGAATACTGAAAATCAATGATATTTCCGCCTTCTTCTATAAAATCTTCTTTCTTTTCTTCAACAATTTCATTGAATTTTTTATCAAAAGCCGTTTTTATTTCACTTACGTGCTCTCTAATTGCCTGAACTTTTTCATTCTTCAAAAGACGCTCCAACTCCAACACTAACTCATCTTCAGACATCGCATCGTAATCTTTTTTCTCGATGGTATGACGCTTCGAAACTTCCTCATCTTCGCCGTCCTCTGCATTGGCATCGTCTAATTCTCGCTGAACCTTATCCTCGTTCTCTTCTGTGTTTTCTGCCGTTGTAGATTCATCTGTTGCGTTCTCTTCAGTAGTTTCTGTTGCGTTTTCTGCAGATTGATTTGCTGCTGTTTCGTCAGTTTTATTTTCTTCTAAAGACTTGTTTTCCTTGTCAGACATATTTTTCAATGTTAGGGTTCGTAAATTTTTTGAAATATAACAACTTGAGCTTAACTACACAAAAAAAATATCCCTTAGCTTAAAATTCAAAAAAATACAAATGTTGTGTAGTCGAACTGTTTTTGTGTGTAATTTCTATTCGCGGATTCGATTCTTCTGAATAAATATAGGTGGTTTGCTTTTTTAAATTCCCGTGCTCCAAATGTTTTATTTCTTGCAATTGCTTTCTGTCATTATAACTGAAGTAAAAATGATGCCGGTCTGAATCAAAATAACTTTCCTTGATTCTTCCGTCTTCTAAAGTTAAAATTTCGGCCGAATTTCCCACACTTCTTTTCGACTGAATTCCGACAACACGATTGCTGGAATCTACTAGTAAACAATTATAATTTGAACATATTTTGTCATCATCGATACTGCGTCTAAAAATGGTAGATGGACTATATTCACCCAGCAAATTAATCGTAAACTGATAATAATTATTTCCTGAAAATACATGCTGTTTCTGCCGAATTTCAACAGCTGCTTCGGAACTACTGTTGGCATACCGATTGGTTTTAACGGAAATTGTTTCGGTGTAATTCAACACATCATCGTTATAAAAATAAAGTTCTAATTGATTGGTGTAACCCGATTTTTGAATGCTTTTTAGAAGCTTGTTTTTCGTGTATTGATATTTTACTTCATCGACTACTTTTTGTTGCTGATTGCGATGTTCAATCAATAACGGCTGATTGTTTTCCGTAAATCGATAAGCGGTAGAACCTATAAATCTTTTTTCTCCTTCACTTAACTGATAATTTTTGATTTCCATTTTATGTAAGTCTTTTTCAAAATCGACTATATCTAAAATCGCTAAGTTTTCTGGTCCTGATTTAAATTGGTTGAAATCGAAATTATTTGCTAACAATTTAGCGCTAACTTCAGCAGTTGTTTTGGGCAAATTTGAATTGAAATACTTTTTGAATCGAGGTGCTGCAGCTAGAAATTTCGGTAACTTATGTTGGTTAACAAACAACCGGAAAGAATGTGTTTTGTACTTTTTTGCTGCTGCTGAATGTTCAGGAAATTCGATTAAAACTCCCGAAGCATAAGGCAAAACTATAGCTTCTGAAAAATCAACGCGATGAGGTGTTTTTTGCGGATCAAAAATGGAATCTTGCAAAGCTAAAATTCGATTTTCTTTTTTGTAATCTATTTTTTGAGTCGCTAGTAAATAAATTTTTTCAAGCTCATTTTGAAGTAATTTTTGCACTTTTTTCTGTGTGGGTAAATTAAGTTCAGTATCAAACTTTTCAACTTTACCAGTAGAAAAATCGGCTACATAATAATTGGTAACAGCAATTTCTTTGTTTTTTTGGTAACTTGAAGAAGTGGTTTCGAAAAGAAAACTAATCGAATAAAACGCAAAATTATTTACAATGCTGTTTAGTTGAATATTAAAACGGCTAAATCTAGGTCTTAAATATTGCTCTTTTTCTCCATACTGATTGCTTATTTCTTGCTCGTTTATAAAATCTATTTTTTTATTGATTTTGCTTTCAATTTTGTAGAAACTTACTGCGTCGTTTAGTAAATTTAGGGCAATTGATTGTAATTTTTTTACGCTTTTTTTTGACACCTGATGATCTTCAATTTCGTCGATATACACCTCAAAATCACTTGGCGCATAATCTGTTTGGATTGAAACGTTTTCAACTTTCGTTTGAACCGAATATTTTTCATTCGTATAGAAGTCATAAACTTGCGCTGTAAGCGTATTTGCGAAGCTAATAAAAACTAAAAAGGCAAAGAGGGATTTCATAATATGGGTTTATTTTTCAACATAAAATTGAAGAATTAATTGATCGTTATCGTCATCAAATTCAAGTAAAATTCTATAAAAAGATTGCTGTTCCAAAAAACGCTCTAAGTCTTTTAATTGAAATGATTTTTGGCTTTTTTCGGGAATAAATTCCGTATCAGATTTCATTGTTCCGTTCAATTTTATTTCAGCAGCCACAAAATTTGAACCAGCATAAATTTCATTTTCAGTTGACGTTAATTCTAGTTGATTCCACTTGAAGTGAACAAGCGATTCGGTGATGTGAAAACCAGTAAAATTTCTAGCTTCATTTTGTAGCAAAGGAAACCGATTTGTTCTAGCTTGCCAATATTGATTTGCTTGAACTCTAGCAGTTGCTTTTTGGACTTCAACCTCAAAAAAATCATCAATTTGTGCTGGCTTAAAACAACTTTCTTGATCTTTTTTGTAGTGAATTTCTAGTGTGTTTTCGGTAAAAACAACCGATTGTGTATTAAAAATACCTGTAAAACTTTTGCCTTGAGATTGAAGCGGATTTTGCACCAAACTGATAGCAATTTTTTCGGTTTGTAAACTCGCAGAATTCAATTTCTCGCCGTTGTGGTTGTAGTTTAAACTCGCGTCTATATTACTGATGTACCCCGAAGTTCTACACGGATTGAGTTCTATTTTAATGGTATTGTTTACATAAAAAGAAAACTCGCGATACAACAACAACTTCATTCCAAAATAAGCGCCAGAACTACTGCTATTACCTTGAAAATTTATAAAATAAATATGGTCGTAATTAAATTCATTGAGAGGTTTTATATTATCGGGAAAATAGCGTTTTACTTCATTATAATCAGCAATTGAAGCTAGGTTTTGAGCAAAACCAACTTTATCACTTGGAAGCGATTTGTCATAACAAGCACAATTTTCTGCGGTTTCTGGGTCAATAATAAGTTCGCCGTCTTTGTAATGTTCTATTTTTTCAACTTCTCCATTTTCAGTATAGTAAGTCCATTTTCCAGTTCTTTTTCTGGTATCAAATTCACCTTTTAATAATAAATTTCCGTTTTTGTTGTATTTGTTAAATTTACCGTGAGTTTCGTTGTCTTTTAATTCGTGAAAGGAGAGAAGTTGCCCATTTTCAGCAAAAGTTTTTGCTTCGCCTTTTTGGGTTGAAAGATTGTTTTTACGGTAATTTTTCAACTGATTCTTGTCGGGATAATATGTTTTTCTGATTTTTATAGAATCGTTTTTAATATATAACGAATGACTGCTTAAGGTGTCGCCATTTTCTTTAAAATGAACAAATGTTCCACGGCGATAATCTTGCTGCTGCTTCGGTTGCCCGTTGTCAAAATATTCATTTACTACCAGTGTTTTTCCAAGGCTGTCGCTTTCTGTCATTTTGATTAAATCCCCAGTTTCATTATAATTATATGATTTTACAACCTGATGTTGGTTGTTGTATTCAGTTTTTCTTAATAAAATTCCGTTATGTTTCTTTTTTACCCATTTACCAACTGGTTTTCCTTGTTTAAATTCATAGTGAATTAAAGTATCCTTCGAAATCGGATCTTTGACCAACCATTTTCCGTCTGGTAAATTATCTTTAAATGAAATATCAAAAAATAAGCTGTTATCATTGAATTTCCACTGGTGGTTTCCATTGATATTTTCCGATTTCACTAAATCGGTTTCGTTCCATTTTGAATGAGCTTTTTCTCCTAATTTTCCCGCCGTTTTTCTAAGTTGATTTTGTTTGTCATCTTCAAATCTACCATTGGTAATAACCTGAAATACTTTGCCATTTGGAGTCAAGCTAGCTTCTTGCAATTGATAATTATCGGCTGCTAAAAAATGCACTTTTCTAAGTTGATGATTACTAAAAAAACGATAGCCAAAAAATGGATGCGAAGTGTTATTCATCCATAAAATAGCCGATAAATTACCCTCGACAAATAAGAGTTTCATTACGCCATCAACATTAATTTCTTTTTTGATGTTGTTGTCAAAACTTTCTTCAATAATTTTTTTGCCCTCTTTATCGTAATAAAATCGACGCGTTAAATTTCCTGATTTATCGTAAGTATAATTCCATTTATAAAAACTGTAATTTTTTCCATTCGAACGGTAATTGTAATCATTTTGAATTTGTCCGTTTTCATAGAAAAGTTGATACTTTCCGTGTAAAATATCAGCTTTAAAATGCATTATTTTTTCAGTCTCACCATTGCTGAAAAAAGATTCGTGCTTGCCATTCCTCTTTCCATTTTCAAAATTTGTTGTACTAGTTAATCGACCGTTTTGCCAGGTTTTTTGAACACCAATTTGTTTCGAAACCAGCTGATTTTGGCTCGTATCAATTTCAAAAAAAGCTTCAAAAGTTAGGTTGCCATTTTTGTCCCATCTTTTTTCAGCACCGTGTTTTAGGTTTTGACTGTAATTGGTAGCAGTAGCAATTTGTCCGTTTTCATAGAAAGTTTCAAAAGCACCGTTTTTTTTATAATTCTCCCAGCGCTCAATTCGTTTAGGATTTCCATTTTTGTAAAACGTACTAATACGACCCTCATAAACATTTTTGATTAACGTGTCTTCCGTTTTAATTTCTTGATAATAAATTCCCTTTCGTTCAGGATTTCCATTTTCAAAATAATGAATATAACTGCCGTGTCGCAAATTTTCATTGAATTCAACTTCAGATTTTAGGCTGTTTTCTTTGTTTTTGAAATACTCTTTGCAAGTACCGTGTTTTTCACCTTTTTTATATTCACAATCTTGTGAAATTTCTCCGTTGTTGTAATAATAGCGGTTTCTGCCATTTAGCAACGCAACTTTATTTCCTTGAGAATTAGTGTCGACTACAAAGTTTTCGTCTCGCAATAAATTCCCTTTCGGGTCATAGGTTTTTTTGTTCCCCGTATTTACGCCATCTTCATAAGTTCCTTTTTCTTTCAAATTATTGGTGTGATGATACACTTCGTAGGAGCCATTTTTGATTCCGTTTTTGTAAGTAATCATCTCAGCAAGCTCGCCACTTCTATAAACTTTTTGTTTTCCGTCAAGTACAGATTTTTCTTCATCGGAATTGTATTTATAATGTTGAACCAAATACAAGCCACCATTCATATGATAATGCTCTTTTTTACCGTGAATGTTTCCTTTTTTATAAGTGGTAATTTGATTGATATCGCCGTTGGGATAGAACTTTTTCTGCTTGCCGTGTTTCAAGTCATTTTTGATTTTGGCGATTTCAATTGTGTCTCCCTGTTGATTTGTAATAATCATTTGTTTAGAAAACCATTTTTTTTGAAAAGTGGTATCGGTTTCTTGAAGAGTTTGCGGCAAACCAGTAGGTTGACTAAAAGCTGTCGCAGAAATCATACCGAATAACAGAAAAATCAGTATGTTTTTTAAATTGAAAAGCGTGTGCATACGATGTAAATATGTGACAAATGTAGTTGAAACCTATGTATAAAAAAAGCACTTCTTAATCCTTTGATTAAAAAGCGCTTGTGTAATTATTTTTCAAGTTATTTTACTTAACTTTTACTAATTCTACATCAAAAATAAGAACTGAATTTGCAGGAATAACGCCGCCAACAGAGCGATCGCCATAAGCCAAATGCGGTGGAACCACAAACCTAGCTTTGCTGCCAACATTCAACAGCTGAATACCTTCATCCCATCCAGCAATTACGTGCCCGACACCTAATGGAAATTCAATAGGTTGTTTGCGTTTGTAAGATGAGTCAAAAACAGTTCCGTCTAATAAACTCCCTTTGTAATGAACGCTAACAATGCTTCCTTTTTTAGCGCGAATTCCTTCGCCTTCGTGAATAATTTGATAACGCAAACCGCTTTTGGTTTCCTCAAAACCTTGCGCTACTTGATTAACTTTTTCTTGGAGTTTATCTTTTTCTTTTTGTTCGCGTTCTACTTTCGTTTTTCTAAACTGGTCAAAACTTCCTTTTGCATCAAATTGTTCAGCTTTTTCGCCAATGCGTTCAATAGTTAATTTTTCAATAACATCACCTTGTTGAATACTATCAACTATAGCTTGTCCTTCGGTAACAAAACCAAAAACCGTATGTTTATTATCCAACCAAGGAGTTTCATTATGAGTTATAAAAAATTGACTTCCGTTGGTGCCAGGACCAGCATTTGCCATCGATAAAACGCCTGGTTTATCGTGTTTTAAATCCGGATGAAATTCATCATCAAATTTATATCCAGGGTCGCCAGTTCCGTTGCCTTTAGGATCGCCACCTTGAATCATAAAATCTGGAATTACACGGTGAAATTTTAAACCATCGTAATAAGCTTCGCCAAGTTTTTTAGCGTCGTTTTCGATTTTTCCTTCGGCAAGTCCCACAAAGTTTCCGACCGTTCCGGGCGTTTTTTCAAATGTTAGCTGAACCGTTATTTTTCCTTTATTGGTGCTAAAATGCGCATATAAACCTTCTTGCATAATGTTGTTTTAAAAAGTGATTTTTCAGACGACAAAAATAAGCTATTTTTTAGTTTTAAAGCACCTAAAAAGCAAGCATACTAACTTCAAAATCAACGATGGAATTTAGAATGTGTCGGCTGTTGATAAAATAGGTTTTTTAATGGAATAAATAATTGTAATTTTACAGCTTCAAATCAAACAAGATAGATGGGGAAAATTATTGCTATTGCCAATCAAAAAGGTGGCGTCGGTAAGACCACGACAGCGGTTAACTTATCGGCTGCTTTAGGTGTTTTAGAAAAAAAAGTATTACTCATAGATGCCGATCCGCAGGCCAACGCCACTTCAGGATTAGGAATTGATGTAGAAAGTGTTGAAATTGGCACGTATCAACTTTTAGAACACACCAAAAAGGCTAAAGAAGCTATAATTTCAACCGATTCGCCTAACTTAGATTTGATACCAGCACATATTGATTTGGTAGCTATTGAGCTAGAGTTGGTGGAACAAGATCAGCGAGAATATATGTTAAAACAAGCGCTAGATGGCATTGCAGATGAATATGATTTTGTAATTATAGATTGCGCGCCATCTTTAGGTTTGCTTACGCTGAATGCCTTAACAGTTGCTAATTCGGTGATTATTCCGATTCAATGTGAATATTTTGCGTTGGAAGGTTTGGGGAAACTCCTCAACACCATCAAAAGCGTACAAAAAATTCACAATAAAAAATTAGATTTTGAAGGCTTGTTGTTGACGATGTACGATTCTAGATTGCGTTTATCAAATCAAGTAGTAGAAGAAGTAGAAACGCATTTTGGCGATATGGTTTTTGAAACAGTTATTCAACGAAATGTGCGTTTAAGCGAAGCTCCAAGTTACGGCGAAAGTATTATAAAATATGATGCAGCTAGTAGAGGAGCAAATAATTACTTAAGTTTGGCAGAAGAAATTATAAAGAAAAACAGTTAATATAATGGCAAAAGCTTCCAAAAAACAAGCTTTAGGAAGAGGGCTTTCAGCATTATTGAAAGATCCTGATAACGATATACAATCGGCAAAAGATAAAAATGCCGATAAAGTGGTAGGCAATATTGTTGAATTGGAACTTGAAGCTATTGAAGTTAATCCTTTTCAGCCAAGAACCAGCTTTAATGAAGATGCGCTTACAGAGTTGTCATCTTCCATAAAAGAATTGGGAGTAATTCAGCCGATAACCGTTAGAAAGCTAGGTTTCAATAAATACCAATTGGTTTCAGGAGAACGTAGGTATCGCGCTTCAAAAATGGTTGGTTTAGCAACCATTCCGGCGTATATAAGAATTGCTAACGATCAAGAATCTTTAGAAATGGCGTTGGTAGAAAATATACAACGCCAAGATTTAGATCCTATAGAAATCGCCTTGTCTTACCAACGTTTGATCGATGAAATAGATTTAACGCAAGAACAAATGAGCGATCGAATTGGTAAAAACCGTTCTACAATTGCTAATTATTTACGTTTATTAAAGCTCGACCCAATTGTGCAAACCGGAATGCGAGATGGTTTTTTAAGTATGGGACACGGCAGGGCTTTAATCAATATTACTAATCCCGATAAGCAACTCGAAATCTATGAAAAGATAGTTAAAGAAAAGCTTTCAGTACGAGAAACCGAAAAACTGGTAAAATCGTTAGGGAAACCATCAGCGACTAAATCTTCTGTGAAAGTAAGTGAGGAAAAGAAGACAGCCGTCAAGCAAATATCAAATTATTTTGGTGCAAAAGTCGAATTGAAATTAACTAAAAAAGGAAATGGTAAGTTGGTGATACCGTTTTCATCCGACGAAGATTTCGAACGCATCAAGAAGCTTATACAGGAACATTCTAATGAATAAATTAGTATATTTTATTTTTTTAATCGGTGTTTCATTTTTTGGTTTTTCGCAAGAGCAAGATTCGCTTTCGGTTGATGAAAAAGAATCGATTTTGATAAAAGAAATGAAAAAATCTGATAAAGAAGATAGTTTTGGCATCAATTTATACGATCCTTTAGCGCCAGCAAAAGCTGCGTTTTATTCGGCTGTTGTTCCTGGCTTAGGGCAGGCTTACAACAAGAAATATTGGAAAATTCCACTTGTTTATGCTGCTTTAGGAACCACTATTTATTTTTATATCGATAATAATAATCAGTATGAGCGTTATCGAAATGCCTATCGGCAGCGTTTAACAGGTCAAGAAGATGAATTTGCTGGTGTGTTAAGTAATGCTAATTTAGTTGATGCACAAAAATTATTTCGAGGAAATCGAGATATTTCCTTACTTTTTGTAATTGGCGCCTATATTCTGAATATTGTAGACGCCAATGTAGATGCTCACTTGCAGCAATTCAACGTAAGCGAAAACTTAAGTTTGAAACCGAATGCTGATCGCAATTTTTTTACGGGAGAAATGAATTATGGAGTAACCATCAATCTTAAATTAAAATAATTATGAATATTGCTTTGCTTGGCTATGGCAAAATGGGAAAAATAATTGAAGAAACCGCTTTAAGTCGTGGGCATCAAATTTGCTTTAAAACAAGTAAAGAATTTACCGATGCTGACTTATCGCAAGCCGATGTGGCTATAGATTTTAGCATTCCAGAAGCAGCTTTTACCAATATTAAAAAGTGCTTAGAAAATGGTATTCCTGTAATTTCAGGCACAACAGGTTGGTTAGAAAAGTATGAAGAAGCCGTAAGTATTTGTAACCATAAAAACGGAAAATTTATCTATGCTTCCAATTTTAGTTTAGGAGTGAATTTATTTTTCAATTTGAATGAAAAATTGGCTAAAATGATGGCTGGATTTAATCAGTATAAAGCAGCAGTTCATGAAATTCACCATACCGAAAAAAAGGATGCACCAAGTGGAACAGCAATTAGTTTAGCTGAACAGATTGTGGAGCAAAACAAAGATTACCACAAATGGAATTATCCTTCGGAAGCAGCACAAAACAACGAATTACCGATTTCTGCCGAACGAATTGAGGATGTAAAAGGCACACATACCATAAGTTACCGTTCAGAAATTGATGACATAGAAATAAAACACACGGCACATACGCGTAAAGGTTTTGCACTTGGGGCAGTTATTGCTGCCGAATGGTTGCAACAAAAAAGCAGTTCGGGCGTCTATACTATGAAAGACGTTTTAGCCGATTTTAATAACATTTAGAATTACAACAAATGACATTTCAAGAATTACTTTTATTTATACTAGCGGTACAAATTATTCACTTTGCGGGAACTTGGAAGCTCTACAAAAGAGCCGGTAGAAAACCTTGGCAGGCTGCAATTCCAGTTTATAATGCTATTGTTTTAATGCGAATTATAAATCGCCCGTGGTGGTGGACTATTTTGCTTTTTATTCCTATCGTAAACCTAATTATGTTTCCTGTAATTTGGGTTGAAACTATTCGGAGTTTTGGAAAAAATAAACCTGCTGATACAGCACTTGTGTTGCTAACTTTAGGGTTTTATATTTTTTATGTAAGTTATGCCACGCAAGATAAATACATCGGCAATCGAAGTTTACAAGCTCGAACACCAGCGGGCGAGTGGGTGAGCTCTATTTTATTTGCTGTGGTTGCGGCAACTATTGTTCACACTTACGTTATGCAACCCTACACCATACCAACTTCTTCGTTAGAAAAATCATTGTTGGTAGGCGATTTTCTATTTGTAAGTAAGTTTCATTACGGAGCCAAAACACCACAAACAGCTATTTCGTTTCCGATGGTGCACGACACCATTCCCGTTTTAGGCGTTAAGTCTTATTTGAATAAACCACAATTACCTTATTTTAGGTTGCCTGGTTTTCAGGAAATTAAACGAAATGATATTGTGGTTTTTAATTGGCCAACCGATACCGTAAGAATGTTTAGAGATCAGTCTGGGAAACATTACAACAAACCGATTGATAAAAAATCAAATTACGTAAAGCGTGCTGTTGGTGTGCCTGGCGATTCGCTGGCTATTGAAGATGGCTACATTTTTATTGATGGAAAACAACTTCAACTTCCAGAACGTGCACGTCCACAATATTCTTATATTATTGAAGCAAAAGGCAGTGAAAACGAAATTAGAAGTGGACTTAATCCCAAGTTTTTATACGAACGCTACGGAATTACCGAATCGGTTCGTAAAATGTCTGGAAGAGATAATGTCTTTGTAGTTGGAGCACTTTCAGAAGAAAGTTTGAGACGGTTTAAAAATCACCCAAATGTGAAGACCATAAAACGCGCAATTAGTTCAACCGAATATCAGGAGGGAAATATTTTTCCAAATAACAATAAATGGGAGTGGAATCGCGATCAATTTGGTGCGATTTATATTCCAGAAGCCGGAAAAACAGTTAACTTAAATAGTGAGACTTTTGGTTTTTACCGTCGAATTATTGAAGTTTATGAAGGCGAAGAAATGGGTGTTGAGCAGAAATTATCTTTAAAAGAAGACCAAGTTTTTCTTAATGATGAACCAATTTCAACTTATACATTTAAGCAAAATTACTACTGGATGATGGGAGATAACCGTCATAATAGTGAAGATAGCCGTTATTGGGGTTATGTGCCAGAAAGCCATATAGTAGGTAAACCTGTTTTTATCTGGTTAAGTATTGATAGCAATGCGAGCGGAATTTTAAACAAAATTAGATGGGAACGAATGTTTACTACCGTTTCTGGTAATGGCGAACGCGTTTCTTACTTCCCTTATTTCTTGATTTTAGTGATTTTAGGATTTGGTTACCGTTTGTTTAAAAAACGAAAAAAGAACAACGAATAAATGCAAAAAGCGCTTTTACATTCTGTTTATTTTGGCCCAATAGATCTTTTTGCAAAACTGATTCAGTTTGATAAATTGATACTTGAAAAGGCTGATAATTATCAAAAGCAAACCTACCGAACACGGCAATATATTTATGGAGCAAATGGGTGTTTATTGCTAAACATACCAATAAAACACAATAAATCAGACCAAAAAGTACGTCAAAAATATGCCGATGTTCGTATTGAAAATGATTTTAATTGGCAAACTTTACACTGGAAATCCTTAGAATCTGCTTATCGAACTTCTCCTTTTTTTGAATTTTATGAAGATGATATTCAGCCGTTATATCAAAAAGAGTACAAGTCTTTGTTTGAATTTAACCTAGATTGTTTTCAGTTGATATTGGATTTGTTAGGGATAGAAAAAAAAATCGAATTCACTTCAGTTTTTGAAAAAACACCTACTGAAGCTGAGATTACTGACCTAAGAAGTTTAAGCATAGCTAAGCGTTCTTCAAGTTTAGAAATACAAACTTACATTCAAGTTTTTCAGGATAAAAAAGGTTTTTTACCTAATTTAAGTATTTTAGATTTACTCTTTAATCAAGGCCCAAGTTCGTTAGCATATTTGGAGGAGTTGAATGTAAAGCTTTAATAGAGCCACGAAAAAAATCCATCTCGAAACTAACTTGTTTCGAGATGGATTTTGAATGTAGAATTCAAATTATTTTTGCCTTACTCAGCCTTATTATAACGTGACTGCAGTTGATTTAGTAAAGCTAATCTTTCTTCTTTATCTTCAATATCAATTTTATTTTCGATAAAATCTTTGTGCTTACGAGAAAATTCTAAAACCATTGGTTTCAGTTGACGCGCATCAACTTTTCTCGATTCAAGCTCTAAAATAGCCTCGTTAAAATTCTCAATATTTGGTAAGCTTAAAGAAGCATCAGCCAATTCTTGCACATAAAAAAGAATAGTTTCATTGTTTTCTTCCAGAAGACCATTGAAAAAAATAGCGTCTATAGCAATTCTTTTGAGGTTTTCTACATAGTCTTCTTTACCGTATTTTTGATCTATTTTAGGGTAAAAAGCCAGTAAATCCGCTAAGTTTTCTAACTCAAATAATTCATGGTTACTCGGAATCAAAAACGGTGACATTTCAGGCATATCAATAGCTGGAATCTCCTTTTGTGCTTGGTCTTCAGCTATTCTTTTTTCTTCAATAGGTTTGTTTTCAGAACAGCTAATTAAACTTATTAAAATTAGTAAGCTAAACATTTTTAAATATTTCATAAGACTATATTTTAAGATTTAAACCAAAGAAAAAGAAAAAAATGTACAGTTCAAGCTTAGGTTAAATTTTAACATTTTGATTCTTAGTTAATTACCTATTTTTTTAATAAAAAAGGTAATGTTAACCTCGACCAAGTAAACAAAAATTAAATTTTAAACTTTATTTAAAATAGCTGAAATCATCTCCTTCTTTAAGCGATAATAAAGTGTTATAAATAAGTTTAATAACACTTTCTACATCATTTCTGTGTACCATTTCAACGGTCGTGTGCATGTAGCGTAACGGAAGCGAAATTAGCGCAGAAGCAACGCCACCATTGCTATAAGCAAAAGCATCGGTATCGGTTCCAGTCATTCTGCTAGCCGCCATTCGCTGAAAAGGGATTTTGTTATTTTCGGCGGTTTCTATCAACAATTCTCTCAATTTATTTTGAACAGCTGGCGCGTAAGAAATTACAGGTCCATCACCAATTTTTGTCAGCCCTTGTTTTTTCTTATCAATCATAGGGGTAGTTGTATCGTGGCAAACATCAGTTACAATAGCAACATCAGGTTTTATGGTTTGGGTAATCATTTCAGCACCACGCAAACCGATTTCCTCTTGTACAGAATTGGTAATGTATAACCCAAAAGGAAGCTCTTTTTTATTTTCTTTTAGCAGTCTAGCCACTTCAGCAATCATAAATCCACCCATGCGATTATCGAGACCTCTACAAACAAATTTGTTTTCGTTGAGTACAAAAAATTCGTCTGGATAAGTAATTACGCAACCAACGTGCACACCTAATTTTTCGACTTCCTCTTTAGAAGAGCAACCAACATCAATACAAATATTATCTGTTTTTGGAGCTTGTTCGTTGCTTTTGTCTCGGGTATGAATAGCTGGCCAGCCAAAAAGACCTTTTACAATTCCGTTTTTGGTGTGAATATTAACTCGTTTAGAAGGCGCTATCTGATGATCGCTACCGCCATTTCTAATGACATAAATTAAGCCTTCATCGGTAATATAGTTTACGTACCAAGAAATTTCATCGGCGTGTCCTTCTATGACAACTTTATACTTGGCTTCTGGGTTGATTACACCAACTGCAGAGCCGTAAGTATCCGTAATGAAATCATCTACATACGGACGCAAATAATCCATCCACATTTTTTGACCTTCCCATTCGTAACCAGTTGGAGAAGCATTGTTTAAATATTTTTCTAAAAAAGCTAAAGAATTTTTATTCAGCATAATTGATTTTATTTTGTGAAATTATTTCTGCGAATTTAGTAAGAAATTCAGACCCAATATGTTTATGATTAGCTAATTTTGGAACGGTTTTGGCAACTAGAATAATAAAATTATGATTTTGAAACAAACCTTAGTAGTTATCAATTTTCTACTTGTTTTTGTTGCTTTTTCACAAGAAAAAGACAGCGTAAATAAAGTAAATAAAGAACGCATCGACGATTTTTTCTACCAAAGTTATGAGGAAGATGAATTGGATGACGTTTTTTATCCTGATGCAATTACTTTAGATGAAGTTTATATAATGCCAAAACTTGGTTTTGCTTCCAGAGATGATATTACTGAATACTTAATTTTAAGAAGAAAAACCCGAAAAGTTTGGCCTTATGCGCATTTGGCAGCAAAACGATTAGATAGTTTGAATAAACGTCTGGCAACTATTGAATCGAACTATGCGAGAAAGCAATACACCAAAAGAATTCAGCATTATATTGAAAATGAGTTTTCGGAAGAACTCAAAAAACTAACTAAAACTGAAGGTCAAATTCTTATCAAATTAATGTACAGGCAAACTGGAGAAACAGCTTTTGAGTTGGTAAAAGAGCTACGCACAGGTTGGCGTGCATTTTGGTACAATACAACCGCAAGCATGTTTAATATTTCGATGAAAGAAACCTACAACCCAAAACAAAATCGGGAAGATTTTTTGATTGAAGATATTTTACAACGCAGTTTTAACCAAGATGTACTGGAAAGGCAGCCACCAGCATTTCGCATCGATTTTTATGAACTGATGGACATTTGGAAAGATGAAGTTAATATTTATGATGCTGGAAAAGGTGGAAATTATCGAATTAAAGGCGAGCCAGAATCGTCTAATTAAAATTGCTGTATTGATCTTGGCAATCTTCTGGCGCTTCAAAAGTCATTTCTAATTCTACATTGTTGTCTGTAACTTCATAATTACCCAACTGTAAAGTCGAAAAAGTAATTGCTTCTTCGCCGTCCAATCGCTGTAATGTAACATCAGTAATAACTACTTGAACGCGATAAGTTCTGGATATTGTATGACTTCGGTATAGGTCTATAACAAGTTCTTCTGTAGCGTTTGGGTTGAGGTAATATGGAATATTATCATCACCAATTGAGTTGTTTGGACTCAAATTAGTAGGGTTTCCTTCTTCATCCACGGTATCATATGCATCTAATGCTTCGTATCTAGAAATCACCCCATCGCCATCATCGTCCGGGTCTAGGTAATTAGGTACTCCATCGCCGTCTGTATCAGGGAAATCGTCTCCGTCTTCGTTTACAATTTCAACAATCGTTCTTACATTGTCATTGTCATCATCGTTGTCTAAAAAATCAGGAATTCCATCGCCATCGGTATCCGTTTGATAAAGATTTCCGTTGCCAACTAAATCTTCTTCAATAGCGGGAACACCGTCGTTGTCATCTTGTTCAGCAATGCTAAAATAAATAGTAGCCTGTCCGCCATTGGTGCTTTCGTATTCGTCGATTACCTCAGGACTGCTAGGAGGAACCTGTTGGCAGAAATACTCTTGACTGCTCGTGCTTTCGCTCAATCTTCTGTAAGTAACTTTATTGGTCGCGTTTAAATCAATTACAATAGGTTCTGGAGGACAAAGCCCTTCAAAACGACCATCAAAATCACTTTGTTGAAAAGCTAAAGAAATAGCTTCGTTAGTTTCTTGGTTTACACTGCTCAATACATTTATGTTTTCTACTCGGCAAAGATTCAGTTGTGTTTCTTGGTCAAAATCAAAATCAGATACCACAATATCTCCGTCGTTGCAGGCAACAAGAGTAATGAAAACGATAAAAAGAAGCATTATTTTATTCACAGCTAAAAGTGTTTCTGCAAAAATAGTTATTCTTGACGAGATTGATTTTAATCATCAAAATTATCTTTTAATTCCATAGATTTATTTTGAATGAAATTAACTTAGTCATAATTATTGTACTTTTGCCCTCCAAACATTTCAGCGATGAAAACAGTATATTTTGATAGCGCAGCCACTACAAAAATGCGCCCCGAGGTTATCGATGCAATGACCGATACAATGCAAGAAGTTTATGGAAATCCTTCTTCTACGCACGCTTTTGGTCGAAAAGCAAAATCTGCCATAGAAAATGCCAGAAAATCTATAGCCAAACAATTTGGAGTAAGTGCTTCCGAGATATTTTTTACCTCAGGAGGTACCGAAGCCGATAATTTGATTCTGCAGGGTGCCGTTAGAGATTTAGGAGTAGAGCGAATTATTTCTACCAAAATAGAACATCATGCTGTGCTAAATACCTTATATTTTTTATCTGAAAAGTTTGGAACTCAACTAGATTTTGTAGATTTAGATGAAAACGGAAATCCCGATCTAAATCACTTAGAAACTTTATTAGAAAAACCTCAGAAAACATTGGTATCGTTGATGCATATCAATAATGAAATCGGCAACAAATTAGCCTTAGAAAAAGTAGGTGAAATATGCCAAAAACATAAAGCTTTATTTCATAGCGATACCGTTCAATCTGTCGGGCATTTTGAATTAGATTTAACTCAAATTCCAATTGATTTTTTAGCAGCTAGCGCACATAAATTTCACGGCCCTAAAGGAGTTGGATTCGCTTTTATTAGAAAAGGAAACCCCATAGAGCCATTAATTTACGGTGGTTCGCAAGAGCGAGGTTTACGCGCAGGTACCGAAAATATGCACAATATTGTAGGAATGCAAACCGCTTTTGAATTGGCATATCAAAACTTGGCTGAGGAACGAGAATACGTTCAAAATTTAAAGAAATACTTTATAGACCAGTTACAAACAACTATTCCTGGGATTTTATTCAATGGAAATTCAGCTGATTTTGAAAACAGCACGTACACTTTAATAAACATAGCTTTGCCGGTTAGTCCAGATAAGGCGGCATTGTTACTTTTTCAGTTAGATTTAAAAGGAATTGCTTGTTCTAAAGGAAGCGCTTGCCAAAGTGGAAGTGATTTGGGTTCGTTTGTTTTGAATGAAATTTACGATGAAGAACGCTTGAAAATGCCAGGACTACGCTTTTCTTTTTCTCATTTTAATACCAAAGATGAAATTGATTTTGTAGTAAAAACCCTAAAAGAATTTGCGTTAGAAGAAAACTTAAGCCTCTAAAAACGAGCGCTTAATTTTAAATTGAATATTCTTGGACTTAAGTAATTAGGAATAGCAAATTGATTTCTAGTGCTTGCATCCCGAACAAAGGTATTGGTAATTGAATTGAGGCGGTCAAAAATATTGAAAATTTCAAAACCAACACTTAAGAATTTAAAGTTGCTCAATAAATGATTTTTCGGTAACTCTTCATTTTCTTCCTTAAAAACATAAGAAAAACCTGCATCTACTCGTTGGTAATCGGGTAATCTGCCTTGAAATTCAAATGGGTCAGAAAATCTTGGAGAACCACCGGGAAGCCCTGTATTGTAAACCATATTCAGGTAGACTTTCATTTTTGGAAATTTCTTGACATAATCTTGAAATAGAATGGCAAATTTCCAGCGTTGGTCAGTTGGTCGAGAATAATACCCCCTTTCGTCTTGTTTTTCTTCGGTTTGCAAATAGCCTAACGAAACCCAACTTTCGGTGCCGGGAACAAATTCACCATTTAACCGAAAGTCAAATCCGTAAGCATAGGCTTCTACATCATTTCTAGCTCGGTAGCGAATCCTGACATTTTCTAAAGTATATGGATTTACATTGCTCAAATCTTTATAATAAGCTTCCGAAACCAATTTAAACGGGCGATCCCAGAGCTTAAAACTATAATCATTTCCAGCTACAAGATGAATAGCTTGTTGCGCTTTTACATCAGGTACAACTTGACCGACAGAATCTCTCAACTCGCGATAAAATGGCGGTTGGTGGTAAAGTCCACCCGAAAGCCGAAACACCATATCATTTTTCCATTCAGGTTGAATAGATATTTGTGCACGCGGACTAACAACAGTTTGAGTGTTAGCGGTTATGTCTTTTCCGCTCACTGTCCAATTATGCGCTCGAACACCAGCATTTACCCAAGCTTTTGTTTTGTTGATTTTGGTGCGATAACTCCATTGTGCAAATCCCGAAAAACGATTGATTTGGGTTTCGTTGAAGGCGCGAATTCGTTCATACGGCTCTATTTCGCCATCAAAAGGATTGTAGGGTTGGTCGTTTACAATTCCAGTATTGGGTGGTCTTATATTTACTCCAGCAGAGTCAATAACTTCATATTCCTGCAATCGATCCCTAAAATCTTCCCTGGTATATTTTAAGCCATACTCAAATAAATGATTGTCTTCTTTATAGCTTCCTAAATGATTGACATTAATAATAAGCGCATCTAAGTTATTTCTTCCGTGGGTAAACTGAGACCCAGCTCCTTCGGTGAATTCTACTTCCCCAAAATTATCGCCACTAAAATCTGAACTTACAGCGCCAATGCGGTATTGTGCCAAAATATCAAAATGTTCTTGCTCTTGGGTGTGATATGCTGAAGCGATAAGTTTTGCTGTATACTTGTCGTTTGGTTTGTAGCTGGCTTTTAAGGCACCGAAATAAGTTTCGTAACTGTCTTTTTCTTGTCCTTCATAAAAAACCAATAAAGCCTGCGGATTTTGAACCGTTCCAAAATTTGTTTGTCGTGTAAAGGGTTCATAATCGTAAGTATTGATAGCAATATTCCCTAAAAAGCTCAATTCAAATTTATTAGAAAATTCATAAGTCATATAGGTTTGGGCATCGGCGAAGCGCGGTTTAAAATTGGCTTCAACTTGTTTGGCATTTACAAATAAGCTGTTGTCTCGGTACCTAATTCCACCAATGGCGCTAAATTTTTTATTTTTTGAAATTCCTTCAACAGAAGCGCTTCCACCTAAAAAGCTGGCTTCAAATGATCCGCCAAAACTTACAGGCCTACGATAGGTAATATCTAAAACCGAAGAAAGTTTATCGCCGTATTGCGCTTTAAAACCACCCGCTGAAAAGTCAACTTTTCGCACTAAATCTGAGTTAACAAAACTCAATCCTTCTTGTTGTCCACTTCTGATTAAAAAAGGGCGGTAGATTTCAATTTCATTTACATAAACCAAATTTTCGTCGTAGTTGCCACCCCGAACCGAATATTGTGTGCTTAATTCATTATTAGAACTTACGCCAGGCAAGGTGTTGAGCAAGTTTTCCACACCAGGATTAGCCCCTGGAATTCTTCTTACCGTTTCTGGATCTAGCGTTGTAATGCCTTCAACTCGACTTCTGCTATTGCTGGTAATAACAACCTCACCAATTTGCTCGACATCGGTTTTTAGGACAAAATTGATTTCTTTTTCTTCGTTTGGGGCTAGCTTAAATCTTGCGGTAATCGATTCAAACCCTAAATAGGAAATTCGTACAACAACTGTTTCGTTGGCAGGAATATCTAATTGATAAAATCCGTTTTCGTTAGAAGTTGTTCCGTCTTCAGTTGTTTGGATATCAGCAAAAGGAATTGGTTGATTATACTCGTCAAAAACAATTCCCATTATGGTTGCTTCTTGCGCCATTGCTGAAAAACCAATGAGCCAAAAAAATATGTTGATAAACGGATTTAGTTTCAAGAGTTATTTTTAGTTTTTCCTGTAAATTTCGGCTTCAAATATACTGGTATTTCCTACTTTATCGGTTACAATTAGTTTAAAATCATTCTTTCCTTGCGAAAAAATATCATCGTTAAAATCGTACACCAATTCTTTTGTTTTGTAATCGTATTCCATTAAAATAAATTTCCCATTTACCGTAGCACGATAACTGTCTATTCCTGATAAATCATCATCAATTTTGAGCTTTAAAAAGCGGTAATTCGACATCCACTTTTTATCGCGCACATTTATTGGTGTAATGGTAGGAGGGATGCGGTCGTAAGCAAGCTCATACCTGCCAAAACTTTTAATTTGAGCCGATACACGTCCAGATTTAATTCGTGTGTTGCTGTAGTATTTGGTTCCCCAAGGCATCACATTAGCAATAAAAATTTGTTCTAATTCTTCATCTTCATAATGACTTACATCAAAACCAATGGTAATAGCTTTATGAATTGGCGTGCGGTAGTCGTGTAATTCGATGGCATTTTTTTCAAACTTAATATCTAAATAAGTATCGTCGTACAGCGCTCCTTTTGGAATATACACATCTATATTTTCTTCTTCAAAAGCAGTAGCGTGATTGGCCTGTACAAAATAATCGGTGGTTGATTTTGTTTCAGGATCGGTAATAGGCTGATTTTTTCCTATGATGGGAATAAAGATTTCTTGCTGATTGCCCGCATAATCACTCAAAACAATTTTGTATTGATAATCGATTCCTTCTTGCGAAACTTCTATAAAGCCATTTTTGTTTTGGTGTTTAAAAACGCTAAGCGGATTGTTGGGTTCGATAAATAATTTTTGAATGGTTTTTTTGTGTTCTTTATAGTAGCCATAATCAACCATTCGGTTGAGGTAACGCGTTTCGCTAAAAGAAAATTTATCATAAAATACGTCGAAGTGTAAGCTGCCGTTTAAATAAGTTTGAGCCCTGAAAATGCCATTTCGATTGACGGCCAAATCCAGCTGGTCATCGGCTTGTACTCCAAAACCAATTTTTCCACTGGCTTTTACTTCTTCTGTTTTAAAACTTCCATCGGTATTTTTCATCAGTTTAAGGCGTTTTCTGCCTTGTTTTCCTTCAATTTGGGCAGAATCGCTAATGGTGTAGGCATAAACTCCCCTAATTCTTGGTTTTTTGGTGTCTTTTACTAATTGATCAAAACCAAATAGCAACGGATTCATCGGTCTGGATTGCTCATCTCTAATTTCAAAATGAAGGTGTGGTCCGCCACTAGAACCAGAATTACCACTATAAGCAATGAGTTCGCCTTGCTCTACAAGGAAATCATTTTCACCTGGAAAAAGCTCGATTTCATAACTTTCGCCATTGTACTGTTGTTCTTTTACGTATTGTTGAATGGCTGGAGCAAATTTGTCTAAATGTGCATAAACGGTTTGGTAACCATTAGGATGTTTAATGTACAAAGCTTTTCCATACCCAAACCGTTGAATTTTAATTCTACTAATATACCCTTCTGCAGACGCAACAACAGGCAAGCCCGTTCTTCCTTGAGTTTTGATGTCTAAACCTGCGTGAAAATGATTCGAGCGCA
Source organism: Bacteroidota bacterium (assembly GCA_051748125.1). Lineage (GTDB taxonomy): Bacteria > Bacteroidota > Bacteroidia > Flavobacteriales > Flavobacteriaceae > Psychroflexus. Next base: position 42,832 of record JBNJHC010000004.1, read on the forward strand.
ACTCACCAAAAGTTCCTGAAAGCAAAAATGGAATATCAATGGGTTGAATAAAATAATCCGTTGGGATGTTTTTTTCTTGTGCATTGATGTTTAAAAAGCCAAGTAAAAATACAATTAGTAAGCAATAGAATCGCATATTAATCTTTGATTTGGTTAGATAACTTAAAAATACTTATTATATTTTAAAAGAAAATCATTTTTTCAATTTTCTCTGACGTTTAGCCTCAAAAACAAGAATTCCCGCCGCCACAGAAACATTCATCGAATCTATTTTTCCAGCCATCGGAATTTTGATGTTTTGAGTGCTGTTTTTTCGCCATTCATCAGATAAGCCATCTGCTTCGGTTCCTACAACAAGAGCTGTTTTTTCTGTGTAATCCACATCTAAATAACTTTTGGCGTCTTGCAAAATAGCCGAATAAATATGAAAGTTTTGTTGATTTAAGTAATCGATAATTTCAGATGATTTTGCCATCGCAATTTGATTGGTAAAAACAGTACCAACACTAGAGCGAATAATATTTGGATTATACAAGTCGGTTTTGGGATTGGCGATTAATACCGCATCCAGGTCAGCGGCATCTGCTGTACGAAGTAAAGCGCCGATATTTCCAGGTTTTTCGGGTGCTTCGGCAATAAGAATTAGCGGGTTTTTTCGGTTAAATCTAAGTTCGTCTAGTTGAATTTTTTTGTTTTTGAAAATAGCAATAACGCCTTCTGTACTAGAACGATAGGCTATTTTTTGATAAACTTCTGCGGTTATTTCAACCTTATCAATCGATTTGATTGCGAGCGATTCGATTGATTCGTGAGTGATGTAATCGCTACATATATAGAGTTTTTCAGCTTGATAATTTCCAGCTAGTGCAAGGCTAATTTCTCTGTATCCTTCAACCAAAAAGCTGTTTAGTTTTTTTCTACTTCTAGACTTTTCTCTGAGTTGAATGAGTTTTTTGATTTCTTTGTTATCGGTACTGGAGATTTTTTTATGAATCATTTTCAGCTAGATTAGATTAAAAAAGCTTCTGAAAATTGATTCAGAAGCTTTTTTGTAATGTATATGAAACCTAATAAGAATTTTACAAATGAATAACTTCATCATAAGCAGCGGCAGTGGCTTCCATTACCGCTTCACTCATTGTTGGGTGTGGGTGAACTGCTTTTAGTACTTCGTGTCCAGTAGTTTCTAGTTTTCTACCTAAAACAGCTTCAGCAATCATATCGGTTACACCAGCGCCAATCATATGGCAACCTAACCATTCGCCATATTTGGCATCATAAATTACTTTTACGAATCCATCTTTACTACCTTCGGCGCTTGCTTTTCCAGAAGCAGAGAAAGGAAATTTACCAACTTTGATGTCGTAACCTTCATCTTTAGCTTGCTTTTCGGTCATACCAACGCTTGCAATTTCAGGATTGGAATACGTACATCCAGGAATGTTGCCGTAGTCTAGTTTTTCAACCTTCATGCCCGCAATTTTTTCTACACATAAAATTCCTTCAGCAGAAGCAACGTGTGCTAATGCTGGTCCGTGCGTAACATCGCCAATGGCATAATAACCAGGGACATTGGTTTGGTAATAATCGTTAACTACAATTTTATCTTTATCGGTTTTGATGCCAACATCTTCCAGTCCGATATTTTCGATATTGGTTTTTATACCAACAGCAGAAAGGATGATATCGGCTTCTAATGTTTCTTCGCCTTTTTTAGTTTTTACTTTGGCTTTAACTTTTTTTCCAGAAGTATCGACGCTTTCTACAGAAGAATTGGTCATTATTTTGATGCCTTTTTTCTTGTAGATTTTTTCAAAAGCTTTAGAAACATCTACGTCTTCGATGGGAACAACATTTGGTTGAAATTCTACAATAGTAACATCGGTTCCCATAGAGTTGTAGAAGCTAGCAAACTCAACACCAATAGCGCCAGAACCAACAACAATCATAGATTTAGGTTGTTTGTCTAAAGACATGGCCTCGCGATAACCAATTACTTTTTTACCATCTTGTGGAAGATTTGGTAATTCTCTAGAGCGCGCTCCAGTTGCAATTACAATATGTTTAGCCTCGTAATCTTTGGTTTTATCTTTATCGTCGGTAACGCTAACTTTTTTACCTGGTTTAACTTTACCAAAACCGTTGATAACGTCAATTTTATTTTTTTTCATTAGGAATTGAACACCTTTGCTCATTCCTTCAGCAACACCTCTACTACGTTTTACAACAGCGCTAAAATCTTTGTCTGCTTTTTCAACTTTAAGACCGTAGTCATCAGCATTTTTTAAAAAATCAAAAACCTTAGCACTTTTAAGTAAGGCTTTGGTAGGAATACAGCCCCAATTAAGGCAAACGCCACCTAGGCTTTCTTTTTCTATTACAGCGGTTTTCAATCCTAATTGAGAAGCTCTAATGGCAGTAACGTATCCACCTGGTCCGCTTCCTAAAACTATAAGGTCATATTTACTCATAATATTTATTTTAGCTCATTTTAGAAGCTGCTAAATTAATAATATTCCGTTTAATAAGCACTTATTTTGGTAGATTCCTTTTGCTTCTTCTTTAGTTGAAAATCAATTTAGAAGTAGGAGCATAGGATCGATTTTAAATAAGTTACTTTTGTTGATAGGTGTTTTTTTATTAAATTAGATTATTCAAAAATCAATTTATGATGTTGACTAATGTCTTTTTAATAGTTTTTATAGCTTTATCAATGATGTTATGGTTTTGGGCGTTGATGGATATTCATAAGTCGAGATTTAAAAATCGGTCTTCGAGTTTTATTTGGTTTGTAATAGTGTTGTTTTTTCCAGTTTTAGGTTCAATTATTTACTTTCAGTTAAGACGAAAACTAGTAGAAACCAAACCGAGAAAATTCCGCCCAGATTTTCATAAGCGTTAAGTTTTTATTTGAAAGAACAATGAATTTACCTAGTTGATAGCTAAAGGTAGACTTTCACGGGTTTGAAATTTATTTATTAAGCTGATTTAATCCTGATATTTCTCCTGGTACTTTTTAGCCAATTGAGTTTGGTGCGTATCTAAACCAATAGTTCTTCCTTGAATATAAGCTTTCAAAATTCGATTGCCAGCAATTTCTAAAGCATCGCCTTCGCTGATAAATAAAGTAGCATCTTTACCTACTTCTAACGAACCTACTTGGTCATCAATACCAAGAATTTTGGCAGTATTTAACGTAATCATTTGTAAAGCTTCTTCTTTGCTTGCACCGTGAGCAACTGTTGTTGCGGCATAAAAAGGAAGGTTTCTAGAATTCATTCGTTCCATGCTGCCGCTAGTTTCCAATCCAACTAGAATTCCTTCATCCATCAATAGTTTAGGAAGTTTGTAAGGTAAATCGTAATCATCATCATCCGATTCTGGAGTAGAATGGGTGCGTTGTACCAGAACAGGAATCTCGTTTGTTTTGATTTCCTCAGCAACTTGATGCGCATAACGACCTCCAACAATTACGATATTTTCTAAATCCAGACTGTTTTTAAAAGCGATTAAATCTAAGATATCTTGAGCTGCATCAACTGCTACAAAAACTTTTTTGTCTCCTTCAAAAACAGCTTTCATAGCTTGATATGGCAAATTAATTTCCTCCACATCGCCTGAAGTATATGCTTTAGATCTTTTGAAGAAATCGGTTAGCTTTTCGACTTGTTCATGGTATTTCTTATTTTTTTTATAACCAATTTTTGGGTCGTACCAACTTCCTTTTTTCTGAAAACGACTTGGCCAGTTGACGTGTATGGCATCGTCTTCTTTTAGAATGGCATCTTCCCAATTCCAAGCATCAAACTGAACAATTGAAGAAGTGCCAGTTATGCTTCCACCACGCGGTGTAACTTGTCCGATTAAAACCCCATTTGGACGCATACTTTCAACAATTTTACTTTCGGCATCATAGGCAATAATCGATCGAATATGCGGTAAAAAGTCTCCCATTTCATTTTCATCGTCAGTGGCTTTTACAGCATCTACTTCCACCAAACCAAGTGTTGAATTGGGTAAGATAAATCCTGGATAAACGTGTTTTCCTTTGGCTTCAATATGCGTAGCATCTTTATCTACTTCAGTGGTAAATTCGCCTTGACTTAATTCAATTATTTTCCCATCTCTAATGACAATCATTGCATTTTCAATTACTTGTCCATTTCCAATATGCGCTGTCGCATTTTTTATAACGATATCTTTTTCTTGCGTTTTACCGGGAGTTTGTTGCGCTTTAAGGCTGAAGCTGCTAATCAAAATCAGTAAAATGAAGCTGATGGATTTTATATTTTGCATAACAAATATTTTTTAATGATTGTGATGATTTTCAAGTTGTCCGTTTAAAGAATTACAATGCAAAAATTGCTTTTCTTTTTTGGTTATTGGCTGGGTTTTCATCCCGCTATTTTTAGCACGCAGCATTTCTTGAATAAGCTTACTACGCTCTTCTTTAACGTGTTCTTGAAGTTCTAAATCTTTTTCAATATCGAAATAGATTACACCTTCAATCATCGTTTTTTCAGCTTTGGCATACATCGATAATGGATGATGACTCCATAAGACCAAATCGGCATCTTTTCCTTTTTTGATGCTACCTACGCGATTTTCTAAATGCAAAAGTTTAGCAGGATTCAGCGTAACAAATTTCCAAGCTTCTTCTTTTTCAATATCGGCGTACTTCATACTTTTTGCCGCTTCTTGATTCAATCTGCGAATCATTTCACCATCATCAGAATTGATAGCAACTGTTATTCCAGCTTTGTGCATAATAGCTGCGTTTTGTGGAATAGCATCTTTCACTTCATTTTTATAAGCCCACCAATCGCTAAAAGTAGATCCGCCAGCGCCGTGTTCTTTCATTTTGTCAGCAACTTTATAACCTTCCAAAATATGTGTAAAAGTATTTACTTTAAAGTCAAATTTTTCGGCAACTTTCATCAACATATTAATTTCAGACTGAACATAAGAATGGCAAGAAATAAAACGTTCGCCTTCTATTATTTCTAATAAAGTTTCCATTTCATCATCTTTGCGATAATCTTTTCCAGAAGATTTTTTCTCGCCATAAGCTTTAGCTCTCGAAAAATAATCTACAAAAACTTGTTCTACACCCATTCTGGTTTGTGGAAATCTTCCACTTCCCCAATTCGATTGTTTGACGTTTTCGCCTAAGGCAAATTTGATGAATTTTGGACTGTTGTCATAAATCATTTCTTCGGCATCAGCACCCCATTTTAATTTTAAAATAGCAGATCTTCCTCCGATAGGATTGGCAGAACCGTGCAGTAATTGAATGGACGTAACTCCGCCAGCCAATGCTCTGTAAATGCTGATGTCATCTGGGTTTACAGCGTCTTCCATAGTGGTTTCGGCCGAGGAATTTTGACCACCTTCGTTCACCGATGTCGCTGCGATGTGCGAGTGTTCATCTATAATTCCAGCTGTTAAGTACTTGTCGGTACCATCAATTTCTTCCGCTCCTTTAATTGAAATGTTTTTCCCGATGCGTTTAATTTTTCCGTCTTTAATATACACATCGGTTTCGGTTAAAGTGCCTTCTTCCTCACCAGTTATAACAGTTGCATTTTTGATGATAATTTTTGAAGGAGAAGAAATGTTTTCCGAGCGACCAAAAGCCATATTTGGATAAGTTATTGGCGACTCGTAAGAATTGTCTTTGCTGTTTTTTTCTTTGGATTGATTTTCTTCTTCTTCTTCTTCTTCAGAATTGTCCTCTTCTTCTGCGGTTGTTTTAATGGCTTTAAAAGTGATTTTATCACCGTTGTGTAAACTCACTTTTCCAGTAATAGTATCGGTTTGCGAAGGCAAATGCGCGCTAAATCGATTGATTTTCTGAGCAGCAGAATCGGTTTCGGTTAAAGAAAAAGTCAACCAGTTTTTTTCAAATTTAATTTTACTACCTAATTTGAGCCTGTCTTTTTTGGCTTCAATGCTATATTTACTATTTTTTTCAGAAATGCTTAAATCAATTTCTTCATCGAGGTAGTTCAGTTTGTAAGTTCCTGCGACCGGAGTTTGGTCAAGATCTTTTAAAATGTTTCGGTTTCCTAGCACCCAATTTTCGTAAATGCTAGTTTCTTTTTCAAAAATTTCTCCTGAAGTAATGATAAAATTAGCAACCATCCCTTTTTCTAGCTTTCCAATTTGATTCTGGAGGGCTAATATTTCAGCAGGAGTTTCGGTAAGTGCGCGAAGAGCTTTTTCTTTCGGAAGTCCGTTTTTAATAGCAATAGCAACTTTTTCAAACAGTTCTTTCGGTTCTTTAAGTTGATGTGTGGTAAAAGCAAAATCAATACCAGCTTCAGCAAGCCACATCGGGTTTTTGGGTGCGTGCTGCCAATGTTTCATTTCTTCCAAACTGATGTATTGCGCCATAAATGGATCTTCAACATCGTAAGCGTCAGGAAAATTGAGTGGCAAAATTAGTTTAGCATTAAGCGCTTTTATTGCATCTAAACGCTTGTATTCATCACCTCCACCATAAAAAATATAATCAACATCAAATTGATGACCGATTTTGGCAGCGCGAAGAATGTTTAAATAATCGCCTGCGTGAAAAATTTGTGGAAGCGATTGATTGGCTAAAAAAGCCTCTAAAGCGAGATCTTTCTGTTTGATATTTCCTTTCTTATACCATTCGGCATCTTGATAAGTCTGACGCAATAATGCGGTATAACCCATAATTGAACTCGGATAAGCTTGTTGGGTTTGTTTACTGCGTTCAAAAGCAAAATATTGAGCCGAATTGTTTGCTAAAATAGTTTGGTTGCTGTTATCAGAATCGTTGAGTCCTACCAAAATTCCATTTCCTCTTATCACGCCATCCGGAACATGTGTGTTGACGCTACCAAAACCTGCTTCTCGATATTTTTTGGCTTTTTTTTCATCAAACGAAAAAGCATCGGCTGCATTTTGATCGGCGCGGATATGATCATTCCAGTAATATCCTTTTCTATTCGGTTTGTATTTATTTCCGTTTTTGGTAGCTTTCACTTTTTTGATTCCAAAATCGCTGTATAAATCAATAAAAGAGGGATAGATATATTTACCATTCAAATTGATTTCAACTGCTGCTTCAGGAATGTTGATGTTTTCTCCAACGGCGATGATTTTTCCGTCTTTAATCAGCATTTTTCCGTTTTCAAGTTGATTCTTACTATCTATTTGAATCGTAGCATTTGTAAAAACAATTGGCGTTTCAGCTGTTGATTTTACTCCTGTGTTGGTAGGAAAATAGTCCTGAGACCACAAAGTTGTTGAAACTAGTAAGCTAAAAAGTAAGACGAATATCCGCATAACTATGGATTAAAATTGATATTGGACTAAGCTAATTCAAATAAATGAATTTTTAGCAAAAGTCTTTTGAATTATAAATTGTTGAAGCCGAAATTTTGGTTGATTATAACACTTTTTTGATGCGTTTAAAGGCTTCGCGAATATCATTTTCGCTAGCCGCATAAGAAAGTCGAATACAATCTTTATTGCCAAAAGCTTCGCCAGTAACTGTTGCTACGTGGGCTTCTTCTAATAAATACATCGACAAATCGGTAGCATTATTGATTTTTTTATCTCGAAGTGTTTTTCCAAAATAACTAGAAACATTTGGGAAAACATAAAAAGCACCAACAGGAACATTCGAAGAAAAACCAGGAATTTCTTTTAGTAAGTTCAATGTCAATTCTCTTCTTTCTTCAAATTTATCGATCATGAACTGAATTCTGCTTACCGGTTCGTTTAGTGCCGTAATTACAGCTCTTTGTGCAATACAATTGGCGCCACTGGTTACTTGTCCTTGAAGTTTGGTGCAAGCTTTTGCTATGTATTCTGGAGCACCAATGTAACCGATTCGCCAACCCGTCATTGAGAAAGCTTTGGAAACACCATTTACAGTGACTGTTCGGTCGAACATATCTTCAAATTCAGCCATAGAAGCTTTTTCGGAAGTGTAATTGATGTGTTCGTAGATTTCGTCGCTTACTACAATTATTTGTGGATGCTTTTGAAGAACATCAGCAATTGCACGCAATTCTTTTTTGGTGTAAATCGATCCGCTAGGGTTACAAGGCGAACTGTACCAAAGCATTTTAGTTTTTGGCGTAATAGCCGATTCTAATTGCTCTGGCGTCATTTTAAAATCTTGGTCGATACTGGTTTTTACCTCCACAGGAACTCCGCCCGTTAGTTTTACAATATCGTTATAACTTACCCAATACGGGCAGGGTAAAATAACTTCGTCACCAGGATTAAGAATAGCATTGGCAACATTGTATAAAGATTGTTTTGCACCTGTAGAAACAACAATTTCAGAAAGTTGGTAATCTAGATTATTGTCGCGTTTAAATTTTTCTTGAATACTTTCTTTCAATTCAACATAGCCATCAACAGGAGTGTACGAGTTGTAATTTTCGTTAATGGCATTTATAGCGGCATCTTTAATATAGTCGGGAGTATTGAAATCAGGTTCGCCTAAACTCAAGCCTATAATATCTTTCCCTTCTGCTTTTAATTCGCGCGTTTTTGCAGCCATAGCTAAAGTAGCCGAAGTCTCCAGCTTATTGACTTTGTCTGAAAGTTGTTTCATAAAATAATATATTTTTTAAGATAGCTGTGGTTTAACACCTAAAGATTTTAAATATTTAAAATGTGAAATAATAGCTTGTCTTGTACTTTTATATTCGTTGTAGGGCAAATCAAATTCTGCCGCCGTTTCTTTTACAATAGATCTAATTTTGTTGTAATGAATGTGGCATATATTCGGAAAAATATGATGTTCAACTTGATGATTAAGCCCGCCGGTAAACCAACCTACAAATTTGTTTTTAGTAGAAAAATTAGCTGTAGTAAACAATTGGTGGGTAACCCAAGAATGATCAAACTTTGAAGCATTTGGTACAGGCATATCAGTGTCTTCAACTACGTGTGCTAACTGAAAAACAACACTTAAAATAAGTCCTGCCGTATAATGCATGGCAAAAAAACCAATTAAAACCATCCACCAGCTTAATTCAGTAATAGCAATAGGCAAGACAATCCAAAGTGAAATGTATATGAGTTTGCTAATTACAACAGAGCTCCACTGTTTTACTGGTGAAGGTGCTTTTCCTCCGTAAGATAATTTTTTCTTTAAATAACGTCTGCTCTGTCTAAAATCGGTAGTAATCGCCCAGTTAATTGTTAATAAACCATATAAGAAAACAGAATAAATATGTTGAAATTTATGGAACCGCTTCCATTTGGTTTCTGGGGTAAAACGAATGATGTTTCCTACATCTAAATCTTCATCGTGGCCGTGAACATTTGTATACGTATGGTGTAACACATTGTGTTGTACTTGCCAATTATAAACATTACCTGCCAAAACATAAATACTTCCGCCCATTATCTTATTCACCCATTTTCTTTTGGAATAAGTTCCGTGATTACCATCGTGCATAATATTCATACCAACGCCGGCCATACCAACGCCCATTGTTATGGCTAAAAGCAGTTTCCAAATTGCTGAAATGTCTAAAGTAAGAATTAAAATATATGGCACAAAAAATAAGGCGAACATTACGACAGTTTTTAGGTGCAGTTTCCAGTTTCCTGATTTGGCAATATCGTTTTCTTTAAAATAGGTATTGACTCGTTTATTGAGGGTTTTTATAAATTCTTTTGATTCTTTTCTTGAAAATCGGATGGGGCTTGACATAATTATTATTTAAGTATTTTACAAAAATAAACTTTTGAAATCTATTCCTTTAATTTTTTCTATTAAAGTTTAGTTACTGAAGTATCATTTGTATTTTTGTAGAAAAAAGAAATTGAAAGAAGTTTTACGTTATTTTCCAGATCTTACTGAAATTCAACTAACTCGTTTTGAAAAGATTGAGTCATTATACAAAGACTGGAATCAAAAAATAAATGTGGTTTCTAGAAAGGATATCGATGAAATTTACTTGCGCCACGTACTTCATTCGCTAGCAATTGCAAAAGTACAAGAATTTTTGCCCCAATCAAAAGTGTTGGATGTAGGCACTGGCGGTGGTTTTCCTGGAATTCCATTGGCTATTTTATTCCCTGAAACACATTTTACACTTGTTGATAGTATCGGAAAAAAAATTAAAGTTGTAGATGAAGTTGTTGAAGGACTAGAGCTTACAAATGTAACTACCATCAACGATAGAGTAGAAAATGTAAAGGGCGAATTTGACTTTATTGTTAGTCGTGCCGTAGCTGCTATGCCAACTTTTACACATTGGGTGAAAGGGAAAATTGCGCCTAAATCTAAACACGAGCGACGCAATGGAATTTTATACCTTAAAGGTGGCGATCTTACCGAAGAATTAGCAGAATATCAATCTGTAGAAGTTTTTTCAATTCCTGACTTTTTTGAAGAAGATTTTTTCGATACCAAAAAAGTTGTGTATTTACCTAGAAAAAAATAATGAGCGAAAAGAAAGAACCTTTTAACCTGGCTAAATTCATTAAAAAACAATGGAGTAATATCCTATTTGTAGTTTTTGTGATTTTGCTCCTGATTCCACAAACCAGAATGCCAATTCAGGTTTTTGTAAATCGATTGAATCCATTTTCCGCATCGACTATAGCCGAAGATAAACGTGATGAAATCTCTTCTTATAACTGGAGTTTAGTTGATAGGAAGCAACAAGCAATAGATTTTAATCGGTCAAAATCAAAAGTTGTATTAATTAATTTCTGGGGAAGTTGGTGCCCACCTTGTGTAGCCGAAATGCCTGAACTGCAAGAGCTTTATGATGATTATGGCGATAAAGTTGATTTCTATTTTGTGGCACACGATAAAGAAAAATCAGTTGAAAAATTTATGCAAAAGCACCAGTATGATTTTCCTGTTTTCTACCCTATAAATGATCCGCCAAATCCAATTGCAGCAAACTCTTTGCCTACTACTTATGTCATTTCAAAATCGGGTGAAATAGTGGTAGAAAAAACAGGTTATGCAAAATGGAATTCTGACAAAACGCGTAATCTTTTAGATGAATTATTAGCGGAATGATAAACATTAGTTATGGAAAAAACACGCAAACAGAATTTTATCTCTTTTGAAGTCGTATTCCTGATAGCTTTTTTGTTATTGTTATCCAATCGACTTTATAGTCAATTACAAACAGGTGTTGAGGGACTCGAGATTTCGGGTTATTTAGAAACCTATTACGCTTACGATATTCAGCAACCAGAAAATGAATTGCCTGGTTTTTTGTATAATTTCAATCGACAAAATGAAGTCAATTTAAACTTTGGTTTTCTGCAAGCGGCATACACTTCAGATAAAATTAGAGGAGAATTTGCATTGATGGCAGGAACTTATGCTAACAGTAATTTAGCTGATGAAAGCGGCGTGTTAAAAAATATTTTTAGAGCAAATATTGGCGTAAAACTGGCTAAAGAAAAATCTTTATGGTTAGATGTAGGCGTTTTTGACTCACCTATAGGCTTTGAAAGTGCCATTGGTGCACAATGCTATAATCTAACGAGAAGTTTGGTCGCAGAAAATTCGCCATATTATTTTGCTGGTGCTAAATTAACGTATCAATCAGCTGATGAAAAATGGTTGTTATCTGGAATGTATGTCAATGGCTGGCAGCGAATAGAGCGTGTTCCTGGTAATTCTACACCAGCATTTGGTCACCAGGTTCGGTTTGCTCCGTCGAATAAAATTAGTTTTCATTCCAATTCATTTATCGGGAATGATTATCCAGATGAAGCACGCAAAATGCGCTATTTTCATAATTTCTTTTCGCAACTTCAACTTTCTGAAAAAGCATCTTTAATTGTTGGATTTGACACAGGTTTTGAGCAGCAAGAAAAAAACAGTAGTCAATATTATGTGTGGTATGCACCTGTTGTGGTTGGGCAATACCGATTGACCGAAAAAAGTAGGGTAGGAGTGCGAGCAGAATATTTTATGGACGAGAATCAAGTTATTGTCAATACCGATACACCAAATGGTTTTCAGACTTTTGGGTATTCGTTGAATTATGATTATCAAATTACAACGAATGCTGTTTGGCGTACAGAAGCGAGAAGTTTTTCGGCTAAAGATGCTATTTTTGGGCAAGTAACCAATGCCTCAACTTCAACTTTTATATTTACTACTTCTTTGGCTTTTTCTTTTTGATATGGTTTTTGTCGATTAGATGTTAAGAGAAAAGCTTGAATCATTTTTATCTGTCAACAAATTTGTACTTTTGCAACGTGAAAAATCAGAAGAAAGACATACGCGCACTTACAAAAGACGAATTACGTCAATTTTTTGTAGATCAAGGAGATAAAGCATTTAGAGGAAATCAAGTTTATGAATGGCTTTGGAGTAAAGCTTGTTACGACTTCAGTGAAATGACCAACCTTTCAAAGTCTACTCGCGAAATGCTAGAAGCCAATTTTGTGATTAATCACATCGAGGTTGACCAAATGCAAAAAAGCAAGGACGGAACCATCAAAAATGCCGTAAAATTGCACGATGGTTTTACTGTTGAATCGGTTTTGATTCCAACATTTTCTAGAACTACGGCTTGTGTTTCATCTCAAGTAGGATGTAGTTTAGATTGTAAATTTTGCGCAACTGCCAAGTTAAAGCGAATGCGAAATTTAAACGCTGATGAAATTTATGACCAAGTAGTTGCAATTGATAAAGAGAGCAAATTGTACAATGGAATTCCGCTTTCAAATATTGTTTATATGGGAATGGGAGAGCCGCTTATGAACTACAATAATGTGCTTAAGTCCATTGAAAAAATTACTTCACCAGAAGGTTTGGGGATGTCGCCAAAACGAATTACAGTTTCTACATCAGGCGTTCCTAAAATGATAAAAAAATTGGCAGATGATGAGGTGCGATTCAATTTAGCGGTTTCATTGCATTCGGCTATTGATGAAGTAAGAACGACTATTATGCCGTTTAATGCCAAATTCCCGTTGAAAGATTTAAGCGATTCGCTAATTTACTGGTATGAGAAAACTCAAAAAGCAGTAACTTACGAATATATTGTCTGGAATGGAATAAATGACCGTCAAGAAGATATTAATGCCTTGGTGAAATTTTGCCAACACATTCCGTGTAAAGTTAATTTAATCGAGTACAATTCTATTGATGATGGCGATGAATTTAAACAAGGCGATGATAAGGCAGTTGCAATGTATATGCGGCAATTAGAGAAAAACAACATCACGGTTACTTTGCGTCATTCAAGAGGAAAAGATATTGATGCAGCTTGCGGACAGCTTGCAAATAAATCGAAATAGGAATTAAAATTAATAGAAAAATTAAAAGCCTCGTAAAATTAATTACGAGGCTTTTGCGTAAAATAAAATAACTCGAAGTTTTATTTCTTACTGAATTTGAAAGTTTCTCTACCGTTTTCAGTTTGCACTTTAGCAATATAAATACCGCTAGCTAAGTCACTAATATTAACAGTAACATTCTTGTTATTAGCTTCATTTTGAAGAACTCTTTTACCAGAAATATTGAAGATTTCAACATTTTGTAAAGTTGTATTAGCTGCAATGTGTAAGCCAGAATTATTTACATAATGAGTGAATTCGTTGTTTTCAAAAGATGTATTAGATAGTGTTCCAGCATAAACTTCAACGCTATGAATTTCCATAGTGAATTCATCTGTAACATCATGATGTCTAAAGGCAACATAAACTTCAGACTCGCCAGCCATATCAGTTATGTCGAGAGTTTTGGTGTATACGTTATCAATTCCTCCAGGACCATTATCTGTTACTACTTCATTATAACTAATGTCTGAAGCTGTAAAATCGCTTACCCCATTTGCAGTAGCAACATAAACAGTATAATTTTCATCTGCATAGTCAGCATCTGCTGCTGAAACCTCCCAAGTTAATGTAATTTCTTCGCTACCATCCTCTTCAGATAAATCAATTGCGGGAGTAATTGCCCAATTGTCTGGGGTTAAGGCGCCATTTTGATTGTCATAAGAATTACTTCTCAACAATGGACCTGCAACAGGATTATTATCTTCATCAACAATTTGTTCAATTCTAGACCAGTTTGCACCATCTCCGTCTTCATCTAGGAGGGTCCAATCATCAGTAACATTCTCGTCGCTAAAATCTTCTGAATAGTAGACTTCTTGCGCATTAATTGCAAATGCAATAAATAAACTCATTAAAAGTGTAATTTTTTTCATGTCGTTAGATTTTTATGTGTTTGATGTATAAAACTAATAAGAAAAACTTTCGATTAAATTTTATTAATAAACTATTAACAGTTAAAATTCTGTTTTCGCCTATTTTAAATGATTCTTCAATGCTGTAACCTTCATTATTTGTTAATGAAGGTTTAAATTTATTCTGATTGATTTTTGTGTTTTAGAATTCAAATCGTTTTTACTTTTTATACAACTATCTAGCGCTAAAATTTTAGTTTGTGCTATATTTGTAACGCCTTGAAAACAGTAGAAAAAATAAAACAACCCATCGCTCACGAAATGGAACTTTTCGAGAAAAAATTCTCGTTGTTTATGTCGTCTCGTGTAGCACTTCTCAACAAAATAACTCATTTTATTGTCAATCGAAAGGGGAAACAAATGCGACCTATGTTTGTTTTTTTGGTCGCAAAAATGGTGTCAGAAAACGATGTAAACGATCGTACGTACCGCGGGGCTTCTGTAATTGAATTGATTCATACGGCAACATTGGTGCATGATGATGTGGTAGATGATAGCAACAGGAGGCGTGGTTTTTTTTCAATTAATGCGCTATGGAAAAATAAAATTGCTGTCTTAGTAGGCGATTTTTTATTGTCTAAAGGATTGTTGCTTTCAATTGATAACAACGATTTCGATTTGTTAAAAATTATTTCGGTAGCAGTTCGAGAAATGAGCGAAGGCGAGCTGTTACAAATTGAAAAAGCAAGGCGATTGGACATTACGGAAGAGGTGTATTATGAAATTATTCGCCAAAAAACAGCTACCTTAATTGCTGCTTGTTGTAGTTTAGGCGCTGCTGCTGTAAAGCCAGAATCTGTTCATGTAGACAAAATGCGAAAGTTTGGTGAACTTATAGGGATGGCGTTTCAGATCAAAGATGATTTGTTTGATTATGGTGATCAAAAAATAGGAAAACCTACAGGAATTGATATCAAGGAACAAAAAATGACCTTGCCGCTAATTTATGCATTAAATCAAGCTGATAAGAAAGATAGAAAATGGTTGATCGATTCGGTTAAGAATCATAATAAAGATAAAAAACGCGTTCAAGAAGTTATTCAGTATGTAAAAGATGTTGGTGGCTTAGAATATGCTATTACCAAAATGAAGGCTTACCAAAATCAAGCCTCTGCTATCTTGAATGAATACCCAGAATCGCCTTATAAAGCGTCTTTAGAAACTATGATAGATTATGTAATTAATCGTGAAAAATAATAATTAAAAAAAATTCAGTGAATGACAAAATTAGTTTTGCTGAATAAATTAGTTCTACCCTTGCCTTATTTCATATAAATTTACTTCGTATTTTAGAAGTTCAATCTTTCTTGATTTTTGTCGTGTACTCAGCGAAAATCTTTCAATTTATATCATTGTTGTGTATTTGAAAAGTGTTGTGTAATTCATTTGTAAATCGCAGTACCATATTCCTGAAAATTCCTTTTGATGAAATGATTTAGACCTCTTCAACTTTTATGATGTTTGTGCAGAGGTTCTAAAAAAGTAATGTACATTATTTAATTAGTTAATGTACATTACTTCTTTAAATAATGTACATTAATTGTATAAAAGCACTTGATGAATCTAACAAAAGCTCAGCAAGAACTCAAACCTCAAACCTGACAGGTTTTCAAAACCTGTCAGGTTTGAGGTTTGAGGCTTTACCCGAAAGTATCGAGTTAAAATGCGTTTCATACTTCAGGTATTAGTGGCTGGCTAAACACATTAAATGAAGCGGTTTTATTTCGGCTTAATGAGGAATAGGTAATTAGTTATAACTGTTGTGGAAAAGAATGTGACTTATATTTAGAAAATTAAATTTTGTCGAGTGCTGTGAAATTATAATTCTAAAACAGGACGCGTTTCGCTTTTGCTATTGGTTTCTTCAAAGTAAAAATCAATTCTACCAACATTTAGTCCCGCCCAACCTACTTGATTTATTAAGACTTCATTTCCGTTTTTATTGCTTACTATTGTTGGTTTTTCTAAAAAAGTATGCGTATGTCCACCGATAATCAAATCAATATTTTCGGTTTGTTGAGCAAGTTTGTGGTCATCAATTTTATCAGAATTATATTTGTACCCCAAATGAGAAAGACAGATAACCAGGTGGCAATTTTCTTCATTTTTTAATCGATGACTAATGTCGCTAGCAATTTCAATTGGATTCAAATATTGCGTTTCTTTATAGAGTTTTTTAGAAACAAGTCCATCTAGTTCAATGCCAATTCCAAAAACACCAATTTTGAGTCCATTTACTTGATAAATTTTATACGGCTGAACTAAACCGTCTAAGGAGGTGTTTTTAAAATCATAATTAGCATTTAGCATCGAAAATTCTGCGTGTTGAAGTTGAGCTGCAATATTATCGATGCCTTCATCAAATTCGTGGTTGCCAATAGTGCTAGCGTGGTAACCGAGTTTGCTCATTAGTTTGAATTCCAATTCACCGCCATAAAAATTAAAGTACGGAGTGCCTTGAAACGAGTCGCCAGCGTCTAAAATTAATACATTAGGATTTTCTTTTTTTACCTTTTCAAAATAAGTCAATCTTCTAGCAACACCACCACGGTCGGGATATTTAGAATGATTTTTAGGAAACGAATCGATGTGGCTGTGTACATCATTGGTATGCAAAACTGTAAGTTGTTTGGTGTTCGGATTTTTTTGAAAAGAACTAAGCGTGCCTAAGCCGCTGATTCCGAGAAATACACCTGCTGTGGTTGTCGTTTTAATAAAATTTCTGCGTTGCATAAGGAGTTATTTTTGGATGAATCGACGGTCTCTTTTCGGGTTGATGATTTCCTTGGATTTAAAATAATCAATAAACAAATTGCGTAATTTATAATCGGTAGAATAAAGGTTTACGGCATCAAGGAAAAAGTTCATTCGGTCGCCACCATCGATCAAATAATCAGAAGTAGCAATAAAATAAGTTTTGGAAGTATCAATTTCTTTTTCTTGAATCAAGGCTTTATTGATAGTTCCGTTTTCATCGAGTTCTAATTGCAATCCAGCAATAGGATGCGCTTTTTTTTCTTCTGCTAAATAGTTGAAAAGCTGTTGCATTTGTTCAGCCTTCAATTCGGCTACCACCACTTCATTTTCAAACGGCATAATATCGTAAGCTGTTTTCGTGGTGATGTCTCCAGCGCTAATTCCAGAACGAATTCCGCCAAAATTCAACAAAACACCATCAAGCTGAATCTGATGACGTTTTTTTATAATAGGTTGTGTTAATTCAAATGTAGCATCAGCCATCATATTACCAATAGCAGTATTGAATTTTGCATCAGCTTTAAACATCGATTGGTCAGTTTTGCTTAAAACGGTATTCATTTCAGCTTTAATTCGCTTGCGGTAAGGAGAAATAAAGCTGTCAATTTCTTGGTTTTTAGAAATAGATTCATCAATTTTTTGATGATGATGAGTAGCTTTAGTCAGCTGGACTTTACTTTCATTATTACAGCTCAAAAAAAACACCAAGCACAAAGCCATTAAGAAACGTTGCATAAATTCTCGTTTAAGGCTCAAAAATAGCAAAGTTTTTTGATGAGTCACCAGTTCAAAAAGCAATATTTCTTAAAAAACAGCGCATACAGACTACTAAACAAGCGTTAAAAACAACGTGCTATAAAAATAACTAATACGGTTATTTTAGGTTTAATTAGTTGGTTGTTAGGGTGATGATAGTTTTTAAGGATAGGGTTGCTCATAATTAGTTATTGTTCTCTTATAATAATTTTATATATTAGTCGTCTAAATCTAAATTAATTATAATTATGAAAACAATTACATCGTTAGTAGTGTTCTTTTTTACGGCATTACTTACTTATGGTCAAACGACCTTGATTGATTTTGATAACGATGACAACTGGGTGGCAAGTTCAGCTGGTGCTTTGTCAAGTTATCAAGATGATCACTCTTATTCTGACGGAGTTTTTTCAGCTACTGCTGTAGATGCTTTAAGACAGGGTAATGGTGATCAAGACGGTTTTCCAGGTGCTTTAGGAGATTATTCTTGGCGCTTGAGAAATAACACGGACACTTCATGGGAAGCAACAATTGCTTCGGGAGGTGTTGAAGATTTTTCTGTAGCTATTAGACGGTGGGACGATTCTCCTTCGCCAGATTACAACCTAGAGTATTCTGTAGATAATGGCGATAGTTGGGAATTTGTTGCGTTAATTGATAATGCTTCTCTAGGCGAATCTAGCGACTGGACTACTTTTTCAGGGACAATTGAAAGTGACGTTGATGACATTTTGATTAGAATTGTTCCAAATTCATCAGGAGAAAGAATAATGATTGATGATTTTGAATGGACAGAATTTTCTGCTGCTGCTACTGGAAGTGGAGAAACTTGTGATGATGCATTTGTTATAAATAACCTACCTTATACGGATTCTCAAGATACTGCTGACTTTAGTAGCGATTATGTCGGTGATGATGTTCCTGACGAAGATGAGAATACTCAAATTGAGGACGGTACAGGAACAACAACTTACTTGTCAGGAAATGATGTAGTGTATGAGTTTACACCTGAAGAAAGTAGTGTTTACAACATCAATCTACAAGCAACAGAAGATGGATGGTCTGGTTTGTATTTATTTCAAGATTGTAATCCATTCACAACATTGATCGGCTATAGTACAGAAACAGGTGGAGATACTAGAGCTTTAGAAGAGCTTGATTTAATCGGAGGAGAAACTTATTATATAGTTGTATCTTCATGGGAGTCAAGTACTGCAACTGTAGATTATGTCTTAGACGTTTCAGAGTTAACATGTCCAGTCCCAACCGATTTAGAAGTTACGGATACCAGTACAGATTCAGTAGATTTTTCTTGGGAGTTAGCTCCTAATGAATCTAATGGCTATGAATACGTAGTTATGCCAGCAGGCTTAAACCCAATTGATGATGCTAGTGAGATTGTAAGTTCAGGTTCTGTTGCAAGTGGTGAAACTACCGCAACTGTGTCGGGACTAGACGACGCTACACCTTATGATTTATATTTAAGAGCAGAGTGTGAAGCAGACGATTTTAGTGACTATATCTCAACTTCATTTACAACAGAATGTGAAGCTGTAAGTGAGTTTAGTGAAGATTTTGACGATACAGAAACTGAGGAACTGCCTGTGTGTTGGTCTAACATTATCAATTCATCAAACGAATATATAGATGCTTTTGTAGAATCTTCATCAGTTAATTCGTACACAGAGCCTAACATGTTGCAATTTTATAATGCTGGTGATGCTGAAGCAGAATTATTTGTAACAAGTCCAATAGTTAATAATATTGCTGATAACACTCATTGGTTGACGTTTTATGCCAAGGAAAGTGGAGGTGTTCTTGAAGTAGGTACAATGACTGACCCTCAAGACGAATCTACTTTTTCATTGGTTGAAACTGTAGCATTAACTTCAGATCATGAAAAATATGAAGTGCCTTTTGATAATGATTATACAGGTGATCACATAGCTTTTAGAGTTACTTTTGAAGGTACTTATGACTATCTTCGTATAGATAACGTTGTTTGGGAAGAAATCCAAAATTGTTTTGCGCCAGAAAATTTAGAAGTAACTGGTTTTGGACTTGACTTTGTAGAGCTTTCTTGGGATGCAATCGATAACCCAGCAAATCAAGATGCTTATGTATGTTATGTTTTTGAGGAAGGAGCTGACCCAGAAACAGATACTCCAGTAGCAACAGGTACAACAGATGACTTGAATATAGTTGTAGATGGATTAACAGAAAACACATCGTATGATGCTTATATTTCTAGTGATTGTGGAGATGATGGTCTAAGTAATTTGCCTGAACTTCCTGTTTCTTTCTATACAGGCTATTGTGTTTCTGAGCCTTCTTCAAATGATGGAGACGGAGTAACACAAGTAGTTTTTCAGGATCAAACATTTGATAGTGCAGGAGCAGATGCAACCTTAGAAGATTTTACTGGCACTACAGTAGATATTCAACAAGCTGTAACCGCTAATATGGATATTACATTTGCAACTGGATATACATATGATGTACATATTTGGATTGATTTTAATGATAATTTAGAGTTCGAAGAAAATGAGCTAGTTTTTTCAGGTGAATCAACTAACGATGATCCAACAACTTTTGATGCTAGCTTTGACGTTCCGTTAGATGCTAATTTAGGGGAACACAGAATGCGAATTGGTACAGCAGACTCTGGTCAAAGTACTCCTAATCCATGTTATAGTGGTTCATACGGAGTTACCATGGAGTTTAACGTCAATGTGCTTGAAGCACCAAGCTGTAATTCTCCGAGTGGTTTAGAAATAGCAAACACTACGTTTAATGGAACTGATTTATCTTGGGATGCCGTAGATAATCCAGCCGATCAAGACGCGTATACTTGGTATGTTTTTGAAGAAGGAGATGATCCAGAAGTAGACACACCAGTAGCAACTGGTACAACTGATGATTTAAATGTAACTATTGCTGATGAACTTGATGCAGACACAAATTACGAAGCTTATATTTCTGTAGATTGTGGAGCTGATGGTGAAAGTAGTTTGTCTAACCCTGTCTCATTCTTAACGGGTTATTGTATTCCTTCTAGTAGCTCATCTTCAACTTATGTTGACAATTTTACAACGTCAAGTGGTGTATCAAATATTTCTAACCTTGAAACAGGATTCTCAGATGGAGGTTATGCAGATAACACGAGTTTGAATGTTACATCATTTGAAGATGGAAGCTTTGATTTTACTGCTGAGATTGTTGGTGGTTCAGCTGGATTCTCAATTTGGGTGGATTGGAATCAAGATCTAATTTTTGATAATGAAGAAGAAAAAGTCTTTAACACTACAAGCTATGGAAACGGTCCATTTACTGGTACTATTCAAGTCCCGGAAGGAACTCCCGACGGTGATTACCGCATGCGAATTACTACTGATTGGGGTGCAAGTAACCCAAGTTTGCCATGTGATGACAGAAATAGAGCTGAATTTGAAGATTATACCATTACTGTTGGTCCAGCTCCATCTTGCTTAATTCCAGAGAACTTTCAAGTTTCAGTAATTTCTGAAGATAGTGCTGAGCTTTCTTGGGATGCCGTAGATAATCCAGCCGATCAAGACGCGTATACTTGGTATGTTTTTGAAGAAGGAGATGATCCTGAAGTAGACACACCAGTAGCAACTGGTTCAACAAATGATTTAAATGCAGTTGTTGATGATTTATTGGCTGATACCGCATATGAAGCTTATATAAGCGCTGATTGTGGAGCTGATGGTGAGAGTGATTTGTCAAGTTCGATTTCTTTCTATACTGGAGCTTGTCAAGACGCAGGCCCTACAAGTGCTTCTGATACACACATAACGTCATTAGAGTTAACAGGAAATGATGAAACAGGAATTGATATTCCTGATAATTGTCCTGATCAAACAGGGATTCAAAATGAATCTGATATAGAAGTAGTTCTTTCTGCAGGTTTATCTTATGACTTTAATGTTGGAATTGGATCATGTACAGGTGCTATGTATTCAAATGCTGGAGAGGTTTGGGTTGACTTTGACAGTAGCTTAACTTTCGATCAGGAAGAATCAGTTGCATCTTGGTCTTCAACCTCGATTGAATCAATACAAAATTTGACGATTGATATACCTGACGATGTGGAGCCAGGGCAGTACAGAATGAGAGTAATGCAAAAAGAATTTGGATCTCTTCCTTTAGATCCTTGTGAAAGTTACGGATATGGAAGCGTTATTGACTTTATAGTTAATATTGTTCCTGCGCCTAGCTGTTCAGTTGTAGAGAATGTTTCTCTTGATGAAACTACAACTACTACTGCAACTTTCTCTTGGGACGCAGTTGATGATGCTGAATCTTATGATTGGGTAATAGTAGAAGAAGGTGACGATGTTTCAGATGAAGCAAACCATATTAATTCAGGAAACGTTTCTGAGGCTACTGTAACAGTAGATGGTTTAGAAGTAACCACTGATTATGATTTCTACGTTCAATCTAATTGTGGAGAAGATTTAGTTAGTGATTTTGCTGACGCAGTCAACTTTACTACAGAAACTCCAGAATTCGCCAGCGTACAATTAATTCACAACTCACCAGACCCAGCTGCAGAATTTGTAGATGTATATGTAGATGGTGAACTTGCAGTAGAAGATTTCCAATTCCGTACAGCAACAGAATTTTTACCTATACTTGCTGAAGAGGAAATTACAGTAGACATCGTACCAGCAGGTGATGATATCAGCAACAGTGTGTTTACGTACACAGCAACTCTTCTTGCTGATGAAACATACATTGTTGTAGCCAATGGAGCTTTAGATCCAGCAAATTTTGACGATTCTGTAAATGGAAATATCGACTTTGGATTTGATATTTATGAAGGAGCACAAACGACTTCAGCAAACGCTGATGAAGTGGATGTATTAGTACATCACGGTTCATTAGATGCTCCAATGGTAAGCGTTGAAGAAACAGGTCAAGGAGCAGGAATGCTAGTTACAGATATTTCTTATACTGAGTTTGATGGTTACCTTAGTGTAGCGGAAGACGACTATGAACTTGATATCTTAGATGAGACAGGTGAAATATTGTACCGTTACGAAGCTAACTTAGAAGAACTACAATTAGCAAATACAGCAATTACAGTAATTGCAAGTGGTGTGCTAGGAGTTGATGAAGAATCAGAAGAATTCTTTGGACTTTGGGCAGCATTACCATCAGGAGGTGCATTAGTAGAGCTAGAAATGATAGAGCTTTCTTCAGAAGAGTTTAATAGCGAAAACTTTAGCTATTATCCAAACCCAGTTGAAAGTAATCTTCAGGTTCGTGCAGCTAACACTATTGAAAAAGTTGAGATTTTCAATACTTTAGGACAACGCCTTAGTACTGAAAGACCAAATAATGCTTCACCAAGCATTAATATGAGCAACTTACAATCTGGTGTTTACCTGATGAAAGTTACTATAGAAGGAGCTACAGAATCCTTCCAAGTGATTAAGAAATAGTAATCTTTTTAGTATATATTTATGAAACCCGGCTATTTTAGCCGGGTTTTCTTATTTTTAATTTAAAGTCACTTAATAACGCATTTGTTGTTTATCATTTTTTTTAGTTTAGCTACCAAACTCAAAAACAATAAAAAAGATGAAATTAAGATTATTTTTTAGCGTTGTGCTAAGTCTAATGTTTGTGTTTAGTTCCAATGCACAAGAAGATGACACAGATTGTGAAATTAACGTGAGGGTGTTTGATGACGGTTGGGGAGATAGCGTAGAATGGGAGCTAACCGATGCCGATGGAGAAGTCGTATTATCTGGAGGTGATTACGGTAGTGGCTATGATGATGAACAATCACTTATGGTTGTCAATCCCCCCTACCAATTTTCTATAGAAGTAGATCCAAGCTTTTTTTGTGATAATGCACCTAGTTACGAAGTTTCTATTGGAGATGAAGAAGAGTTTAGCGGTGAAATTATTTTGGATGAAGATGACTGTGTATATACTTCGGTTACAGAAGATTTTACAACAGATCTAACCGATTGTATACCAGATTGCTTTGCTCCAACAGGTCTTCAAGAAGATGATATTACTCCTTATACAGTTGATGTTTCTTGGGATGCGATAGACAATGCTTCAGGTGGTTACATTTGGGAAGTATACGATGCTGATGCAGATCCAGTAGAAAATACTCCTCTTAGTACGGGAACTGTGGCAGAAGGCGTTACAAGTACAACAATAACCGATCTTGATGATGATACTGCTTACGATGTTTACGTTATTGCAGATTGTGGTGCCGAAGATGGGTTAAGTTACAGCACTAGTGTTATAAGTATTGAAACACTTATTGCTTGCCCAGCTCCAGAAAATTTTGAAATATCTGAAGTTTTATCTGCTTCTATTCAAGCAGACTGGGATGAAGAGCCTAATGCTTCTACTGGTTATCAATGGGAGATTTATCTGCAAGAAGATGATATTGAAGAAGATGACCCTGCTTTTTCGGGAACTTTAAGTGCTGGTGAAACAACCACAACTATAGAAGACCTTAATGAAAATACAGATTATACTTTTGTACTAATAGCTGATTGTGATGAAGACGGTACAAGTACTACAGTACAGCAAAATTTTACAACACTTGAAGCTTGTCCTACGGTAGATGATTTTACTGTAGATGATATTTCAACTGATGAAGTAGAATTAAATTGGACGATTAGTAACGACGAGTTTTTAGTTGAATACGAAATAATATACGGAGAATCTGGTTTTGACCCAGAGGAAGAACAAGACAATAGCTTAATTGTTACCAATAATTCTGTAACAATAGATGGTTTAGACAACGAGCTTGCTTATGATTTTTACCTAGTATCAATTTGTGATGATTCAGAAAGTGATTTCCAGGAATTTACCAATTTCACTTTCCCAATTGACGGTGCAACTTGTGATATGCCAGCTGTAGTTGGCACACTGCCTTTTACAGCTAGTGGAGATACTGAAGATTATGACAATAATTACACTAGTGCAGATAGACCAGACTTAGATGATGTTCAATACAGTGATGGTACAGGTTCAGAAAATTACTTAAATGGAAATGATGCTGTATTTGAGTATGTTCCAAGTGAAGATATTACCGTCAATATTGAAATTACAGATACGTTTGATGATTGGATTGGTATGTACTTGTTTGAAGGTTGTAGCCCATTCAATTCTGTTGTTGGCTATCATACTCAAACAGGTAGTACTAGTAGAGCTATCAACGAAGTAACACTAGAAGCAGGCGTAGCTTATTATATCGTAATTTCTTCATGGGGTGGCGCTAATTATACAGAAAGCACTCCATTCAATTTAAGCGTAGAAGAAGTTTTATGTGTAGAGCCTTCTGATCTTGAAATTACTGAAATTGAAGCAAGCACTGCAGAAGTAAGCTGGGAGTCCAATGGCTTTGATAGTAACTGGATTGTAGTAGAAGAAGGAGACGATCCAGAATCTGATGGTGATATTGTTCAAGAAGGTACAGCTACAGACAGCCAAGTTAGCCTGACAGATTTAGAACCTGAAACTAGTTATGAGTTCTATTTAAGAAATGATTGTGACGATGAGTTTAGTAATTTCATCGATGCTGAATCTTTTACAACTTTAGCCACATGTCTTCCTGTTGAAAATATTTTAATTACTGAAATTGAAGCCGATTCTGCTGAAATTTCTTGGGACGCCGTAGATAATCCAGCAGATGAAGGTGCTTATACTTGGTATGTTTTTGAAGAAGGAGATGATCCTGAAACCGATGACCCAATAACAACAGGAACTACAGATAACCTCGTTGCATCTGTAGATGATTTAGAACCTTCAACTACTTATGAAGTTTACTTAGAAACAGATTGTGGTGAGGATGATGGACTAAGTCAGCTTAGTGATGCTGTTGATTTTACGACAACTATTTTACCCGTAACTGTAGAAATAGGTAACCCAGAATCAGATTCTTATTGTTATGATAATAATGAATTTATAGAATGGCGATATGATTCTGAAAATGGTGATCCATTGATTATCTCTTTTACTAATGGTTCGGTTGAAGAAAACGTTGATTCTGGTGGCACTTATGATGACTTAATTATTTATGATGGCACAGACGATACAGGTGTTGAGATTTTTAATTCTGAAGTTGATGGACATGAACTTGAAGGACTAGAACTTACAGCAAACTCTGGCAGTATTTATATGACGTTAGATACTGACATAGTCGGTAGCTGTCAATCTGAAGATGATATTGAAACTATTGAGTTTGATGTTCAAGTTGATTCTGAGGATCCAGAATTTGCCAGCGTACAATTAATTCACAACTCACCAGACCCAGCTGCAGAATTTGTAGATGTATATGTAGATGGTGAACTTGCAGTAGAAGATTTCCAATTCCGTACAGCAACAGAATTTTTACCTATACTTGCTGAAGAGGAAATTACAGTAGACATCGTACCAGCAGGTGATGATATCAGCAACAGTGTGTTTACGTACACAGCAACTCTTCTTGCTGATGAAACATACATTGTTGTAGCCAATGGAGCTTTAGATCCAGCAAATTTTGACGATTCTGTAAATGGAAATATCGACTTTGGATTTGATATTTATGAAGGAGCACAAACGACTTCAGCAAACGCTGATGAAGTGGATGTATTAGTACATCACGGTTCATTAGATGCTCCAATGGTAAGCGTTGAAGAAACAGGTCAAGGAGCAGGAATGCTAGTTACAGATATTTCTTATACTGAGTTTGATGGTTACCTTAGTGTAGCGGAAGACGACTATGAACTTGATATCTTAGATGAGACAGGTGAAATATTGTACCGTTACGAAGCTAACTTAGAAGAACTACAATTAGCAAATACAGCAATTACAGTAATTGCAAGTGGTGTGCTAGGAGTTGATGAAGAATCAGAAGAATTCTTTGGACTTTGGGCAGCATTACCATCAGGAGGTGCATTAGTAGAGCTAGAAATGATAGAGCTTTCTTCAGAAGAGTTTAATAGCGAAAACTTTAGCTATTATCCAAACCCAGTTGAAAGTAATCTTCAGGTTCGTGCAGCTAACACTATTGAAAAAGTTGAGATTTTCAATACTTTAGGACAACGCCTTAGTACTGAAAGACCAAATAATGCTTCACCAAGCATTAATATGAGCAACTTACAATCTGGTGTTTACCTGATGAAAGTTACTATAGAAGGAGCTACAGAATCCTTCCAAGTGATTAAGAAATAGTTTTATACTATAAAATTAATTTCATAAATCCCGGTCACTAGCTGACCGGGATTTTTTTGTTTTATATTTGCCTGCTATGAAATTAGACTTTTCTTTTATTATACCTGTTTATAATCGACCACAGGAAATTGATGACTTATTAAAATCGATGACAAAGCTCTATTTTGATGATAGTTTTGAAGTCGTAATCATTGAGGATGGTTCTTCCAACAAATCTGATGCTGTTATTGAAAAATATCAGGATGAATTAAGCATTTCTTATTACTATAAAGAGAATACAGGACCAGGAGATTCTCGTAATTATGGAATGAATAAAGCTAGAGGGAACTACTTTATTATTTTAGACTCCGATGTTTTGCTGCCTAATCATTATTTGAATTCTGTCCAAGAAGAACTAAAAAAAAATTACGTCGACTGTTTTGGGGGGCCTGACCGAGCTCATAAAAATTTTTCTGATATTCAAAAAGCAATAGACTTTACGATGACTTCTTTCTTAACAACTGGAGGAATTAGAGGGAGTAAAATTGCCGTTCAAAATTTTGAACCAAGGAGTTTTAATATGGGAATTTCTCAAAAAGCTTTTCAGCAGTCGGGTGGTTTTGCTAAAATTCATCCAGGAGAAGACCCCGATTTATCTATACGGCTAAAACAAATGGGCTTTTTTACCAAACTTATTCCTTCAGCTTATGTTTACCATAAAAGAAGAATCGATTGGGCTAAATTTCAAAAACAAGTAACCAAATTTGGTAAAGTCAGACCAATTTTATTGCAATGGCATCCTCATACTTATAAAATTTCATATTTTTTTCCGACGATCTTTATTTTAGGATTAGTGTTTGGACTAGTTTTAGCAAGCTTTTCGGTTTATCTCATTCTTCAATTTTATGTCTTTTACTTTTTACTTATTTTTATGCATGCAAGCGTAACCAGAAAAAGTATAAAAGTTGGACTGCTAGCAATATTAGCTTGTTTTATTCAGTTTTATGGTTATGGAGTTGGCTTTTTAATTTCAAAATTCTACCTTGTAGTACTAAACAAAAAACCTAAGGAAGCTTTTCCAGAGCTTTTCTTTGAAAATAAATAAGCCTTGAAAAAAGTACAATACATCAAAGATTTTGCACTAAAAGGAAATTGGAAGGCGTTTTCTTTCTTCTTACTTTTCACACTTTTTATTTGGTTAATTGTCCAGTTTTCTCAAGAATATAATTACCACTACAAATTAGAGGTTGAAATTTTGCATCAAGAAGTTGACAAAAAATTGGACACCAAAACTTTTGTGTTACCCTTAAAAATTAATGAAACTGGTTTTAAAATTGTTCGCCACTCTTGGAAAAACATAAGCTTACAAGTGAATAGTGATAAACTGAAAAACGAAGATAATCAACTCGTATTTGAAGCTAAACATTACCACAACCAAATTGCTAGTCTTTTTGATTTAGACCCAATCAATATTGACTTTAACTCATTTTCTAAGCGAATTGATTTTATCGAACAGAAAACAAAAAAAATTCCTATAAAACATCAAATCGATATTTCTTTCGAAAAAAGTTATAATTCTCTAAGCGGACTACAACTTCGACCTGATTCCTTGTTAGTTAGCGGGAGTGAATCAATGTTAAGCAAAATTGAATTTTTGAAAACAGAAGCAATATCACTTAAAAATATTAAGCAAAATCAAAAAGGAAGTGTAAAAATTGTAAATAAAAGCGAAGCAATAGAGCTAGGCCAAGCTGAAGTAGATTATCACTTAGAAGTTGAAAAAGTTACTGAAAAAAAAGTTGATGTTCCTATTGAAATTATCAATCTTCCACAAAACAAAGAACTGAATATATTTCCAAAAAATATTGAAGTAAGCTTTATTTTAAAGCTTGAGGATTTTAATCGATTTTCAGCAGATGATTTTCAAATTATTTGTGATTTTGATAAGCGTTTTGAAGAGGAAGGTTTTATGTTGGCAACTTTAAAATCATATCCCAACAAAATAAGTCGACCAAAACTTGCTGTAAAAAAAATAGATTACTTAATATTAGATCAATGATAGTAGGCTTAACAGGAGGAATAGGAAGTGGTAAAACCACAGTCGCAAAAATGTTTAAAGAAAAAGGCATACCTGTTTATATTGCAGATGATGAAGCAAAAAAACTAATGAATACAGATTTGTTGAAACATCAAATCATTCAAATTTTTGGAGAAAAAGCTTATTCAAACGGAGAACTTAACCGACAATTTATTGCTAATCAGGTTTTTAAAAACCAACGCTTATTGGAAAAATTGAATGGAATTGTTCACCCTGCCGTTAGAAATCATTTCTCAGAATGGGTAGCGAAGCAAAATGCCAGTTTTGTGCTTTATGAAGCAGCTATCTTATTCGAAAAAGGAGGTGATGAAATCTGCGATTACACCATTTTGGTTACTGCGCCAAAAGAGATTAGAATCAACCGAATTCAACAAAGAGATGAGGCAAAACGAACTGATATTGTTGACCGAATGAATAACCAATGGAGCGACGACAAGAAGAAAAAACTTGCTGATTTTATAGTCGAAAACATAGATTTAGATAAAACACAAAAAAAAGTTCAAGATATTTATGAATTATTAGTGAATAAGGTAACGAATTAAGAAAACACCTTGTTAACATTTTACTAAATACTGGTTGCTTCCTATCTCGAAATCTTACTTTTGGGTAATGAATTCAAAGATTTTTAAGCTTTTAGTTGCTCTTATGAGTATCGCACTTGTCGGTATTATCTTTGTCCAAGGTTATTGGATCAAAGACTCCGTTGAAAGTAGCGAAGAACAGTTTTCGATTAGCGCCAAGCAGGTACTCATAAATGTTGCTCAAAAAGTAGAAAAAGACGAGTTAGATCGTTACTACTTTGAGTTTGCCGCTATGGCTGATACTTCTCAAGCTTTATCGACACAATTAAGTGAACTTTTTAGAGTCCAAGATTACAATGACAACGGCGAATATTACTTATATTCTAACTCAATTTTAAAAGAAGATTATAAACTATCTTCTCCTTTCCTTACTGGCGATCGCGATAGTATCGAATTTAGAAAACTTGTCAATAAAAAAGTAACCAGAGTTGTTCGACAAGATGGAACCGATAACAATAAATTATCCGCTTTGCAGCGTTTCGAAAAAATCCATAATATGGATGATGAAGAACGCTACTTAATGATGGATGTAATTCGTGAAAATGCTAGTAAAGTTCCAATTCATAAACGAGTAGATGAAGAAACACTTAAGAGAGAAATCAAAAAACAAATGCGACAACGAAACCTTAATTCTGATTTTGAATTTGGGGTTTATAGTAACAATTTAGCTACAAAAGTTCATAGCGCTAACTTTGAGTTAGAATCTCCTTCAACTTATGGAGTGCCGATTTTTAGAAACCCTAATGGAGATTCAGAATATCAACTTTTTATCAACTTTACCGACAAAAATAAAGCGATATTATCAACAATATCCAAAATGGGAGCTATATCGGTATTGTTTACGTTGATTATAATTCTAGCTTTTTCAAGCGCCATTAATCAATTGTTTAAACAACGACAAATTTCCCAGATCAAAACAGACTTTATCAATAATATGACGCATGAGTTCAAAACTCCTATTGCCACAATCAACTTGGCACTAGATTCCTTAAAGAACCCCATGGTTTCAGACAATAAGGAAATGACTCAGCGATACTTAAAAATGATTAGAGACGAAAATAAGCGCATGCATGCGCAAGTTGAAAATGTTTTGCGAATCTCTAAACTTGAACGAAATGAACTTGACATAGACAAAGAACGTATAAAACTACATGATTTGGTTGAAAAAGCAATCAAGCATGTTGAATTGATTGTGGAAAACAGACAAGGATATATCAAGACTCATTTTAAAGCTAATAAATCTTCAATACTTGCTAACGATTCGCATTTTACTAATGTGTTGGTAAATATTTTAGACAATGCTATTAAGTACTCGCCAGACGAACCAAAAATTGATGTTTACACAGAAAATGTAAAAAATTATATTGTAGTTCGAATAGACGATCAAGGTTCGGGAATGAGCAAAGTTGCTCAAAAAAAAGTATTTGAAAAATTTTTTAGAGAACATACCGGAGACGTTCACAATGTAAAAGGTCACGGACTTGGGTTGGCATACGTCAAGCGTATTGTTGAAGATCACCACGGTGAAATTACCGTAGAAAGCGAAAAAGGAGTTGGAAGCTCTTTTAAAATTAAATTACCTTTAATATCATAAAAATATGGAAACTGAAAACAAAAAAATCTTATTAGTAGAAGACGATCCTAACTTTGGAATTGTCCTAAAAGACTATTTAACAATGAACAATTACGATGTTACCCATGCCAAAAATGGTATGGAAGGCTTCGAAAAGTTCAAAAAAGGAGATTACGACCTTTGTATACTTGATGTAATGATGCCTTACAAAGACGGCTTTACCTTAGCTAAAGAAATTCGTGAGAAAAACGATGAGGTGCCGATTATCTTCTTAACGGCAAAGGCAATGAAAGAAGATGTGCTTAAAGGCTACAAAGTAGGAGCAGACGACTATCTTAACAAACCTTTTGATAGCGAAGTGCTGCTGATGAAAATAAAAGCTATTATGCAGCGTAAAACTACCGATAGCATTGCAGATAGCAAACAATTTGAGTTCAATATAGGAAACTTCCACTTGAATTCTAAATTACGATTTTTAACGTATAAAGATGAAGAGCCAATAAAACTGTCTCCTAAAGAAAACGAACTACTTCGTTTGCTTGCTTTACACGAAAATGATTTAATGCCTCGTGAACTTGCACTTACAAAAATCTGGAGAGATGATAATTATTTCACTTCTAGAAGTATGGATGTGTATATCGCGAAGTTGAGAAAATACCTAAGAGTAGATGATTCTGTTGAAATTCTAAATATTCACGGAGAAGGATTCCGCCTTGTAGTAAAAGGTTCTGAAGGAAATAACGCCTAATTGGCATTCAAGTGTTTCAGTTCCTTGGGTAAATAATAGCTTTTTAAGTCGGTTGTTTTTGCAACCGACTTGAAGGCTTCTCTAACCTAGACCCTAACTACTGAAATCTCTTATTTCCTCTATTTTAGCAATAATTTCTGAATGGGCTTGGTCATAATCAAACCACCTAATATCTTCTTGTTTTCTAAACCATGTAAGTTGGCGTTTAGCAAATCTGCGTGTGTTTTTTTTGATTTCGTTTATAGCCGTTTCTAAATCATATTCACCGTCTAAAAAACGAAACAATTCTTTGTACCCAACGGTATTAAGCGCATTGAGGTTTTTTAGGTGATGGAGTTTCTTTGCTTCATCCAATAAACCTAATTCCATCATTTTATCCACACGTTGCTCAATTCGACTGTAAATAATTTCGCGTGGCGCTGTAAGTCCAATTTTTATTGAATTAAAATTTCTAGGTTTTTTCTGTTTTCCTAAAAATGATGAAAAAGTTTTTTCAGAACTAATACTGACTTCTAAAGCTCGTATAACTCGATGTGGGTTATCGATTGCTGCATTTTGATAATATTCTGGATCGATGACTTTCAATTTTTCTTGTAGAAACGCAATTCCTTTTTCTTCAAATTCTTGATTCAGTTTTTTCCGAATTTTGCTGTCAATTTCAGGAAAATCATCTAAGCCTTCTGTAATAGCTTTTACATACAGACCACTTCCACCAACCATTATAGCGGTATCCTTTTTTTGAAATACTTGATCCAGCTTTTTGATGGCATTGCGTTCAAAATGACCGACACTATAATCCTCGGTTACTGAAATGTGTTGTATAAAATAGTGTTTTGCTGCAGTAAGTTCATCATCATCAGGTACCGCAGTTCCTATTTTCATTTCTTTAAAAAATTGCCTAGAATCAGCAGAAATAATTGATGTATCAAAATGTTGAGCTAAACTAATTCCCAAGGCAGTTTTCCCGATCGCGGTAGGTCCTAAAATGCAGTATAGTTGATTCACTTTTATCGATTTTAAGCAAGTTAATTCAAAGAGATTACTTGTACTTGTTTTGGAAACCTTCTTAAATAAGATTGCACAATATGACGGGCATCCCGATCATCATTTAGTGGCGTTATCAATTTCTCTAAAATAGGTTGATTTTGAATCTGAAAATTTAAATCAAAGTATGCAATTCCATAAATTTTCCCATTTTTAATGTACACAGCACTTTTTTCTGAAGGATTTCTGCCTTTTCCAACCAGTAACATCGTATCGTTTTTAAAACTATATTTATCGATAACTTGTTGTGCTCGTTGGTTATAATCTTCAGCAGATTCCTCTTCAACACAAGCGCCTAAGCATTCTTTAATGGTATAATTAAAACAAGCACCATCAGTTTTATATACACCTGCTAAACGCTGGCATAGTTGAAATTCTTTCACTATATAATCTAAGGTTTTTTTTGCCCGGTGTAGGCTTGTAAATGTAGTAATTGCTCCTTTTTTGTTTTTTGCCAGGGCGATATAAAAATTGATGTATCCTTTTTCATCAATTTTATGAAATAAGCCATGTGAAAAAATATTCCGCTTTAAAGCGCGGTTATATTTTGGTTTAAGTTTTTTTATCGCTTGATTTTCCTTTAGCAATGCAAGCAGTTCATTGCCTGTTAATTCATATTCTACGCTTTCTATTTCAGCTTGAATTTTCTTCGATTTTGGACTATCGTTTGTAAAATGTTGGTTTGCTCTATTTTTGATGTTCTTGCTTTTACCGATATAAATAATAGCTCCATCTTCATTAAAAAAATAGTAAATACCAACTTTTGAAGGCAACGATTCTATCAACCGAATGTGTTTTTTGTCTTTACTTTTGCTGGGTTGAAATTTGATGTTTTCACCGATGATGTTTTTATTTTCATCTTTATCAATCAACAATTGAAAAAGTTTTACCGTTGCTAATGCATCTCCAGATGCTCGGTGCCTACCTGAAATAGGAATGCCTAAACTTTTTACTAATTTCCCTAACGAATATGAAGGCTCTTCGGGTAATAATTTTTGCGATAATTCAACGGTACAAAGGGTTTGTCGCTCAAATTCATATCCGAGTCGGCTAAATTCAGTTCGAAGTATGCGGTGGTCAAATTTTGCGTTATGAGCAACCAAAATGCAATTTTCTGTAATTTCGACTACACGTTTGGCAATTTCATAAAACTTAGGAGCGTGGCGCAACATTTCATTATTAATTCCTGTTAGCCCAACTACAAAAGATTGAATTTCGCGCTCTGGATTTACTAAACTAATGAATTGATCGACCACTTGGTGCCCATCAAATTTATAGATAGCAATTTCTGTGATGCCTTCTTCATTGTACTTTCCACCGGTAGATTCTATGTCTAGTATTGCGTACAAAAATTTTTATTTA
The DNA here is from genome assembly GCA_051748125.1 of Bacteroidota bacterium. Lineage (GTDB taxonomy): Bacteria > Bacteroidota > Bacteroidia > Flavobacteriales > Flavobacteriaceae > Psychroflexus. The sequence goes on from JBNJHC010000004.1 coordinate 77,180, forward strand.
GAATAATTTCTTTCACCAAAAATGGCGCTTCCTACTCGAATCATGTTGCTACCGTTTTTGATGGCAATTTCATAATCGCCACTCATTCCCATCGACAAAATTTGCAGGTTTTGGTGCTGTTTACGAAGTTCATCAAATTTCTTTTTTAAAAAAATAAATTCGCGTTCAATTTGAGCCGTATCTTCTGTAAAAGTTGCCATTCCCATCAAACCAACAATTTTGATATGTTCTAATTTTTGCAGTCGCTCATCTTTTAGTAATTGTTCTAAATCTTCTGCAGACATCCCAAATTTGCTGTCCTCTTCTGCGATTTTAAGCTGCAGCAAACACGAAATTATACGATCGTTTTGGCGGGCTCTTTTGTTGATTTCTTTTGCAAGTTTAAATTTATCTACTGCGTGAATTAAACTCACATAGGGCGCCATATATTTTACCTTGTTGCTTTGCACATGACCAATCATATGCCACTCGATATCTTTTGGAAGCGATTCCCATTTGTCAGTCATTTCTTGGATTTTGTTTTCGCCAAAAACTCGTTGTCCAGCTTGATAAGCAGTCAAAATAGCTTCGTTAGGTTTGGTTTTTGAAACCGCAACCAATTCAACTTTATCAGGAATTTTTTCTTTAAATTCTTGGATGTTTTTAGCAATGTCTACTTCCATAATTCTAGTTGTTTTTAAAATTCATGAATGCTAATACCACTTCTTAATTTTGGTTGAATGTAAGTGGTTTTTGGCGGCATTTTTAAGCCTTGATCTGCAATAGATTTTATTTCATCAATACTTACAGGAAACATTCCAAAACCAACCTCGTAGGCTTTAGAATCTATATTTCCTTTTACATACGCCATATCTTTTTCGCTTTGCGAATAACCAATTCTGTCATCACTCCTTAAATCTTCAATTCCGAGGATTGGTTTCAAAACAGTTTTGTACAAGATTTGTGCATCCAAAGAATCTAAGGCATCTTTTGCTTGGTATTGGTTTTTACGAAGATATAAGGAATAAAACTCGCCGTCTAAATACATGCTGAAATGATTTTTTTGCAGCGGCTTATAATATTGTTGGCCTCTGTTTTCAATTCGGTAAAATTCATCTAATTGAATTAAAAACTCTTCTTTACTATATCCGTTCAAATCTTTTACCAATCGATTGTATTCATGTATTCTAAGTTGCGATTCTGGAATCAAATAAGACATGATATAATTGTAAGCTTCATCGCCGTTGTGCTTTGGGTTTTCTTTTGCAATTTGTTTGGCAAGTTGTGCCGATGATGAAAATCGATGATGCCCATCAGCAATATATAAATGCGACATTTTATCGAATTCTTGCTCGATTTTTGCCCTATTTGACGCATCGTCTATCAACCAAAAATGATGTGTTTCTCTTGAAGTTGTTGTAAATTCATACTCAGCTCTTTTTTTAGAAACCTGTTGAGCAATTTTATTGATGAGTTGATTGTCTGGATATGTAATTAAAACAGGGTCTGCATTGAAGCGAACTGTTTTTAAATATTCAGAAAACATTTTTACTTTAGGGGATAAGGTGTCTTCATGGATTTTTATCAAATCTTTTTGATAATCGTCTGCATGACAACAGGCTACAATTCCAGTAAATTTAACCGAATTTCTAAGTACAATTTGATGCAGATAAAACATCGAGTTTTTATCCCGAATAAACGAACCATCTTCTTTAAATTCTTCAAACCTATTTTTTACTAATCCAAAAGCTTTTCTACCAGAAATTTCTTTTTGGTATTTGTAACCAGGATTAACAATGTGCAAAAAAGAAAACGGGTTGTGGTCTAATCGCGCTTCTCGCTCTGCTTTAGAATAACTTTCGTAAGGGCGAGAAGCGATTAGACTAACTTTGTCTCGAGTGGGTCGAGTTGCACAAAAGGGCTTTACTTTTGGCATAGTTTATTTAAATTGTGACGAAACTTTTTCTGCTTTTCTACTTTCGCTATAATCATAAAAGCCTTCGCCAGATTTTACACCTAATTTGCCAGCTCTTACCATATTTACTAGTAATGGGCAAGGGGCGTATTTTGGATTTTTAAATCCGTCATACATTACCTCCAGAATCGACAAACATACATCTAGACCAATAAAATCAGCTAATTGTAGCGGTCCCATTGGGTGAGCCATTCCGAGTTTCATTACCGTATCGATTTCTTCAACACCAGCAACACCTGTGTGTAGTGTTTCAATAGCTTCGTTAATCATCGGCATCAAAATACGATTAGCTACAAAACCAGGATAATCGTTTACTTCTGTAGGAACTTTTTTCAAGTTCTTAGCCATTTCAACCACTTTATTGTTGGTTTCGTCGCTAGTATTATACCCGCGAATAATTTCAACTAGCTTCATAATAGGAACGGGGTTCATAAAATGCATACCAATTACTTTTTCTGGTCGATTGGTAACCGCAGCAATTTTGGTAATAGGAATAGAACTTGTATTGGATGAAAGAATGGCGTCTTCTGGACAAACTTTATCTAATGTTTTAAAAATTTCAAGTTTTATTTTTTCGTTTTCTGAAGCAGCTTCAACTACTAAATTTGCATTTTTTGCTCCTTCTTCTAGTTGCGTAAAAGTGGCAATATTGTTTAGTGTAGCATTTTTATCATCTTCAGAAATTTTTTCTTTTGCCACCATTCGGTCTAGGTTTTTGGTAATGGTAGCAATTCCGCGATCGATATTTTCTTGCGATAAATCGACCAAACTAACTTGGTATCCAAATTGAGCAAAAGTATGAGCAATTCCATTCCCCATTGTTCCTGCTCCAATTACTGTTATATTTTTCATGGTATAGGTATTTTAAAGATTAATTTTAGTTTTTTTATTCGTCAAAAGCGGCAATAACTTGTTTTGCTACTCGCAGTGCTTCTGTACCTTGCTCTAAGCTTACAATTGGCGTTGTGTTATTGTTTATAGCATCAGCAAAAGTTTCCAATTCGTCTAAAATAGCGTTGTTGGCGCTAACTTCTGGATTATCAAAATAAATTTGTTTTTTGATTCCTTCAGCATTTTGAAGAATCATATCAAAATCGCCAGGTTGTTTGGGAGCATCTTTCATTTTTACTACTTCCGCTTTTTTCTCTAAGAAGTCGACAGAAATGTAGGCGTCTTTCTGGAAAAACCTAGATTTACGCATATTTTTTAATGAAATTCTGCTTGCGGTTAAATTGGCAACACAACCATTTTCAAACTGAATGCGAGCATTTGCAATATCTGGAGTTTCAGAAATAACTGAAACGCCACTTGCATTTACTTTTTTTACGTTAGATTGAACTACACTCAAAATAGCATCGATATCATGAATCATTAAATCTAAAACCACAGGAACATCTGTTCCTCTTGGGTTAAATTCAGCTAAGCGATGGGTTTCGATAAACATCGGATGATCGATTTTTGGAGCTGCGGCAGTAAAAGCTGGATTAAAACGCTCTACATGGCCAACTTGCCCTTTGACTTGATGTTTTTGGCTGAGTTTGATGAGTTCTTCGGCTTCTTCAACGGTGTTTGTTATTGGTTTTTCAATAAACACATGTTTTCCTTTTATAATGGCTTTTTTTGCCATTTCAAAATGAGAAAGTGTTGGGGTAACAATATCGATAACATCTACCTCTTCTAGTAATTTGTCGTAATCAGCATAAAACAAATAACCGAATTCGTTTTCTATTTCTGCAGCATAATTAGGGTTGGTATCATAAAACCCAACCAATTGATAGTGAGCTGACTCTTGAAGTAACCTAAGGTGAATTTTTCCTAGATGACCAGCTCCTAAAACTCCTACTTTTAGCATTTATAAATGGTTTTCCACAAAAGTAAGATTTCTTTTTTGGTTAAGCGGTGGCTGGCTAAACACTTTTAACATTTGTAAACCATAAATATGGCTTTAAGCTGGAAAATTAATTCATTTTTTGAATTTTCCAGCTATTTCAATTGCTTTTTGGCTGAAATAGATGGGTTTATTAAAGTGGAATTATGCTTACATAAAGCTTTATCAAGCTCGTAAGGTTTATTATATTTGCGCCATTATTTACAAAACTAATTATGAAGATTTCATACAATTGGCTTAAGCAATTTATCAACATAAAATTAGCACCAGAAAAAGCTGGTGATATCCTTACAGACCTTGGTTTGGAAGTTGAAGGACTTGAAAAATTTGAATCTATAAAAGGTGGATTAGAAGGAATTGTTGTAGGAGAAGTAGTTGAATGTAAACAGCATCCTAATGCAGATAAACTTAAGCTTACCTACGTAAACGTAGGCGAAAAAGAAAATTTACAAATCGTTTGTGGTGCACCTAATGTTGCTCAAGGACAAAAAGTACCCGTTGCGATAATCGGTACAACCTTGTATAACGATTCTGGTGAATCGCTCGTAATAAAAAAAGGAAAACTTCGAGGCGAAGCTAGTTATGGAATGATTTGCGCCGAAGACGAAATAGGTCTAGGAAAAAGTCATGACGGAATTATGGTTTTAGAGGAAACACTGAAACCGGGAACTCCACTAAACGAAATTTTTTCTGTAGAACAAGATTGGGTTTACGAAATTGGCTTAACTCCAAATCGCGCCGATGCTATGAGTCATTGGGGTGTTGCCAGAGATTTGCGCGCGGGATTAATTCAATTAGAAAAAAACACGCCGCTAAACACACCACCGATTAGTAATTTTCATGTTGAAGATAGAAGCAAACGAATTGGCATAGAAGTAAAAGACAGTAAACTAGCACCGCGTTATTGCGGAATTACCATTTCTGATATTCACGTAGAAGAATCGCCAGAATGGATACAGAATAGGTTAAAAGCTATCGGATTAAAACCTGTCAATAATATCGTAGATGCTACCAATTATGTTTTACATGAACTTGGTCAACCGCTACATGCTTTTGATGCAGATAAAATTAAAGGAAACAAAATTGTAGTTCAAAGACTTAAAGAAGGAACTGAATTTACCACCTTGGACGGCGAAAAAAGAACTTTGCACCAAGAAGATTTAATGATTTGCGATACCGAAAAACCACTTTGTATTGCAGGTGTTTTTGGTGGACTCAACTCAGGAGTAACCGAATCTACTTCAAGTGTTTTTCTTGAAAGTGCTTATTTTAATCCCGTTAGCGTTAGAAAAACGGCTAAACGTCACGGCTTAAATACCGATGCGTCGTTTCGTTTTGAGCGTGGTGTAGATCCAAACATTACTGAATATGCACTCAAAAGAGCTGCTATTTTAATTCAAGAAATTGCCGGTGGAAAAATTAGTAGCGATTTAGATGATTTTTACCCCAACAAAATTGAAGACTTTCAGGTGTTTTTAACCTTTGATAAAATCAATAAATTAATTGGTCAAGAAATTGATACTGGAATTATAAAAACAATACTTTCTTCTTTAGAAATTAAAGTCAATAATGTTTCTGAAAGTGGGTTGGGCTTAACAATTCCAGCTTATCGAGTAGATGTAAAAAGAGAAGTAGATGTTATTGAAGAAATTTTGCGTGTTTATGGTTACAACAATATAGATTTGAATGAAAAATTCAATGTTTCAGTAGCCATTTCAACTAAATATGAAGATCATAAGATTCAAGATGTGGCAGCACAACAATTGGTTGCGCAAGGTTTTTATGAAACAATGGCCAACTCGCTTACCACTGCAAAATATGTTGAACTAGATCAAGACTTAAAGGAAGAACACAATGTACGTATGTTGAACCCGCTAAGTCAAGATTTGGCAGTTCTTCGTCAAAGTATGCTTTACGCTGGTTTAGAAAGTATTTCGTATAATGTTAACCGACAAAATACTAGCTTAAAGTTTTTTGAATTTGGAAAAACATATCATCATTATTCCGATAACTATCAAGAAAATAAGCGTTTGAGTTTGTTTGTAACTGGAAATAAAAAGCCTGAAAATTGGACAGCAGCAAATCAGCCAACCGATTTCTTTTACCTAAAAGGAACTCTTAGTGGATTGTTAGAACGATTAGGAATTGATGAGTTGAAAACAGCAAGCGCAAAAAGCCGTCATTTTTCTGAAGGAATTGCTTTAAAAAATAACAAGCAAACCTTAGTAGAATTTGGAAAAGTAAACAGAAAAACCCTGCAAGCTTTTGATATCGATCAAGAAGTTTTGTATGCTGAATTGTTTTGGGATGAAATTATTGAAGTAGTTAAAAAATCAAGTTTTACAACTACTGAAATTCCTAAATATCCTTCTGTTAAAAGAGATTTTGCATTGCTATTAGACAATGAAGTTCGCTTTGAAGATATTGAAGAAATAGCAACAAAATCGATTAAAAAATCGCTTAAAGAAATCAATTTGTTTGATGTTTACGAAGGTGAAAATTTACCCGAAGGTAAGAAGAGCTATGCAGTAAGTTTTCATTTTCAAGATGAAAACAAAACCCTTACCGATAAACAAGTAGATAAAATGATGCAAAAACTCCAAAAGCAATTTGAATCTAAACTAAATGCTCAATTGCGATAGTTTTTAAAATCATTTCACATAAAAACTAATACACAAAAAAATCCTGCTCGTAATTTTGAGCAGGATTTTTTGTGTAAGTAGGAGGACTTATTTTATAGCGCTAACCTAAATCCGCCATAAATTCCAAACGGATGCCCTGGGCGTACCCCAGCAGGAACACGAGCCACAGCGTATTCGTTATCAAGTACATTAATAGCATTTACACTCAGCGTAAGTCTAGGACTTATTTGGTAATCAGCCGAAGCATCAATCAAAAACATATTTTCAATTTTTTGTGCATCAGGAATATTACCTTGTCCTGCCATTGTTCTAAATTCCCCTCTATATCTGGCGTTTGCATGCAAGCTTAACTTCCCATATTCAAAACTTAAACCAGTATTCCACTGGTGATTTGGAATGTAAGGCATATCATCGCCACTATTTACTTCGCCCCATAATCCAGCAGAAGAATCGAAATCATTTTGGAAAACGGCACTGGTGTAAGTGTATGAAAAGTGAATTGGAAGCGACATTTTAGTGTTTGTTTTTAAAATATCATAAGCAATTTGAAATTCAATTCCTTTTACTTCAACTTCGCCAGCATTAAATTGATCAAGATTATCTGAAATACCTCCCGAAGCCGCTAAATCACTTCCTAATAAATTGCTGTAATCATTATAAAAACCAACTAACTCTCCTTGAAAACCGAAAAAATCGAAACGTGTACCAAGTTCATAATTAACGCTTTCTTCAGGACTTTCATTTGGGCTAGACCCTGGAGGAGCAAAACCTTTGTGTACACCACCAAAAACGGAAAAGCGATTATCAAACTTATAATTTGCTCCAATTCCTGGTATAAATTGATTCAGACTATTGCTTCGTTCAGAAAGATTTTCGCCAGTACGGTTTACATCATCAGTTCCGTAGTCTTTTCGTTCTAAGTGAATATTTTCATATCTCAATCCAGGAGTTAAGGTTAAGTTGTTGAATTTTACTTTGTACAAAATGTGAGCAGCGGCAGCAGTAGCAGCATCAATTCGGTTAGATTCTGTTCCCTGTGCATCAACCGAAGTAAGGCTCATCCTGCCATCTCGCATCTGATAGTTGTTGTACCATTGGTATCGGTCAGCTTCATCGCGGTGGTAACGAAAACCAACTTCAATATCGTGAAAAACATCTCCAGTATAAAAATGATGGTCAAATTTAGTTTGCACACCTCTCGAGAAATATTTTCGATTGTTGTTTTTGTTTTTTAAAGCATCTTCTGGAGAATCTTCTACACCAGTAATCCAATTCATTATTTCTTCAAATTGCTGGGGATTACTCAATATATTAGCAATTTTTGCTGTATTTCCATCCGAACCTACAACGCGATCTAATTTAAACCAATTTCTTGAAAATTCTGTGTTGTAAACTGTTGTAGTAATTTGTGTAGTTGGGTTAAATTGAAAATTATGAGTCAAACTTAAATGCCTGTTTTCGGTATCCATAACATCTTCTTGAGAAGCGGCATATCTTCTAAAAGGATTGGCATCAAAATCACTTTGAGTTAAGCCTAAATAAGTTTCATTAGATTCTTCTTGAGCGTATTGAAATTTCAGTTGAAGCGATTGTTGAAAACGTGCATCTTTACTAGTATTAACTCTAAATTTTGCCATAAAATCATCGCGATCAAATCCAGTTCCGCCAGGACCATCTAGTTCTTTAAATCCATTAGATCGGTTTTTCATATATTCGATGACATACCCAAAATTTTCTTTAGAATCACCAAAACGCACTAGTGAATTGGACGTGCCATACGAACCGTAATTAGCTCTCAGTTCTCCTTTAAATTCGTCAGGAATTTCTGTAGAAACCATGTTTAGCGCTCCACCGGTTGTGTACGGACCATATTGAACTTGGCTACTTCCTTTCAAAATTTCGACACTTTGCATGCGAGCAACATTAGGAAAATAATAAGCAGCAGGAGCAGAGTAGGGAGCAGGAGCGATCAAAATTCCGTCTTCCATTAAGGTTATTTTAGAACTTCGTTCAGGCGATGTTCCTCTCAAACTGATGTTTGGTCGCAAACCAAAACCATCTTCTTCGTATAAGTTAACACCAGGCACTTCACTTAAAATACGATCTATATTAAAGTAGTTGTGTTTCTGTAAATCTTCTTTAGAAATAAAATAGGCAGAACCGGTTCTGTTTTTGGTTTCAAACTTACTTCCTAATAATTTGTTGGTTGAAATAATAACTTCTCCAAGACTTTCTATAGAGTCGTTTACAAATTCATCTTGAGCGTGTACATAAACAGGAGCAATAATTAGTGCTAAAATTAATACAAAGCGATTCATTCTTGTTTTATTTAGATTTATTAAAAATTGCTGCAAAAATAATTTTATTGTTGATTTTGACAAATTAATTCAGACTTAATTTAAATAAAATTTAGACTTGTGTTTCTACGAAATCGGTTGAGCTTTCTTGGGCTTTGATTTTTATTTAATTAGCGTTAAATTTTCAATTTCGATTGTTGGTTTTTATATGATGTTGTAATTTTCAAACCGAAAAACTGGAGCTATGTTAGACGCGGTAAATTTAAAAACAGCATTAAATCAAGAACGAGAGAGAATTAAGAGTTTTAGCTTAGAAGAGTTGTTTACAAAAGCTAAAATAGATGATGAAAAGCCAACAGGTTTTGATATGGATTTACTCGAAAAAGATCGTGTATATCATATTTCACAAATCAAAAATTTATGTATTAAGTACCGACTTCGTTTTTTAGATGCAACGTTTTATAAGGGCGATTTTCCAGTAGAAGCAATTGATGAAATTCAGTATTTAGAGGAGTTGCATTCTACCAATTTAAATGAATTTAGAATTGCTGCGCCATCAAAATTTTTTAGTTTAAAAAATGCAGACGACCCATTACTTTTTGTTCCCATGGGCAATGATTATTATTATTTTGTTCACCAATGGGGAAAAGACCTGCATCCCTTACGAAAATTAGCCGTATGGCCGCTTAGAAACCTAGAAAATTTTATGGTAAGCGTGGTTTTACTTAGTATTTTATTGACTTCAATAATGCCGAAAGAATTTATTTTCAGCGATTATTCTAGCTCAGAATATTTGTTGTTATTTATGTTTATGGTAAAATGGATAGCCGGTATTGCATTATATTATGGTTTTTCTAAAGGGAAAAATTTTAATGCCGCTATATGGAAAAGTCAATATTTTAATGCTTAAATTAGCCAAAATTTTTTTGAAATAATTGTAGAAATTATTTCAGTTTAAGTCATTTCAATGATAGCTGAGTTTTTTTTATTTTTTTACTCCATATCCCGAAAACCGCTTACAGTGGCGACTCCATTTCTAAAACAGAAATAGAGATTTCTCCCTTGTGCTGATTCTGCACACTTATCAATTTTAATTATATCATTTTTTAATCATTAAATATTTTTATCTATGGAAAGAGTAGATCTTTTAAACATTGCATCAGAATTTGGTAGTCCAATTTACGTTTATGACAGCGAAAAAATGAAAACGCAGTACAAACGCTTAGCAGATGCATTTAAGAAGGTCAAACAGGTGCGCTTGCATTATGCAGTCAAGGCGCTTTCTAATATTTCAGTTTTAAAATTATTTAATGAATTAGGCTGCGGTCTAGATACAGTATCTATCCAAGAGGTACAACTCGGATTAAAGGCCGGTGTTGCTCCTGAGAAAATAATTTATACGCCAAATGGAGTTTCGGTTGATGAGTTGGAAAAGGCAGTAGCATTGGGTGTGCAAATTAATATTGACAATTTAATTGTCCTGGAGCAATTTGGCGCTAAACACCCTGAAGTTCCTGTTTGCATTCGTATAAACCCTCATGTTATGGCTGGTGGAAACACCAATATTTCTGTAGGCCACATCGATTCTAAATTTGGAATTTCGATTCACCAAATGCCGCACATTTTACGTATTGTAGAAAACACAAAAATGCATATCAACGGAATTCATATGCATACGGGTAGTGATATTTTAGATATTGATGTTTTTCTTCATGCCGCTGAAATTTTGTTCGATGCTGCCAAAAACTTTGATCATTTAAGTTTTATAGATTTTGGTAGTGGTTTTAAGGTGCCCTATCACGAAAATGATATCGAAACCAATGTAGAGGAATTAGGCGCAAAACTATCGAAGCGCTTTAATGAATTTTGCAAGAATTACGGAAAAGAGCTAGCTTTAGCTTTTGAACCTGGCAAATTTTTGGTCAGTCAAGCGGGGCAGTTTTTGGCAAAAGTAAATGTCGTAAAACAAACTACATCAACTGTATTTGCCCATATTGATTCTGGTTTTAACCACATGATACGTCCGATGTTTTATGGAGCAACTCACGAAATAGAAAATATTTCTAACCCAGGAGCTCCCAAAAGATTCTATTCAGTAGTTGGATATATTTGTGAAACGGATACGTTTGCCAATAACAAAATGATAACTGAAATAAGAGAAGGCGATCTTTTGGCTTTTAAAAATGCTGGAGCTTATTGTTTTTCAATGGCGAGTAATTATAATTCACGTTATCGTCCAGCTGAAATTTTATGGCACAACGGGAAGGCACATTTAATTAGAAAAAGAGAAACTTTTGAAGATTTGCTTCAAAATCAAGTTGAAGTTGAATTGCATGTGAATAAATCTGAAGCATAGACAGTTGAGTCATAATATTCAAGTTTAATTTTTATAAATAAAAAAAGGAGTTTTCAATTCAGAAAACTCCTTTTTTACTATTGAAATAACTAATTAACTAATCGAAAACAAATTCTTGTGTTTCACCTATCTTAGATTTTCTTACATTAATGACTTCATTGTTGGCATCAATAACAAAAGCAACGATATCCAATTGGTTGATATCTTCAACTACTTCAGGGATTTCAAAATTAAAATTTCGACTGTAAATAGTTCCAGGTAAAGCTTCTTCAGAAGGAATTTCTTCCCCAAGAATATCGGTTAAAGTGGCTCTAAGTGTATAATTATGCACATAATTTTCGATGGGGTTTTCGCCATCATAATGTGCTGTATAATTAACTTGAGGATAAACCAATCCATTTTCTTGAAGATAAACCACAAGCTTGATATTATCGTGTGCATTGGTGAAAAGCACATTTATTTTAGCTTGGAGCATATTCTCTGCTACAATTTCAGAAGTAACTGCAAAATCTAATTCTGGTCTTTCTCCTTGTGTAAAAGCTAGCACTTGAGCGGTATTGTCAGGTTCTGGAAATTCCCATTGCGTCATTCGATTAATAAAGCCTTTTGGGTATCCAGGCGTATTGATTAATTGTTCAAGCGATTGTGCTTCAGTGAAATTGTATGGGTCTCCTGTTCCTGTTGGAGCTCGATGAATAGCTGAAAAAACAACCTTGTCGGTTTGTTCAGCAACTAATTTCATTGCGTGGGAAACACGTGGACACCAACCGCACCAAGTTCCCGTATAGTCTTCTATCAAGACTCTTTTTTTAAAGACTTGATCTGAACCATCGTGAAATTCAACTTGATAGTTTGCTTCAAGGTTTTGATATACCGCTATAATGGTAAAAGTGCCCACTTCGTTTGAACTGAAAGTATTGGAATCCAACAGTTCATCATTCACATAAATATCGCATTCTTCAGTAACATCTGTTCCATTGTTGGTGTAGATGTTCAGAACAATTTCACTACCAATTAGTGGTCTATTGTTTCCAGATTCACTTGTAATATAAATATCGCTAACACCTTCCAAAATTTCATACTTTTCTTCACAACTCCAGAGTAAGATTGTAGAAACAAGAAGTAAGCAATAATTATAAAAAGATGTTTTCATACTTACTCTTTTATAAGTTTTATGCTAGAACTTCCTTTTTTGCCAAGAAATTTAGCGATATAAACTCCTCTTGATAAATCGCTGAGGTTTATTTGACTTATTCCTTGAGTAACTAATTGTGTTTTGATTAGTTTGCCTCTTAAATCGTAAATATTTAATTCAAATGAATCTGCAGCTTCAAATGTGAAGTTGTTTTTCACTAGTGTGTTATAAATATCTACGCCAAGACTAGGAAGATCAAATGCTAAATTACTTAATGTTTTGTCGTAAATATAAGTAATAACAAGATCGTTAAGATCATTTCCAGCTTCATCGGTTGCATAGAATCTTAAATCATATTCAATGGTTGTTGTTTCTTCGTCTCCTTCATCTGAATTGATGAAATAATCATCCAAACTATTGTAAGATTCGGGTTCGATTACAGCGCCGTTATTAGGATAAGATTCACCTTCAATAACACTAAAGATGCAAAGCGGTTGCATACAGAAAACAACTTGGCTTCCGTCTGAATTTCTGATTTCCTGAATTTCAACTTGAACTACGATATTCTCGTCGGTACTTTCGTTGAAAACATAAAAAGGGAGTTTGCCAATTTCAGAACCAATTTCTCCTGTTTCTTCAAAAACGAATTCATCTCCATCTTGAAAAGCTTCACCTTGAGCATTTTCAACTCGAAGTTGTGCGTTTGTATTGATGCTTGAAAATACGAATGTAGCAATTGCTAGAACTTGAAATAATTTTTTGTGTATCATTATTTAATTATTAATTTTTTAGTTGTTTTTTCTGATCCTGAAGTAAATTCTGCGATATAAATTCCGCTTGATTCACTTAGTTCTATCGATGAAGTTTTATTCAATTTTGAAGCTTGGTAAACAATTTTTCCTTGGATATCATAGATTACTACATCAAAATTAGTAGAACTATTAATATTGAATTTTCCCTGACTAGGGTTTGGAAACACTTCTAAAGAGGTTGTTGCAAAATCTTCTGTATTCATAGTAACTAGGTGCTTCATTGAACGACTAAAAGTTATTTCATCACCAAAACTACCAACAGTTTCGTTGAAAATGCTTTCGTCTTCATAGAAAATTTCAACACCAGGATTATGATCTCCGTTGGTTAAGCTCCAGCCATCACCAAAAGCATCTAAGAGCTGTATAGAAAAACACTGCTCACCACCTGGTAAATTAATACTGTGAACAATTGTTGTAAGTGCATCAGGACCGCCGCCACCCCATTGGTCGTCTGTGCCTTCTTGATATGGTCCTCCAGTAGCTGCAACATTTCCATTTTCGTCTAAAATATTCCAAGAAATTTCACCAGGATAATTATCTGTAGAAATATGAACTTCAATATCTCTTCCTGTTGGAGCAGCAACTTGAACTTCTGTAGTTTCAGAAACGGCAAGTGAGCTGTTTGGTGTTTGATTGTTTACCGAAACGGCTTCAGCAAACACCTCATCTCCTTCATTAGCATCAATTTCTAAATTTACAGTAGTGGTCTCCCATCTATTTAAGTTAACGCTTTCGGTGATAGTTTCAATAGTTCCGTTTACATCTACATCAATATCTAACGAAGTAACGGTGTTTCCGTAATTTGTGATTTCTACTTCGACTTCAGTTGTTTCACCGTCTTCACAAACTTTCACTTCTCCAGTTTTTACTGCAACGTGATTGTCAGGATCGGTTAATTCTACGCTACTACAGTTATTGTCGATGTGGGAGATAATATCAGTATTACTTAATTGTCCCATCTCATAAACTAGTCCATCAGGGCAAATTCTGTAAACAGTTGGGAAGTATGTAATTTGGTAATCATTAGCAATACTAGCATCAGAAATAATTGGGAAAGGTGTATTTGCAACCCAATTTCCTATCGTATTTCCGCTAATACCATACAATTCGTCAATTCCAGTAGATTGATCTCCCTCGATGTATAAAATCACGACTTCGTCTGAACCGTGTTCTCCGTAGCTGTAATAAATATCTTTAAGCGCTCCTGTTTCTTTGTAATTCCAACAAGGTCCGCACCAGGTAGCTGAAATGTTAAGAATTACTGTTTTGCCATCGTCTAAATACGATTGCAAGTTGTGCGAATTACCAAAAATATCATTGGCTGTAAAGTCTGGAGCAACAGAGCCATCGGCTATCTGCGCCTGGCTATCGTATGATAACATAACGACAAGCATTAGTAAAAATAATTTTATTTTCATATTCTTAAGTTTTATTTGTTACACAAATGTAAAATAAAATTTCATTAATTTTAACTTTACCAGCTTTAAAATAAAAAATTATCTTAAACTTTGCTGTTATGATTTTTTGTTTTAATATTGCCTTAACTTAAAGAAAATTAAAATGAAGACTTTTTTTTTAGTACTATTAATGGGGTGCTTTAGTGTAGGCTTTGCTCAGGATGAATTGCCTAGCATAACTATTAAAGACTTAAAAAATAAACCAATAAATATTAAAAAGGACTTTACTGAAAAAGATAAGGTTTATATTTTTTCTTTTTGGGCTACATGGTGTGCGCCTTGTATTTCTGAACTCGAAGCCATTAGCGAACATTATACTGAATGGTCTGAAGAACTGAACATGGAATTAATAGCTATCTCTACAGATGATTCTAGAACGCAACGACGAGTACGACCATTGTTAAATGGAAAAAATTGGCCTTATGAAGTTTTGTTAGATGGAAATCAAGAACTAAAAAGAGCATTGTCAATTGTTAATATCCCATATGCAGTAGTAGTCAAAAACCAAGAAATAGTTCATATTTTTAATGGCTACACACAAGGTGCTGAACATGAAATGTATGAGGTAATTAAAGCGTTATAATTCATGAAGTGCTTTCAGAATCACCTTACTATTGCTTTTTTATTTTTTCAACTTATAGGATTTTCTCAGGAACAAGAAAAAGACAAGTACTATGGTCGTTTTTTTGGAGGTATTGAATCCAATATTCAATATTATACGAATGATTCTGGGCTTGAAAGTGCAATTGTTCCCGACGATCCGTTGCGGTCTAACAACTATTTGTATGCCAATTATAATTACAAAAAATGGACGGCTGGTGTTCAGGTAGAATCTTACGAACAAAATGCTTTGCTTAATTACAATCCTAAATTTAAGGGAACAGATTTAGGAATTTTTTACCTAAAATTTAAAGATGAAAAATGGGATGTTACCTTAGGACATTTTTACGAACAGTTTGGGAACGGAATGATTTTTAGAGCTTGGGAAGACCGCGCACTGGGAATTAATTCTGCTGTGCGTGGCGGTCGTGTAAAGTTTGCTCCTAATTATAACATGGAATTTACAGCCTTATATGGCCGACAGCGCTCTGGTTTTGGCGTAACTTCTGGTGATATATTTGGTTTTGATGCTAAATTTTTTCTTGCTGAATATTTAAATCTATATGAAAAAAATCAGGATCTTAGTATTGGGTTGAGTTATTTAGGAAGATATGAATCCTTAGATCGCTATCCACAGTTAGAAAACCCTGATTATGATGATTTAACCAATGCTTTTTCTTTTCGTGCAGATTATTTGTTTGGAGCTTTTTATGCCAATGCTGAATTCAATTATAAATCTAAAGATGGAATTCTAAATGTACAAAACAACCTCTCCGATGATTTTGCAGAACCAGGAAGCGCTATTACAGTTAATTTTGGATATTCAAAATCTAGATTGGGAGTAGATGTAAGTTTACGAAGAATTGAAAATATGGGTTTTTTCTCTCAAAGAGAACCTGCTGTTTTTACCGATTTCCAAGGAGAACAATCTACCAGTTTTGACTATCTAGATACCTATATCAATTTTACGCCAGCCTTAACCAAACAGCACCATTCTTTACTTGCTAATATTTATGTTTTTCAGGCGCAGCACGCAACTTTATTTGAAGATTCTCAAATAATGAGGGCAGGAGAAACAGGCGGTCAAGTAGATTTCTTTTATAAGTTTGAAAAAGGTAGTCTTTTAGGCGGAAAACACGGAACACACGTTTTTTTAAATTTTTCTAGCTGGTATAATCTTCCTGGTCAGTACACGTTTAATCCACCAAATTATGATGTCGATTTTTTAGGGAGAGGGAATAAATACTTTCACGATTACAGTATAGAATTGAAGAAGAAAATAAATGATTCTTGGCACGCAGGATTCAATTATATCAATCAATATTACGATCAACGGCTTTTAGGTGGAGGCGACTTGGTTCGAGCTGACATCGTTACTGCCGAGGCTACTTATAACTTCACTAATAAAAAATCTTTACGCGTTGAGCTTGAAAAAATGTGGGCTGTGGGCGATCGTCAAGATTGGTTTGGCGGCTCTGTAGAATATAATTTCAGTGAAAAATTATCTGTTTATTTCTGGGATATTTGGAATTATGGCAGCGACAAAGCAAGTGAAAGGGTTCATTATGTAAATGTCGGCGGAGCTTATAGAATTGGCGCCTACCGTATCGCTTTAAATTATGGTCGCCAGCGTGGTGGTCTTGTTTGTGTCGGTGGAGTTTGTCGTTTTGTTCCAGAAAGTTCGGGACTTACTATTAATTTTAATACTTCTTTTTAAGTAGTTTTTGGAGTTCTTCATAAAACAAATGAACGGGCATTCCCATAACGGTATAAAATGAACCTGAAATTTTATCAATACCAATTTTTCCAATCCATTCTTGAATACCATAAGCTCCTGCTTTGTCAAAGGGTTTGAAATGATCGATGTAAAAATTGATTTCTTCAGCGCTTAATTTTCGAAAATGAACATCAACTAGATCACTTTTTACAATAATTTTTCGATTGGTTTTAAGACAAAAAGACGAAATAACTTGATGTGTTTTTCCTGAAAGCGATTCAATCATTTCAAAAGCTTCTAGTTTGTTTTTTGGTTTCCCTAAAGCTTGATTATTATGCCAAACTATGGTGTCGCCAGTTACTAAAATTTCGTGGTCGGCTAAATCTGAAAATACGCTTGCTTTCAGTTCAGATAAATAATTAGTAATCTCTTCTTTTACCAAATTAGAAGGATAAGTTTCTTCAACTTCTTTTAGTCGAATTTCAAAAGGAATCTTTAATTCACTTAAAAAATCTTGTCTTCTTGGCGATCCAGATGCTAAAATGATTTTATGTTGTTTAAGAGAGTGAGATATCATAAGATTAAATTATAAAGTGAAACAAACCGATACTTAAAATTCCAGCCAGTAAAATAAATTTTAAAAGCCGGCTAATGCGTTGGTAATCTGATTTTTGATCTGCTGAAAGCGTTTTGTAAACTACAAATAGAATGGGAATAATGATAAAAAGTAAACTGTAAGTTAGCGCTAACCAAATTCCGCTTAAATAAAGAAAATGAAATGTGAAAATACCTAAAATTGAAATCACTCCAAAAACAACCACGACTATGTGCGTTCTTTTTTTGCCAACAGCAATCGGAAGTGTGTTCAGGTTGTTTGAGTAATCTCCTTTTATGTCTTCTAAATCTTTGATAATTTCTCTCATAAAATTGATGATAAAAGCAAAAAAAGCATAAAATATCAAAATATTAAAAGCCGTGGCGTTGCTGTAATTTAGTGTGGGTAACAATTCAAAAAAAGCAACAATTGCAATAGAAAATCCTACCAAAAAGCTAACGATAAAATTTCCGAAAATAAAATTTCCTTTTAGCCTAAATGAATACAAATAGAGTAGGATAGGAATGGAAATAAAAAAACTAATGAAATTGTATTCTTTTTGTATGACACACAGAAAAATGCCAGCAGAAACACCAACAAAATTAAAAACTCCATACAACCAGTAAGCCGTGTTTTTGCTTATGTTTTGTTGAAGTAGGTATTTTTTAGGGTAATTGATTTTATCCAATTCTACATCAAAAACGTCATTGATGATGTTGCCAGCAGCAGCAAGCGATAAGGTAGCCATCAACAATAAATAAAACTCAAAATCATCCAACAAAGTCTCTAACTGAAAAGCTGGCAAGAAAACATATTTTGTTAGTAATTGTGCAAGCGCAATCAACACTAAATTGGGCAGCCTTAATAGGTAAGCATAACTTAAAGTGATTTTTTTGCTTTGCATCTTTACAGCTTTTTTACCATTTTTGATGGACTTTCATTACTTGTTCTATCAAGTCGCGGGCACAACCTTTTCCACCATCTTTATGCGAAATATATTTTGCGGCAGCTTTTATTTCGGGTACAGCATTTTGTGGACAAGTAGGCAAAGCTACTTCTCGCATCGGATACAAATCAGGAATATCATCGCCCATATAAGCAACTTCATTTCTATCGATATTATACACATCAAGAAACTCATCGAGAATTTCTACTTTGTCGTGCACTCCTAAATAAATATCGGTAACACCAAGTGTTTTCAAGCGTTCGCGCACACCTTCATTGGTTCCGCCAGAAATAATGCAAACCGTGTAATCTTTGCTCAAAGCTTGTTTTATAGCAAATCCATCTTTTACATTCATCGTTCGTAATAATTCCCCTTTTTCGGTTACTTGCAAGCTGCCATCAGTTAACACACCATCGACATCAAAAACAAAGCAGCGGATATCGTTGAGTAATTCTTTATAATTTTTTTCCATATTTTTCTGAAATTGCATTTGAAATGGTAGAATAGATTTCTTTATGAGTTGAATTTGTTAATTGTTCTAAATGAGATTTTACCGTTTGTACATCACCGCGTTTAGCAGGGCCAGTTTGCACTTTTTCGGGTAGATTAATTGTTATTTTTTGAGCTGTTTCTGCAATTAGCGGCTGTAAGATTTCAAAAGGAATTTGATTTTCTTTACAAATTTGATGACCGATATCGTACATAAAATTCGTAAAATTACACACAAAAACCGCAGAAAGATGCAAGGATTTCCGCTGTTCAGAATCAATATGATAGACGTTTTCTGAAATGCTTTTCGCTAGCTTTTCAATCAATCCAAATGTTTCAGAAGAATCTGCTTCTAGGCAAAAAGGAATGTTGTTGTAGTTAAGTTTTGTTGTTTTGCTGAAGGTTTGTAAAGGATAAAAAACCGCATTTTTTTGAGCCGATTTCTGCAAGCTTACGCTTCCCGAAGTATGCGCTACAATTCCGTTAACTGAGTGTAAATTTTCTATAATTCCTGAAACTACATCATCTTTTACACAAACCAAATACAAATCTGCAGTAGGAATTTCAGCTAAATCGGTTCCTGTAGGAACTGTTTTTTCAAAATCACTAAGAGTAGACAAACTTCTATTATGTACATAAATAACTTCTGCTTCATTAGAATTTTGAATAGCTTGAAATAAATGCCAAGCTACATTTCCAGCTCCTATAATTACTACTTTTATCATATAGCAAAATTAGCGAAATATAACGAAAGCAGCTTCACTTACAATCAACAAAAATCAGATTGAATATTCAGTTTTTTTTAACTATTTAAAGCAGATAGAGTTGATGAATTAATCGATTAAATCTTTATTAATTGAGTATCTTTGCCTTTCAAAATTTTGGTTATGATTCAGAAGAAAATCTTCCAGATACTTTTTTCCACCCGATTAATGTCTGTTTTGTTTATTGTTTTTGCTGTAGCAATGGCAATCGGAACTTTTGTAGAAAACTCTTATACAACACTTACAGCCCGAGAATGGATTTACGATGCTTGGTGGTTTGAAGTCATTATGGTGTTCTTTGTAATCAATTTTATAGGAAATATTTTTCGCTATAAATTATGGACATTAAAGCGTTTATCAACACTGCTTATTCACTTGTCTTTTATATTGATTTTGTTAGGAGCTTGGGTAACGCGATACATCGGCTTTGAAGGAATTATGCCAATTAGAGAAGGCGAAGTAACCAATGTTATGATGTCTGAAAAAACGTACCTTTCCACTTATATAGACGGTGAAATCGATGGTGAACCCAAACGAAGCAAGCAACATTTTGAATTGCGACTAGCGCCAAAGATTAGTACCGACAAAAAAATCAATACGCATTTTAATAACGATCCTATTTCATTTGAAGTAGTTGAATTTATTCATGGCGCAAAAGAAGGTTTACGCGAAGATGAAAACGGCGATTTGTACCTCAAATTGGTTGAATCGGGTCAAGGTCAACGAAAAGATCGTTTTCTTAAAGAAGGCGAAGTAGCCAATATCAATAACATGCTTTTCGCATTTAATAAATACACCGAAGGCGCTATAAATATTACAGGCACAAATGATACGGGTTACACCATAGATTCTCCGTTTGAAGGCGAATACATGCGCATGTCTGATCAAAAACAAGGAACTTTGGAAGGTGATAGTCTTCAAGAATTAAAAATGCGTTCGCTGTATCAAATAGGAGAGATGCAATTCGTTTTTCCTGAACCTGCTAAAAAAGGTTATTACGATATTGTACCTACCGAAATGAAAGGAAATAATCAACCTGACGGGGTGCGTTTTAGAGTCAATGCCGGAGGAGAATCTAAAGAAATTAGTATGCTCGGTGGTAAAGGCTTGTTGGAGGATATGAAAAAAATAGAGATCGGTGGTTATGATATTCATTTGCGTTACGGCAGTAAAGAAATTGAATTGCCTTTTTCACTAAAACTCAACGATTTTATAGCTGAAAAGCATCCGGGAACTGAAGACCGAGCAAACCCGAGTTACGCCTCTTTCAAAAGTAAAGTAGAAGTGATAGATGGCAGTAATTCGTATCCATATGAAATTTATATGAATCACGTTCTAGATCACGGCGGATATCGATTTTTTCAAGCTTCATTCGATCGAGATGAAGGCGGAACTGTTTTGTCTGTTAACCATGATTGGTGGGGAACTTGGATTACATATATCGGTTATTTCTTACTTTATATAGCGCTTATGGCAATTATGTTTGATAAAAATTCAAGGTTTGGTCAAGTACAGAAAAAGCTCGACAAACTAAAAGCTAAAAAAGCAAAGTTAACCGCAGTTTTAGTACTAGGGCTAGTTGGTTTTTCTTATGGTCAAGCAACAGATACCACGCACGTTCATCAAGATCAGCATCAAAATCAAAGTATGGATGCCGATGAGCAGCCAACAATGCCAAAAGTAAATGTGCAGGAAATCGATTCTATTATTATAGCAAATGCTGTTGACAAAAAACACGCTCGCAAATTTGCAAAACTGGTTATTCAAGATGATAATGGTAGAATGAAACCTGCCAATACGTATTCATCTGAATTGCTGAGAAAATTACGTAAAAAAGATGATTATGCAGGATTAAACAGCGATCAAGTAATGTTGTCGATGCTCGAAAATCCTGCTGTTTGGTATCCAGCACCACTAATTTACTTAAAACCAAAAAACGATAGCCTGCATAATGTTTTAGGAATCGATAGAGGAGAGAAATATGTAGCACTAACCGATTTTTTTGGAAATGATGGTTCTTACAAATTGAGTCCTTTTTTAGAAGATGCTTATCAAGCGCAGGTGCCAAATCAATTTCAAAAGGACTTTATGGAAGCCGACCAACGTGTGAATTTACTTTACAATGCGTTGCAAGGAAAATTACTTAGAATTTTTCCAGTACCTGGAAGCGAAACCAATCGATGGGTTTCTTATATGGAAATGAAAGAAGCTGAAGATGAAGTGTTTTTTACAGGAAACGATTCGTTATTTGTTAATAAAGTTCTTCCAACTTATCTAGGAGCCCTTCAAAATGCTAAAGATATAAATGATTATGAACAGCCTGAAGAACTGTTGAAACTGCTGAAAGCTTTTCAGGAAAAACACGGCTCGGAAGTTAATTTGAGCGATAGAAAAATCGATACTGAAATTTTATACAACGACATTGATATTTTTAACCGCCTATTTCAGTGGTATTTGTATGTCGGATTATTTATGATTGTGTTTGTAATTCTTCGAATTTTTAAGCAAACAAAATTCAATAAAATTGCTGTAGATGTTTCTAAAATTATTTTGTTGCTACTTTTTGTAGCTCATACCTTAGGCTTAATTGCGCGTTGGTATATTGCAGGTCACGCACCGTGGAGTGATGCTTACGAAAGTATGATTTACGTAGCTTGGGCAACGATGTTTTTTGGGTTTGGATTTGGCAGAAAAAGCAATTTAACTTTGGCGTCTACCGCATTTGTTACCGCAATTATTTTAATGGTAGCCCATTGGAATTGGATGGATCCTACAATTTCCAACTTAGAACCGGTATTAGATTCTTACTGGTTAATGATTCATGTTGCGGTTATTGTTGGTAGTTATGGTCCTTTTACTTTAGGAGCAATTATCGGACTGGTTTCTTTATTCTTGATGATGTTTACCAATAAGAAGAACTTGCCTAAAATGAAATTAAACATTCAAGAGCTTACTTATATTAACGAATTAGCGCTTACGGTAGGTTTAATAATGCTTACAATAGGAAACTTTTTAGGTGGTCAATGGGCCAACGAAAGTTGGGGACGTTATTGGGGCTGGGATCCAAAAGAAACTTGGGCGCTAATAAGCATTTTTGTTTATGCTTTTGTGATTCACATGCGCTTAGTTCCTGGCTTAAGAGGATTATGGGCATTTAACTGGGCATCAGTTATTGCATTTGGATCAATTCTAATGACTTATTTTGGAGTTAACTTTTACCTTACAGGATTGCATTCTTATGCTAGTGGGGATCAGATTATTAGCTACAAATTTATTGTCATCAGTCTGTTGGTTTGGTTGGTTGTAGGTTTTTTAGCCAAACGAAAATACAATCAGTTTTATGCTAATAAGAAAGATAAACGAATAGATAACTAAATTGAATTTTATCGTTTTTTATTGCTCCATATACTTCAACTTTTGAAAAAATTTTATTAATAAAGACTTATTTGTTAATTTTTTGTAATTAAAACCAATTGCTTAACTTAGTTTTAACTCATTAGTATTAAACTTATCTGTCTTTTTGTGGTCAAATACACGTAACTATAAAAAATATTTTTTGTGAAACGAATATTCACCTTACTAATTGCATTAATCAGCTTTGCTGGTTTTAGTCAAAAATTTGAAATTTCAGGAACCGTAATAGATGATCAAGGAATACCATTAGAAATGGCTTCTGTTTCTGTGATAAATAAAACTAATCCAGACGATGTCGACGGAGGAACAACCGATATGGACGGTAAATTTTCTATAGAAGTTGAAAGTGGTGTTTATGATATTAAAGTTGAGTTTATTTCATTTGAAACTAAAACGTTTAAGGACAAAACAATTGATAAAGACATCAACTTAGGTGAAATTGTTTTAGGGTTTGAAGCAGATAATCTAGATGAGGTAAAAGTTGTAGCAGAAACTACGCAAGTTGAAATCGATTTAGATAAAAAGACATATAATGTTGGAAAAGATTTAACTACTGCTGGTGGAACGGTTAGCGACGCGTTAGGAAACGTTCCTTCTGTAACTGTTGATGTAGATGGTGCTATTAGCTTGCGAGGTAACGATAATGTACGAATCCTTATCAATGGTAAACCATCTTCCGTAGCTGGTTATGGAGATCAAGATGTTTTTCAACAATTGCCAGCAGATGCAATTGAATCTGTAGAAGTTATTACAAGTCCTTCAGCTCGATATGATGCAGAAGGCTCAGGTGGAATTATCAACATTATTCTAAAAAGAGAAAAAACCCTAGGTTTTAATGGTTCATTTAGAGCAACCGCAGGCGAACCTAAGAACAACGGTGCTTATGCAGATATAAATTTGCGAACCGATGACTTTAATGTGTTTGCCAACGTAGGTTATACCGATAGAGGAGTTCCTGGAAATGCATTTTACGATAATAACTATACTACTAACCAAGCCTTTGATCGTATTATTGAAAACAGAGAATACGATCGTGACGGTAAAAACTTCAATGTAAATACAGGTGTAGAATATTTCTTCGACGAATTAACTTCGCTTACGGGTAGTTTTTTTATGCGATTAGGCGATGATCAAGACATTACTAATAATTATAACAGAAGATTTGTAAACGGTGTTGAAAACAGTACAACTTATAGAAGAGAGGATGAGCGTGAAGACGATAAACGGTATCAATATTCTTTAAATTTCGAAAAACGTTTTGATGAAGAGGATCGCGATCATAAATTTACAGCTGATTTTCAATTTTCAAAAAAAGATGAAACTGTTAATAACTCAATTGTAGAAAATCAAATAGCACCTGAAGATGAATTAGTAGCATTGCAAGAAGTCCTTGAAGCACAAGATGAAAATAGTTTTTTAATACAAGCCGATTATGTAAAACCAATGGGTGATGCAAGATTTGAAGCTGGCTTTAGAGGAGACTATTCAGATTCTTACGAAGAATTTTTGGTGTATCGTCAAAATTTAGATACAGATCAATTGGAAGTAGACGAAAATGTTTCTAGTGATTTTGATTTTCAACAAAATGTGACCGCTGCTTATTCGCAGTACGGTAATAAGTTTGGCGAATTTTCTTTCCTTCTAGGATTAAGGCTCGAACACACTCAACTTAAAGGTAGAACAACACCCTTTGTTGAAGATAGTTTTGACGAAACTTTTGAATTCGATAAAAATTTTTATGGTATTTTTCCAACTGTAAATTTGGTTTATGAACTAGCTTCAGAAGAAAATATTTCCCTAGGTTATAACCGAAGAATTAACCGTCCAAGAGGTTGGTTTTTAAATCCTTTTCCTTCACAATCAAGTAGAACAAACATCTTTCAAGGTAATCCCGATTTAGACCCATCTTTTGCCGATGCTTTCGATTTAGGTTATATGAAAACCTTTGAAGATCTTAATTTCACCTTAACTAGTTCTGTTTATTACCAAAGAGAAACCGATGCTTTTGAACGTGTTCAGCGAGATACAGGAAGAGATACACCTGAGGATGATATTGATATTATTGAAAACATCCCCATTAACTTAGCAACCGAACAGCGTTACGGTGCCGAATTAGGTGTTTTGTATAACCCTGTTAAATGGCTAAGAACTAACTTGAGCTTTAATTACTTTAGATTCGAAAGTGATGGTGAATATGAAGGAATTGATTATGGAGCCACAAATGAAAGTTATTTTGGTCGTTTTAGCTCTAATATTATTTTACCTTGGAAAATTCAATGGCAGACCAATGCTTTTTACCGAGGACCAAGAGAAAACGCACAAACCAAAACAGATCCAATTGCTTCGCTAGATATGTCGTTAAGTAAAGAGATTTTGAATGATAACGCTACCATTTCTATTAATGTGAGAGATATGTTTAATTCAAGAAAAAGGGATCAATTTACAGTAACCGAAAATTTCACTTCTAATAGTACTTTTCAATGGCGTGAAAGACAAATAACAGCTACTTTTGTGTATCGTTTTAACCAACAAAAGAATGAACAAGATAGACGATCTCGAGCTGGAGGAATGGATGATGAAGGTGGATTTTAGTAAATAACATTAGTATGGCGAAATCCCGAATTATTTAATTAATTCGGGATTTTTTATAGCTAGATTCAATTTACGGCAAAAAAAAAAGAAAGTCCTGCAGAACTTTCTTTTTTTAATTTCTTAAAGAAAAAGGATTATGCTTTTTCTTCTTTCTTTTGTTTAGCCTCTTTTGCTTCTTTAAATCGTTCTGCTAACGAACCACCAATCCAATAAGGAATAATTGCTGTTAGAAAAATCAAAAGCCAAAAGCCAATTGTTAGTATCGCTAAAAAGGCTAAAAATCCTAGGTATTGTTGAAAATCAAACATAAGACGTCGTTTTGTTTATGCAAATATAATCAATCCAACTATATTATCTGAGCTAAAGTTTAAGAAAACCTTATTGCAAAGCAATTTTGTAGGTTTCTAAACAACGCTCTCGAGCAAATTTATGATCAACGATGGGATTTGGGTAAGTTTCATCTTCAAATTCTTGCACCCATTTTTTAATATATGCTGCGTTCTTATCAAATTTTTCGGTTTGCGTATACGGATTGAATATTCGGAAGTATGGCGCTGCGTCTACACCAGTTCCGGCAACCCATTGCCAGCCGCCAATGTTGGACGACAGATCATAATCCAATAGTTTTTCAGCAAAATAAGCTTCGCCCCAACGCCAATCGATTAAAAGATGTTTGCATAAAAAACTTCCTACAATCATCCGAACGCGATTATGCATCCATCCAGTTTCATTCAATTGCCGCATTCCAGCATCAACTATAGGATACCCCGTTTTTCCTGCTTTCCATTTTTCAAATTCAGATTCGTTATTTCGCCAGTCAATTTTATCGTATTTTGGTTTAAATGAACGTTGAATTGATGCTGGAAAGTGAAACAATATCATTTTAAAAAACTCACGCCAAATCAGTTCGTTTAAGAAAGTCTCATCCTTAGCTGTGCTTGCTTTGCTAATTATTTTTTGATAGCTCAGCGTGCCAAATCGTAAATGCGGACTTAATTTTGAAGTACCATCAATAGCTGGAATGTTTCTTGTTTTTGAATAATTTTCTATAAAATCTTCACCTAATTGATAGGCAGGTATTTTTATAGTCGATTGTTTAAAACCAATATCAGCCAAACTTAAGTTGGGCAAGCGCTTGTTTTTATAGGTGTTTTTTAGTTTGTTGTAGGAATTTTCGAACGAATAGGTAGTGGTTTTAAAAACACTTTTCCACTTTTTCATATAGGGCGTAAAAACTAAATACGGCTCACCATCATCTTTGAGAATTTCGTCTTTTTCAAAAACAACTTGATCTTTAAACGAATAAAAATCAATCCCGTTTTTTGCCAACAAGGCTTCGATTGCCGCATCTCTTTTAATGGCGTAGGGTTCATAATCAGTATTGGTGTAAACTGCTTTTACCTCAAAATCTTTTAAAATTGAATTTTCAAAAACCTCTCTTGGATTACCAAAATAGATAGCCAATGAAGAATCAAATTCAGTTTGTAATTTGTTTCTAATCTGTTGAGTTTGTTCATAAATAAAACTTACTCGCGCGTCATTTTTTGGTAATTCATTTAAAATATTTTCATCAAAAATAAAAATTGGAAGTACGGGATTTTCAGCTTCTAAAGCTTTTAATAAACCTAAATTATCCACTAGACGCAAATCTCGCCTGAACCAAAAAACACTTACTTTTTGCATACTTAATGAATGTTTAAAGTTGACATTCCACCATCAACACCAATAATTTGACCAGTTATCCAAGCGCTTTTATTACTAAGTAGAAATGATGTCATAGCAGCAATATCTTCAGCTTTTCCGACTCTTTTTAACGGATGGCGCTCATTCATCTTTTCTTTCTTTTTCTCGTTGCCTAGCAATTTTTCAGCCAATGGAGTATCGGTAAGCGACGGTGCAATAACATTTACCCGAAAACTCGGTGCGTATTCTGCTGCAAGCGCTTTTGCAAAACCTTCTATCGCTCCTTTAGCGGCTGCTACGCTGGTATGAAATGGCATTCCGGTTTGTACGGCAACTGTGCTGTAAAAAACCAAGCTTGCTTGATTTGATTTTTTTAAACGATCTAATAATGCGTGAACAGATTTTATCAATCCCATAAAATTGAGTTGAAAATCGGATTCAAAAACTGTTGGTTTCATCATTTTAAACGGCTTTAAGTTAATGCTTCCAGGCAAATATACCAAACCGTCTAAGGTTTCAGGTAAATCTAGGTTTGCTGCATCGTCTTTTGTAGCGTCAAAAGTTAGGTGTGTTACGTTTTTTAATTCTTCGAGTTTCCCTATACTTCTGGAAGCAACATAAATATGGTGTTTTTCTTGTAATTGTTTAGCAATTTCAAAGCCGATACCTGAGCTTCCTCCAATGAGTAAAATATTCTTTTTCATAGCAATTTTTATTTGATTTCGCCAAAAAGCGCTTTCATTTGCTGCTTTCTAATGGCAAATATTTTTTCAAGTTTTGGTTGTATGAGTAAAGGATGCAAAATTTGTCCAATCCATCCCAAAGGCAAGCTGTAATGAATGATGTCTTCAACCTCTACACCACCTGAAACTTCTCGAACGAAATGTTTGTGATGCCACATTTTGAATGGGCCATTTACTTGGTTGTCAACAAATAAATTTGGCTCATCTACTTGCGTAATTTCTGTAACCCAAGTTGTTTTGTACGCTGAGAATGGCGATACACTATAGACGAGAATTTGACCCGCATACATTTTTTCGCTCAAACCGCTTTTTATTTCAAACTTCATTTGCTTGGGCATAATTTCCTTGAGGTTTTTAGGATTAGATAAAAAACTCCATACGGTTTTTGCATCCGATGCTAAGACCTGCTTTTTTCTTAACTCATAAATTTTCATAGTCTCAAAATTAACCATAAAACTGTTTAATATTAAACTGAATAAGTTAAACAAAAGTTATATTTGGATATAAAAAAACTCCTCTCATCTACGAGGAGTTTTTTTTGAAATATGTTGAACTTACTAACTGAGTACACGACAAAAAACTAAATGCCTATAAATCCTTGATTTTTGACCTCAGCCCTAAAGGGAAAAATCAAGCTCCCTTTAGGGTCGGGGCAAAGCTGATTTTTAGCAAATAAAATTTTGTTATGTACTAGAACTTACTAATTATCTTTTACATCCTCAAAAGCAGGCGGGCCTTTAAATTGAGGCATATCAGAATCATTTTCTTTTTCTGAAGTTTGACTTGGGTCGAAAACTTGATATGGATATTTCTTCTGAATTTTTTCGCGCTCTTTGCAGTTCAACTCTTCGTAATTGGTTTGATAATCTTGCTTTGCTAAATTATTCCATAAATAATAATACACTTCGCGGATATTAGTAAGCACTTGTTCATAAACCTCTGGATGTTGGTAATGCTGCAGGCTAATAATTGCTTTTTGCGGTTTCTTAGCCCATCGATTGGAGTCGCTTGGGTTTTCTATGAAACTATAAATAAGCTCTTTGAATTTAGCATCGTCTAAATAGCTAACATCTTTTTCATCAAGCAAAATCTTACCTTCTTGGTTAATCAGAATTTGCATCGTATTTCGATCAGATGATTTATCAAATTCGTTTTGGGAGGTTTTGTCTTCAATTTGGCATTGATTGTCCAACCAGTTTTGAGCAAAAATTCCATTCGGAATTAAAAATATGCTTAACAATGAAAACGTTATCAATTTCATGGTTGATTTTTTTTTGCAATATAATTTAACCCTTGACACGAATCCACTCTTGCGTTCTATAGAAAAAAGCAACATAACCTCTTACTTTCAAGATATTGTTATCATCGTTACTAACCCAAATTTTTGCATCGTAGGTTTTACCAGATTCAGGGTCAGAAATTGTTCCATCAGTATATTCATTGCCATCTTTTTCAAGTCCTTTAATGATATCAGATCCAACCAGCAATTTACCTTTAAAATCGCCTTTACAGTGGTTGCAAGGTTCGTCAGGATTGGCTCCTTCTCGCAGTAATTCAACAATTTTTCCGTAAATTTTTCCATCTTTTTTATAGATTTCTACTACGGACTTTGCTTTTCCAGTATCATCATCTATAGTTTTCCATTTTCCTAAAATGTCTTGTGCTTGTGCAACAAAACCAAAACTTAATACTACTAATAATATTGTTATACGTTTCATAATTATATGTTTTCAACAAATCTATTTTTTATTTGCTTAAAAATAAAAAATATTAACATAAAAAAATAAACTGAATTTTAAATTCATCCAAAATTCTTTTTCCAAACTTGTTTAAGCATTATAAAAAGTGATATTTTTGAGAAAAAAGAATATGCGCTATCTTATTATAACTTTGTTTTTTCTTTTTGTTGCTTGTAAAAAAGACGCTTCATCGACGATAGATTCTACTAAGAAGAATGAATCTAAAGAAGAGCAACAAACTACTTCATCAGAAAATAAGAAGGAACCAGAATCGATTTCAAAAAAGAATGGATTTGTAAATTTTGAAGGGATTGGAACAGCAACCGATGCTTTTGAAAAAGTTATGGCTATTTTGAGAGCAAACCCGGGCTTACATATTTCTACTGTTTTTGATCATCAATCACAAGCTAAAGAAAGCAACCAGGAAATGCCATTTACTAAAGTGATGTTGTTGCATAATCAAAATTTGACTTTCCCGATTTTAAGAGAAAATCCGTATGCAGGAATCGATTTGCCATCGCGAATTCTATACGCCGAAAATCAAAGAGAAAACGATCAGGTGGTGCTTACCAGCGGCGATTTTCTAATCGATCGATATGGATTGCAGCGCAGCATTCAAACCGCCAATTCAAACGAACGAGTGTACGCAACTATTTTTAAAAACTTATACCCCGAAGTAGTTAAAAATGAATTTGAAAGCAACCTCAACAGGCACGAAGGTTTAGTCTTAAGCAAGAGTAACAATGATTTTGAGACTACGGCAAAAAAGATTGTTTTGGCATTAAAAAAACACGATAAAATCGATTTATTTTATGCACACGATCATCAAAAACGAGCAGAAAAAGATGGCCAAGAGTTGTTTCCTTCAATAGTGTTTTATTTTGGGAATCCTGACGTCGGTACCGACTTAATGAAAGAAACGCCGAGTTTAGCTATCGACTTGCCTTTGAAAATATACGTGTTTGAAAATGACAACAATGAAGTTGAAATTGTTTATAACGATATGGAATTCATTTTTGATTTGCACCAATCGCCAGCTATAGAAAAAGCGCAACAAATGAATGAGATTTTAGCATCTTTAGCTAAAGTTGCGGCTAATTAATTCCAGCAATAATATCTTGAAAAATAGGTTTAAATCCGCTTAGGAAAAATTCTATTGCAATAACCATAACAATTAATCCCATTAAACGCATCAATACGTTATTACCTGTTTGGCCTAAAATTTTTATGATTTTTGAAGCGCTTAATAATACACCAAGAGTTATTGCAAAAACAATTAAAATAGCTGCAAAAAACACCAGTTTGAACTGATAATCGTTGGCGTCTTCCATCATTACAATGGCATTGGTGATTGCGCCAGGACCAGTAATCATTGGAATAGCCAGCGGCGTAATAGAAATATCAGAGACGTAAGTTTTTATTTCTGAGGGTTTAACTTTTACCGTTCCTAGTCTAGCTTGTAGCATATCCATCCCCATCAAAAAGAAAATAATTCCTCCAACTACTCGAAAGCTATGAACCGAAATACCGAAAAAATTAAATAAAATTTGTCCTGAAAATGCAAAAACTACAATGGTTACAAACGATGCAAAAATCGCTTTTTTGGCGGTTTGTTTACGGTCTTCTTTGTCTAACTCCGCTGTCATAGTCATAAAAATCGGCATAACTCCTAAGGGGTTGATAATCGTAATAAATGTAGTAAAACAAAGTACTCCGTAAGTAATTAACTCATTCATAGCAAAACACTTTCAGTAATTTATAAAGCGCGCAAAAGTATTTTATAAAATACAGCTGTGCAATGCTACAAGACTTTTTTTATACAGAATTTTTGCGTTTATTTATCTTTTTTAAAAGGAGTTAATGTCTGCTTGACAAAATCTTCTGGATAATTATCGTCATCTTCAAAACCGAGTTCGATATCTCTTCCTTCATTAGGAATATAAGCGGTTCCAAAAATATAATCCCACAAACTTAGCGTAATCCCGAAATTCATTCCGTAGGGATGTTCTCTTGGTAATTCTTTAGCGTGATGCCAAATGTGCATTTTAGGATTGTTGAATAAATATCCCAATGGACCATAACCCCAATTTAAATTTGCGTGGTTAAGGTGGCCTATAAATAACGTAAACATATGAATAATGAAAAATTCCTGAATGCCAAAACCAATCATTGCTAAAGGAATATATTGTGCCGTTTTATAAAAGATGGTTTCCATAAAGTGAAACCGAAAATGAGCGCCAAAACTCATTTCTTTAACCGAATGATGTACTTTGTGAAATTCCCACATCCAAGGAACTTTATGTAACATTACGTGCACGCTCCATTGAATAAAGTCTGCAATTATAAACATAATTAGAAACTGAATCCAAACGGGTAAATTTTGTACTTCTATGGCTGCTAAATTGGTGATTCCAAAAAGTCCTAAAAAGTCATTAAACAATTCTACACCAATATTCGAAATAGCATTATAGCCAACCAGAGAAAATATGAAGAAATTGAAAAAAATGTAAAACGTATCTAGCCAAAAACCTCTCCTAAAAATTTTCTGATTTTTGCGCCATGGCAACAAAATTTCAAAAACCCAAACCAACACAGACAAACCGATTAGCCAGTAAAAATAATTAGTCCACGATGGATTGCTGATTTCGTCGACTAAATAATTGTAGTAACCCGTAAATGAATTGATAAAAATTTCTTTGTACTTTTCCATGGCTGCTATTTTGCACTTGCAAATTTAAGTGATTACTTGCACCTGCTTTGTAACAAAAGTTACCAGAACTATTGTTTTTATTGATGGTGATATGGTAAATTATGGATGATTGAAAAAGCTCTATAAACTTGTTCGGTAAAAAACAAGCGAACCATTTGATGAGAAAAAGTCATTTGCGATAAAGCTATTTTTTGATTTGCCTTTTCATACACAGCATCCGAAAATCCGTAAGGACCGCCGATAACAAAAACCAATTGTTTTTTTCCTGAATTTAATTGTTTTTGCATCCATTTCGAAAAACCTACAGAAGAAAATTCTTTGCCGTTTTCATCTAGCAATACAACATAATCAGAAGCTTGAATTTTAGCTAAAATCAATTCGCCTTCCTTTTGTTTTTGCTGTTCTTGATTAAGGTTTTTCGTTTTCTTTAAATCAGGAATTACCACCATTGAAAACTTGCAGAAATGATTAATTCGTTTCTGGTAATCAGCAATCAATTCAGTAATTTTTTTGTCATCAGTTTTACCAACGACTAATAATTTAATGGTCATCTTTAAAAATAGCATTAACTTTGTAAGTCAACAAAAATAATCAACCCGATGATTAGCGAAAAGCAATTCAAAAAAGAAATTGAAATTATTATAGAAAACGCTTTACGAGAAGATATTGGCGATGGCGATCATTCTTCATTGGCGTGTATTCCCGGCGACGCAACTGGTAAAGCGCAATTGTTGATAAAAGAGGATTGTGTAATAGCTGGTTTGGATTTTGCTCAGCAGGTTTTTCAAAAAATCAATAAAAATGTTAAAATCAATTTTTTGGTTGAGGATGGAGACGAAGTCAAAAAAGGTGATGTTGCTTTTGTAGTTGAAACTAACAGTCAAGATATACTTAAAGGTGAACGATTGGTGCTCAATGCGATGCAGCGTATGAGTGCCATAGCAACCAAAACCCAAGCTTTTGTAAAAGCTTTGAAAGGAACCAATACCAAAATTCTTGATACGCGAAAAACCACTCCAGGAATTCGAGCTTTAGAAAAATGGGCCGTCAAAATTGGAGGTGGCGTAAATCATCGATTTGCTTTATACGATATGATTATGCTTAAAGATAATCATATTGATTTTGCTGGCGGAGTTGCACAAGCTATTCAAAAAACACATGCTTATTTAAAAGAAAATTCCTTAGATTTAAAAATTATTGTTGAAGCTAGAAATTTACAAGAAATTGAAGAGATTCTTGCTGAAGGTGGCGTTTATCGAATTTTGATCGATAATTTTTCTTACGGAGACACCAAAAAAGCAGTCGATTTAATCGGTGATAAATGTTTGACTGAATCGAGTGGAGGAATTACATTAGAAACGGCACCAAAATACGCTGCTTGCGGAGTTGATTTCATTTCTAGCGGAGCATTAACACATTCAGTTTATAACGTAGATATGAGCCTAAAAGCATTGTAAATGCAAGACGCAATAGACGAAACAATAAGCGATATTCCTGTAATTGGTTTTTTAGCCGATAAAGCCAAACGAGTAAGTTTGCCAAAAATGGATGGCTTATCGCTTTACCATTTATTAAAAATGTACACGGTCGGAATTATTCGTGGTACATTTTCTACCCGAGCTAGTTCTATAGCCTTTAGCTTTTTTATCGCAATTTTTCCATTTCTGCTATTTGTGTTGAATTTAATTCCCTTTGTGACTTTTATAGACGATTTTCAGCAGGAATTATTGTTTTTTATAGAAGAATTACTTCCGCCACAAACCAGCAGTTTTTTTGAAGATGTATTTTATGATATTGCCAATAATCCTAGAGCTGGCTTGCTTTCATTTGTTTTTGTCTTGTCGATTTTTTTGATGTCTAATGGGGTAAATGCCATTTTAACCAGTTTTGAATTTTCGTTTCATACCCGACTTAACCGCAATTTTTTTAGGCAGTATATCGTAGCAATGGGTGTGGCTATTATTATAGCTATTTTGTTGCTTTTTACGGTTATTTCTACTATTTATTTAACTTATATTATCGAAGATTTTAAAGCAATGGGAATGTTCGTGAACGATATTTTTTGGATAAGCGTTGGACGTTATGCTATTTTAATTTTAATGCTTTTTGTGGGAATTAGTATCGTCTATTATTTTGGTACACGGGAAAGTAGAAAATCAAAATTCTTTTCAGTTGGGTCATTTTTTACCACACTTTTAATTATCCTTACCACCGTTTTATTTTCTATTTATATTGAAAATTTTGCTAGTTATAACAAACTTTACGGTTCAATTGGAGCTTTATTGATTTTACTTTTCTACATCTGGCTTAATTCCAATATTCTGCTATTAGGTTTTGAACTCAATGCTACTATTTACCGACTTAAAAAAAGAAATTAATGAAAAAATACATAAGCTTGTTTACATTTTTAATTATCGCTCAATTCGTTTTTTCTCAAGAAGCTGTTGGCGGAATTAAACTACCTCAAAAACTAGAAGTTTCAGATCAAAACTTGGTTTTGGCAGGAAGTGGAGTAAGAAGTTTTATGTGGATGGATATGTATGTTGGCGCTATCTATACTCAAGGAAATTTCACTGAGCCTCAAAAAATAATTCAAGCCGATAAGTCTATGGGAATGCGCTTACACATTTTATCGAGTTTGGTGTCAAACAAGCGAATTATAAAATCACTTGAAGAAGGTTTTCAAAAATCAACGCAAGGAAATATCAGTAATTACAGAAAACGAATCGATCAGTTGGTAGCAATGTTTGAAAAAGATATTTCTCCAGATGATACGATAGATTTAGTGTATAATTCGAGTTCAAAGAACATCAGTGTTTATCGAAATCAACAGCATTTGGGCGATATTGAAGGATTAGATTTTAAGCAAGCTTTATTTGGAATTTGGCTTTCGGATGATCCTGCTAATAAATCGCTTAAAAATGAAATTGTTAGTTATTTATGAGACGCATTTTGTTCTAATGCTAGTTTGCTTGTCTAGGACGCTCAATTTAGCTGAAGAATTAATAAGACCTAAGAATTTTACTATATTTACCCAATTATTTCTAATAAAAAATAAGCTCTATGAGTAAAAAAATCAAAGCAAAAGTCAATGGGAAATTTGCTTTTGAGTTTACCCAAGCTGAAATCGACAGCCTTGATGCTCAAAAATTATCTCCTACAGATTATCATATTATTCACAATCATCAATCCTTTAATTCAGCGGTAATCAAAGCTGATTTTAACCAACAGAATTATTCGGTTAAAGTAAATTCAAACACTTATGAAGTTTCGATTTCTAATGATTTGGATTTATTGATTCAAGAAATGGGACTTTCGTTGTCCGCAGGATTAAAAGTCAACGAAATTAAAGCGCCAATGCCAGGGCTTATTCTAGATATAAATGTAAAAGAAGGCGATGAGGTAAAAGAAGGTGATGCCTTGTTGATTCTTGAAGCTATGAAAATGGAAAACACCATTACAGCACCAAGAGATGCGGTCATCAAAGCCGTCTCTGTTCAGAAAGGAGACACTTGTTCCAAAAATGCTTTATTAATTGAAATGGAGTAGTACCAGAATCTAAAAAAACGACTATGAAAAAAATTTTAGTAGCCAATAGAGGAGAAATTGCTTTGCGTGTTATGAAGACCATTCGTAAAATGGGTATTAAATCGGTAGCAGTTTTCTCTGAAGCCGATAGAAATGCACCGCACGTAAAATATGCAGATGAAGCTGTTTGCGTGGGTAAACCACCATCAAATGAATCTTATTTGGATGCCGATAAGTTGATTAAAATCTGCAAAGATTTAAACGTCGATGGCATTCATCCGGGATATGGTTTTTTAAGTGAAAATGCAGATTTCGCTGAAAAAGTTGAAAAAAATAAGCTCACTTTTATCGGACCAAAATCCTACGCTATAAAAGTAATGGGCGATAAATTGGCAGCCAAAGATGCGGTAAAAAGTTACGACATACCAATGGTGCCAGGAATTGATGAAGCTATTACGGATGTAGCAAAAGCAAAAAAAATAGCCCAAGAAATTGGGTTTCCTATTTTAATTAAAGCTTCTGCCGGTGGTGGAGGTAAAGGAATGCGAGTAGTAGAAGCCGAAAAAGACCTTGAAGAACAAATGAATCGTGCCATTAGTGAGGCCAAATCTGCTTTTGGTAACGGTGCTGTTTTTATCGAAAAATATGTAGGCTCACCAAGACATATCGAAATTCAAGTGTTAGCCGATTCACACGGAAATGTAATTCACCTTTTTGAAAGAGAATGTAGCGTTCAACGACGCCACCAAAAAGTGGTAGAAGAAGCGCCTTCGGTTTTGTTAACGGAAGAAATTCGCCAGAAAATGGGAGAAGCCGCTGTAAGAGTTGCTAAAGCTTGTGATTATGTAGGTGCTGGAACCGTTGAATTTTTGATGGATGAAAACAAGCATTTCTATTTCCTAGAAATGAATACACGACTGCAAGTAGAACATCCTGTAACCGAACTAATCTCTGGTGTCGATTTGGTAGAACAACAAATTAAAATCGCTAGAGGAGAAAAGTTACAAATTCAACAAGATAGTTTAGAAATAAATGGACACGCACTCGAACTTCGAGTTTATGCAGAAGATCCGCTAAACGACTTTTTGCCGAGTGTAGGTAAACTAGAAAAATATAAATCGCCAACGGGAAAAGGCATTCGAGTAGATGATGGTTTTGAAGAAGGAATGGAAGTTCCTATTTATTACGATCCAATGCTTTCTAAATTAATTACTTACGGAAAAGATAGAAACGAAGCAATTCAAATTATGCTTGAAGCTATCAAAAGCTACGAAGTAGAAGGAGTTTCAACCACTTTGCCGTTTGGTAAATTTGTATTTGAACACGATGCCTTTGTTTCAGGTGATTTTGATACGCATTTTGTTAAACAATATTACACCCCAGAAATTCTTGAAGAAGAAGCTAAAGCAGAAGCATTTATGGCTGCTTTGGTTGCGCTAAAAAGATACCAAGAAGATCAAAAAAAATTGCGCTTACCACAAGTGTAATCCTAAAAAAATAGCTATGAGTAACAATATAGAAGAATTAAATAAACGATTGTCTGAAGCATATTTAGGCGGAGGACAAAAGCGAATTGATAAACAACACGAAAAGAAAAAACTCACCGCACGCGAGCGAGTAGAATATTTCTTAGATGAAGGCTCATTTGAAGAAATCGGTGTTTTGGTAACCCATAGAACTACTGATTTTGGAATGGATAAACAGCATTTTTATGGTGATGGTGTTGTAACAGGTTACGGAACAGTAAACGGAAGATTGGTTTACGTTTATGCACAAGATTTTACGGTTTTTGGCGGTGCGTTATCAGAAACACACGCCGAAAAAATTTGTAAAGTAATGGATCATGCAGTAAAAGTTGGCGCTCCTATTATTGGACTAAATGATTCTGGCGGAGCTAGAATTCAAGAAGGTGTTCGTTCTTTGGGTGGTTATGCCGATATCTTTTTTAGAAATGTGCAAGCTTCGGGAGTAATTCCTCAAATTTCTGCCATTATGGGACCTTGTGCCGGTGGCGCAGTTTATTCGCCAGCAATGACAGATTTTACCGTAATGGTTCAAGATACGAGTTATATGTTTGTTACGGGACCAAACGTGGTAAAAACAGTAACCAATGAAGAAGTTACTTCGGAAGAATTAGGCGGTGCTAGTGCGCATTCTACTAAATCGGGTGTAACGCACGTAACTTCAGTAAACGATATCGAATGTCTTGAAAATATCAAGACAATGTTGAGTTATATGCCGCAAAACAATCAGGAAAAACCCGAGAAACTTCCCTACGAAATAACAGAAGAAATTCGAGAAGAACTCGATAGTATTGTTCCTGATAATGCCAACAAACCCTATGATATGCATTCCGTTATAAAAGGAATTGCAGACGCCGATTCATTTTTTGAAATTCATAAAGATTATGCCGATAACATTATTGTCGGTTTTTCTAGAATAGGCGGTAGAAGTGTTGGTGTTGTTGCTAATCAACCAATGAGTTTGGCAGGAGTTTTAGATGTTGATGCTTCCAAAAAAGCAGCTCGTTTTGTTCGATTTTGCGATGCTTTCAATATTCCATTGCTAGTTTTGGTTGATGTTCCTGGATTTCTACCTGGAACCGATCAAGAGTGGAATGGTATAATTTTACACGGAGCAAAATTGTTGTATGCTTTAAGTGAAGCAACTGTGCCAAGAGTAACCGTTATTACGCGAAAAGCTTACGGTGGAGCTTATGATGTTATGAATTCTAAACACATTGGTGCTGATTTGAATTTTGCTTGGCCTACGGCTGAAATTGCAGTAATGGGAGCCAAAGGTGCATCTGAAATTATCTTCAGAAAAGAAATCAAAGAAGCTGAAAATTCGGAGGAAAAATTAGCTGAAAAAGAAGCTGAATATGCCGAAAAATTCGCCAATCCTTTTAAAGCGGCAGAACGCGGATTTGTAGATGAGGTAATTATGCCTAGAGATACGAGAAGAAAATTGCTAAAAGCTTTTGCAATGCTCGAAAATAAAGAAGTTTTACGACCAAAACGAAAGCACGGAAATATTCCGTTATAAGCTAATAAAATAGTTTATTTCAAAAAAACAAAAGCCGATAGCTAATTTTCTATCGGCTTTTGTTTTTTGTTGAAAATTCTACTTAAACTAAATGTTCTTCCAAATACACTAAGGAAGATTTTAGTTCAGGATTAATACTTAATAGTGAAACTATAAAATCCCTCAGTTCTTCAATCTCATAAGGGAGTAATAATTTTACGGCTTTTTGCACTTCTTTCGAAAATAACTTTACATCAAAACTTACTTTCTCGAGTACATTTTTGGTGTGTTCAAACATAGCACGAGCCATAATTATAATATTTATTTGGTTAAGTAATTTTTACTCATATTTTTTTGTCGAGTGAATATACAATTTATAAATTTCAACTTTTGTTAAAGAAAAGTTATTGCTTCGCTAAAAATGCACTTCTAGCTAGTTTTTTTAGGCTTTATCGACCATAAGAAATCAAACTTAGCAACGATTTCGCCAGTCTCATTTTTACCGACAGAATGCAGCCAAAAGCTTTGTGATTCATTACTTTGTATACTTTCTGAAACTGCTTTTTTTACCTTTTCACTATCGACACATTCAAAAATAATTTTGCCTTTGGCTTTTTTCAAAAACTCGGCTTTATTTTCGATGATTAGCATAGCTACTTTTTGCTCGTGGCTTTCGATTTCTTTCAATACCAAAACCCCTGTAGTAAGCTCGGCTGCCATCGATAAAACGGCAAAATAGATGCTTTTAAACGGATTTTGATTCAGCCATTTTAATTTGACTTTAGCTTTTGCAGCTTTAGTGCTTAACTCAATTAATCGCACGCCGCACCACCAAGCAGCGGGCAATTTAAAGAACATAAAAAGATTGACTTTCTTGGGTGTAAATGTCATAATTTTGCAGTAAAAATATAGGGTGAATTTAAACAAAATCATTTCAACTAATTCATAGCTAGGCTGTTTTGTGTAATTTTTTAAGAATAAATTAAAATGTTTATCTTGTGCCATCAAACCCATTAAAATCAACCCTATGCATACTTTTACTAGAAACCTTATGTTTTTGTTTGTCGGTTTGGCTCTCTTTAGTTGTTCAGATTTTGCTGTAGTTACCATCAATGGCGAAGGAGAAGTAGTTACGAAAGAATTTGAGTTAGACGAATTTTCAAAAATTCATTTGGCAAATGGTTGGAATGTAAAATTAATTCCATCAAAAGTCAATAAAATTGAAGCGAGAGTCAATCAAAATTTAGTTGAATTTATAGATTTTAAAATTGAAGACGAAACTTTAGAACTAAGATCAGAGCGAACTATTAAAAAAGCAGATTCTAAGCAAATCGATATTTATTTTTCAGGGAATTTAAGTGAAATTGTTTCTACTTCAGGAATAAGTTTAACTGCTGCAGATATTATTGGAGCAGCAAAACTCGACCTAAAACTAACTAGCGGAACCCAAGTGAAATTGACTTTAGAAGCGCAAGAATTAAACGTTAAAGCTACGAGTGGCGCTCAAGTAACTTTAGCTGGAGTTGCCGAAAAAGCAGAATTAAAATCTACTAGCGGCTCGTCTTTAGAAACAGAAGGATTGCGGTGTTTTAGACTAAAAGCAAAATCAACTTCTGGAGGGTATTTAAGTCTTACAGCTGTCGATTTTCTGGAAGCAAAAAGCACCAGCGGCGGACTGATAAAACACAACAAATCTGTAAAAGAAATTACTACCGAAACTACATCTGGCGGAAATATCAAGCCAAGAGAATAATCTTTTTTTGTGGATTACAGTTCATCTACCTAAATCTACAGTTCGGTAAGACTTATTTTTTGTACCAATCATTTGAATGCAATTTTGTACCCAACTTTTAAATTTAATAAAGATGGCTAGAATTTTTAAAAATCAGTTTGTGGTACTTATTGCTCTTTCAATTTTGATAAGCGCTTTGGTGCATTTTATCAATTATATGGCAATGGGTTTTGATATGGGGTTTTTGCTCAAGGCTGAAAACTTTATAATCAATTTTGTTTATGCATTCCTAATCGGTGGAGTTAACGTAGGGTTTTTCTATTATTTAAATGATAATTTTTCTTGGGAAAAAGAACCCAAAAAGTTATTGTTTATGGGCGTTAGCGTATCGATTGTATTGTCGACTTTAGCTTTTTTTGTCGCTCGAATAATTCACGTCGTCGGCATCGCTTCTTATTCGTTTAGCGATTTTCTGTCGCACGAACACGTTAGCAATTACGTTTTTGCTATGTTTATTGCATTAATTGTTACGCTTATTTTTCATCTGTTTCATTTTTATAAAGCTTATCAAGAAGCAAAACTGAAAGAACAAGCGTATTTGGCATCCAGTCAATCAGCTAAATTTCAAGCTCTAAAAAACCAGTTAGATCCTCATTTTTTGTTCAATAGTTTGAATGTATTGGTAGCTTTAATTGAAGAAAATCCGCCAAAAGCAGCTCAATTTACCACTTCATTATCAAAAGTTTATCGCTATGTGTTGGAGCAAAAAAACAAAGATTTAGTCAGCTTAACTCAAGAAATTGATTTTGCTAAAAAATATGTCGAACTGCTTCAAATGCGTTTTGAAAATAAAGTTTCATTTACCATTGATGTTTCAGCTGATGAGGATTGTTATTTGGTGCCGCTATCGCTTCAACTTTTATTAGAAAACGCGATCAAACATAATGTGATTTCAGTAGATAAACCGCTTAAAATCAGTATTAAAAAAGAAGGGAATCGTTTGTTGGTGTCAAATTCACTTCAACCCAAAACGCAATCAAAATCACTTAGAAATGGAATTGGTTTGACTAATATCAAAAGCCGATATGCTAATTTTACTTCAGCAGCAATTAGCATTTCAACTCAAAACGACATATTTGAAGTAAGTTTACCACTGATTATAAATAAGCATTAAAATGAAAGCGATGAATTGCGTAATTATTGAAGATGAATTGCCATCGGCTAGACGCTTGAAACGCCTTATAAAAGCTGAAGGTTTACGTTGTTTGGCAACTTTGGAAAGCGTTGCTTCGGCTAGAAAATGGTTTGCTGAAAATACTTCACCAGAATTGCTTTTTGTCGATATTCAATTGAGCGATGGATTGTCTTTTGAAATTTTTGATGAGGTTGAAATTAGTTGTCCCATTATTTTTACAACGGCTTACGACGAATATGCATTGCGCGCTTTTAAGTTGAATAGTATTGATTATTTACTCAAACCGATTGATGAAAATGAATTAAAATTAGCGCTTCATCAATTCAAAAATCAACATCAATTAAGTTATAGTTTTGCTGATTTGCAAGCCTTGTTGCAAAATGGATTTGATCATAAAACCTACAAAGAGCGTTTTACCATAAAAATAGGAGCAGAACTTAAAGTTTTTTCGACCGAAGAAATTCAATGTTTTTTTAGCCGCGATAAGGCTACTTATATGATGTTAGTTAATGCTAGAAATTATCCGATTGATTTTTCTTTAGACGCGCTAGAAGAAAATCTAAACCCGAAGCAATTTTTTAGAGTAAATCGCAAGTTTATTGTTCGGTTTAATGCAATTCATCAGATTATAAGTTATACTAATTCTAGGTTGAAAATCGATTTAAAATCGCCTACAGAAGAAGCTATAATTGTAAGTAGAGAACGCGTAAAAGAGTTTAAAAATTGGCTTAATCAATAAGCGGTTCGCCTGAGTTTTCTAGTTCATCAATTAAGTGCATAATTTCATCAGGTGAAAGGTAAAGCCGCTTAATTCTTTCTTTGTATTCGTTGGTTAAATGCGTGTGATTAAGGATGAAATTTTTGGTAACAATGATAAATTCGCCCATTCCATTATTTACAGCATAAGTATCGGCAATGCGTTCGGCTTCACGAATAAATCCGCTAGAAAGTGTGTATTTAACGCCAAACCAAACCATGTTTAAAGCACTTCGATG
The DNA here is from genome assembly GCA_051748125.1 of Bacteroidota bacterium. Classification (GTDB taxonomy): domain Bacteria; phylum Bacteroidota; class Bacteroidia; order Flavobacteriales; family Flavobacteriaceae; genus Psychroflexus. The sequence goes on from JBNJHC010000004.1 coordinate 120,187, forward strand.
CTGGTAATCTTTAATGTGACCCAATTCGTGCCCAAGCCAACCTATTAGTACATCAGAAGGAATTTCAGTAATTTTGAATTCTTCGTCTTCTATGGAAAAAGTTTCACTAATGTGGATGTAATAAGAACGCTTTTTTCTGATTTTGAATAAATCCCAAAAACGAGGTTGTGCATTCATAATCGACTTTTTGAGATTCTTTTTAAACCTGAATTCAATTTCAATACCTTCTAATTCTGGGTAATGGGATAAGGCTATTTTGGTTTCTTTCTCTATAGATTTCGGAATTTTTTTGTTGTCATAATTAGTAGAATCAGAATAAAATTCATTCATTTCTAAAGGTTTAGCGTTGTTGTTTGTAGATGTATTGCCTGCAAAAACTAAAATACAAATTAGTAAAACTTGTAGGTACATGTTTTTTGAATTTAAAAGTAGCCAAATAGCGATAAAAACCCTAGTTATACAACATAATTTTAACCGTTTTGATTAAAAATTGTCTTTAGATAGTTTTAAATTGAATATAATCGTTTTAAAAATTATAATTTATTACTTTCTGTAGCATCGCTAATTGATGTAAAAACCTAAAAACTGAATAAATAAGCCTTTAGGTATAATTGTTGATTCAATACAAAAACAACGTTTTTTATATCATAAAACTTGTTTCAATATATTTTTTTATTAACTTAGCGCTAAATTAACGACTATTTATTGTGCTAAATTTAATTAACTTCACACACACACACACACACACACACAGCGTTGCTGGATTCGTCGGCACTTACGCTGTTTTGAATTTACTTAGCTTTTCATTTTTAAAAGAGATTGACCAATCTTTGAATTGACTTTTAAATTTATGTTTAATTAAAATTTTTTGAAAATGAAAAGTTCAAGTTTTGTAATTATATTTTTTATACTAATTTCATATGTTTACTCAAGTTCAAACACTGAGAATTATAACTGTACAGACGAGTTTGAAGGGATAATTAGCGAGTCAGATGAAATGACCAGTAGTGATGAGAGTAATCAGTCTATGATTAGTTTTACAGGAAATTTTCCTAATGCAGGAAGCTTTGATATTAGGTTATCAGGAGATATAAATAACCTTCCTTGTTGTGGAGAAGTAATTAGTTATGATGATGTGATTAAATCTGATTCATATGAATACGAAAGTTGGGTGAGAATACCTGTCTTCGCTACTAATGGTGATACTTCAATAGATTATATTTATTATGGTCCAAGTGATGATATAGCAAGGCAGGAAAAATTCTTACTTGCAATCTTAAATACACCATTTTAATTAATACTCAGACGAACCTTTTCAGACTATGAAAAGGTTCGTTTAGTTAAAATTGTATCGGAAAATTTTATAAAAAAATGAAGCTACTATATACATTGCAGAATTTGCTAGCTTTACAATGAAAAAATTAATTTAAAATGATGCGTTTTCCTGTAAAATGCTATTTTGTGTCATAAAAAATAATCTATTTTGATGAACTTAAAAGGAATTATTCTTACGTTATTTTTAATTGCTACTATAAACACAGAGGCGCAATCTGCTTTCAATACTTCGGCAGTGATTGATTACAAAATGAAGGATGTTAGTAAAAATGGTGAACGCTATAAAAACTCAAAACTCATAATCAAAGATGCTACCACACTTTTTGTTTATAACAAAATCGGTTTAGATAGTTTGCAAGAAGGAAAGCGGGTGGATATGAAAGATGGTGGGTTAAAGGGAGTAAGCATTTATTCGCCTGAGATTGACGAAAAAGGAATCCAAATTTATAAAAATTATTTTTCTCAAGAAATGCTAATTCGTCGCGCTAAAGTGCTTTCATTTCCGCCTATGCTGGTAGAAGATTATTGGCCGATCTTTCATTTTAAAATAGAGGAAGAGTTCAAAGAGATTTCAGGTTACAAAGTTCAAAAGGCAACTACTCATTTTCGAGGCAGAGATTATGTGTTGTGGTTTGCAGAAAACTTAAACTTACCTTACGGTCCTTGGAAGTTTCACGGATTGCCTGGCTTGATTTTAGAAGCTTATGATAACAAAGAAGTAGTTCATTTTTTAGCAGAATCAATTTGTATAGCATGTCATAATAATCTTAAGCAACCTGATGAAGAATTAACTTACCCAATTGAAGAATATGTTTTTATGAAAGATTTCACAGCAGAGTTCATGGGAGTAAAATTAGATAAAATTGCCAAAGAAACTAGCGATGGTGAAGCTTTTGTAGTTGTGGGAACGCCAACTACGAAAAATAAAATAAAAAAGATCCGAAAAAAGTATAAAGCAGAACGCCTTTTTGAATGGGAAGATTATCCAGGCGATTATGATGAAAAAAAGATTCAACATTTAAAAGAGCTTATTAGTGATTTACCAGAGCCGCCAAAAGAGTTTAGGGATTAAATCACACTCCTAAAGGTAATACTTTTGCTCATAACCTGAATCCTGCAAGGTTTTCAAAACCCTGCAGGATTTATCAAATTCCTTATTTTTAGCTAAATTAGAGCTTGAAAATTTTTCTGAGATGACAGACCAAATCAAACACCAGTTATTAGTTTTAATTTTGTTAGTATGTACTACAATTTCCGCACAAGAAACCTATCACTTTTTAGACAAAAACACTTCAGATACTATTAGGTATTATAAATTATTGCTTTATGAAAATGAGCAACTAGAAACTTATAAGCCTAATCATAACCATAAAATAAAAGTAGAAAAAGAGAGGTTAGAGAAAGCAGATTCAATTGTTCTAAATTATGATGCTTGGTACAACGAAAAAATAGCTAAATCTCGTTTTAGTGAGCAACAAATACTAGTCGACAAACAACTCGATTTGGATGAAGTTGTTGTAAGCCACAAAAAAACAAAAATAATCGGATCTCACCTTGGTAAAAAATCGGGAATTCGAGTAGTTGATAGGGTATTAGGTTATTTAGTACAATTTAAACTAGATTTACCCATACTTAAGATTAAAAAATTCAGTATTTATATTCGCCGGAATAAAGAGAAAAACTCTTCATTTACGCCGGTTTTGTTTGCAGCAGACAGTATAAATGATCCTAATAAAACTCATCTTTATCCAGAAAATAAAGGTTTTGAATTAGAGAAGAAATTTAGAAAAGAATGGATTACAGTTTTAGAAGATAAAGAAGTCCACGTAAATAAGAAATACATTTTTGGAGGGTACAAAACTTCTCAAAGTAATTTTGTGATGGGAACTTCATATCACGGAGCAAACACATTTGTAGATGATTATTCTGGAAGCTTTTTTGTAAGAAAAGGAGAAAATAAATTCAGGTGGAGCAATTCTAGAGTTTACCGAATTGAAGACTATAACATTCCAGCTGTAAAAATTGAATTGATAACCTATTAATGAAATGAATAGGGTAATAACTTAAGAATCCTGCAAGGTTTTCAAAACCTTGCAGGATTTATCAAATCCCTTATTTTTAGCTAAATTAGGGCTTGAAAATTTTTCTGAAATGACAGACCAAAAATTGCACAACATAAAAGGCCTTAAGGTTTTTATATTTTGTTTACTGGTTTCACTTGCTAGCAAGTTTTCTTTTTGCCAAACAAAAACCTATCGTTTTAATGATGAGGCTGGTTTAATTACAGAACAAGAAATAAGAGTAGAGTTGTTTCATAAAGAAAAAAAAACCAGTTCAATAAGTAACAATAAAGGAGAAATTATTCTTGATGAAAAGCAAATACAATCAGCAGATTCTATTCATTTAGCCTATGGTTTTTATCAATTCAATATAGATAAGTCAGAATTTAAAAGCGATACTATCCATTTACAACCTCAACTAGAACTCGATAATGTTATTGTAGAAGAGCGAACGACCAGCTATTTGGGACCAGATAAATACCTTGTTTTTGGAACTTTAACAACCCACGCACCAGAAATAATTGGGGTAGAAACAAAACATTTAGAAGATAGAGTAGTAATTGGAGTAAGGTATAAGTTTCTGAAACGATTATTTTTAGTAGACGAATCTTACACCGGATCGAGATTTAAAGTTATTCTTTTAGGAATAAAAAAAATGTCCAGAAAAATAGAAGAGGAACATATTGTTGATTTGTTACCAAAAACGGTAGAAGCAAAAGTTTCAGAGAAAGAAAAAGGATGGGTTACTGTTATTTTTGACCAACCAATTGTCGAATACGAAAATTATGAATACCTTGCTTTTGGCTTTGAACCTTTAGATGGTCAGTTACACATTAAACTTTCCAAGTGGGAAGATTATAACTATCTTACGAGATTTAGACCTACACCTAACTATACAAGAACACTTAAAAGCTTGATTTTTGATAAAACTAAAGCAAAGTATTCAGACACTAAGTTTCAAATTGAAAGAATGCAGTTAATTTTGAAATAATTTTTTCGGCACGTAAGTACCTTGATGGAACTTTAAATATAAATAGTGAAAACCTTGCAGGATTTAGTAAAAAACCAACTTACTCATAAAATTTTCGTTGCTTTTATGTTTTCAAAAAAACGTTAAATGAACTAGACATTGCTCAAAAAAGTTGGTTTTTATCGTAGCTTATGATGTTGCCAATCAACTTAAAACCACTTTTTTCGTTTAAAATAAGCTACCATTATAATGATGATAACCACGAAAATCCCCAAGACCAAGAAATAGGCATAATTCCATTGTAATTCGGGCATATTTTCAAAATTCATCCCGTAGACACCTGCAATAAAAGTTAGCGGAATAAAAATGGTAGAAACAATAGTAAGCGTTTTCATAACCTGATTCATTCGGTGGCTTTGTACCGAAAAAAACAAGTTGATACTCGCTTCTAATTGTGTTCGTAACTCTTCGGTTTCGTCCAACAAGGTTCGGCAATAATTCTTTAAATCTATAAAATATTTTTTGTTCGATTCATTAATAAAATTATTGTCATTCTTATCAATATGATAGCAAAATTCCTTAATCGGGAAGATGGCTTTTCTAATTAACTGCACTTTTCTCTTATGGTTCTCAATTTGTTGTAATTGCATGGGGTTTACATCAGTGTTGACTTCCATCAACTCAAAACGATTGGCATCAGTTTCAAATGTTTCAATCATCAATGAGTATTCATCCAAAATAGCTTCCAGCATCAAAAACAACAAATAATCGGTGCCTCGTTCACGAACAATTCCTTTATTTTGCCTGATGCGTTCGCGTAAATGCGTAAAATGATCGCCTTTTTTTTCTTGAAAGCTCACCAAAAAATTTTCTCCTAACACAAAACTCATTTGTTCGGCCTTAAATTCACCTGCACGGTCATAAAACTTAGATTTAATGCTGAAGAAAAAATAATCATTAAATTCTTGAAATTTTGGACGCTGGTGAATGTCTAAAATATCTTGAATACTTAAATGGTGAAGTCCCAATTTATCAGCTAAATCAATTACTTGCTTGGTTTCATGAATGCCATGTGTGTTCAGCCAAATATTTTTGCTGCTATCTGGAAAATCTATAAGTTGTTCGGGTTTAAAATCAGTAACTTCAATAACTTCATCAGCGTTGTAATAAAACGCTTGCATTTGCATTTCTTCCTTAGGAATCAAACCTTCAAACACATAATCCTTAGGATCTATTTTTTGCTTCTTTTTTAAATTCAAATTCATTTTTTAAACTTAATTTTGTGCTTAAGGTACGATTTTTTCAAAATTGAATTTGTTTTTTAAACCTATTTTAAGTGCTATGGATTTTAAGTTTACCGATTTAGCAGGAAATCAAGTAGTTTTTTCAGCAAAAGAATTTGCTCAGCAGCCGCATTTATTCTTGTTTTACCATACGCATTGTTTGGGTTGCACAGGCAGGGCAATTCCGTTGGCTTATCAAATTCAACAGGAAAATAAATCCTTAAAAGTGATTTTGATTCACGTAGAATTTAGAACAGAAAACCTAGCTAAAGAAGAAATTTTATCGGTTTTCACAACTGAGAAAAGTCCCTTACCAATCTATCGGGACCACCACCACAAGGTTTACGATTTTGTTCAAGCCGAAGGAACACCATTTTGGGTTTTAATCGATACTAAAGCGCAACTAGCAAAAAAGTTTTTTGGCAGTCAAGCCAATGCACAAAACCGACTGCATTATGCTATTCGTGAAGTTATTGAAGGCTAAAAAATCAAATAAAAACTTGTACTTTTGCCCAAAAATTGAAAAGTGGCAAAAATAGGCGATATAGATGTAGGCGAATTTCCATTGCTTTTAGCTCCGATGGAAGATGTTAGCGATCCACCCTTTCGTGCATTGTGCAAAGAACAAGGCGCAGACGTTGTTTACACCGAATTTATTTCTTCAGAAGGATTGATACGCGATGCTGCAAAAAGCGTCATTAAACTCGATATTTACGAAAAAGAACGCCCCGTTGGAATTCAAATTTTTGGTGCCAATTTGGAGTCCATGCTGCGTTCTGTTGAAATTGTAGAAGCCACCAATCCCGATATTATCGATATCAATTTTGGTTGTCCCGTAAAAAAAGTTGTTTCAAAAGGAGCGGGAGCTGGAATTTTAAAAGATATCGATTTAATGGTTTCCCTAACCGATGCCATGGTAAAACACACCAATTTACCCATTACAGTAAAAACCCGTTTGGGTTGGGACCACGATAGTATCAAAATTTTGGAAGTTGCCGAACGCCTTCAAGATGTGGGTTGCAAAGCAATTTCAATTCACGGAAGAACGCGTGCGCAAATGTATAAAGGCGATGCCGATTGGAAACCGATTGCTGAAGTAAAAAACAACCCAAGAATGCATATTCCAGTTTTTGGTAACGGCGATGTTAATACGCCAGAAAGAGCAGTAGAAATGCGTGATGAATATGGGCTAGATGGCGCTATGATTGGTCGCGCAAGTATTGGTTACCCGTGGTTTTTTAGAGAAGTAAAACATTTTATGCAAACCGGGAAACATTTGTCGCCACCAACAATGCAGGAGCGAGTAGAAGTTGCTAGAAGGCATTTGCAAATGGCAATTGATTGGAAAGGTGAAAAGCTGGGAGTGCTAGAAACTAGAAGGCATTACACCAATTATTTTAAAGGAATTCCGAATTTTAAACCCTACCGAACGCGAATGGTAACTAGCGATGATGCCAAAGATGTTTTTCAAACATTTGATGAAGTAGCGCAAGAATTTGGAAATCACGTTTTTGAATAAGACGTTAAAATTGAGCGAATTAATTTTAATCAGCATGCGAATTGTTTAATTTTGGTTAGAAAATATTAAACAAGTAAAAAGCATTTGTTTTTTGATTGTTAAAAGAAAATAAATACGCATCTTTGTAGTACTAATTTATTGAAACACACGCTTATGAAAGGGCCATTATTCTATTCAAAAATACTGTTATTTGGAGAATACGGAATCATAAAAGACTCCAAGGGTTTATCAATCCCGTACAATTTTTATAACGGCGCTTTAAAGATTGATGAAGACTTGAGTGCAGCAGCCCAAAAATCTAACCAAGAGCTTCAGCGTTTTTCTGATTATCTTCAGCAAATGCAATCCGATTTCCCAGCGTTAGTAAAATTTGATATCGATGCGCTTAATGCAGATATTGATAAAGGAATGTATTTTGATAGCAGTATTCCCCAAGGTTATGGCGTTGGAAGTAGCGGTGCTTTGGTAGCTGCTATTTATGATAAATATGCGGTTCAGAAAGTAACTGTTTTAGAAAATTTAGCCAAAGACAAATTGACAAAACTGAAGTTGATTTTTGCTGAAATGGAATCTTTCTTTCACGGAAAATCTTCAGGATTAGATCCGTTAAATTCCTATTTAAGTTTACCGATTTTAATCAATTCACAAGAAAATATTGAGCCAGCAGGAATTCCTTCGCAAACTGAAAACGGCAAAGGAGCGGTGTTTTTGCTCGATAGCGGTCGCGTAGGAGAAACAGCACCGATGGTCAATATTTTTATGGAAAATATGAAACAAGAAGGCTTCAGGAAAGTAATAAAAGATAAGTTTATCAAACATACCGATGCGTGTGTAGAAGATTTTCTGTCTGGTGATTTTAAAAGTTTATTTACTAATGTAAAGCAACTTTCTCATGTGGTTTTAGATAATTTTAAACCGATGATTCCAAAACAATTTCACCAGTTGTGGAAAAAAGGAATCGAAAGTAATTCTTATTACCTGAAATTATGCGGTTCTGGCGGCGGCGGTTATATTTTAGGATTTACAGAAGATTTTCAAAAAGCCCAAAAAGAACTCGACGGACATAAGCTTGAAGTAGTTTACACCTTTTAAAGAAACAAAATGCCTGCTAAGAACAAGAACTTATTACTAAAGTTTGTGAGTTTGTTCTCGGTAGTTCGTGGTTACAACGTACTAATTATTGTTATCGCTCAGTACTTGGCTTCCGTATTTATTATGGCGCCAAATTTTCTCTCTGCAAAAGAAGTTGTTTTAGATATCAATTTGTTTTTAATTGTTGTGTCCAGTTCATTAGTTGTGGCTTCTGGATATATTATCAATAATTTTTACGATTCGGCTAAAGACCTAATCAACCGCCCTAGAAAAACATACCTCGATAATTTCGTAAGTCAGCAAACCAAGTTGTCTTTATATTTTATACTGAATTTATTAGCGGTAATTATAGCGAGTTACATTTCCTTTTCGTCGGTCTTGTTTTTTTCGTTTTATATTTTCAGTATTTGGTTGTATTCACACAAGCTGAAAAAATTCTTGTTTATAGGGAATATAACCGCTTCGATACTAGCCGTAGTCCCGTTTTTTGCTGTTTTTATTTACTATCAAAATTTTGAAAAAGCTATTTTTTTACACGCTTTTTTCCTGTTTTTATTGATTAGCGTTCGCGAATTGGTAAAAGATTTAGAAAATGTAAAAGGCGATTTTGCTCAAGATTACCAGACCATTCCTGTTAAGTATGGTTCGGCTACCACCAAAAAAATTATCAGCTTATTGGTCTTGCTAAGTGTAATTCCTTCTACTATTTTATTGGCCAATTTTGATGTAGGCTATATGGCCTACTATTTTATTTTGTGTATGATTTTGCTAGTTGTTTTTTTATTCTTTTTGTGGCAATCTACATCAAAAGTACATTTTCTATACTTACACAATCTATTAAAATTTATCATTGTAGTAGGCGTGTTCTGTATTGTGTTAATTGATTTAGAGTTAGTGCTAAAACGATTTTTATAAACAATTTAATTTTTATTTAAGATTCTAATTATCGTCTTTGTGGCTAATTATTTAATTTAGCAAACGTAAAATGCTATTAATGATACGATATGTTTTAAGCTTGCTGATTGTTGTTGTTTTCATCAATCAATCCATAGCCCAAGAAAATCAAACAAGTCAAAATAAAATTGACTTTGATTATGGTGTAAAGTTTGGGCTTCAAGTTAGCGATTTGATGTCAGGTAACAACGAACTAAATCCACGTGCAAGTTTTCAGTTTGGCTTTGCAGCTGAATTTTTTTTGCTAGAATTGGTCGATTTGCAACCTGAATTGATTTATGGCCGCCAAGGACAAGTAGTTAGAAGTACAACTGATGGAGGATTGCATAAAGAAGAAATTTTAGCCTTAGATTACCTGCATTTACCTTTAATGGTAAATTATCATTTAAGCGAAAGTTTTTTTGTTGAATTAGGACCGCAAATTAGTTATTTATTAGGTGCAACTTATGAAACTAAATTAGAAAATTCTAGTCAATCCAATTCAATAAAAACTAATTATAAAAATTTTGATTTTGGTATAAACGCAGGAATCGGATTCAAAACAGACTGGGGGTTTGTCTTTGGAATTCGATACACTCAAGGCTTAAACAACATCCTATCAAATCAAACACAAGAAGTTTCTAGTTTGCGAAATGCTGTTATTCAGATGCATTTTGGGTATATGTTTTAGCTAATTATATTTGTTTTACGCTCGTTTTAAAATCATATCTTTGCAAAAAATTGAAAATGAAATCATTCGATAAAAATAAACCGAATAAAAATAAAGGAAAGTCTTCCGTAAATAAATTCAGTAAAAAGGAAATTAAGCAATCTAAAGTCGATAAGCAAATTAAAGATCCTAAGGCAGGAATGCGATTAAACAAGTACATTGCCAATTCAGGGATTTGCTCGCGTAGAGATGCAGATATTTATATTCAGTCTGGAAATGTTACCGTTAATGGAAATGTGGTAACCGAAATGGGCTACAAAGTACAACTCGATGATGAGGTTAAGTTTGACGGAAGAAGAATTAATCCAGACCCAAAGGCTTATGTTTTGCTGAATAAACCTAAAGGTTTTTACGTAACGGGAAGTATGGAACGCTCCAACCGAACAGTAATGGATTTGGTAAGCAATGCAACGCGTTCTAGAATTGCACCCGTTGGGAAATTAGATACGAGTACAACAGGATTATTACTTTTTACAAACGATGGAACTTTATCCAAAAAACTAGCGGGTAATAAAAATGGAATTCGTCAGATTTATCAGATAGAATTAACAAAACCACTTCAGCTAGAAGACTTAAAAACAATTCAAAACGGTGTTTTTATTGAAGGTAGAAAAGTAGAAGTTACTGAGATTTCTTATGTCGATAATAAACCGAAAAAACACGTTGGCTTAGAGCTTAAAAGCACTCGGAATCATATCATTCAAAAAGTATTCAAAAAAATGGGTTACGAAATTTCTAAACTCGATCGAGTCGTTTACGGACCCTTAGATAAACGCAATTTACCACGCGGTCATTTCCGCCACTTAAGCAAGCAAGAAGTAATTAATTTGGGAATGATTTAGCTTAATTTTAAAATAATGTTAATTCTTTTTTGCTGCTTCAATTCACTTTAAATGATAGCTTTGTAAAAATCACTGCGTAAACAAAATGGTAGAACGATTTCAAGATATAAATAAAACAATCAGCTGTTTGGCATTTTTTTTATGTCTTATGTTTTTTGCACAAACAATTTTTGCTCAACAAAAAACTACCGAGAGTAAAATTGCATTGAATGATACTATAGTTGGTGTTGCTGAATTTCAGTATGTTTTAAGTAAAAAAGATACGGTTTACGACGGATTCTATCGTTTCAATTCTACCAAAAAAGATAGTCTTAAAACAGAAGTTTTATATGCGTTAGGTTACGAAGGTAATTATCAATCTAACAAAAAATCGGGTGATTGGAGTTTTAGTAGAAAAAAGCTTCAGGCAGGCGAAAATTTTTCTGTTGAAGGATATCAAGTTAGCTACCCAGCAGATGGCGAGGAGTTTCTTGTAAAAGGTGATTTTACTGATGGAAAAGCAACTGGAGACTGGTCTGTTGTCAACCATACTTTTTTAAATGGAAAACGAAAAGACACCCTTTATTATTTACAGACTTCTTTTGAAAATTCTAAAATGGTCAATCGGTTAGAAGGTTTTTCTAATCAAATTGAAATTGAAGGACAGTTTACAGCTGATGGGCTTTTAGACGGTGATTGGGTTTTGAACCATGATGTTGATGGTAAAAATTTAAAAGAAGTTCGAGTATATGAATCGGGAGTGTTTAAGTCGCATTACTTCGATTACGAAGGAGAAACCTATGCAATAACACATACCGGATTAGACACAACTGTAGATGAAGGAGAAGATAACTGGGAAGAATTAGAAATCGATCAGGGATATTTTCAAATATTTGAATTGTCGGGTTATAATTTAGAGTCGGTTGATGAATTAGGAGATAAAAATCAATTAAACAAAATCATCAATAAATCAAATCAATTCATAAAATCATCGCTTTTGTCTTTTGGCAGGTATGATGATTACCAAATCTGGAAACCTATAAAAGGCAATAAAGGAATTGAATTTGGTAAGTTTAAAGTTCGAAAATTTGCCTATTCAACTGAAGAAAAACAGGCTCTAAATCAACTTTCAGAAGACTTCGAAGAAATACAACAGCTGTTGAGTAAATATCATAAAAATTCAAAAATTCAGTTGGGTAAGGTAAGTTTTAAAGAATTGATTTTCTACGAAAAAATATTTTCTATTTATAGAAGTCAATTAGATGAAATCAACGAAATGCAACGCAAAATAAACTTGCCAGCATTTGAATACGTAAACCGCCAACGACTTTTTCCTGATTTAGCTCCAGAACTTCAATTTCCTGAAGAAATCAGCTACAAGTTTAAAGATGAAAATTATTCAGAAAAACACGATTTCCCAACGATACCTGCAAAAAAAAAATACAATATTATTGTTGCTAGCAAACTTATAAACAACATCCATCAAGATGTGAAAAAGATAAGTCTTGAAGTGGAAAAACTCATCAAAAAGTTAGAAAAACAAGAAGAACTAAGCGAGAATGAAGAAGAATTGGTTGCGAAGAAAGAGCAACTAGAAAATTATTTTAATGAAACAGAAAATGAAGATTTCAATACCTATCATAATCAACTTAAAGAAGTGGTTGTAGGTCTTGTTAATCAGGTTTTTGAAGATTACGGCGAGATGAATCTAGATGATAAAAAAGACCAAATTGATGAATCGCTAGCTTGTTACGACGCGCTTTTAAATTTGAATGAAACGATTTCAAACTTACCCAAACGAGTAAATCGCCTTGATGATGTTTATACCCGAACTACGTTCAATCCGCACATGATGGTAGATATGGATGAGCGTATCAAAGAACGAGTTTATACTGCTTATGAAAAATATTTGTTTCCTTATATGTTAAATCGTCTTGAGCAAGAATTGAGTTGTAAACAAATTGATGCAGCTATCTTAGAACTAAATAATCTGTATGATAAAATGATTAGTCTAAGCGATCAAGATACTAGTTCGATAGAGAGAAAATTGAAACGAGAAAAAGACCCTCAAAAAATACTAGAAATTTTAGGGCTAGAATTAAAATACTGATAAGGGAAACTTATGCACAAACAGCTTTTATACTTTCTTTTTTTCCTAGCGTTTACATTAACTTCGGTTATCGGTTTTGCCCAAGAACTGCCTGAAGAAAGTTTAGATGATGCAGAACAGTCGCTAAATAAAGAAACCTTTACTAAGCTATGGATCAATAGCTATGGTACTTTTAGGATTTCAGAAAAGTGGTTTTGGCACGCCGAATTGCATTACCGACGAGACCAAAATGAAAATACTCCTTTTGTTGGTAATTTAGCTCAGATTTATAACCGACACGGAATTAAGTTTATACCAACTAACAACTTCAGTGTTACAGCTGGTGGTGTCCTCCGATTCGATTTTTCGCCTTATGATGGAGACCAGTATGACGATATGATTTTAGAGCCAAGAATTTGGCACGAATATGTTTGGACGTTGCCCTACGAACGTTTTAGGATTTATCATCGATTCCGTATCGAACATCGCTGGCGTAGAGGTTTCGAAAAAGATTCTGATTGGACTTTTAGAAATCGTTGGCGATATAAGTTTATGATGAAAATTCCACTTAACAAACCGAAATTAGAACCAGGTGCTTTTTACTTCAATCCTGATGTAGAACTTATAATGCAAACAGGAAAACCTGTTACCGATAATGCAATCGAAGATTTAAGAATTGCACCAACATTTGCCTACATTGCAAGCCCTAGAGTTACCTATTCAACTGCGTTGATGTACACCACAGGACAAGAAACAGCAAATATTTATAAAGATAATTGGGTCATTAAGTTTAATGTTTATATTAATTTAGATTTTAGAAAGTTTGATGAAAAACTTCCAGAAACCAATTTCTACGATTAAATTGAAAACATTCAGTTTGACAATTAAAAATTTCAGGTATCAGTTATGAGTCTAAAAGATAAAGGATTAAAACGAAAGTACAGAGGATTGTTTGTATTCTTCTTATTAACAAGTATCAGCTTACTAGTGGCGCTTGTTTATTTTATAAATGAACAAGAAAAAAATAAAAACGAAGAATCGGTTCCACTATCAGACTATCAAAACTTAGAAAAAAAACTTGCTTTCTACAACGAAATATCTCGTTTAGATGAAGCGGTTATTGTTGACAAAGAACTAGAAAAATCACTTGACGAATATCAGAATCTTGCTCAGAAAAATAGCTATTCAATTTCATTTGAAAAGCGCATCAACGAAATCAAAAATCGGTTAAAATCTAAAGAAGATGATGAGTTGACTAGAATTAATCTACGCTCCGATATCGCTAATTATAAAAACGAAGTAGATTCACTACTTACCTTAGTAGATAGTATAGACGACGCTACTTATGAACTTGAAAAAACAAAAAAGCATCAAATTGATAGCTTACAACGCTTGGTAAACGAAAAAAATCGAGCATTGCAACGATCTGAAAATGTAAAAGTAATTAGTTTTAAAAGTGAATCGGGCAATTTAGTGCATTACCTCGGCGAAATTAAAAATGAAAAAGCCAATGGTGGCGGAATAGGAGTTTGGAGTACAGGTAGCATTTATAAAGGCGAATGGAAAGAGAACAAACGCCACGGTGAAGGAGAATTTACCTGGGCTGACGGTCAACGTTACGAAGGCGATTTTGTTGACGATATTAGAACTGGAGAAGGAACCTATTACTGGCCTAGTGGCGAAAAATATGAAGGTGAATGGCAAAACAACAAACGCCATGGAAAAGGTGTTTTATACGACCCTGACGGAAATGTAAGCTACGAAGGTAAGTGGAAAAAAGATAAACCTCAGTTATAAAAAACTAGTTTAGCATAGGTTAAAATTAGTAGCCTTTTACGTTTTTTTACTGATTTTAATTCATTCTTCAAACCACATAACAATTTCAGTGAAAAAATTTTCATATGTGGAGGCATTATTGCTTATGAAAGTCCTGCTTGATTAGTTCATTTATTTCAAAATTTAACATTCCAAGGCTTTTTTAGCAATTTCGTTTGATGTTATTTTGCAGCCCAATTCAAAAATCAATTACAGTTTGGGGGGCGCTAATGCCTTCAACAATTTATTTAGATAGTAATTCAAACTTCCTCCCAAAAACCGATAGCTTTTCGGTAGATAAATGACTAGATGTTTCTTTTCGTTTATTTTTACTAAATTTACTTGACATTTATTATAAAACCAATGAACACAAAGTATATTGACTTAATTAGTCAAACATACGAATTTCCTCAAGCGGAATTTCAATTAAAAGACGACCAACTCACTTTCCATCAAATCGATTTGATGGCGCTTATAAAAGAATATGGCACACCATTAAAATTCACTTATTTACCCAAAATATCTGAAAATATTCAGCGTGCCAAAAAGTGGTTCTCGGAAGCTATCCAAAAACATCAATATCAAGGTCAATATCATTATTGCTATTGCACCAAATCATCTCATTTTAAATATGTTTTAGATGAAGCTTTAAAAAACAATATCCATATCGAAACTTCTTCAGCTTTTGATATCGATATCGTTACTAATCTTAAAAAAGAAGGCAAAATAACAGATCATACGTATGTTATTTGTAATGGATTTAAACGCGATTTATACATCAAAAAAATAGCAAAACTTATTTCCGATGGTCATCAAAATTGCTTGCCTGTTATCGATAATTTTGAAGAATTAGATTTACTAACAGCCGAAACCCAAAAAGATTTTAAAATCGGTATCCGAATAGCTTCTGAAGAAGAGCCTAAATTCGAATTTTACACTTCTAGGCTAGGTATTGGCTACAAAAACATTGTTCCTTTTTTTGAAGATCACATCAAAAATAACGATCAAGTTGAGCTCAAAATGCTGCATTTTTTTATCAATACTGGCATCCGAGATAATGCGTATTATTGGAATGAATTACTCAAATGTTTACGCGTTTATACAAGACTCAAAAAAGTATGTCCAAGTTTAGATAGTTTGAATATTGGCGGTGGATTTCCAATAAAAAATTCCCTCGCTTTTGAATACGATTACCCATATATGGTCGATGAGGTCATCAATCAAATTCAATTGCTTTGCCAAGAAGAAAATGTTCCTGTACCTCACATTTTTACTGAATTTGGAAGTTTTACCGTAGGCGAAAGCGGTGGCGCTATTTATGAAGTTTTATATCAAAAACAACAAAATGATCGTGAAAAATGGAACATGATCAATTCCTCTTTTATTACAACTTTACCCGATTCGTGGGCGATTAACAAACGTTTTATTATGCTGGCCATCAACCGGTGGAACGATCGCTATGAACGAGTGTTGCTTGGCGGATTAACTTGCGATAGCGATGACTATTATAATTCCGAACAACACATGAATGCCATCTATTTACCAAAATACGAAAAGGAAAAACCGCTTTATATCGGATTTTTTAATACAGGAGCGTATCAAGAAAATATTGGTGGATTTGGAGGTTTGCAACATTGCTTGATTCCGAATCCAAAACACATTTTAATTCAAAAAGACGAAAAAGGAAAAATTTCTCACCAACTATTTAGCGAACAACAAAAAAGTGAAGACTTACTTAAAATTTTAGGATACGATGAAACTAACTAAAAACTTTGCGGGAATACCTGATAAATATGCCCGAATTGATGAAGCAAAAATTGTATTAATTCCAATTCCTTATGATGGAACGAGTACCTGGCAAAAAGGCGCCGACAAAGGACCAACTGCTTTTTTGGAAGCTGCTGAAAATATGGAGCTTTACGATATCGAAACTCGATCTGAAGTATATAAAAAAGGAATTTATTTAGCGCCGCCGATTACAGAAAATTCATCGCCAGAAAAAATGGTTGAAAGCGTTTATAAAATTACTAAAAACTACATCAATCAAGAAAAATTTGTTTCGCTTTTTGGAGGAGAACATTCGGTTTCTATAGGAAGTATTCGCGCTTTTGCCGATAGTTTCCCAGATTTAACGGTTGTTCAAATCGATGCTCATGCCGACTTGCGACCAACTTACGAAGGCTCGTCCAACAACCACGCTTGTGCCGTTTATGAAGCTAGCAAAATTGCCAATCTTATTCAAGTTGGAATTCGCTCGATGGACGCTTCAGAAGTTGAATTTATGGACGAAAACAGAACTTATTTTGCGCACGATTTGTATGAAGACTGGATGGAAGATGCAATAGGTCAAATGACGCCAAATGTCTTTATTACCATCGATTTAGATGCGTTCGATCCGTCAATTCTTCCTTCTACAGGAACACCAGAACCTGGCGGTTTATTTTGGTACGAAACCTTAGATTTTTTAAAACTGATTTTTAAAAAGAAAAATGTAGTTGGTTTTGATATTGTAGAACTTTGCCCAAATCCATTAGAAAAATCTTCTGATTTTCTGGCGGCAAAACTGTACTATAAAATGCTAAGCTACAAATTCTTTAACGACCGAATTTTAATTGATGAAAACGAAGATGAAATCACCTAAAAACATACAAATGAAACAACCTATTAGCCATTTTATAGATAAGTATTTTTTACATTTTAACGCTGCAAGTTTAGTTGATGCTGCCAAAGCTTATAAAGATCAACTTCGGCAAGGAAACAAAATGTTGGTTTCGTTGGCAGGAGCAATGAGTACAGCCGAATTAGGGAAAATTTTTGCTGAAATGATTCGGCAAGATAAGGTACATATTATTTCTTGTACCGGAGCAAACCTAGAAGAAGATGTAATGAATTTGGTCGCGCATTCGCACTACAAACGCATTCCAAATTACAGAGATTTAACACCGCAAGAGGAATGGGATTTATTAGAAAAAGGCTTGAACCGTGTAACTGATACCTGTATTCCTGAAGAGGAAGCTTTTAGAAGAATTCAGCAGCATATTGTAAAAATTTGGAAAGAAGCTGAAGCTCAAGGCGAACGCTATTTTCCACACGAATATTTGTACAAACTCTTACTTTCTGGTGCATTAGAAGAATACTACGAAATCGATTTTAAGGATTCTTGGATGTACGCAGCTGCTGAAAAAAACTTGCCTATTGTTGTTCCAGGATGGGAAGATTCTACCTTAGGAAATATATTTGCTAGTTATGTAATCAAAGGAGAACTCAAGGCTTCTACAATGAAATCTGGAATTGAGTACATGGCATTTTTAGCCGATTGGTATGCTCAAAATACCAAGGATAACGGAATTGGTTTTTTTCAAATAGGAGGAGGAATTGCTGGCGATTTTCCGATTTGTGTAGTACCGATGTTATACCAAGATTTAGAAAAAACGGACACAGCATTTTGGAGTTACTTCTGTCAAATTTCAGATTCTACCACTAGTTATGGTTCGTATTCTGGTGCCGTTCCCAACGAAAAAATTACTTGGGGAAAACTTGATATCAAGACGCCAAAATTTATTATTGAAAGTGATGCAACCATTGTTGCACCGCTAATTTTCGCCTATTTATTAGAAATGTAAGTCTTATTTGTAAAGCTATATGAACTCAGAAAATCCTGCTAACGAAGCCCATAAAATCGAACTCAAATACTTGTCGATTGCTGATTTTGAAGCCTTAAAACAAGTTTTTGTTGAAATTTACGGCGCAGAAACCGATCTGTACTGGAAGCGAAAAGAACTCGATCGATTAATTGAAATTTTTCCTGAAGGACAAGTTGTTATTTTTGTTGATGGTCAGTTGGCAGGTTGTGCTTTTGCTATTATAGTTGATTATGATCAAGTTTCTGAAACCCATACTTATGATGAAATTGTAGGCGATAATCAATTCAAAAATCATCATCCTGATGGCGATATGTTATATGGGATTGATATCATCATTAAACAAGAATTTCGTGGTTTAAAACTCGGTAGGAGACTGTATGATTACCGAAAAGAACTCGCAGAACAACTCAATTTAAAAGGAATTGTTTTTGGCGGTCGAATTCCAAACTACCACAAGTATTCTTCAGAAATAAGTCCGAAGGAATACATCAAAAAAGTTC
Organism: Bacteroidota bacterium; assembly: GCA_051748125.1. Classification (GTDB taxonomy): domain Bacteria; phylum Bacteroidota; class Bacteroidia; order Flavobacteriales; family Flavobacteriaceae; genus Psychroflexus. The sequence continues at coordinate 138,978 of JBNJHC010000004.1, forward strand.
AAGATAAAAGCATTGCAGATCCAGTGCTAAATTTTCAATTAGCCAACGATTTTAGACCTGTTCGGGTGTTATCAAATTACTTAGAAGGCGATTCTGATTCCAAAGAATATGCGGTTTTGTTGCAATGGGATAATATTTATTATACCAAAGGAACTACCAAGCCAAGCATTCAAAAAACAGAAGTGCGCTTAGGTTTGGTGCAATGGCAAATGCGACCTTATCAAAACCTGGAAGAACTCTTGCATCAAGTTGAGTATTTTGTTATTTCTTTATCGGGATACCGATCTGATTTTGCCTTGTTTCCTGAATTTTTTAACGCGCCATTAATGGCAAAATACAATCACTTCAGCGAGCCGGAAGCTATTCGAGAATTAGCAAAATATACCCTACCCATAAAAAATAAAATGGCAGAGTTGGCGATTGCTTACAACATCAATATTATTGCGGGAAGTATGCCAGAACTTATCGATGACCAATTGTTCAATGTTGGTTATTTATGCCGAAGAGATGGCAGTATTGAGCGCTACGAAAAAATACACGTTACACCTGATGAAGCAAAAGTTTGGGGAATGCAAGGCGGAAGTAATTTTAAAGTCTTAGATACCGATTGTGGAAAAATTGGCGTTTTGATATGTTACGATGTTGAGTTTCCTGAACTTTCTCGGATTTTGTCTTTAGAAGGGATGGATATTTTATTTGTACCATTTTTAACCGATACACAAAATGGGTTTTCGAGAGTAAAACTTTGTGCGCAAGCACGAGCGGTAGAAAACGAATGTTATGTAGCCATTGCTGGAAATGTTGGAAATTTACCCAACGTACATAATATGGATATTCAATATGCGCAATCGGCTGTTTTTACGCCAACCGATTTTGCTTTTCCTAGTGAAGGTGTAAAAGCACAAACCACACCAAATACCGAAATGATTTTAATAGCTGATGTAAACTTAGATTTGCTAAGGGAATTACATAATTACGGAAGTGTAAGAAATCTTAAAGACAGGCGAGGAGATATTTATAAGTTGAATCGCACCAACGCATAAAAAAATACAGCCCGTTAGTTTAGGCTGTATTTTTTAAAAAGTTATATAAATGTAATTAATCTCTTAAAATAGATCGAGAGATTACAATTTTCTGAATTTCAGAAGTCCCTTCATAAATCTGTGTAATTTTAGCATCTCTCATCAAACGCTCAACGTGATATTCTTTTACAAAACCATTTCCACCGTGAATCTGAACTGCTTCAGTAGCAGCATTCATAGCAGTTCTTGAAGCGTGAAGTTTTGCCATGGCGCCTGTTAAATCATAATTTTCGCCATTATCTTTATCGCAAGCTGCTTTCATAACCAAATGTCTAGCGGCTTCAATTTCGGTATACATATCAGCTAATTTGAAGGCAATAGCTTGGTGATTCATAATTTCTGTACCAAAAGTTTTTCTAGTTTTAGCATATTCTCTAGCTAATTCATAAGCGCCAGAGGCAATACCTAAAGCTTGAGCCGCGATACCAATTCTACCACCAGAAAGAGTTTTCATAGCAAATTTAAATCCAAAACCATCTTCACCAATGCGATTTTCTTTAGGAACTTTTACATCGTTGAAGTTAAGGGTGTGCGTGTCGCTACCGCGAATTCCCATCTTGTCTTCTTTAGGACCTACTTCAAAGCCTTCCCAGCCTTTTTCAACTATAAAAGCATTTATACCTTTGTGTTTTTTTTCACGATCTGTTTGGGCAATCACGAGGTAATAATCAGCAGAATTACCGTTGGTAATCCAGTTTTTAGTACCGTTCAATAAATAATAATCGCCTTTATCAATAGCTGTAGTTTTTTGCGAAGTTGCATCGCTACCAGCTTCTGGTTCGCTTAAACAAAAAGCACCAATCGATTCTCCTGTGGTAAGTTTACTTAAATATTTTTCTTTTTGTTCAGGGGATCCGTAAGTGTCTAATCCCCAGCAAACCAATGAATTGTTTACAGAAACCACAACAGATGCAGAAGCGTCTACTTTAGAAAGTTCTTCCATAGCCAACACATAAGAAACGGTGTCCATTCCGCCTCCACCATATTCTGGAGAAGCCATCATCCCTAAAAAGCCAAGTTCTCCCATTTTCTTAACTTGTTCTTTTGGGAATTCTTGCTTGTTATCGCGTTCTATAACACCAGGTAAAAGCTCGTTTTTTGCAAAATCTCGAGCCGCTTGGCGTATCATCTCATGTTCTTCTGTAAATTTAAAATCCATATCTAAATGATTGCTTTAAAATTAAAAATAGGTTGCAAATATACTTAATCGTTATTTATTGCGAATTGTAAGCTGCGTATTTTTATGTTTGCTTTCACGAAAGTATAAGTTTAGCTTTGGCAATTGCTGATTCCTGTTTTTTTTGAATTGATTTAGCATAACAAAATAGGCAGGTTTTTTATCGTTTTAATTTGCATAACTATGAAAACTTTTTTTGTAATAGGCGTGATGTCGGGTACATCTTTAGATGGAATCGATTTGTGCTACGTACGTTTTGATTATACAACGCAATGGAATTTTGAAATCATTTCAACAGCGACGATTCCTTATACAAACCAATGGAAAAACAGGTTAGCTAAAGCTCATTTGCAATCAGAAAATTCGGGGCAAAAAATCGATATTGCTTACACCGAATTATTAGCTGAAACCATTATTGATTTTAGAAAAAACCACCGCATTAATCGCTTAGATTTTGTGGCGTCTCACGGCCATACAGTTTGGCACCAACCAGAAAAAAACTTTACACTACAAATTGGAAATTTACCTGAATTAGCGAGCCTAATAAAATCCAAAGTAGTTTGCGATTTTCGAGTTCAAGATATTGAGTTGGGTGGGCAAGGAGCGCCCTTGGTACCTATTGGTGATGAACTTTTGTTTAGCGAATATACATTCTGCCTGAACTTGGGCGGATTTGCAAATTTATCGACGGCTAAGCAAAATAAACGCTTGGCTTTTGATGTTTGTCCTGTCAATAAAGCTTTAAACCATTACGCCAATCAACTTGGGCTGGCTTATGATGCTGAAGGAAACATTGCACGAAATTCCAAGATAGATACATCGCTTTTAACAGCACTCAATCAATTGGACTTTTATACGGAAAAAGGACCAAAATCACTTGGAATTGAATGGGTGGAGAAATATGTTTTTCCACTAATCAATTCAAAAAAAATAAAGGCTGAAACTGCTATTGCAACTTTTACACAACACGTTGCTGATCAGATTTCAAATCAATTTAGAAACTTACAAAAAAGCGACAAAGTACTGGTCACGGGAGGTGGAGCTTACAATAAATATTTAATTGAATTGATGGCGGTTCAAACCAAAGCTCAACTAGTGTTGCCTGATTCTAATTTAATCGATTTTAAAGAAGCCTTGATTTTTGCTTTCTTAGGAGTTTTACGCGTTCAAAATGAAATTAATGTACTTGCTAGCGTAACTGGAGCTTCAAAAAATCATTGTTCAGGAAAGATTTACGATTAATAATTTTTCAGGGACTAATTAAACTTTTGTTAAGCTAACAATATCTTTAGTGATTCTTGGTTGTACTTAAAAACAGCTTATGGAAATCAATGAATTGAAGAGTTACATCATGTCGCAGGTAAATAGTATTGAAGAGTTAGAAAAACTACAACTCATCAGTCAAAAGATTATTGAAATTGAAAGCGGCATGAAGCTTACAGACGATGAAGCATCGATAAGCAATTTAGTACCTAAAACTTAACTAATAGTTTTTATTTATAACAAACGACTGATAAATGTTTTTTTTCGATTGAATTTTTTTATGCTTCATTAAGAAAAAGTTAACTCTACCTCGATACAATGATTATATTTGTTCGCAATTTACTGAACAGCGAATAAATATTTTTTTATGAAGGAATTACTCAAAAAATACGAGAACAAATCACCAGAAATTGTATTTCATTGGAACGATAGCGAAACCGAAGCAGAAGGCTGGGTAGTTATCAACTCGCTAAGAGGAGGAGCCGCTGGCGGCGGAACTCGAATGAGAAAAGGTCTAGATAAAAATGAAGTACTTTCATTAGCCAAAACAATGGAAGTCAAATTTACCGTTTCAGGACCTGCTATTGGCGGTGCAAAATCAGGCATCAACTTTGATCCTCAAGATCCGCGAAAGCAAGGCGTTTTAGAACGTTGGTATAAAGCTGTTTCACCTTTGTTGAAAAGTTATTACGGTACTGGAGGCGATTTAAATGTAGATGAAATTCACGAAGTAATCCCAATTACCGAAAGTTGCGGTGTTTGGCATCCACAAGAAGGCGTCTTTAACGGTCATTTTCAACCTAGCGAAGCCGATAAAATTAACCGCATCGGTCAATTGCGAAATGGCGTAATCAAAGTTTTAGAAAATCCAGAATACACCCCAGATTTACTTAGAAAATATACTGTAGCCGATATGATTACTGGTTTTGGTGTAGCAGAAGCAGCTCGTCATTATTATGGAACTTACGGAGGAAGTATTGAAGGCAAAAAAGCAATTGTTCAAGGTTTTGGAAATGTAGGTGCAGCAGCAGCCTTTTATTTATCTAGAATGGGAGCCAAAATTGTTGGTATTATTGATAGAGTCGGAGGATTAATCAATGAAGATGGATTTAGTTTTGAAGAAATTAAAGAGCTTTACCTGAATAAAGATGGCAATACTTTAAAAGCTAACAAGATGCTTTCTTTTGAAGGGGTAAACAATAAAATATGGAGCATTGGAGCTGAGGTTTTTACGCCTTGTGCTGCATCCCGATTAATTACCAAAGAACAAGTAGATGCAATGATTGATAATGGTTTGGAAGTAATTTCTAGTGGAGCAAATGTACCTTTTGCCGACAAAGAAATTTTCTTTGGACCGATTATGGAATACACCGATTCTAAAGTTAGTGTAATACCAGATTTTATTGCTAATTGCGGTATGGCTAGAGTGTTTGCCTATTTTATGGAAAAGAAAGTACAAATGACTGATGAAGCTATTTTTAATGATACTTCAGTTACTATAAAAAATGCAATTCAAAACACCTACGATGCTGATCAAAATAAATTAAACATAAGTAAAACTGCTTTCGAACTTTCATTAAAACAACTTGTATAACATAAGATATGGCTACTATTTTAATTGCAGTCTTTGTGCTTGGATACTTATCTATTACTTTTGAGCATCCGTTAAAACTAGACAAAGCTGTTCCTGCATTGTTGATGGGAACTTTAATGTGGGCAATTTTAGCTTTTGGATTTTCAGAAGGCTGGTTGTCTATAATAGACCATCACGGTCATGTTTTTGATATGGGCTTAGGCTCACCCGATCACCAAGAAGAAGGATTTAAACAAAATCTCATCCAGCATTTTAGCGCTGCTGGAGAGATTTTGTTTTTTTTGATTGGTGCTATGACTATTGTAGAAATCATTGACTTACATCGTGGTTTTTCTATTATTAAAAACGGAATTACCACAAAAAGCAAAAGAAGGTTACTTTGGACGCTTGGTATTCTTGCTTTTGCATTATCGGCAATTATTGACAACCTAACCGCAACTATTATTCTTATTACTTTATTGAGGAAAATATTAGTTAGACGTAGTTATCGCTTGTGGTTTGCAGGAATGATTATTATAGCAGCCAATGCTGGTGGAGCTTGGTCGCCAATAGGTGATGTTACTACTACTATGTTATGGATTGGTGGTAAGGTTAGCGCATTAAAACTAGCTGAATATTTAATTATTCCTTCCTTAGTTTGCTTTGTTGTTCCTTTCTTAATCGTTGGAAGAATGAAACCTTTTCAAGGAAAAGCTATTCGAAAAGAACTCATAGCAGATACCGAAAATCAAAAACTTTTGAGCAGTAAGAAAATGCTTTATGTTGGATTGGCAGCTATTGCTTTTGTTCCAATTTTTAAAGGTATTACAGGCTTGCCTCCTTACTTAGGAATGATGTTTAGTTTAGGAGTGGTTTGGCTGGTTTCTGAATATGTAAAACCTGAAAAGAATTTACCTCGAAGTCAAAAACACCGTTATTCTACCCATAAAGCTTTATCCCGAATCGAGTTTTCTAGTATTTTATTTTTTCTTGGGATTTTACTTGCAGTCGGTGCTTTAGAAAGTCTTGTTTATGGATCAGTTGGTGGCGAAAGTGTCGGAACCTTACGCTACGCAGCAGAATCTATTTCAATTGCTATTCCTAATATGGATATCGTGGTTTTGCTATTAGGAGCGCTATCTTCTTTGATTGACAACGTACCAATGGTAGCCGCTGCAATGGGAATGTACACCTTTGAAATGGATCACCCAATATGGCATTTTATCGCTTATTCAGCAGGAACAGGAGGAAGTTTACTTGTAATTGGCTCAGCTGCAGGTGTTGCTGCAATGGGCATGGAAAGAATCGATTTCATTTGGTATCTTAAACGAATAGCTTGGTTAGCCTTAGTTGGTTTTTTAGCCGGTGCTGGCGTATTCATTATCATTGAACAGTTTTTCTATGCTTAATATGAAAAAAGTTTGTTCATAAAATTTATTGCTTATTTTAGCGTTATTAACTTTGTAGAAACAAAAATCAGATATGCTTACATTTTTCCAAGATGCAACTAATACAGAAGGTGCAGAAGAAGTGGTTGAAGAAAAAACACTTTCATTAATCGACTTATTATTTAGCGGCGGAACTGGCGGAACAGTTATAATAATCATACTCGGCGTCTTGCTTTTTGCGGCGATGTATATTTATTTTGAACGGCTCTTTGCTATAAAAGCTGCGTCTAAAACCGATAAAAACTTCATGTCTCAAATTAGAGATGCTGTTTCTAACGGAAATATTGAATCGGCTAAAGTTCGTTGTGCTCAGGAAAATTCACCTGTGGCAAGATTAACAGCAAAAGGAATTTCAAGAATTGGAAGCCCACTGGAAGATATCAACACAGCCATCGAAAACGCCGGTCGATTAGAAGTGTATAAATTAGAAAAAAACGTTTCTATCTTGGCAACTATCGCAGGTGCCGCACCAATGATAGGTTTCTTAGGAACTGTAATTGGTATGGTTTTGGCATTTCATGAATTAGCCACAAGTAGTGGTCAAGCAGAAATGGGATCCTTGGCAGAAGGAATTTATACCGCTATGACAACCACCGTTTGCGGTTTAATTGTCGGTATTATTGCGTATATTGGCTACAACCACTTAGTGGTAAAAACCGATAAAGTAGTACATCAAATGGAAGCTACAGCTGTTGAGTTTTTAGACTTGTTAAACGAACCTACTTAATATGAATTTAAGAGGAAGAAATAAAGTTAGTCCTGAGTTTAGTATGTCTTCAATGACAGACATTGTGTTTCTGTTATTGGTGTTTTTTATGCTAACCTCGCCAGTAATTACTCCCGAAGCGCTGGATTTGATTTTACCTAAAGCAAAGGGTAAATCAACCAATCAGCATAATGTTTCTGTTAGTATAAATGACCAATTAGAATATTATGTAAACGATCAAAAAGTGAACAAAAACAGCTTAGAATCCACGTTAAAATCACAATTAAAAGGAGTAGAAGAACCAACCATTATTCTTAGAGCAGAACAAAATGTATCTATCGATAATGCGGTTTATGTAATGGATATTGCCAACAAAAACAGATTTAAAGTAATCCTAGCGGTAAAACCGAATTAAAATGTTCAGCACCAAACACGAAAAACGGTCTTTTATCATTACAAGCATTATTTATATTTTGCTTGTGTTGATTCTGTTTTTAAGTGGCTTGAAATATTTAGACCCGCCACCTGAAAGTGGAATTGCCGTTAATTTTGGAACTACTGAAACTGGTGCTGGCGATGTGCAGACAGAAGAACCTGTGGCGTCTTCACCGCAAGAAAATATTCCAGAATCAGCTCCTCAAGAAACCGAAACTACTTCTTCTGAAGAAACCGTAACCGAGGATGTGGTTACTCAAGACAGTGAAGATGCTCCTGTTATTGAAGAGGAAGAGGAAGAGAAAGAAACTCCCGAAGAAGAACCAGAAGAGGAAGAAAAAGAAACGGAACAAGAAGTGGAGGAAACTCCTGAAGAAACCAACGACGAAGCCGAAGAACAAGTGGAAGAAGAACCTGATCCTCAACCCGATCAAAATGTTACCGATGCCATGAGTAATGTTTTTTCTGATGAAGAACAAGATGGAGTAGAGGGTAGCGAAGGAGATGATAATTCGCCTGGCGACAAAGGCGATCCCGATGGCGATCCTGATGCATCGTCTTATTACGGTACGGGAACTGGTCTTGATGGGGATGGAAACTATAAACTTGGAGGTAGAAAAGCCCTCAACAAAACAAAGTACACGCAAGAATGTAACGAAACGGGAACCGTTGTGGTTAGAATTGAAGTAAACCAAAACGGTGAAGTAATTCGTGCTAAAGCAGGTGTTCGAGGAACGACCAATTCGAGTAGGTGTTTGTTAGAACCTGCCGAAAGAGCTGCGCGTGAGACCAATTTTAACAACGATACCAATGCGCCTTCACGTCAAGTAGGCTACATTACTTATGAGTTCCGCTTGTCTGAATAATTTCCATTTCCAGAATTTATGAATTACTCTGAAACGCTAGATTGGCTTTTTGCCCAACTACCAATGTATCAACGCCAAGGAAAATCCGCCTACAAAGCAGATTTAAACAATACAATTCAACTTGCTAAATACTTAAAAAATCCAGAGAAAAAGTTTAAAAGCATTCACGTTGGCGGTACCAACGGAAAAGGATCTACCAGTCATTATTTGACTTCAATTTTAATGGAAGCAGGCTATAAAGTCGGATTGTACACTTCTCCACACTTAGTAGATTTTAGAGAGCGTATTCGGATAAATGGTCAACCAATTCCACCAAAAAATGTAGTTGATTTTGTTCAGTCTCACAAAACTTTTTTTGAAACCAATCAGCTTTCTTTTTTTGAAATGAGTGTTGGTTTAGCATTCGATTTTTTCGCCCAACAAAAAGTTGATATTGCGGTTATAGAAGTAGGAATGGGAGGTAGGTTAGATTCTACCAACATTATTCAACCCGAACTTTCTGTTATCACTAATATTTCACTTGATCACACCCATTTTTTAGGAAATAATTTATCAGCTATAGCTAGGGAAAAAGCGGGGATTATAAAACCCAAAACGCCAGTTGTTATTGGTGAAAAGAACCACATCACCCAACCGATTTTTACTGAATTTGCTCAACTTCATCAAACTGAAATGTATTTTTCAGAAACAATGGATTTAAGCACGATTCAAGTTAATGATTTACCTGACTACCAGTTGATGAATTTAAAAACAGTCCTTCAATCTGTAGAAATCTTACAACAAAAAGGCTGGCAGATCAATCAGCTTCACATACAAGAAGGCGTTCAGCGAGTGAAACAAAATACTGGGTTAAGAGGTAGGTGGGAAGTCCTTCAGCAATCGCCTAAAATAATTTGTGATACAGGACACAACACGGCTGGTTTGCAACATATTGTTCAGCAGTTAGAAAAAGAATCGTTTGATCAATTATGGATTGTTTTTGGTGTAGTAAATGATAAAGATTTAGCTGCAATTTTACCTTTGTTGCCGAAACAGGCTTACTATATATTCTGCCAGCCAGCTATTCCGCGTGCTTTAGCTGCAGAGGATTTAAAAAATGCTGCTATGCAATATAAGTTAGTTGGAGAAATTGTACACCAACCTATAGAAGCTTTGGCTTATGTAAAGGCAAAAGCTAAGCCTAAGGATTTGATCTATATTGGCGGGAGTACCTTTGTGGTAGCAGACGTTTTAAAAAACTTATAATTTTTTTTGAGGCTAAATTTCAGATAATCAAAAGGATGAAATGAAATCGATGAAAAGAACCAAAAAAACTGAAAAAATAATTTTGAGAAACAAAATATAGCCTTATATTTGCACTCGCAATCACGCAAGGGCGCGTAGCTCAGTTGGTTTAGAGCATCTGGTTTACACCCAGAAGGTCAGGGGTTCGAATCCCTTCGCGCCCACAAAGCCTCAATGAAAATTGAGGCTTTTTAGTTTCTTAGAAAGGGTCATTAACTCAGTTGGTTTAGAGTGTTACCTTGACAGGGTAGAAGTCACTGGTTCGAATCCAGTATGACCCACTTCAAAAGCCAATCATTAAATATTTAATGATTGGCTTTTTTATAAAACCACTTCAAAATCAAAACCATTAATATATTCTTTGTCATCTCTTGAGTTTTGGTAGTTGATTTCGAATCTGAATTTTCCTAAAGTATCGATGGTTCTTTTGTAGTTGTATACTTCATCTTTTTTGATTTCTTGAAGTTCATTCCATTCCTCATCCAAACCAACGATTCTGGTTGATGCTCTATAGTCGGTATCGGGAGGGATGATGAAATAAATATGAACTATTAAATCATCGTTTAGAGTTAATTTGTTGTTTTTAATGCTATTGCCTATAATAATGTTTGGTACGAGCCTACCTTCAGATTCAGATATATTTCCGTCTTCATCATAAAATTCAGAATAGATAAGCTCTCCTTTATGGTCATAAAACTTGTATTCATCGATTGATGAATTCTCCCTAAAATGATAATATCCTAGCACACGAACATCTTCCCTGTAATTTTCAATTATTTCTATTTTTTCACTTTCAACAGAATCATTATTATAGTAATGGACAACGTTCCCATCCAACATATTTCTTTTAAAATCACCTTCAGTTTGTTTATTTCCATTAGGAAAATAACTCACACTCGAACCGTGTAAAAGATTATCAACACATATTCCTGCAAAAATCAGGTTTTCATTATCGTCATAAACTAAATAATCGCCTTGCAATATCGTATCGTTATTTTTTACAATAAATTCTAACTTATGAAGTTCCTTTCCGTTTTCTCTATAGGAATATATATAATTCCCATCTTCAGGATTTTGATAATTACAAGATATTAAACTTATCCATAAAAGAAGTGTTATTATTTTTGAATTCATAAGGAATTGATGTTTAGTGTGTGCTTCTAGTATTTTCTGGGTCAACTAACTGGTTTATGTTTAACTCAATTTTCCCGTCGTTATTGACTTTATAAATACTGTCTCTTCCTATTCTACTACAAGCTTTGCACTTAAAAATTTTATCACTTTTAGATTGTTGATCTTTTCTTTTTTCATTAGCTTCTCTAAGCCTGTTACTTCCTTCTGCCACATCATCAATTTTATTAGCCATTCTGTTGTATTTGTTACCTTTCATAATTACACCTTTACCAGGTACAAAAGGACCGTTTAATAAAATTGAAATATCTACCCATTCACCATTTTCTTCATCACCTGATATCCTCCCTCCTTCTCGAATTAATTCTGAATCACCTTGTGCAGCACCTTTATCTTTTGATAACATTAATCCTCCTGGTAGGTTGATTTCTAGCTTGGATAACATAGATGATAAATTTGACAAGCCTTCACCTACTTTATTTTTTGCCTTCTTAATATCACTTTTCATCCTTTCTTTATCCTTTTTGCGCCTTCTTTTGCTGTGTTCTAATGTTTCTTTAATTGAATAGTATAATTCTATTAATGGATTATCACAATCAACTCCAGGAGGGCAAACTCTTTTCCCATCAGGATCTATTAAATTAATAGGATTATTCATTGTGTAATTATATGAACTCCAAGAAGAATACTTCTCCGCCAACGGATCCACACTCAACCAAATACTCCATTTAGGTTGGTAATAACGAGCGCCAAAGTAGTAAAACCCAGTTTCTTCATCGAGTTCTTTACCCGTAAATTTCCAAGAGTTGTAATAGTTAGCTGCTATTTTTCGTTGTTCTAATTTGAGTCTAAATATATGATTTTTAAACATTCTTTTAGCTTCGTTGTTATTTTTTTTAGGAATAACTGTTTATCTAATGACTTCAAGCAGCTAGAACGCAACGCATCCGATGCAATTATGCGACAAAGCGGTGTTTTGCAGAAAGATGAGCTGATTAAAATTATCCGTAGTAACAGTTAAGTTCACCCCAAATTGATTAGTTGGCTCTAATTTAAAGAAGCATTTGTGTCATGCTCTTACCCCAACTTACACCCTCAAGCTCTCCTACTTTCACCAAAAACCTACTGAAGTTTTAAAAAATAATGTACATTAGTTAGAGAAGTAATGTACATTATTTATTGTATTAATGTACATTAACTGTAAAGAAGCTGAAGAAGAAATTTTATAAACTACGGCTACTTTGTAAGACTTGCTTGCTTGGAAAGCTGGAATAGTAAATAAGCTCGCTGTATTTTCTTCTCAAAAACAGCAACCTACCTATTGTTTATAGTCAATGTTTTTCCTTCTAAAGATTTTTAGTTTGTTGGTGAAGACTACTAATTAATTTATTTTAAACATATTGATTGTGAGTGTTTTAAGTTAAATGTGTGTTGTTACTAACTCAGACTTACAATTTATTTCACTTTAACGCTGTAGCTTTTGCATAAGTAAGAACAGGAAAAGCTTGTTTTTTATATTTAATTAAAACTAAAATAATTAGTTTTGTTATTCTAAAAAATCTGAATTTAGTATGAAGAAACTTTATTATAAGCTTCTTTTCTTTACATTATTATGCATAAATTCTTTTTATGCCCAAAACCAAGATTTTGAGCTATACAGTCAACATAATGGCAGTTATAACTTCAAAATGATTGGGAATACCATGAATGTGGGAGAAAACACTTTTCCATTAACTTGCGAAGCTTTAACTGCTAGTTCTGCATCATTAGATTTAGAGGAAGATCAAGAGGTTGTAGCTGCCTATTTGTATTGGTCAGGATCAGGCGACATCGAAAATCCTGATTATTATACCGCTGAGTTAAACGGAACGGAATTTCAAGCTGAAGTTGAATTTAACATACTTGCCTCAGCTACAGGTTTTTCAAATTTGCCAGCATTTGGTGGATTCGCTAACGTATCCGAGTTTGTTTTACAAAACGGAAACATAGAATATGAATTTTCGGGAGTTGATATAACACAAGATTTGGTTAATTTACCAGACATATGTACAGCTCAGTTTAATCATTTAGGCTGGGCAATTGTGATTATTTATGAGGATGAGAGCTTAGATCCTGTCCAATTGAATGTATACAATGGTTATGATTTTGTAGGTACAGGAAGCCCAGAAATTGAATTTGAATTAGATAATTTAAATGTCACAGAAACCACTGATTCTTCAATCGGTTTTATTGCTTGGGAAGGCGATGATTTTATCGCTGTTGATGAAACATTACAAGTGAATGATGTTATTTTAGGAAATCCTCCTTTAAATCCGCCCAATAACATTTTTAACAACACCAATTCCTGGACGGGAAGTGATGAATTATGGAATATGGATTTAGATTTTTTTGAATTAGATGATGATATTCTTGAGATAGGCGACACCAGTATTGATGTGAAAATCACTTCTGGTCAAGACGGGGTAATTTTACATAATTTTGTTACGCGTATCAGTACAGAATTACCCGATGCCACAGTAGAAATAGCCCAAATAAATGATGAAGCAGTTTGCGACAACAAGGATTTGAATATTGATTTTGAGGTGCTCAATGCTAATGCCACTTCTACCTTACCTAGTAATGTACCTATCTCCTTTTTTGTCCTAAATGAAGATGACGACGAAATACTTTTAACAACTGAATTTACTACAAATTCTATTGATGTTGGAGGGTCTCTTAATTTAAATACAATAGTTACCATTCCTGATGATGTTCCGCTTTCCACCCAAATCATTGTTCGCGTAAATGACGATGGCGATGGTAATAATCCAATCAATGAAAGCAATTTAGAA
>JBNJHC010000005.1:0-124877 GCA_051748125.1 Bacteroidota bacterium
GGAACTTTTAAGAACCCGAAAGTAAACATGAACTTAAAAGGAGCTGTAAACGATTTGGCGAAACAAATTATCGACCAACAGAAAGAAGATGCAAAAAACAAAGTAAAAGACGAAGTAAAAGACCGTGTATCTGACTTTTTAGGAGGTGGAAAAGGCGATAAAAACAAAGACGATAACGATAAAAAAAGTACCGAAGATCAAGTTAAAGAAGAAGTCGGAAATATCTTAGGAGGTTTGCTTGGAAAGGATAAAAAATAATTTGCAAAAAATCTTTAATACAGTAAATTATTTTTTATATTTGCAACTCGAAAAAACGAAATATTTAGAACGCACAAATACAAATACTTATATGCTAGTAGTAAAAGTTAAAGACGGAGAAAAAATTGATCGCGCTTTAAAACGCTTAAAAAGAAAATTTCGCGACACTAAAGTTTTACAAACCCTTAGAGACAAAAAGGAGTTTAAAAAGCCTTCTGTATTAAAAAGACAGCAGCTTAAAAAAGCACAATACATCCAGTCTTTAAGAGAAAAAGAAAACCTATAATTCTTTTATATTAAAAAGGATTCTCTTCATAAAAAAAGCTGCATTTTTCCAAATGCAGCTTTTTTTATTGTACAAATTTAAACTTTTAGCTAGCTTTTTCTTCCGTCAAAAAAACACTCAATTGCACTACAAAACCTTCTGAATTTCTAACATTAAAAACCGTATTATCTTCAAAAATAAGGTATTGCCCTTTTATTCCTTTCAACAAACCTTTATAAACAGGCGATTTTTCTAAATTTAAGCTTTTTAGTTTTTTAGGGTATTGCTCTACAGGAAAATTGATTTGCGTTTCTTTATTAGAAGCTATAAAATATTCCTTTGCTTCTTCAGGAATGTAGGTTTTTAACCGATCTCTAATTTCTTCCAAATTCTCATCATCTATATCATTTTTGAGCATTTTTCGCCAATTGGTTTTATCGGCAATATGTTCTTTTAGCGCAACTTCTGCAATTCCGGCTAAGTAACGATTAGGCACTTCCAAAATTTCGATAGCTTCGTGTGCTCCTTGATCTATCCAACGAGTAGGTACTTGAGATTTTCGGGTAACCCCAACTTTTATATTGCTAGAATTAGCCAAATACACAATATGTGGCTGCAATTGTACCTTTTTTTCATATTCCAAATCGCGGTCTTCTTGGTCCAAATGGGCAGTACTCAACTCCGGTTTCATAATCCAATCGCCGGCACGCGGCGTTTCTTGGAAACAATCATAACAAAAACCTTGTCGAAAAATCTTTTTATTTTTTTCGCAGTTCAAGCATTGATAAGATTCAAATTTAAGTTCAATTTCTTTGTTTATCAATTGATTGATATGCAAAAAATCGGTTTCAAAATCTAAATAGTAATTGATAGGGTCTGAAAATTCTGTCCGCATCTTTTTTAACACACCTTGGTATCGTGTAGCCATTTGCTTTGGATAATTAAAATTAAAGTTGTTTTTTTACATTTGTAAAAATCGTAAAAAATATACGAATAAATGCCTATACCAATCGTAAATTCTATTGCTTCATGGTTTTTAAAAAAACGCATCCATCAAATGGAGCTTTTCTTAAAATACCCAAATGAAGTGCAAAATGAATTGCTTATCAATTTAATTCATAAAGCAAAAAACACCATTATAGGAAAAAAATACGATTTTAAATCGATTAAAAACTACCGCGATTTTGCTGAAAAACTACCGATACAAACTTATGAAGATATCGAAGAAACAATTGAGCGCTCTCGCTTAGGAGAAAACAATCTTACTTGGCCCACGCCTATAAAAATGTTTGCTAAATCGAGCGGAACAACAAATGCTAAAAGTAAATTTATACCAGTGAGTCAAGAATCTTTGGAAGATTGCCACTTTAAAGCTGGAAAAGATTTGTTGTGCATGTACTTAAACAACAATCCCGAAGCTTCTTTATTTACGGGCAAAAGTTTGCGCTTAGGTGGCAGCAAAGAAATTTATCGAGAAAACGGCACTTCCTTTGGAGATTTATCAGCTTTAATAATTGATAATATGCCATTTTGGGCAACCTATAGCAGCACGCCTAGTAATGAAGTTTCATTGATGAACGATTGGGAAACCAAGATGGATGCTATTGTAAACGAAACCATTAAAGAAAACGTAACTTCCTTAGCCGGTGTTCCATCTTGGATGCTAGTTTTACTAAATAATGTACTCGAGAAAACACAAAAAACCAATATTCAAGAAGTATGGCCAGATTTGGAAGTCTATTTTCATGGTGGCGTAAGCTTTGAGCCTTATCGTCATCAATATCAACAAATTATTCCTGATAAAAATTTTCGCTACTACGAGATTTATAATGCTTCTGAAGGATTTTTTGCTGCCCAAGATCAAAACGATTCATCTGAATTGTTACTGATGCTGGATTACGGTATTTTTTACGAATTTATTCCTATGGAAACTTTTGGTAATTCTTATCAAAAAACAATTCCGCTAGCTGAAGTTGAAACTGGAAAAAACTATGCTATTGTCATTACTTCTAATGCTGGTTTGTGGCGTTATATGATTGGTGATACAGTTAGATTTGTTTCTACCGATCCATACCGAATAAAGATTACAGGGCGAACCAAACACCATATCAATGTATTTGGCGAAGAACTTATTATTGAAAACGCTGAAAATGCACTTAAAAAAGCCTGCGAAAAACACCAAGCAGAAGTAATTGATTATACCGCCGCACCGATTTTTATGCAAGGAAAAGAAAAAGGTGCTCACGAATGGATCATTGAGTTTAAAACACCCCCCGAAAACAAAAATTATTTTGCACAAAGCTTAGATTTATTTCTTCAAGAAGTAAATAGCGATTATGAAGCTAAGCGATACAATAATATGACGCTAAATCAACTGCAGTTGCACATTGCGAAACCTAGATTATTTCATCAGTGGTTGAAAAACAACGATAAATTAGGCGGGCAACATAAAATTCCACGACTATCTAATCAACGTAATTATATTGAAGAATTGTTACAACTCAACACAGAATTGTAGTCGTTTTAGCTTATATTTAAACAAACATTTGTTATGGAATTTGCCCTTATAGCTGCGGTTTTTATCAGTCTTTTTGCTGGCTATTTTATCAGTAAAAAAATGAATCGGCAACAGATAGAAACCAATGATAATATCTGGAAAGAGCGTTATCAGCAACAAGAAAATCTAATTCAACATCAGACTGAAGAAATAAAAAACCTACAAGCTGTTAAAGAAAAAATGTTTGCTGAAAAGGAAATGATGAGCAATGAATTAGCAGTTTCAACAAATGAATTGAAAAATCTTCAGCAGAAATTAACCGATCAAAAAGGTGAAATTGTACAACTGCAAGAAAAATTTACCCAAGAATTTGAAAATTTAGCGCAACGCATACTCGATCAAAAATCAGAAAAGTTTACCGACGTTAACAAAAATAACATGCAGCAAATTTTAGAACCGCTAAAGGAGCGCATTCTAGCTTTTGAAAATAAGGTCGAAAAAACGAAAGAGAGTTTTATAAAAGGGCATTCGGAGTTAGGGCAGCAACTTAAAGATTTAAATGAACAAAACCTTCGCATTTCTAAAGAAGCACAAAATTTAACCAAAGCTTTAAAAGGAGAAGCTAAAACACAAGGCAATTGGGGCGAATTGATTTTAAAACGAGTATTGGAAAAATCTGGATTAGCCGAAGGCCGCGAATATGAGTTGCAAGAAAGTTTTAAAACCGAAGATGGAAAACACTATTATCCAGATGTAATCATCAATTTACCCAATGAAAAAAAGATGATTATCGATGCAAAAGTTAGCTTAACTGCTTATGAAAAATACAGTAATGCTGTAGATGTTGTGGCGCAAAAAAAGTTTTTATCAGAACACATCAAATCGGTAGAAAATCATCTCAAAGAATTGAAAGCCAAAAACTATCAAGATTTAAGCACCGATTCTCCTGATTTTATTTTGATGTTTATTCCCATAGAAGCTGCATTACACCTGGCGCAAAGCGAACATCCAAATTTCTTTTTTTCAGCATTTCAAGAAAATATTCTTTTGGTCAGTCCAACTACGCTTCTTTCAACTTTACGAACAGTTGATA
Source organism: Bacteroidota bacterium (assembly GCA_051748125.1). Classification (GTDB taxonomy): domain Bacteria; phylum Bacteroidota; class Bacteroidia; order Flavobacteriales; family Flavobacteriaceae; genus Psychroflexus. The sequence continues at coordinate 4,114 of JBNJHC010000005.1, forward strand.
TGCTTTGGAAGAATGAAAAACAACAACAAAATGCTTTAGAAATTGCGCAACACGCAGGAAAGTTATACGATAAATTTGCTAATTTAGTAGATGAACTCAACTCGCTTGGCGACCGAATAAAATCAACTCAAGGAGTTTATGATTCAGCTATGAAAAAGTTAACCGGCAAGCAAAATTTAATCAAAGAAATTGAAGCTTTAAAAGCTTTAGGCGTAAGTACCAAAAAACAAATCAATCCAACTTTGCTTAGTAAAGCTACTAAAAATGAGGAATAATATGAATAGTAAATTCAAACATAGTTCAGAAACAAGCGTTATTATATCCCAATTAATGTTGCCTTCGCATTCAAATTTTAATGGAAAAATTCACGGTGGATTTATTTTATCCTTGCTGGATCAGGTAGCATTTGCTTGCGCTTCAAAACATTCAGAAAACTACTGTGTTACGGCAAGCGTAGACAGAGTAGATTTTTTAAATCCAGTCGAAGTTGGGGAGTTGCTTACGCTAAAATCGAGCATCAATTTTGTTGGTAAAACTTCGATGGTTGTTGGTGTTCGGGTTGAAGCTGAAAATATACAAACCGGCAAAGTAAAGCATTGTAATTCTTCTTATTTTACAATGGTAGCAAAAGACAGCGATGGAAAATCGACTCGTGTTCCAGGGCTTATTTTAAAAAACAAAGATGATTTACGACGATTTCTAAAAAGTATAAAGCGAATAAAACTACATCGCCAAAAAGTAAAATCTTTTGAACAATTTGATTTTGCTAAAGAAAAATATGAATCGCTTACAGCTGATTATAATGTGAAAATGCAAATTGACTAGTAATTTTCATAAATATAGACTTCGGTAGCGCCATAACCATATTCTTTGAAACTGGCTGCATAAAAATCGACATTATCGTAGCGTCTTAACATTGTTTCAAGCTCTGCTTTAAGAACGCCCTCGCCTACTCCGTGAATAAAAACAACGCGTTTAATTCGTTTTTTTATAGCGAACTCGAGTTTGTGTCTTGCCGTGTCGAGCTGACGATTGAGCATATCGAAATTGCTTAGTCCTCTGGTATTTTCAACTAATTCGTGAATATGTAAATCTACTTCTAGTGGTGGTTGTTTTCGATCTTTTGGACGTTTAACCGATTTTTTCTTACGCATTAATTCCTCATCAATCTGACGCTGTTTTTCAAGTTCATCAAAATCGACAGAAATAGTGTCGTTGTTAGGAATTTTAATCACTTCAGAAGGATTTGCTTGAACTACAAAGCCTTCATCTGTTTCAATATGAAGTGTTTTATCATCGTTAATGGCAGTAATTTGTCCCGTCATCAAATCGTCAATCCATTCAATTTTATCTCCTATTTTAAACAACTTTTGCATTATTAAAATTCAACTAAAACTGTCTTACTTATTTTCCTCTTCTTCTGAATCATCTCCTTTTTTGTTATCATCCACCCATTGACGAGTAGACATATACAAACCCAGCATTAGCAAAACTAAACCTGCAATTTTGAGGTAAACAATTTCAGTTTCTGCAATTAAATCATAGATAAGTAAACCAGCTCCAACAATAATTAAAAGCGTAAAAATAGTTTGTTGTTTAACATTAATCATAAGCAAGCTTGTTTTAAAAAACAAATGTAAGAAAGTATAAGCCTATACCGCTAGCAATTTGATTGGAATTAGTAAACAAAAAAGTTAACTTAAATTTTAGTTTATTGATTTTTTTGCTTTTTTTTACAAAAAATTAAAAACTAATAGAAATGACTAATCAAACCACACCCCAACCACCTCGGCCGTTTAATCACCTTGTTTTAGGGATTTTATCTACGATTTTATGCTGCAATCCAATTGGTATTGTTAGTATAATTTTTGCTTCGCAGGTTAACTCTAAATATGACCAAGGAGATTATGAAGGAGCAAAAAATTCGGCTAAAAAAGCTATGATTTTTTGGATTGTAGCGGTTGCTGTTTCTTTAATTGCAGGAATTGCTTATTTTGTATATGCTTTTTATGTGTTAGGCGACAACTTCAATGAAATTTTTGAAGAAGCAATGAGAGAAGCAGAGCGTCAACAAGAACTACAAGAAATGAACAAATAATAGTTATGGAAGAAAGTAAAATTGATATGTTTTTTATGACTTACGGAAGTTATTTCGAAAGTCATCACGTAAGCGAATTACAACAACGCTTAAAAAGTTTAGACAACTCTAAGTTTCAAGTCTTACAAAGCTTAAACCTTAAAAACCCAACAACCATCTTAATTGTTTCAATTTTAGTTGGCGGTTTTGGTGTCGACCGAATATTAATCGGCGATGTTGGACTTGGCATCATAAAGCTAATTACTTGCGGCGGACTTGGCGTATGGACTATTGTTGACTGGTTTTTAATTATGGGAGAAACCAGAAAAAAGAATTACGAAAAAGTGCTACAATTTAGCTAAGTATGATTCAGATTCTAGCCACTAAAAACAGTGTTAGACCCGACGAAACCGAGAAAGCATCTAATGCTTACTTGGTTTCGATTGTGGTTTTATCCATTGGTTTTCCCATTTTGTTTTTAGGGGTCTTTGCTAGCCTACTCTATTTTTTACTTACACTTAAGGACAGTAAATTTGTAAAATGGCACTGCCATCAAGCTTTGTTTTCACAAATTTTTCTGCTTTTATTCAATGTCCCGCTTTATATTTTAATCATCAAAAGTATTGTTCAAGAACAAATTGCTTTTGCGTATTTTTGGCATTACCTAGTTTTGGTGTTGCTTATCAACCTAATTGATTTTGGATTTAGCATCGTAACCATCGTTGAACTTAGAAAAGGAAATAATGTTAGGTGGTTTGGGTTAAGCAAGCTAGTTGACAAAATTCTGGGAGAATGAAAATCAGCAAAATACAATGGTTATTAATTATTAGCGGCGGATTTTTGGGTGTACTATTTTTGATTATTTACACCAAATTCAATCCTTCTGAAATTGCTTTATTCCCAAAATGTCCTTTTCATCTTATTACTGGTTTGCATTGTCCTGGCTGTGGAAGTCAACGTGCAATTCACGCATTTTTGCAAGGAAATATCTGGCAAGGATTGCAACATAATTTCCTAATGATTTTGCTTTTTTTACTGCTTTTCCATAAACTCTATCAATTGAGTTTTGCCCTTTTTCAAAAAGTAACAACATCAAAAAACTTATTATACCATCCTGCAACGGCTTGGGTTATTGTAGGCGTAATTTTACTATTTTGGATTTTAAGAAACCTCCCTTTTGCTGCTTTTCAAATCTTAGCACCATAATCCTATCGAACTAAAAATTAGTCCTTCAAATTGAATTTTGTATTTTCGCCATTCTAAAATATAAACTATGAATGAAGCGATAAAAAACCTTGAACCAAAAGCAATTTGGAAAAATTTTGCCGATCTAAATGCAGTGCCTCGTCCTTCTAAAAAAGAAGAACGCGTCATCGAATTTATGAAAGATTTTGGTAAGCAATTAGGATTAGAAACACTTACGGATAAAATCGGAAATGTGGTTATCAAAAAGCCAGCAACAAAAGCTTATGAAAACCGAAAAACGGTTGTTCTACAATCGCATTTGGATATGGTTCATCAAAAAAATAACGATACCGATTTTGATTTTGAAAACCAAGGAATTGAAATGTATGTAGATGGCGATTGGGTTCGTGCAAAAGGAACTACACTCGGCGCTGATAACGGTCTTGGTGTTGCTACAATTATGGCTATTTTAGAAAGCAACGAAATTGAACATCCAGCAATTGAAGCTTTATTTACAGTAGATGAAGAAACTGGAATGACGGGAGCTAAAAAACTCGATAACACGATTTTAGAAGGTGAAATTCTTTTGAATTTAGATACCGAAGAAGATGATGAAATCGGTATTGGTTGTGCTGGTGGAGTTGATATTTCAGCTAAAAGAAACTACAAACAGGAAGAAACACCTAGCAAAACTAGAGCTTACAAAATCACATTAAACGGATTACAAGGCGGTCATTCTGGAATGGATATTATCAAAGGTTTAGGCAATGCCAACAAACTTATGAATCGCTTGCTTTTTGATGCCTTTACCAATTTCGGTTTACGCATTCATAGCATCGAAGGCGGCGGATTACGCAATGCCATTCCGCGTGAAAGTGTAGCAATTATTGTAATCGATCAAGTAAGTGAAGAAGCTTTTTTAGCAGAAACAAAATCACTTTTTGAAGAAATAAAAACAGAATTTCTAAGTCTTGAGCCAACTATTGAATTAGCTATTGAAGCGACAGAACTTCCTGAAATGGTGATGGAGCTCGGCGTTCAAGAAGCTTTGCTAAAAGCTGTTTACGCAACGCATAACGGCGTTTACCGAATGAGTCCAGATATTGACGGCTTAGTAGAAACCTCCAACAATATTGCTAAAGTTAGCGTAGGAAATGGCGAAATTGAAATCCTTTGCTTAACGCGTTCATCGGTAGATTCGAATAAATGGGATTTAGGAAATTCAATTCGTTCTGCTTTTGAATTGGCTGGTTTCGAAGTTGTTTTTTCTGGCGATTATCCTGGTTGGGCGCCAAATCCTGACTCCGATATTTTGAAAGTTTTAGATAAAGTATACCAAAATCACGTTGGTAATCAAGCCAATATTGCTGCTTGCCACGCAGGATTAGAATGCGGAATTTTAGGCAGTCATTATCCTAAAATGGATATGATTTCTTTCGGGCCAACCATCCGTGGTGCTCATTCTCCAGATGAAAGAGCTAGTATTTCTTCTACTCAAAAATTCTGGAACCTTACGCTAGAAGTACTTAAAAATATTCCTAAAAAAGCTTAATCAACTTTTTGAAGTTAAAAGAAAGAAGTCTTGAAAATTTATTTTTTCAAGACTTCTTTTATTGTTAGCTAAAAACAGTTTCAACAGCATTTATTCGTCATAAATATTGCTATATTTTCCATCTGAAGTTTCAAAAAACTTGCCATTTACATACCTGAAATGCCTATCTAAATCTTTCAATTCTTGCATATCTTCATCGGTTAAATCAACTTCGGCGCTGGCTAAATTCTGTGCAATTCGATCTGGGTTAGTCGATTTTGGAATAACTGCTGTTCCGCGTTTAACCGACCATTGTATTAAAACTTGAGCGGGAGTAGCATTTCGCTTTTCAGCAATTTGGTTGACTACCTTATTTTCTAACAATGAAGGTTCATTATCTGCTTTCATCTCCTGCGAACGATCGCCGCTTCCTAAAGGCGAATACGCCGTTAAGTGAATCTTATTCTGCTGACAAAAATCTAATAAATCATCTTGCTGCAAATATGGATGCAATTCAACTTGATTCATTTCGGGCGCATCATCGGATTTGTCTAACAAATCTTGCAATTTCTTTTGACTAAAATTAGAGACTCCAATATGTTTAACCAATCCTTGTTTTTTAGCTTCAAGCATTGCGTTCCAAGTTTCAATAATCGGAACTTCTTCTAGCGATAGAAAATCGTCGTTACTTTCAGGAAAACCTTCTAAGTCTGGTCGAAACGCAACTGGCCAATGAATTAAATAAAGATCCAAATAATCGAGTTGTAAGTCTGATAGAGTTTGTTTTATAGCTGGAATTACATCTTCTTTCTTATGCGCATTATTCCATAATTTTGAAGTTATCCAAACATCTTTACGATTGATTTCTCCCTTCGAAAATACTTCAGCAAAAGCCTCTCCTACTTCTTTTTCATTGTTATAAACTGCAGCACAATCGATATGTCTGTAGCCAGTTTCTAAAGCAGAAATCACTGCATCTTTCACTTTTCCGGGTTTAGATTTCCACGTTCCTAAACCAATTACAGGCATTTGATCATCCTTACTGAATGTTAATTTTTTCATAGCTTAATATTATTTTGGATTGAAATTAAAAAAACAAACACAAAACAATTTCACATTATTAGAATTTAATATGATTTTAACCTCGTCAAGAATTTGCCCAAGGATGGTATTTATGCACCACTTCTTTTAAGTAAGATCGGTCCAAGTGCATATAAACTTCTGTGGTCGTAATACTTTCGTGTCCGAGCATTTGTTGTATAGCACGCAAATCAGCTCCGTTTTCTAGCAAATGGGTAGCAAATGAATGCCGAAAAGTGTGCGGACTTACTTTTTTTTGAATATTGGCTTCTTTTGCTAACTGCCGAACCAGCGTAAAAATCATAGCTCGCGTAAGCTGTTTCCCTCTTCGATTTAAAAATAAAATATCGCTGAAATTATCGTGAATTGGTTGATGAACACGAACTTGATCGCGATAAATTGTGATGAATTTTTGGGTGTATTTACCAATTGGAACAAAACGCTGCTTATCCCCTTTTCCTGTTACGCTAATAAACGATTCATCAAAAAACAAGTCTGAAATTCGTAGGTTAATCAATTCGCTTACACGCAAACCGCAACCGTACAAGGTTTCGATAATAGCGCGATTTCTTTCGCCTTGAGGATGCACCAAATCGATAGCTTTCACCATTGCATCAATTTCTGAAGTGCTTAAGGTTTCGGGTAATTTTCTTCCTATTTTAGGAGATTCTACTAATTCCATCGGATTAGATTTTCGTAAATCTTCAAAAACTAAAAATTCAAAAAAACTTTTCAAGCCTGAAATAATTCGAGCTTGCGAACGCTCGTTTACCACTTTAGAAAGCTGATACACAAAATCTTTTACCGTTTCCTCTTCAACCGCAATTGGTGTTTCTTTTGAATTGCTTTCTGCTAAAAACTTTATCAGTTTTTGAATGTCTAAAGTGTAGCTGTCGATTGAATTTTGGGACAGCCCGCGTTCAATTTTTAGATAAGTCGTAAATTCTTTTATGGCTTGATTCCAATTCATAGGGTAAAAATAAATCATTTTGCACAAGGAAATTCTGAAGTACAGAATAAATGTGTAATTTTATGAAGTATAAAAATCATAACAAATGAAGCTGCATATTATCAACGGACCCAATTTAAATTTGTTAGGAAAAAGAGAACCAGAATTTTACGGTAAAATGACGTTTAAGGATTATTTTACTGAATTACAATTTGCATATAAAACGGTAGAATTATCTTATTTTCAATCGAATAACGAAGGAGAATTAATTTCAGAATTGCAAGAAGCTGATGAAAACGTAGACGGCATTATTTTGAATGCGGCAGCTTACACGCATACCTCAATTGCTATTGCAGACACCATAAAAGCCATAGAAACACCTGTAGTTGAAGTGCATATTTCAAACACTTTTGCGCGCGAAGATTTTAGAAAGCAATCGTTTATATCGCCCAATGTTTTGGGGGTAATTACTGGCTTTGGACTAAAAAGTTATGCGCTGGCTATCGAAAGTTACTTGGAGTAAAATATCATTTTCTTGTGAACCACTTATAGAGTATCGGTAAAAAGTAAAGGGAAATAAAAGTTCCCACCAGCAAACCACCAATTACTGCCAAAGCCAAAGGTTTTTGTAGGTCTGCTCCCAGCCCTTCAATAAACAGAAAAGGCAATAAGGCTAAAATACTGGTAATCGAGGTCATTAAAATAGGTTTTAGTCGCTGCTTCCCACCTTCTTCAATTGCTTTGTCGATGCTTAAACCTTGCTTTTTTAACTGATTCATGGTGTGTATTTTTAAAATACTATCGTTTATTACAATTCCGCTCATAACTACAATACCAATACCTGTCATTAAGTTGATATCTCCTCCAAAAAGCCATACCAACAACAAGGAACCACCGATATCAATAGGAATTTCTGTAAGGATTATGAGTGGCTGGGTAAGTGAATTAAATTGTGCCGCCATAATAAAATAAAGCAGTAAAATAGAAACACTAATTACGCCCAATAATTCATTAAATAAAATTTCTTTATCCAGAAAACTACCGCTAAAATTGATGTTATAAGGCAAGGCTGAAAAGTTCTTCTTGGTTTCTTCTAACAATTCAGTTGTGACTTTCACTTTATCCTTTGGTATGAATTTTAAAAATTCGCCGTCTCGTTTTCCGTGTATAGTTTTATACTGAATTTCCTTTTTGACTTCTACTAATTGATAAAGTGGAATAAGCTGTTCGTCTTTATTCAACACAAAATTATTCTGTAAACTTTGCTGAATATCAGCTTCTTGATACCCCATTCGGATGGGAATAAAACGCTGCACATTTCTAAGTTCGCTGATGAAATTTCGTTGCAAAGCCGTTTTTACTTCGGCTATTAGTTTTGAATAATCAACTTGGTGCAGCAATAGGTTTTCGTGTTTTACCTGAAGATTGTAAATGTTCTGCATCGGAATTTCCTGCGTTTGAAATGGAAAAGCAGCTTCTATTTGGTTTACCTCATCTTCAAATGGAATTTCAATTTTATCTTGAGAAGTTACAGCTGCTACTAATTCTACATCATCGCCTCCAAACACGTATTGAAAAATGTTTTTAGGTGGCGAAAAAGTTACTACCCAATTGGTGTTCTGTACACGTTGCTGAATTTCTGTTTTAATTTCATTTAGATGCTTGGGAGATTTTGCTTTAAGGTAAACTTGTGCTTCAGAAAAATTCTGTGTAGGTTCTCTTTGAAGTAAATAGCGTTGCTCCCCAGCTTCTATGACATAAGTGATGTCTTTTAAATCCTGAAATAATTTTTGAGTTTTTTCCAGGTTTTCTTCTACTCCAATATTTTTATTCCAATCGATATTGATCCGCATTTCATTTTCTTTTAGTTGCGGAAGTTTGTTGAAGTCTAAGTGCTGAAAAAAGAAAATTCCCAATCCAAAAAACAAAAGTGCTATGCTGAACGTAATGTGCTTTTTTCTATAAAAAACTTGAAACCCTTTTTTGTAGTAATCAGTTAACCAATTATTTTTCTTCCTTGTGGTTTTTTGGTGAATTTGCAAATAAATACTTGGAATGACAAAAATTGAAACCAATAGCGAAGCAACTAAACCAATAGCTACCGCCAAGGCCTGATCATAAAACAAAGCTCCTGTTATTCCGCTTAAAAACACCAGTGGAAAAAACACCATACAAGTCGTTAATACAGAACTGATTAATGGCGAGATAATTTCTGAAGTTCCTTGCGCACAAGCAGTAAACAGGGATTTTCCTTCTTCTAATTTTTGGGTGATATTATCAATTACTATAATCGAATTATCAATCATCATCCCTACGCCTAAAATCAATCCTGAAAGTGAAATTATATTGATTGTTAATCCGAATAGGTAGAGAAAAAGTAGCGCGATTACTAAAGCCAACGGAATACTAATACCGATAATAATTGGTGATTTTAGATCACGCATAAACACAAAAATGATCATTATGGCTAAAATCCCTCCTAAAAGTAAAGATGATTTAAGGTTGTCTATTGATAATTTGAGTAATGTAGTTTGATCTTGATGAGTTTGAAAATTCAAATGTGGATATTCGGTTTCAATTTCTGAAATAAAATCATCTAGTTTTTCATTCATTTCATAAACACTAGCTTCGGCTTGTTTTATCAAAGCTATTTGAATTGCTCTTTCTTGATTTGTACTACTTGCGCCTCTAATTTGTTCAGACAGAATTTTTACTTTAGCTAAATCTTTTAGTAAATAAATATTATTATCAACATTAAGCCGAATAGTTTCAATATCGCTTTTATTTTGAAGCGGTGAAGAAAAACGCATGTTGTACTGGTAAATTCCGTCTTCAATTAGCAAATCACCAATTTCAAAATTGTTGTTATTGATAGCTTCAATAAGTATTTCTTGATCCAAACCTAAACTTTGAAGTTTCGCTAAATCGGGAATGATTTGGACTTCGGCAAATAAATGTCCAGAAACATCGGCTATGGCAATATCGGGTAATTGTTCGATTCGTCTTTTAAGCACATTAGTAGTAAATTCGCTTAAATCTAAAAAAGCTTCTTCGCTAGAATTTTGAGAATTACTTACGCTTAGATAAATTACAGGAATATCTGAAGTTGCTGCTTTAATTACCCGAGGTCGCTGCAAATCTCGAGGTAAAGAGTTCATAGCCATATCTATCTTTTCATTGGCTTCTATAAAAGCTAAATCGGTAGAAGTACCGTAATCAAATTTTAGTTTTAGAAGTCCAAAACCATCTCTAGATTCGGTTTCTATATCGTTGAGCTGCGCAATTTGTTGAAGTTGATTTCTAAGTTGCCGTACCACATTCGTTTCTAAATTCCTTGCGGTTTGATTCGGGTAACTTACTTGTACCGTAATTTCAGGCACAGGAATATCGGGTAATAAAGCTGTTGGAATTTTAAAACTCGCTGCCACCCCTAGCATTAAAAATGCAAGTGCAATCATAAAAGTAGCTATGGGTCTTTTGAGAATAAATTTCATATAAATTATTGAATGCTATCCTTTACTGGAGGAATAAAATTGGTTTCAACTAAGGCATCATGAGCCAAGTTCATGTTGTTGGAAACAATAATAGTATCGCCTAATTCTACTCCTTCTTGAATGGCGTACGATGTGGTATTTTCATCGATAAGTTCAACGTAATTCCATTTTGATTTTCCCTGCTGATACGTAAAAACGACCTCCCGATTTGAACGCAACACCAAGGCTTCTTTTGGTATTTTTACCACTTCTTTGATGCGATCTTCTATTAAGACTTTCATATTCATCCCGTCGAATAAATCTAAACTCGGCGATTGAATTTCAGCTTTAATTCTTACCAAACCATTTTCTTCAACCAGCGGATTGATTTCGGTAATTTTTCCTGCGTATTTTTTGGTTGCCTTTCCGAAAGGATACAACTTTACTGATTGATTTAGTGATAAATAAGGAAGTTCAGATTCTAGCACATAAAAAATAACGTCTAATTTTTGATGACTAACTATGGTACAAAACACGTCGGAGGGAGTAATATAATTTCCTTCTTTGGTATTCAGGTTGGCAATTCGTCCATAAAATGGTGCTCTAATTTCGGTTTGTTCGAGCATTATTTTTTTGTTAGCCAATCTAGCTTCTGCCTCGTTAAGCCCCGAACGATTTCTAATTACATTGTAAATATGTGGAGCAATAAGCGAGTCTTCTTTTTTGTGAATTCCATAATTTGCTTTTTCTTCAAGCAACCTTACTTCTGCGGCTTCTAGTTCACGTTGCGCTTGACTCAGTAAATTACGGGTGTTTGTTTGGTCAAGTTTTGCAAGGAGTTGTCCTTTTTGAACTACCTCTCCATTTTTGACAAAAATTTGATGAATATTATCGGTTTGCCGAAAACGCATTTCGCTTCTTTTACTGGCCTCTATGGTGCCATTAGCCAAAATTTGTTTTTGAAAAACACTATCGGTAACCAGCGTGGTATTTACAAAAATCTTGTCTTCTGAGGCTGTTTCAGTTTTTGATGATTCATTTTGATTTGAGTTATTTTCTTGATTATTGCAAGCCAACAGCAATAATAGCACAAAAAAATACATTAGTTTCAGCATAATCTTGGTTTGTAGTCAAATTTAGTAAATTAAATCAAGTTATCAGCTATTCTTGTTATATATCTATCCTGATTGTGGAAAATACGCCTATTAATTAATGAAAGTAGCTGAAGTTAACTTAGGCAAAAAACATTATAGTTATTAAACTGGATTTAACTACATAATTAATATTTTAAATTTATTTTTTTAACACTCAATTACTCTTTTCAAATTCAATTTTATAAAAGTAAACTTTTATTTGTTCTGTGGCTTCTTCTGTATCTATATTGTAAGCTACAAAAGCATCATCATAGGCTGTTACTGTTTTTTTATATTTCACATCAAATAAGGTCTCTTCAAACGGAAACACTTTTTGTTTTTCTTTATGAAAAATCAATTTTTTATGGTTGACCATTTTTTTCGAGTCCTTTTTGTTGTATTTGATAAAAACCCAATCATCATTTTCTAGAATCACAGGACTTAGATAGGTATAATCGTTAAAAGAAAGCTTCTCGAAAAAATCATTAAAATCATATTTTTTAGTTTGGTCCCATTTTTCATTCTCAGGAACATCAAGTTTATATTTCAATTCTAGTTCGTTATTTTTTACTTCATAAATATCATAGGTTAAAGGTTCATTCACCAAAACAGATTCCGTTTTGTTTAAGCTACCTGTTATGTTATCTAAGTTAATCGGAAAAATTCCATCTGGAAAACTAGATAATTCATTAACAATTTTATTAGTTTCTATATCAACTATTTTGATGTTTGAATTATTAGCATCAAAGAATGATCCTCTAAAAACTAAAAGTTTCTGGTCTAAAACTGCCAATTGAAACGCTTGAAAATCTAGTCGAATTGAATTCAAAAAATTTCCATTAAAATCATACGAAATCAATTTGCGGTCATCTACTGAAAGTAAATAAATAATTTTAGCTTTTTCATCCAAGTCAAAATCATTTAGGTTCAAAAACTCGTGTGGCGCTTCTCCAAATTGATCAAATTTTCTAACAAACTTTCCATTTTTTCTAAATTGGTACAATGCCGAATTACTTTTGTCGAGTATAAAAATAAAATTTTTGCTTACTTTTATATCATCAATTTGCTCGATAAAAATTCCTTCATATTGTTCTATTTCAACTTCATTCAACAAACGATCGTTTATACCTGAAGAGCTTTCTGTAGAGTTAATTTTTATGGTATTATATGAAGCTGGCTCTTTGCAAGCAAATACTATAATAACGAGTACAAATAATATGTATTTCAAGTTTAAATTTATTTAAAACAACTCTTATAGCTAATCCTAACCACAAGAGTTGTCTGTTTGATATTTAGTTATAAACAGGGTAGGCTTAAGGTTCTAAGTAAAAATCACCTTTCCCCGACCCTAACCCGTATAAATTTACTATGTATTTCACGGGACAAGAAGGGAGCCTGATTCTCCTTGATTTCTTTCGCTTCAGGCGAATGAAGGGCAAAAAATCAAGGGTTTATAGGAATCTAGTTTTTTGTCGTGTACTCAGGTTTAATTATTAAATTTTAGTTCATAAATCATAAAATCTGAATCACAATCACCTGAGTTTTCCGATTCCAAGTTTTTAACAGCTAAGAAGTTACCTTCACTAGTCGTATTCATTATAAACGGAAAATACGGTTCATTAGTGATGTCGTTATCAGAATCAACAACATCAAAACAAGTTTTCTCATCGTTGTTTTTATTGACAAGGCAAATAGTAAAATCTTTATTATTAAAGAATGACAAATACATCAATTTTTTTGTCTCGAAGTAGAACTTGTGAAGAAATGACTTATTTTGAATTTCATAAACTTCTTTAGGATTTTTAATTTCCTTTTTTTCTGCTTCTGTAAATTTAGTTTCATTAAAATCGATAGCCCATTTTGGTGATACTTTTCCTTTTTCTATATCATAAATTGAATTATCAAAATTTCTAAAATACCGTGTTTTATCATTAAATGTTGAAAATGAATTAATACCAGTCATTTGATAAAACGGCGTCGTGTTATTTTCTGGGAAATAAGTGATTTTATTAGATGAATCAAATTCAGCATCTATTATTGTCAAGCCACTTTCTTCAGGTGTAATAAAGTGATAAAAATCTTCACTTTTTGAAAATCGTGTAGCGCTTAAACGAAGTTGCTGCTTGTTTATGTATGATAAGTCCTCGGCTGCTAAAAAAACAATTCCTGTATCAGTTAGTAGTTCTATTTGATTAGAATTTTTATCGTGTAGAACGTCATAAAACTGATTAACATTATATTGCTCTAGGTCTGAGAATTTAAGCTGTTTTATAAATTCACCAGCGTGATTGAACAAATACAATGAATTCTGATCAAACTTATTCAGCAATAGATAATGCTTTTTTGTTTTTAGAATTTTATCTACTTTACTAATGTAATTTCGGTTATTGACATCAAGACAAATACTTTTTTTTACTTCAAAATAATCACTCAGTGAAGTTGTCTTTGCTTCAACATTTGCTAAGTCAACTTTTGGTGTTCCTGTTTTTGATTTTTCACAAGAGGCTACGGCTAGTAACGCTGTTAAAATCAATACTGTTTTTAGTTTTTTCATATATTACGTTTTACAAACAACCTAAAAGAAAGTTGTTGACTATCTTTTAGGTTATTATATCCTTATTTAATCACATTCTGTTGAGTCACCACAATTGCAGGTCAAATCATTCCCATTTACGTGACAAACCATTCTGTCGTCTGAGAACCAACCACAACTTATTTGTTCTATCTTACACTCTCTATCATCCCCTCCAGGATTTGGGTCAACAATTTCTTTAGGTGGTTTCTCCTGCGCCTCTGCTTCTTGCGAGTCCAATAAAACCCCGCCCATTAAGGCGAGTCCAAATACTCCCGTTAATAGTTGGTTAGTCATTCTTTTTAAAATTTACTTTTTTCATAATAAAAATTTTTAAAAATATCTAGTTTAATTATTTCTTAGTCAAAATTAATTAAAGAAACATTATAATTATCTGAATTTTCTTTTCTATGTATTTTAAATAATTCTTTTTCATTCGAAAGATAAAAACTATCATCAAACTTATGCTTAGTTTTATACCTTGAAAGTACTATATGGGTGTTTGGATCAATAAAAAAATAATTTATAAACCTTTTGCTATTATTTAAAGCAGCCTTGTCTATATCTTCAAATTTCCCACTTTCTGTAATTAATAGAAATTTGTCATCTTTTTTAAAAAACGAAATCATTACATCGCTTTCTGACAAATATTCTGTCAATTTAGCTGGGTTGTTATAATAATTATACGAGTCCTTAATTTCTTCATTAGACAACAAATTATCTGAAGATTTTTTTTCTAGTAACACGTCTTGATTTTCATCTATAATTATATTATTAAATATTATATTGTCTATGGGGGTATAAGTAAAGCTAGTATTTGGAGTATTATCTCTTACTATTAAATTTCTTCCGTTATACTTTAAACTGGTAAGAACTTTATGTGTTTCAGGTTCATTAGAATCTTCATAAAGATTTTTATTTTTTTCTAAGTCAACTATTTTTAATAAGCCTTGACCACCCACAGGGTAAAGAGCAATCAAGCCAGAATAAATTTCAAAATCCATAATACCATAATTAGTTTCAAGCAAAAGATTAGTCTCTAAGTTTGTTAAATCTATAGAGTATAAATGAAGACGGTCTTCATCCCATAACACAATACAATCTTTAAAACTCTTTACAATCTTAAAATGATGATTATTTAAGAAATGCTCTTCTAGGTTTATTTCAGTAATTAATTCGCCATCAGTATTGTACTGTTTTATAATTTTTCCGTTACCTTCTAAAATAATAAATTCATTTTTATTCATAAATGTTCCTGAAATAATCTCCCCTATTGCTAAGTCATTAATTTCAAATAATACTTTTTCTTTTGGCTCTTTAGAAATCAAGGTTCCCCTTGGGGATGTTTCGCATCCTATTGATATTAAAAACAAAATAACCAATGAACAACTTTTTCTGAAAAAACTTATATTATTCATATTTTTTTTATTGATGTTTAAAAACTAAAAAGACTAGCAACAATCATAACTTCCACCACTGATACACTCAATGATAGTTCCATTTTCTGTAAAGGTATATCGACAATGCCAAGCAGTACCACTATCTACTCCTATTACTTTTGGTATACTATTTTGCTGTAGAGTATTAGTTTCTTGCGCCTCTGATTTCTGTGAGTTCAACATCATTCCAATAATCAAAAGAAAGACTAATACCACTCCTATTTTCTTATAATTTTTTTCTCTATTCATAATTTTTGTTTTTTAAATCAAGTAGGTAGATTTTTAAACTAAGTCAGAAAAATACCTCTTAACAATATTGCTTTGAATCTCTTCTGACTTAGCTCTGGTTTTAAGATGTCTTGCAAGTATAACTTCCACCAGTTGTACAAGTAAACTTAGGTCCCGTAAAAATGAATTCAACTTTAACAACCCAAATAGGACAATTTGTGTTGGGCACTGTAGAACCCTCACAATCTGGATTCCCTTCACCAGGATTTGGGTTAACAATTTCTTTTGGTGGCTTCTCCTGCGCCTCTGCGTCTTGCGAGCTCAATAAAATTCCGCCCATTAAGGCGAGTCCAAATACTCCAGCTAATAGTTGGTTAGTCATCCTTTTAAAATTTACTTTTTTCATAATAAAAGATTTTTAAAGATTAATAATTCAATAACAAACCTAATAAATATCTTTTTTACCCAACAAACAATAATTGTTAAAATTTTTAAATTAATCGTTTTTCAATAAAAAATATACTCAAAAAATAAATATAAAAACAACTAAAACCCTTATAAATAGTGATAAATTCACATAATACGATTAAAATTAAAAATTTCAGATAACAAAAAAATAAACCTAAAATACTCTATTCATAAAAAAATCATATATTCGATTAAAATTTATAACCAAAATTGAAAAAGCAGGCTTTTAAAATAATTTCGTTATTTACAAATCGTTAATTTCAAACTTGGCAATCATTTCATGATTTGAAACATAAATCATATCTTCTTCTACAACAAACTCTCTGGGCTTACTATCCTTTAGAGGTATTCCATAGGAATGGACATATTCCATTTTTTCTAGGTCATAAACATCAATATAGTAAGCTTCTTTACTATTTATAGCTGACAATATCAAAAGTTTGTTTCCATATACCTTCCCATGTATATTTACTTCTTTAGAATTATCATCTTTTTTTACGCCCTCATTAGTTTTTGTAAACAAAGGAGTTTGTGTTTTATAAATGAGAGGCAACTCTTCTTTAAACTCTAAACTTTCATCAAAAACTAAAAAATGATCTGTTTCAAAAACAAAATGAATTTTATTTTTTTCATTTTCAATAAAATAGCCATTGTAACTTAATGCTGAAAAAGGGAAATTATATTTTTCGGGGATAGTTACTGGGTTTGAGGTATTAAAGTCTTTACTCATTTTTAAAAAACTTAATCTCATATCTTCTTCAACTCTTGATGAAACTAAGTACTTCTTTTTGTTTTCTGCAAAAGAAATAAAATCTAAAGGAACTTTTTTTAAACTAATCACGTTATTTTTGCCAATCACTTGTTCTTTTATCAAACTAGAATGATTATCGTAAGTAGTAATTATAGAATCTTTTATTTCATACCTTACAACGTTTCTATATTCAAAGGGGGCGTCTCCGTATGAACCAAAACTTGACCTGTATGACAAATCATTTTTATTATAAATATGAAATTCACTGGTAAGGAATTCGAAGAAAAAAAGTTTGTCGTCATACACAAGCATTTCATCTAGTTGAAAATCGATCTCAATTTTGTTTACTAAATCTGTTTCTACCACTCTTCTTTCTGTTTTCAAACCTGCCTCAGGGTTCACTCTATTCTCTATGCAGGAGATGAACAAAAAGGTCATCACTAGAAAAAATAACATAGTGGTGGCTACAACTTTAACAACTTTCATTAGATATGTTTAAGTTTTGTATTGACAGCACAAACTCGTTTACCTTTACCACAACCATTACCATCGTCAATTCCCTCATCAATCGGTGGTGTTTGTTGTACTTGCTGCGCTTCCATTTCCTGCGTATTCAACATCACCCCACCCAGTAAGGCAAGCCCGAATACTCCAGCTAAAAATTGATTAAATAATTTTTCAAAATTTACTTTTTTTTCATGATAATTAAGTTTTATGTTATTAATTGCTCAAAAGTATTTTTTTTTTTCAAAACAGCAAAAATATAAGTGTTAAATTAAATATATCAAGCCATTATTCACCATAAAACAATAATACTCTACAACAGCTACAAACATCTGAACATTACTAAACACCTTCAACTTACTGAAAATTCATAAATGATAAATTGATTATTCTCGCTACTGATTAGTTGCTTTAAAAGTAGTAATAAATAATCAAATGTTTCATTTTTATTCGATAAAAACAATTTTATTAAACAAAACAAATTATATTCGCCATAAAAAAACAATTACTATGATACTCTATCAATTCTGATTTTTAAATTTAGTAAATATTAATATTGGGTTATCGATATCACTTAAATTTGATATCATTTTTTTATCATTCTCACTTACCTTACATTTTAAATCATTTTTAACCGCTACTTTAAGATCATCGTAATACTTATAACTGATGTAATAGTCTTCGAAAGTACCTTCTACAAAAAACCTATTTTCAAAACCGTTTTTATTTTTTTTAACATAATTCAAATCCCCTGTCTCTTTGTTATACAATGCTAAATAATGCTTATCTATATACCAAAAATCAAGTAGCAAAAAGGTATCATTTTCAACTACGCCTAACGATCTTATAATTTCATTTTTATTAAGAATTTGAATCAATTCTTTAGGGCTACTAACATCTTTATGAAACATATCTTTATCCCAATTTTTATTAAAATCAAAAAAATACTTTGGTTTGATTTCGTTATTATTTACTTCATAATACATTACATCATTTTTTGGTAAAAAAGAAATTTGATTATTAAAAGTTGAAATTTGATTCTCCTGCTCTATTTGATGTGAAGAAAAATCATCTATTTTTATAAATTTATTTAAAATATTAAAATTTTTATCTGTGATTATAGCTTGATAGTCATTATCAGGATCATCTGAAAGAGAATAATTTGAAAAAAATAGATTCTTAGCATCATTAAAATATGAAAAAGAATGTGCGTAGAATGGTATTTTTTTAGACTCAATAAACTCTCCTTTAAAGTTAAATTTAAAGACTTTACTAAGAGTTATATCTAAAAGAACTAGTAGTTTCTTGTCTTTTTCTACAGAAAACGAAGAGACGTAAAAATACTCATCTGGTCCTTCGCCCAACGACTCTACCTTACCGATATAATCTCCATTTGGATAATCAAAAATGAAAATAGATTGTGTTTTAATGTCGTGCACAAAAATTTTATCGTCGAAAACTTGTATTTGATTTATTCTACCAATCATTGAGTGTTTAGTAGTCTCGAGTTTCACTATTTTTAATTCTTCAATTAGCTCACAGAATTCTTTTCCGTCACGACCGATTGACATATCAATTTCTACAGGCGATTTTTTCAGACTTGTAGAGTCTTCCGCTTCTTTGCATGAAATGGATAAAAATATTAAAAGCAATACGACTGTTAGTTTTTTCATTTTTAGCGTTGTTTAAAACTATCTCAAGCTCTAAATTTGCTAGAATTGTAGAGCTTAAAATAGTATGAATAAAAAAATTAATGATTTTAAAATTTTAATCTAGTTAAATTGAGCACAACAACAATCTCCTCCTGGTCTGCACGTTGTAGAATTATACTTATCACTCCATTCGGTAATCCATATTGGAGAGCCTTGTTCACAATCTGAATCACCTCCACCTGGATTTGGGTCAACAATTACTGGAGGTAAAGATCCTCCCTGCGCCTCTGCTTCCTGCGAGCTCAACATCACCCCGCCCATTAAGGCGAGTCCAAATACTCCAGCTAAGAGTTGGTTAGTCAACTTTTTAAAATTTACTTTTTTCATAATAATTACGTTTTAAATGTTATTAATTACACAAAAGTATTTTTTTTTCAAAACAGCAAAGATATAAGTGTTAGAGTTAAATATCAATACTATTTTGATTAATAAATTATTTTTATATTGATAGTTATAAAAATAAAAAGTTAATCAATATCTTTAACTAATCGAAAACCAATAAATGGTGAATTGAATTCTTTATTAGTAATTTTCATACTATAATTAGAATTAATTTTTGCCATTTCTTTATCGCTAATATATCGCCCCCCTTTTCTAATTACGGTATCACATTGTGTGGTTTTACAAGTCAACTCCTCTGCATTACCAGACATATCATAAGCGCCTATTTCATTAGGGTTTTTCTTTTTAACAGCAAAAAAGCCTTGTTCTGTATTTTTTACATTCTTGCTAAACCAACCAACAGCGTTTAGACTATTAGAGCCTGCAAAGATAAATTTGCCATGTTTTTTTCCAGCCTGAGCAGCAATCATCCATTCTTCGGTTGTAGGTAATCGTTTATTTTTCCATTTAGCATACGCCAAAATATCAATTAGAGAAACGCGAGCTACAGGCAGATATTCATAGTCCTTTTTATCAATTAAGCTCCCATAAGGATCGTGTCGCCAATTAATTCCTTTGGTTTTAACATTCTCACCTTCTTTGCCATAAACACCTCCAAATCCTTTTAGTTCGCAAGTGGTTTGGTAGCCTGTTTCATCAACAAAATCTTGAAAATCAGCCATTGTTGTTTCAGTTTCATCTATCAAAAAGGGACTAATATGATCAACTTCTGGTTGAACTTTAACCATTTTTTGTGTATATGAATAATTCACAATGAGTACAGCAACGATTATTGTGTAATATATTTTATTTTTCATAAATCACTTTATTTATTTGTAACACTATATACGTTTAAAATTGAATAGTTTTCATCTTGTAAAAACTTAATACTAGTAGACTCAAAATAATTCTTTAGGTTTGAAACGCCATCTTCAGAATGTTGAAATATTTCTGATGAAACCATAGTAAAAACCTTGTTTTGGTGCATTTCTACAATATTGCTTAAACCGATATCAGTTTTTGTAAGGTCATTATTAATTTCATTAGAATTAATTCGTTTTAAATTTAGTTTGTTTTCTAAATAAATTTGAGCGTTTTCTGAACCTGTATCATAATTCAAAAAACATCTAAAGCTATTACTCTCTTTATAATAACCGACAAAATATGGCTCACTGTTTTTTTTAGCATATTCTTTTAATACATTAAATGAATTAAGATGTTTAATTTCATCAATGGGTAAACTATTTTTTAGGTAAATAGAATCGAGTTCTAGTCGTTCATTGATAGAATAAACATAATTAGTAAAATACGGAGCAACATAAACTTTATCATTATCCTTATTTTTCCACAAACTGGATTCGTTGCCTAGAAAAATATGATGAAACGAGCCTTTTAAAAAACTTTTTTTCAGCTCATTATTACTAAAGTCATATATATTTACTTGATGTTTACCCGACTTATCTTGGTCAGCAAAAAACACGAATACCTCATCGTACAAAACCTCAATTTCGTGCACATAAAAATCAGCATTTATTTTGTGTTTTTTCACCAACTTACCAGTATTGTCAAAACCAAATATCGTATATTGTTCTTCAGAAAAAACATAAAGTATGTCGTTTTGATCGTTGTAAGTAACATCTGATGCTTGAGTATATTCTTTTGGCCCACCTATTCCAGATTCAATTCGAAACTCCAAATCACCTTGATAATTATATAGGTAAATATCATTGGTAAAAGTTCTATCGACCACAATAATATTTTTTTCTGTAAAAATCACTTTTACGTCTTGCCCCAAACCTTCAGGCGTTTTTATTAAAATAGCTTGCTCAAATTCCAACACTTCAGAAACAGAATTGATTTTTGTTTTAGCTGAAATGTCAATTAATTGTTTTGGTTTGTTTTCACAAGCAGTAAAAACCAAAACACCGAAAAAAAATATAGTTTTAAATGTTTTGGTTTTCATAAGCATTGCTTCTTCTTTAAATTTTAGCATAATTATTGAGCACAAGAAGTTTCTTCTATGCAATTACTATTTTCATCTGATTTGCATTTTTTCCTGTCGCCCATCCAAATAACACCACTACCACCTGTACTCATCCAAGTTCTAATACAAGCTACAGTTTTAGTTCTTCTTTCACGCTGACAAGTATCGCAACTATCATCTCCTCTTGGGGTTTCATCTATTGTTTCAGGTTCAGGCCCAACTTGCGCACCAATTTCTTGCGAGTTTAATAACAAACCACCAATTAAAGCTACGGCTAATAATCCAAATAATAATTGATTAGTCATCCTTTTAAAATTTACTTTTTTCATAATAATTAAGTTTTAAATGTTATTAATTACACAAAAGTTTTTTTTAAAAACAGCAAAGATATAAGTGTTAAATTCAATATATCAAACCATTATTCGCTAAAAAACAATAATACTCTACAATAGCTATAAACATCTGGACAGTACTAAACACCTTCAACTAACTGAAAATTTATAAATAATAAATTGATTATTCTCGCTACTGATTAGTTGCTTTAAAAGTAGTAATAAATAATCAAATGTTTCATTTTTATTCGATAAAAATAATTTTATTAAACAAAACAAATTATATTCGCCATAAAACTAAACAATTACTGTTGAAAAAATTTGCTTTCAAAATAACACTTATAGCTATTATTTCCTGTGTTTTAGGATGGTTTTTTGTTCCGATGCTTAATGTAAAACTCAATCCAAGTACGGGCAATTCAACTATTGTAGTTAATTATTCGTGGCGTAGCGCTTCACCTTTGGCTATTGAACGCCAAATTACCAGTGTTTTGGAAGGAAGTTTTGCCACCTTACAAGGCGTAAAAAAGATTACTTCTCGGTCTTCACTAGGAAACGGAAGAATTCAGTTAGAACTTGATAAATACGCCGATGAAGAGGTTTTAAGGTTTGAAACCGCTAATTTAATTCGTCAAGCTTACTCACAATTTCCCTTACAAGCTAGCTACCCCAGAATTAGTGTCAATAAAGTCGATGAAGACCAAAATCAACGGGCATTTGTAAGCTACAGCATCGCTGGATCTTACGCCCCTTTTGACATTCAAGAACAACTTCAGCTTTTTGTAGTTCCAGCAATTGGAAGTATTAATGGTATAGATCGTGCAGAAGTTTATGGTGCTGAGCAAAAAGAATATGTTATTAAATACCATCAAAATCAGCTGCAAATCCTTGGTATTTCTAAACAAGAAATTGTAGATGCTATACAAAATTATTATGATGAACAGGGAGTTGGCGAAGTGATTTCTGAAGCGGAGCAAATTACGCTTTCCATACGCCAAAAGCGTAATATCGACTGGGATATTCCGATTAAAAAAGTTGATCATCGGTTGATCTATTTAAGCGATTTAGCCCAAATTGAAGAGCAAGAACAAGAGACTAAAAGTTATTATCGTGTAAATGCTAAAAATGCAATAAATCTTGCTGTTTATGCAGAAAATAATGCCAACACCATTAAACTAAGCGGTCTGGTTGATGAAAAAATTCAAGATGCAATTCAAGCTTCAAGCCTGGCATTAACCATCAAAAAAGATGCAGATTCAACTGAATATTTAAAAACTGAATTAGAAAAAATAGTTCTGCGTTTTCTTTACACCGTCGGAATTTTATTGCTTTTTGTTTTTTTAGTTAGTAGAAATTGGCGCTATGTATTACATATCTTTTTTCATTTTGTGGTTAGCATTTCACTCGCATTTATTTTCTATTATTTATTTAATATTGAAATCCAACTGTACTCAATGGCTGGACTTACCATTTCTTTAGGCTTGGTTTTGGATAATATTATTGTAATGCTCGACCACCTCAAAAAGCAAGGAAATACAAGTGTTTTTATGCCAATTGTCGCTTCCACTTTAACCAGTATGGGAGCCTTAAGTCTCATCTACTTTTTAGACGAAGAACAAAAGCAAAATCTACTGGATTTTGCGTGGATCATTATCATCAATTTAGGTGTTTCCTTAGCTGTTGCTAAGTTTTTAGTCCCGGCATTATGGCATTTATTTCCAATTCATAAAACGAATCAAAAAAGATCAATCAATATAAAAAAAACAGGCTTTTATAGAGCTTATAACAAGTTGATTTCGATTCTGCTAAATCACAAAAAAAAGTTGGTTGTATTGATTGTTTTAATTTTTGGGATTCCGCTTTTTATGCTGCCACAAAAACTTGAAAACAACGAGGCTTGGTATGAAAAACTATACAATTCTACTTATGGAAATCAGTGGTTTCAAGAAGAAGTAAATTATCATTTAAAACGATATATTGGTGGTGCTTTTCGGTTGTTTTCCGTTTATGTTTATGAGAATTCGTATTACAGTAGAAATGAAGAAACTGTTTTGTATGTAAATGCTGCTATGGAAAAAGGAGCGAGTGTACATCAAATGAATGAAGCTTTTCTTCAAATTGAAAATTACTTAACACAATTTCCAGAAATTGAAAATTTTACGTCTTACGTTTACAGCGGCGACTATGCGAGTATTGAAATACGCTTTAAAGATAGTTTTAAAGAAGCTGCTTTTCCACATACACTTAAAGCTAAAATCACCAAAAAAGCATTGGATTTAGGTGGAATGAATTGGAGTATTTATGGCGTTGGAAAAGGATTTAGCGCAGGAAGCAGCGGACAAGATCAAATGAATTTTGCAGTAAAAGCTCGCGGATATAATTACGAGCAGCTAAACTATTGGGCCGATTCTTTAGTTTCGATTTTAACACAGCATCCACGTGTGCAAAAAGCGGTTATAAAAGATAATTCTAATCGCAGAACAAGACCACGATTTGCCTATCGTTTAGATTTAAATAAAGATCAAATGGCCTTGAGAGAAACCAACTTGTTACAAAGTTTTGATCAACTCAAACAACTTTCTTTATCAAAGTTTCCCGACTTTTCGCAAACCATTGGTGGAAGGTTTACGCCACTGCGGTTTGAATCCTTAGAGTCTAGAAAATTCGATTTTTGGGAACTGCAAAATACGCCGCTTTTTAATTTAAAAAACCAGGCTTATAAGCTGAATGAAATCGCAAGTATAGAACAATTTAGAACCGAAGAAAACATCTATAAAGAGCAACAAGAATACTTAAGAAAAATTGAATTTCAATACGCTGGGTCAGAAAAATTTGGGAACATACATTTAGAAGAATCGATAGCAAAACTGCAAGGCGTTTTGCCTACTGGATATCATTTCGAAAAAAACAGCAATCGTTGGAGTTTTTCTGAAGAAACAGCACAAAATTATTTTATATTGATTGTGTTTATCGGTATAATTATTTATTTTCTATGCACTATTCTTTTTGAAAGTTTAACCCAGCCGATTATAATTATAAGTATTATACCCATCAGTTTTATTGGGGTTTTCCTCACTTTTTATTTATTTGATTTTAATTTTGATCAAGGTGGAATGGCTTCCTTCGTTATTTTAAGCGGGTTGACGGTAAATGCTTGTATTTTTATTTTAGATGAATTCAACAAACAACAAAAACGCAACAATTCAACTTCTATCCAGAATTTTATCAACGCATTTTATCTAAAGATTTTCCCGATTTTGCTTACTATTATTTCAACTATTTTAGGTTTTATTCCGTTTGTAATCAACGGGCAAAATGAAGTTTTTTGGTTTGCGCTAGGTGTGGGCACCATTGGCGGATTGTTATTTTCTTTACTTGCTATTTTTATTTATCTTCCGATTTTTACACTAAAAAAACAGCAATTATGATGATACTGATAAAGTAGGCTTACAGCCTTAAAATGATTATATTACGAACTAAAAATTCGTATTATTCGGCTTGTTCTTTTGCTTCTTTTTTAAGTTCTTCGTTAGCTACAATTGCTAATTCTACACGTCTATTTTTTGCTCTTCCTTCTGCAGTTTCATTGTCGTACTTAGGTTGTTCTTCGCCAAACCATTTGGTGTGAATTCGGTTGGCTGAAATACCGTGACTAATCAAAAAATTACTAACGGCTAAAGCTCTCCTTTTAGATAAATCTAGATTATAATCAGCTTCGCCAGTACTGTCTGTATGACCTTCTACAATTACATTTGTTTTTGGGTATTCTTTAAAAATTTCAACTAATTTATCCAAGGATTTTTCTGAGTCTGTAGTTACGTAATCCTTATTCGTTTCAAAATAAACACCCGAATTTTCATCAAAAGTAACGGCTATTCCTTCGCCTACACGAACAACTTCAGCACCAGGAATTTCTTCTTCTATTCTTTTGGCCTGTTCATCCATCCTACTACCGATGTAAGCGCCTGATGCGCCGCCAACTATACTGCCGACTACAGCACCCAAAGCGGTGTTGCCACCATCGCCAACATTATTCCCTAAAACACCACCTATAACAGCGCCGCCAGCTGCTCCAATGGCTGCACCTCGTTGCGATGAGTTTGTGTTTTTAATGACTTCGCAAGAAAGCAATGCTACTGAAAACAAGCTAGCGATAAAAACCGATTTAAATGCATTTGTTTTCATTCCTATTCGTTTACAAAATTAAGTTCAATAACCACTGGTTTACCTTCAAAATTAACGGTCATTTCCCATATCATCGTGGAAGAATTGACTTCTTTTAACTGCAATCGAGATCCTTTATCTTTACGTTTTGCCAATTCATCAGCATCCATTTTTATCAATACATCGTACTCATAATTAACTGATTGGTTTTCTTCTAAAGACCATACAATATTTTGTTCTGGCAATTGGCAATCGTTATCATATACAATCACGCTGCCTCTGTTGTTGTTTGAGATAAACTTCCACGTAGAAGATTCAAAGCAAGTAGAATTAGCCACACCAAATAAAGTTACGTCGAAAAAACCGCTTGAATTAGGGTAATTAATATCAGTTAGTGTCCACTTACCATCAATTTTATTTTCGGTTTCTCGTACTGCTTTTGAAGTTGCGCAGGAAGCGCTAATAATGGTTATAAAAATCAGGAGTAATGCTTTTTTCATTTGAAATGTGTTTAAGTTTATATTTTAATCGAATATAGTTTTTTATATTTTTAATTATCTTAAAAGTATTTGAAATTTTAAAATTCCATTCCTTTTAATTAAAAAAATCTAGTAGGCAATTAGTTCATTTATAGCTTCTTCTAATTTATTTTTAGCCAAAAACTGACTTTCTAATTGGGCAGCAAAAGGAACTGGTGTAAACAAACTCGCCACTCGCTTTATAGGACCATCTAGGTATTCAAAACAGTTTTCGGTAATCAAAGCGGAAATATCTGAAGCAATTCCACCAAACTCAGTATCTTCTTGGAGAACAATTACTTTGCCTGTTTTTTTAACCGATTCAAAAATCATTGTTTCATCAAGTGGACACAAAGTTCTTAAATCAATTAAATCGGCGCTAATATGCGGGTTTTGCTCTAAAACTTCTTTTGCCCAATGTACGCCCGCTCCGTAAGTTATAATCGACAGTTTGTTTCCTTCTTGCAAGCGCTTAGCTTTGCCTAATTCTATGGTGTAATAATCTTCTGGCACTTCCTCTCGAATACTTCTATAAAGTGCTTTATGCTCAAAAAACATTACTGGATTTGGGTCGTTGATAGCTGCATTCAACAAACCTTTTGCATCGCTTGGTGTTGCTGGATAGACTACTTTTAATCCAGGTGTTTTGGTGAACCAAGCTTCATTGGTTTGGCTATGAAATGGTCCTGCTCCTACTCCAGCACCGCAAGGCATTCTTACCACTACATCAGCTGATTGATTCCATCGGTAATGAACTTTTGCCAAGTAATTTACAATTGGATTGAATCCTGATGAAACAAAATCTCCAAACTGCATTTCTACAACCGTTTTCATTTTGTTGATGCTTAATCCCATTGCCGCCGATAAAATAGCCGACTCACAAATTGGAGTATTTCTAACGCGCTCTTTTCCAAATTCATCTACAAATCCTTCCGTAATTTTAAACACGCCACCATATTCGGCAATATCTTGCCCCATTATGATTAGGTTTTCGTGCGCTTGCATACTTTGCCTCAAACCATCAGAAATAGCATCTACAAAACGTCTTTCGGTTGTTTTGTTACTCGGCGAAATCGCTTTAAAATCATAGGATTTAAAGACATCTGCTAGTTCTTCTTTTTCAGTTGAAGCAATTGGTGCTTCGTCAAATGCTATTTTTAAATTATCGGTAATTTCTTTTAAAATTTCATTGGTATATTCTGATCGTAACTTTTCAGTAAGTATATTTTCTTTTAATAAGAAATCTTCAAAATTACTTATCGGATCTTTCGCTTTCCAATGATCCATCAATTCCTGAGGAACATATTTAGTTCCACTGGCTTCTTCGTGGCCACGCCGCCTAAAAGTTTTGAATTCTAATAATACAGGACGTGGATTTTCACGAACGTCTTTTGCTATGCTGTTCACTTTTTCATAAACCTCAACCACATTATTTCCATCAATAATATGCGATTCCATTCCGTAGCCTACCCCTTTATCGGCAATATGCTCGCAATTGAACTGCTCTGAAGTTGGTGTTGACAAGCCGTAACCGTTATTTTCCACACAAAAAAGCACGGGTAATTTCCAAACTGAAGCCACATTTAATGCTTCGTGGAAATCGCCTTCGCTTGTTCCTCCTTCGCCTGTAAATACAGCTGTAATGCGGTTTTCTTTTCTAATTTTATGCGCCAAAGCAATTCCATCAGCAACACCTAATTGTGGGCCTAAATGAGAAATCATTCCCACAATATTGTATTCTTGGGTGCCAAAATGAAAACTACGGTCGCGGCCTTTTGTAAAACCAGAAGCTTTTCCCTGCCATTGCGAAAACAAGCGATTTAACGGAACTTTTCGCTCGGTAAAAACACCTAAATTTCGGTGCATTGGCAAAATATATTCATCGGCTAAAAGCGATTTGGTAATGCCAACAGCAATAGCCTCCTGACCAATGCCCGCAAACCATTTTGAAATTTTACCTTGGCGAAGCAAAACCAACATTTTATTTTCAATTAAACGCGGTTTTAAGATGCTTTTATATAAATCTAAGTAAGTTTCTTTTGTAAGTGAATCTGAATCGAACTTCATAAAAATATGTTTCTTTCTGAATAATCAAAAATAACGTATTTCACTATATTAGTAAAGCAAAAATTGAAGTAAAATCAACTTTATTTCAAGGTGAATTTACCTTTCATTGGATGAGTAAATCAAATTCATTTCGTAACAAAATTAAAAATTGACTACTTATATAAAAAAACAAGCATGCAAGTTCTTGAAAACTATCTTATTGTAGCAATGAAATCTACAAAAAAGAAGAAACTGTTCAGCCAGAACACTTATATTAATTATGGTTTAGCAGCGGGTATTTTGTTCAAATTAATCGCTTTAGAAAGAGTGGTTATCGAAGATAAAAAATTGATATTAAAAAGTGCTGCATTAACTGGCGATGCTGTTTTAGACCGAGCTTTACAACGTATTATCGATAAAAAAGATAAAGTTAAAAAAGTAAGTTATTGGGTAACTGATTTTTCTAGGCAATTCAATAAATTCAAGTGGGTTTTGTTTGAAGCGATGAAACAAAAAAACATAGTCAGCATAGAAGCGAAAAAATTCTTAGGGCTTTTTCCATATAAAAATGTTTATTTAAAATCGCTTGACACCAGATCGGACTTGAAAAGACACTATCAAAATATTTTACAGAATAAGGAATCGCTGACAGAAGATGATGTTATTGCATTAGCTATGCTAAAAGCATCCAGGTCGTATTCGGTTTTTTCAAAATCGATTAAAGATCACAAAAAAATCAAGCAACAATTATCAGCAAGATTAGAAAGCACAGAAATAAGTGAAGCTACCGAAAAAATCATCAAAGAAATGGAAACTGCAATGGTAGTTATAATGGCTTCGAGTACGGCTACAACTGTAATTTCTAGTACAAATTCTTAATTATTTGGTGTTGTAAAATGTACTTGATGCAACATCAAACCAGATGCTTGCGCAATGTGTTCTAGTTTGATTCTGTTGTTTCCGTTTATGGTTTTTTTAAGGTAATCTAAATCAATTTTTCCTTTTCCTAAATCGATTAACGCCCCCATCATCAAACGAATTTGATGTCGTTTAAATCCCTTTCCTATGACACGAAGCATATAGCTTTTCGGTGGAAAAAAATTGGCGCTGTAAACATCGTTTTCTACAATTTCGCAACAACGAATTTCACCAGTTGTTATGGTTTCAGGATTAGGTCGAAAACAATACGAATAGAAATCGTGTTTCCCTTCAAAAAATCGCGCTCCCAGTTTCATTTTTTCTAAATCTAAATCTTCGTGAATGCTAATCATAAAAGGCGCACAAAACGGATGCACTTTTTCAGGAAAGGTAAAAAAGTACAAATATTCTTTTTCTTTCGGATGCTTGATGATATTGAATTTGGCATCGGTTTCTTGAATGGAAATCGCACGCATATCGCTAGGTAAATTAACATTCAGCAAGCTTAAAAAATCTTCAGGTAGAGTTTGATCATAAACAAATAACTCGATAAAAGTTTGATTTACCGAGACCATTGCATCGGTTCTGCCCATAGCTAATGCTTTTACACGTTGGTCTGGCAAAACAAAACCGAGGGTTTTCCTAAACATTTGTTCTAAGGTCTTTACATCGGGTTGTTTTTGCCAACCGTGGTAACGAAAACCGAGGTATTGAAGTTCAACTAGGTAGTAAAATATGGTAGGTTGCATGAGTTAGATGAAGCTAATTGTCGTTAAAGTACAAAATTAAAAAAGCCTTGGAAAACCAAGGCTTTTAGGGTGGAAGATGGGATTCGAACCCACGACCCCCGGAACCACAACCCGGTGCTCTAACCAACTGAGCTACAACCACCATTTTGAAAATCAAAATACATCGTTACAATGCGAGTGCAAAATTAAGCTTTATTCTTAATTATCAAAATTTTTTTGCTGTTAAATTAAATCAAAAATCGAATCTACTGCTGGGTAGCGTTCCGTTGTAAATCCTTCTGCATAATCAGTTCCGATTAATCGACCTAAATTTTGCGCTCGGTAGCTTACACTAGCTAAAAAATTCTTAGAAGTTATTGGTGTTTGAGGTCCTTTTTCTGATTCACTATAAAACTGCGTTCGGTAAGCTTTCACACTATCAATTTTTTTATCGATAAATCCTGAAATATCAACGACAATATCGGGTGTAATTTCTTGCCATTGGATGTAATGGTACACGTGTTTTGGTCGCCAAGCTTCTTGTTGATTCCCCGCTTCATCGGTTGTTTCTATTTTTTTGAGTCCACTTAAAAAACACGCATCGCTGGCAAGTTTACTTCCTTTTCCATGATCGATGTGCCGATCGATTATGGCGTTGCAAAATACCACTTCTGGTCTGTATTTGCGTATGATTTTAATAATTTCTAGTTGATGGTTTTCATCATTTGTAAAAAAAGCATCGCGAAAGCCAAGATTTTCTCTAACTGAAACACCTAAGATTTCTGCAGCAGCTTGAGCTTCTTGCTTACGGGTTTCAGCTGTTCCTCGTGTTCCCATTTCGCCACGTGTTAAATCTAAAATACCAGCTTTTTTTCCATTATGGATTTCTTTAGCTAATACCCCGCTACAACTCAATTCAACATCATCTGGGTGTGCTCCAATTGCAAGAATATCTAATTTCATCAAATTATATTTTTTGAGTTAATTGTCTAATTTTAATTCCAAATGCAGCAAAAAGCAAGGTTGTAAATGGACTGATATAGTTAAAAATAGCATAAACAAAGAAGTCTGCTACCGAAACACCTAACACGCCACTATGATAGGCTCCACAAGTATTCCAAGGAATTAGAACCGAAGTTACCGTACCCGAATCTTCAAGTGTTCTACTTAAATTTTCTGGAGCTAAGTTTTTATCTTCATAAGCTTTGGCAAACATTTTACCTGGCACGACAATGGCAAGGTATTGATCGGAAGCTGTTATATTGATAGCCAAACAACTTGCTACGGTACTAGCAAATAATCCAAAAGTAGATTTAAACATTGAAAGCAACGCTTTACTTATTTTAGTTAGTGCGCCAATAGCATCCATTACTCCTCCAAAAACCATCGCGCATAAAATCAACCAAATAGTATTTAGCATTCCCGACATCCCAGAAGATGAAAACAATTCTTGTAGTTTTTTCATTTCCGTAGGAATACTAATATCTACCGTTATGGCTTTCATAATACCTTTATAACCTGTTGCTAAATTAAGTTGCGAGCCCTCAGCTACCATTACGACTAAATCTGGTTGAAAAATTAGAGCGGCGGCGGCGGCAACTAAGGTTCCAAAAAGCAAAGCTATAAGTGGTGGCGTTTTTTTAATAATTAATGCAATTACTAAAATTGGTACGGCAAACAACCAAGGTGTAATGTAAAACGATTCTTCTAGTGCTGCTAAGATATTACTTGTGTCGGCTTGTCCTGAGGTGTCTAAATTAAATCCGATGATAATAAAAATCAACAAAGCAAATAAAATACTCGGCACGGTTGTGTAAGTCATGTACCGAATGTGGGTAAATAAATCGGTGCCTGCCATTGCTGGTGCTAAATTGGTCGTATCGCTAAGCGGAGAAAGTTTGTCGCCAAAATAAGCGCCCGATAAAATTGCGCCAGCTGCCATACCTGTATGAATATCTAAAGCTTCGGCAATCCCTATTAAAGCGATTCCCACTGTAGCGGTAGTGGTCCAACTGCTTCCTATTGAAATCGAAATCATTGCACAAATAATGACGCAAGCAGCCAGAAAAATAGATGGATTGAGAATTTGCAAGCCATAATAAATCATTGTTGGAATAATACCACTAATTAGCCACGTTCCCGCCAAAGCACCAACCATGAGTAAAATCAACAAAGCGGTAGAAGTAGATTTGATGTTCTGAGAAACTTCTGCTACCATAGTTTTGTAGGGAACTTTATTAAAAAAACCAACCACAACAGCTACGGCTGCACCCAATAACAAGATGAATTGGTTAGAACCACTTAGCGCATCATCACCAAATATAAACACATTATAAGCCAGCATTCCCACTAAGGCCAATACTGGTATAAATGCTTGAAAAACACTTAGTTTCGGATTCTCGATAACGTCTTGATTTTTTGAATCTGAGGTTTGACTGTCCATATAAATGTTGTTAAAACGGCATCTTTATAGACGCCCTACAAAGCTACATTTATTTTGGAATTATAAAACCCTAATTTGATACCTTGCTTTAAATTGAATTTTTATCCTTGAATTTGACTTTGAAAAATAACAAAATTAAGTTTAAAAAATTCGTGCCTACTTATTCATTAAGTCGGTCTTTTACATATTCTACTTTGGTTTTGCCGTGTGGTTTTGGATTACCGTTTTCATCTAACCCAACCATAACAATTTTACCAATGGTGATGATCGCTTTTCGCGTCATTTTGTTTCTGACTTCACACTTTAAGGTAACTGAAGATTTTCCGAATTTGAATACTTCGATTCCTATTTCAACTATATCGCCTTGTTTAGCTGAACTTACAAATTCTATTTCACTCATATACTTGGTTACCATTCTCGGGTTTTCGGTTTGAATAGTTGCATACAAAGCAGATTCTTCATCTATCCATTCTAACAATCGCCCGCCAAATAAAGTCGAATTTGGGTTTAAATCCCCTGGTTTGATCCATTTTCTAGTATGAAATCGCATGTTTATTGATTTTAAAATTAGTAGCAAAATGACCTGCAACAAGTCGTTTTTTTTCAGAAATAAATATAAAAAAATATAAGGTTTTTTATATTGCTTAATATAGATTTTATTGAAACAGATATAGTTTGTAGGTGTAAACAAACAACTCTTCTACTGTTTTGCATATATTAGGTTAGCTAAAAAGAAAAACTTGCTGACCTTTTTATCAAAAGATCTAGATAAAGTAAGTAATTCATCAAAAGCTTTTTGTAAAACTTATGATAAGTATTACGAAACTTATGATATGTTTTCTATAACTTATGATAAACACAACAAAACTTATCATAAGTTTAATGAATTTGTCTTGATGAACTCATCAAAAGGTCAGCATACAAACAACAAAAGCTCTTGTGGATTTTATTTGTTATTAGGCTTAAAACCAATTTTGTTTTGGGTTAACTGCTGTAAAGCATCTTTTACTAGTTGAAAATGATCAAAAGCAAGAGTTGTTATTTCATTAATCGGTATCCAGGCTAAATCAGCGGCATCATCTTTTGCTTTTAATTGCGGGTCGTTGTCAATTACTTTGGTAAATGCAAAACTAATAACTCGTTTTCTTGGATCACGCAATGGGTGATCGTAATAACCTACAAAATCTGATGGCAAAAAATCTAAATTTAAGTTTGTTTCTTCTTGCAGCTCGCGAGCAACTGCTTCAGTAAACCGTTCACCTTTATTTATAAAACCACCAGGAAGAGCCATTTTTCCTTTAAAAGGATAATTCTTTCTTTCGATTAACAAAACTTCTAATTCATTCAAATTTTTTCTAAAAATAATAGCATCTACAGTAAGGTCAAATTTTGACATAGTCGTTTTTGATGCTAAATATACATAAAACGACCAGCTCAATCAGAAAAAATACTAGCACAGTTGCAGGTGAATACTATCTTTGCATAAAAATTGTAGCATGCGGAAACTTAAAAATGTAGAACTCGATCGAAAATCGATTGATGAATTTAAATCAGCTTCAAAAACCCCATTAATCATAATTTTAGACAACATTAGAAGCCTCAACAACATTGGTTCTGTGTTTAGAACGGCAGATGCTTTTTTGGTTCAGAAGATATATTTATGCGGGATTTCTGCTCAACCACCACACAAAGACATTCAAAAAACAGCTCTAGGCGCAACCGAATCGGTTGAATGGGAATATGTTCAGGACACAAAATCGCTGGTACAAAAACTTCAACAACAAGGAGTTTTGGTACATGCTATTGAACAAGCAGAAAAATCGACTATGTTGAATAATTTTATCCCAGGTACTACCAAAACTCACGCTTTTATTTTTGGAAATGAAGTAAAAGGCGTTCAACAAGCTGTAGTCGATATTGCTGATAGTGTGATTGAAATCCCTCAGTTAGGAACCAAGCATTCATTAAATATTTCTGTTAGCACGGGAGTTTGTATTT
This sequence comes from Bacteroidota bacterium, assembly GCA_051748125.1. Taxonomy (GTDB): domain Bacteria; phylum Bacteroidota; class Bacteroidia; order Flavobacteriales; family Flavobacteriaceae; genus Psychroflexus. Next base: position 38,728 of record JBNJHC010000005.1, read on the forward strand.
GGGATTTTATGCAAAAAACTAAAAGATTTACTAATTAATCACCAATTAAAACAAGTTGACTATTAATTTAATTTTAAAAAAATGAAATCTATATTATATATTTTTGCAATTGTTGCAGCGCTTTTAATGATTCCATTTATCGCTATGCAGTTTTCTGATGAAGTAAATTGGAGTGTTTATGATTTTATTGCTGCAGGGGTATTGCTTGGCGGCAGCGGATTGGTTGTAGATTTAATTTTTACGGAAGTAAAAAACCGAAAGCATAAAATTTGGTTGCTTTCGGCTATTTTGTTACTGCTTTGTTTATTGTGGATCGAGCTAGCAGTAGGCGTATTTGGAACACCGGTAGCAGGAAACTAGAACTTTATAAATTGAATTTGAGTCCAGCTCCCACAACTACTTGATCATAAGAAGATACCACATATCGGATATCAAAAAAGGGTTTGAAAGCGCTAGAAGTATTGATGTTTATACCCGCACCAAGATTCAAACCAAGTTCTACATCAAAAGAGTCGAAATAAAAATCTGAACGGCTTAAGCTTGATACATTTAGCCCACCCATTCCGTAAAACTCTAGGGTTTCTCCTTTGGTAAGATAAAAATTCATATTTCCATTTAACTCGCTAAAACTACTTGAAGAGCGTGGCCAATACAAAATTAAACTAGGTGAAAAGCTGATTTTTTCAGAAAAGAAAAACTCTCCTATTCCACCTACTGAAGGGTTTTCTACTTCGCTACCAAAACCTAAAAAAGCTCCGATATAGTTTTCTGATGTTATTTGTTGAGCTTGAGTAAATCCAACACTCAAAACAAAAGCCATTAATACTATTATTCTTTTCATTGTAAGGTTGATTTATAGGGTTTAACAACACCCAATTTCTTAAAAATAAACAGAAAGAGAAAGCTTTTTAGAGAATAATAAAAATAAACTTATTTGACGGTATAAAAACAAACTAAACCACACGATCTAATCGTTTAGATATCAACACTTCAAGGTTTTTGTACTCCATAATTTCTTGAAGGATTTCATTGAAATCTTCTATTTTGTTTTCTTTAACTTTTCGGCTGATATCATCTACTTTTTCACGAATTAGTAATCGACGCAAAGTCAAAATACTTTGAACAACATCTTTTGGGTCCAATTTAGATTTATCGAGGACAAATATATTCTTGTCTTCCCAACGATGAAGTTTGTTTTTCTCGTCCTCCATCAAAATATTAGTAACTTCTTGAGCTTCTTCGGCATTTAAACCTTGTATAAACGCTTTCAAATCTATTTTCCCTTTTGTTGCTATTTCAAGTTGAATTTTTTCTTGTAATTGCCGAAAAATAGGATGCGAGAAATCGGTTTCATCATCTTGTAAATCTTTGAAGATTTTTTCATAAACCTTAGCTTCAATTTTGATGTCGGTAAGTACAATTTCACCTTGTTCGTCTAGGTCTATTTCAACATCTTTAAAAATATTTTCTTCGTGACCGTGTTTAAGCAGCAAGGAAATAATCTTCTTCTCCAATTCATATTTCGGATCAACTTTAGCCGTTTTTACGGTTTTTTCTTCTCGAACTACCTGAAAAGCCTTTTCATTCTGAGAACTGCGTTTTTTTCGTTGGTCGTCGCGCGATCTTTTTGCATTGATTTGTGCTAGCGTACTAAACAAGACTTCTTCAGAAACCTCCATTATTCGCGCGCATTCTTTAATGTAAATTTCTTGTTGAATCGGATTGGGTATTTTAGCAATACTATCAACAATTTCGCGAGTTACTTCTGCCTTTTTAATCGGGTCTTTAGCTGAAGTTTTTGCCAATAAAGAAGCTTTATACTGAATAAAATCAGTTGCATTTTCTGCTAGAAAAGCTCTGATTTCAACTTCGTTATTATTTTTTGCGAAACTGTCAGGATCTTCGCCTTCTGGAAACGAACATACTTTTACATTCATTCCTTGTTCCAGAATCATATCTACACCTCGCAACGAGGCACGAATCCCCGCTTCATCACCATCAAATAAAACCGTTATGTTTTTGGTTAATCGCTGAATAAGTCGAATTTGTTCCTCGGTTAAAGCGGTTCCAGAAGAGGAAACCACATTTTTAATTCCGCGTTGATGCAATTGCAGCACATCGGTATAACCTTCTACTAAATAACAATTATCTTCTTTTACAATTTGTTGTTTCGCAAAATATAATCCGTATAGAACTTTGCTTTTGTGGTAGATATCACTTTCGGGAGAATTGAGGTATTTGGCCGCTTTTTTATCCTGTTTTAGAATTCTTCCACCAAAGCCTAAAACTCGACCAGACATTGAATGGATAGGAAAAATAACCCTTCCTTTAAAACGGTCGAATTTTTTTTCACCTTTAACGATGGTTAATCCTGTAGCTTCTAAATATTTTAATTGATAGGCTTTTTTGCTGGCTTCATCCGTAAAAGCGGTCCATTTATCTGGCGAATAACCCAATTGAAATTCGCGTATAGTTTCCTCTGTAAATCCTCTTTCTTTGAAGTAAGACAAACCGATTTGTTTGCCTTCGGGCGTATGATGAAGTTGATTGACGAAAAAATCTTTAGCAAAATCGCTGACTAAAAACAGGCTTTCTCGTTCGCTTGCTTTTTCTTTATCTTCATCGGTTTGTTGAGTTTCTTCAACTTCTATTCCGTATTTTTTAGCCAAATGCTTAATGGCTTCTGGATAGGTGAAATGCTCGTGCTCCATGATAAAAGTAACAGCATTTCCCCCTTTTCCACTCGAAAAATCTTTCCAGATTTGTTTTACTGGCGAAACCATAAAGCTCGGTGTACGTTCATCGGTAAATGGACTCAAACCTTTAAAGTTGGAGCCTGATTTTTTTAACTGAACATACTCGCCAATTACTTCTTCTACTCGAGCAGCGTCAAAAACTTTATCGATGGTGTTTTTACTAATCAACTTACAAAAATTTGATTCAAAAATAAGCAATTACAAGCATTCGTCTAGCAAATTTAAGGGTTCAAATTAGAAAATAAACGTTCCTGTTTTGTACTTACAAATGCACCATCATAAGTTTTTTGTTGACATTTTAACAATGATAATCTATTTTTTTGATTAATTTCACTTCTACAAACCATAAACCCTGACACTATGTTAACTTGGATTATTATTGCTTTAGTGGGTTCAATTTTATTTGCAATTTTAGGTTTTACTTCTATTGCTAAAGGATTTGCAGCTATTGCCAAAATACTTTTTTACTTATTTTTAATTGGATTAATCATTGCTTTTATTGCTGGATTGATGTCTTAAAAAAATAATTGAAATTAATTATCAATCATAAAAAATAAAGCCACTTCATATAAAACTGAAGTGGCTTTATAGCGTAAACTATTTTATTTAGCTTTTAAAAACCTAAATTCACTTGTTTGTCTTTTGGGTATTTCACTTCAAAACTAAACGAATTGGTTTTGTTTTCTGCTGGCTGAACATCAAATTCCCAAGTTAAAATACCTGTATTTTCGTTCATTTCTGCAGCGCCGTATTCAATTTCGCTTACTTTGATTTCTTTATCTCTGGAGACAGGAATTCGGTCTTCAATTTTAACAGTTATAGGCTTGTTTTTGTTGTTTTTTACTTTAATTTCATAGGCACGAGCAACAATTCGATTGCTTCCAAAGAAGTTTTTTCCTTTGGTATCGTCTAGCCTATTTCGTTCAATAGCAATCGAGGGATCGGCTCCTAAAGAAATTTTGAGTTCTTCATCTACTGTATCTGGATTTAAAAAAGTAGTTCCAGCGTAAGTTCCTTCAAAGTAAATGCTGGCTTCGCCTGGATAAATATCCAAATCTTCCCAATTTTTTAAAGTTGCTTTTAAGTACGCTTTGGTGTCTAAAACCGGAGCAGCGTAATAGTTAAACTCCGCTTCTAAATCTTGCTGATCGATTTCAAAAGCTGTTGCTTCTGTTGTGGATGCTACTTGTTGTTTGCCAGGTAAAGTAAACACAATAGTCGTAAACGCTTCTTGTCTCTCGACTCTGGCTGGTGGTGCAGCCTCAGCATCTTCTACAACCTTTTCTGATGACCGATAAGCCGATACTATAACCTCATCAAGATTACCAGTATCTTCTTGCATCGTAATGTTCATTTGCGAAGAATGAATAGGAATTTCTTCTGCACTAAATCCGAGGTAATTAAACCGTATTGCTTTTCCATTTCCGACAGAAATACTATATTTTCCATCAAAATCAGTTTGTGTGCCACGATTTTGACCAATAACACTAACGTCTACACCAGGAAGCGGTAAGCCGCTTTGATCTTGTACTCGCCCACGAACTTCTTTTACATTAGGATTATATGATAAGTGTGAATATTTGTTGTTTTGATACGTTTGGTTGCGTTGATTGAAGTTAAGAAACAACGGAGAAATAACTGGCGGATCTTGACGTAAACTCGGGTCGCCAGTAGAAAGTTTTAAATCGATGTCGCTCCAATCTTCACCGGTATGTTGATACACATTTGCTTTATACAAAAAAGAAATTGGCGCATCGATATTGGAAGCGCGCAATTCATAACTTGGATACCAGCCAGCATCGCGAACCATATAAGCAATTTCTAGCTTAGCATTGCTATTTTTTTCGGAGTAAATTTTAAAATGAATTTCGCCTCTATGTTCGGACTTTGGCTGCTTGATTTTACGCAACTCATTTTGATATTCTTGCAGGCTTGTATTGTTTTCGGTTATTTGTTTTTTAACGTCATAAAGCGCATTTTCTATCGCTTCAGTTCTCGAATTGTAATACGCTGCATAAGCTTTAAATTTGTTGATGTCGATGGCTTCGTTTGCTAGTAAGTTGTTTTTGTTTTGTTGCAACAGCGATTCTTCATTATCTAAACCATCACGTTTGCTATGCAATCGTGCAATTTTGTCTTTTAATTGATCAATTTGAGCTTCAAGCGATTCAATTTTAGCTGTGTTTTCGACTTCTTTTAAGTAGTCAATTTTAAATTGAATGCTCTGCAAAGACAAGTGTTCTTCTAGGCCAGAAACTTGAATACTGTTAGCGTCAACTTGTGTAGAAAGATTTCTTATTACAATTTTATTGCTTCCTTTTTTAAGTTGAAACTGGGTTTCTGCCGTAATTTGCGCGCCGTCTAAAAAAACGGTTGCGGCTGTTTTTGTCAACTTTGGTTCAATTGGATTATTGGCTAACATACCAATTGAAAACAGCATAAACATTACATATCTCATAGTTAATTGTATTAGGTTGTTGATGATTTAAATAGGTTTAAACAAATACTATTCCCTTTTTTAAAAAGAATAGCCAATAGCAAAATTCAAGACTGGTTTATCGTATTCAAAATTCCAAGATTCAGTGGGACGTTTAAGTGGTGCAGCCAAGTCTAACCGAATAACAAATCCCTGAATATCAACTCGTAATCCAACTCCACTTCCTATGCCAAACTGGCGAATAAAGTCGCTAGAAAATTTTCCACCAGGCAAGGCAGGATTTTCATTTCTTAACCACACATTTCCAGCGTCAGTAAAAATAGCACCATTAAGGTATTCAAAAATCGGAAAACGATATTCGATATTAGCTTCTAATCGAATATCTCCAGCTTGATCAAAAAACGAAGTTGTATTTTCTTGAGGTTGATACGTTCCCGGACCTAAGGAGCGAATTCTAAAAGAACGCACACTATACGGCCCGCCAGCAAAATACTGTTTCACAAAAGGTAACGCATCAGAATTTCCGTAAGGTAAGCCAAAACCGCCAAAAACCCTTGCTACCAATTTTTGCCCATTATTGTCGATGGCATAATGATAACGCAATTCTACATCGGTTCGAGCGTATTGAGCGTAAGCTAAATCTAAAAAAGTATTATTGCCATCAGGATTATTTTTATCGAGTAACGACAAGGTGTTTCCTGCCACATCAAACCCAAAATTGAAGAAAAAACCTTCTCCTTTCGATTGGTCATTAATGGCATTGTAAGTAAAGTTGTAGGTTAGTCCAGCAATAAATTGTTGATCAAAACTTCTTCTAAGAAACGGGTTGTTATCCAAAATTTCTTCAAATTCATCGCTGGTATCTCCGAGACTCAAGTATTCAATACTCACGGGATTTAAAGTATGCTTGGTGTATTTATTCCCTTCCCAATTGTAACCAAAAGAAGTTGAAACAGAATTAAGCGTATATAGATTGGTACGGTTCAGGTAGTCTACTCCTGCGCTAATGGTAGTTTTCGGGATTGAATACTCAAAACTCTCACTTAAATCTATCGGGAAAATTAATCGTGGAATCGTGAAAGAAGTCCGCAATCCCAACGAAATACTGCTTAAGCCATTTTGGTCGCCACTTAAGAATTGACGTTCGTAACCACCGTTTGCATTAATACGAATAGATTCTCCCGCTTTAAAAATATTTCGATTGATGTAGGTTACGCCAAGGTTTGGTCCTGTAAAGTTATTTGATTTGGTAAGCCCTTGAATTTCCAAGAGTAACGAACGCTTATTCATAGGAGATAAAGAGATGTTAGCATTTAATTTTCGTTCGTATGTGTTTGAAGAGTCCGTTTCAACTTCTTCATAATCAATATTTACAAATTTATAGGTTTGTAATGATGATAGGCGTTTGCTAGTTAATTTAGATGTTTTCGAGCTATATTTTTGTCCAGGTTCAAGCAAAATATATGGACGAAGTCGTTTAGGTTTGAAGAAAATTTCATCTTGTACAAAATCTAGAGCTTCAAAGTGAATTGTATCTTGATTTTCATCATTAATCCTTGCATCAGGAAAAACTGTTAGTTCATTCAATTTATAAACTGAAAGCGATTTATCGGGAACTTCGTTTTTTATGCGAAGAAATAAATCAAATTTACGATTGCTATACTTATTTGTATCGGCTTCAAAAAGTAAAAAATTGGGATTAAAGTTATAATAGCCGCGTTCTTTAAGGTATTTATTGATGCGTTCGCGTTCATTTTTAAATATTTCTAAATTGAAACGCATGCCTTCTTTGATTTCAGTTTCTGCTAAAGAACTTTTTATATCATCATAAATTTGTAATGAGTCTTGTGCTTCTAGTTCAAAATTGTTTAATCGATAAGGTTCTTTCAATTCTACTTTATAAACTACTTGTGCTTTTTTGTTGGCAGAATCTTTTTGAATGTTATGCGAAATTTCGTTATAAAAAAAGCCCAAATTCTCTAATCGATTAGCAATAACCTCTTTGGTGTTTTCAATATTAACATTCGAAAAATAGACTGGCTCCTCGCCTATTCTCTTGTAAAAAAAACGATTGATGAAACCAGGTTTATCTTTTTGCATTTTGTAATAAAAATATAAACCAGGACGCATTCCTAAGAAAGCAGAATTAGGTTCAGGAAAAAGCGCTTTATCAACCTGTTTTTGGACTTTCTTTTTCTGTTGAATTAAAGAATCTGAAGTCAGTTCAATTCTTCCTTCGGTGTATAAATATTCCTCTTCGGGAAACTTTTTTTTGACACTACAAGCCGAAAAAAGCAAGGCTAAAACACTTCCTAGAAAACAATATGTTGCTATCCTATTTTTCATCAACTCGGGTTTCTTTTGGTTCTTGAGATTTCGTTTTTATACGATTTTTATCTGAATTTTCTTGCTTATTACTTGGCGTTTCATTCGTCTTCTTATTTTTGTCATTATCTGTATCATCATCTTTATTCTTCGATCCGTTTAGCGCTTGAATTTCCTTTTCCCAAAGTTCTTTAAATGCATTAAACTCTCTCGAAAAAATCAGTGCAATTCCGCTCACAAACACCTGACCATCAATAACATTTTCGTATTCACTTTTTCTAAATCCGCGTAATTTCCACCTACCATCTTCAGTTAAAAGGTATTCAACGCTAACATTTCCGATTGCCACATTCTGTTCACCTGGACGTAAATCGCCTTGTACATTTACTTGGCTACCTGCTTCGACTACCAGTCTATCGTTAAACAATTTCTTTTGCGCAGAAACATCTAAGTCGGTACGATTGTCAGCATTTCCGCTCTGGTAATCTTTGTACGAATTGACATCAAAATTAAGCTGAATCCCTGTGTTTCCTGTTAACTTATCGGCAAATGTATTGAGCTGGTCGGACAAAGCTTGGTTGATGTTATTTCGTGCTAAACTTGCTGCTCCGCCTTGACTTCCATCGCTACCCGATTCTGGATAAAAACGATTGAGCACTAAAAGCGAAAATACTTGTTTATTGAGTTCATCATCTTGCTGATTGATTTGAGAAATTCGCGCAAAAACAGATCCATTTAAAACTCCTCTGTTATCTTCAGGCATATCCAATTCAAAATTTAGTTCAGGTGAATTGATTTCTCCAGCTACATCTAAGTATACCATAAAAGGAAGTTGTTGGCGATAGCGATTTTGAACGACAGTACTTTCTCCTGTGGTTTGAGAAGCCATTAATGAAGAAACCGAAGTTTCGATGTTGTATACAGCGCGAATATCTAAATCGGCGTTGTATGGATCGCCAGACCAAGTAACACTACTTGATGGATCTATTTCAAAACGCCGCGTTACCAAATTGTACAAATTCATTTCAAAATGACCTTTTTCTAACTGATATTTTCCTGCTAAGTTAATGTTTCCATTTCGAGCCATATTTAATTTAAAATCGCCACCTCCCTGAACTTCAACATTGTCGCCAGTTCGTTTGTTGATGACCACTCGAAGTTTTGCTTTTTTATGAATATTAATATCGGTATCCAACTCAATTCCAGAAATGATTGCATTAAATTGTTCTTTATCTTTTTGTGTAAGAATATCGCCTGGATTTTCTCTATTCACAAAAACAACTACTCCTTCTCTCTCGACTGTTTCTATTTGTGTTTCTGGTACGATGTAGTTTAAAGATGTTTCTTCTCTAAGGTCTAATTTTCCTTTTACTTTTGGTAGCTTAAGATTTCCTGACAATTTTGCATCGGCATCAAAAACAAGTTTCCCGTAGTATAAATTGTTATCATCTTTTGTTGAATTTAGCGCTTCAAATTGTTCTGCCTTAATACGTAAATCAAAATCAGGATTCAACCAGTTTTCAGTTAAAATATCGCCATCAATTTGAAATGTATTATCGTTATTGTCTGCAACAGTAAATTTGTTTAGCTTCAAGCCTTTGTTGTTCAATGTAATTTCTTCTTCAGCTAGGCGGAATTTAGCATTTAGCATTTTTAAATTGAACTCAGCGTCTACAAATTGCAATTTTCCATTGTATTGTAAATCATCAAAATTGCCGTTAACATCAAAATGAGAAGTTATTTCACCTTTAGATTTATTGATATAATCGGCAGCAAAAGCTTCAATTAATTTCATTTTTAGCAACTTTAAATCGGCTGAAAGCGATAATTTTGGACTTTCTTTGGTATTATCAATTTTACCATTCATTTCAAAATCGATTTGCTCGCCAAGCAAACTCAAATCTAATTGATAAAGGTCGTTTTCTTCAGCTAAAGCATCTAGTCTAAAATCGCCTAAAGCAACTTCGGTAACTTCTAAGTTTGAAATTCCTAAATCTGCCGTAATTCCAATCTTATTAAAAGGGTCGACAAAAACTACATTTCCACCAACTTTTCCGCGTGCATAAACTTGCTCTGGATTAAGATAATTGGTTAAGGTTGATAATTTAAAATCAGTAAAACGTAAGCCAAAATGCTGTTTGTCGATGTCAAAATCATCGTTAACACTAAAACTTTGCCCATTTCTGCTGATCTTAAAATTATCTATTGAAATCTGTTTATCGGTTATTGAAATAGAATTGTCTTTTGGAATATCCCATTGGTTTCCATTCAGTAAAAACTCGTTAGAATCGATGGAAAAAGTATAGGTATCTTCTTTAATTCCAACAATTGTTTCTATATGAAAAAACTTTTCATCATCTTTTATAGCGTTAAAAATCAATTGTAATTGTTGATTTTGATAAACACCAGAAAAATCGGTTTTTGCAACTTCAAATGACCCCGCTTTTAAGCGATGAAAACCATAATCGAAGACTAATGAGTTTTTATTTCCTTTTAAGTCGAGGTACAAACTATCGATGGTATTTTCTTGGTATGATAAAACTGGTAAGAGAATCGAAGAATTAATAGTTTGCTGGTCTTCATCAAAATCAAATTGAAAATGCAAGGTATCTATCTCTTGGATGCCATCAGCAAAAACTTCGGTAATTAGCGGTGATTCTCTAAGTCTTAAGGTTGATTTTATTTTTACTCCTTGAGATTCTTTTGTATCATGAATACTGTCTGTTTCTGCTTCGATTTCTTCTGAAATTTCTTCGACATCAATAAATTCTCCTTCCGTTTCATCGGATTTAGTCGCTAATAAATTTTCAAAATAATTGATCAGCGCTGGGTAAATTTTACTTGGATGCGCATTGGCTTCTAAATCGGCTTCTAAAAAGTCGCTGCTAGTTTGAAAAGTGGTGTTGTCTTCTGCAAAATCGGCAGCCATCGAAAATTCGCCAATATGATATTGTTTATTATCAAAAATTACCAGGGCATCTTTTGTATTAACCTCTGCCTGAAGATTTTCAGAATTTCCTGTAGCTTCGCCTTCTAAATGAAATCGCAGTCGAATATCTTTTTGCGCCAATCCTAAATCCTTAAGCTTGGCTCCTTTTACGTTAAAATCGGTTGTATATTTGGGTTGCAAACTATCTCCTACAATAGTCGTTAGCATTTCTAATTCTAAGTTGTTATCCTTGAAATTCAAATTGACATCGCCTTTTCCATTATTGATTTCAGCGCCAAAATCAATAGGAGAAAAATCGTAACCACGGTAAGTAAGTTGTTCAAAATCGGTTGAAATTTTGGTGTTCAAACTACTCAAATCGGTTCCTTTACCTTTAGCTGAAAGTTGAAATTTTAAGGCTTCTAAATCAGGATTTTTGAATACTACTGCCGGATTGATTTCTTTTACTGCTAAGTCGATGTCATAAATTAATTCTTTAGTGAAATCTATTTTTCCAGCAAGTTCGATAAGCCCATCTTGCCAACTGAGTTGCGATTTTGTATTGATTCTAGTTGGATTTCCAGCAATTGAACCTTTTAAGTTGATTTTAGTTGGAATTTCAACACCGATGCTATCGGTTTCGAAGAAATAATCGAGTTGCGATTTTGTGGTTGAAATTTGATATCTATTCAACTCATAACCGATTTTGTCAGGCGAAAGCAATTGCGCTAACTTTCCGTTTGTTCTTAAGCGTGTAGCTCCCCAGTTCAACGTAAAATGGTTCAAATTTAGCTTATCGGTATTGCCGTTTGCTTTTAGCTGTCCGTGCAAATTATGTTTACTTAATTGCTGCAGCCAAACTATTTCCTGATAATTTGGAAATAAATCAAAAAACTCTTCAATTTCGATATCGTAAGCCAAATCGATACTCGAATTTTTAGCCGATGAAAAATCATTGAATAGTGCATCTAAATCAGAAAAATCGGTGGTTATAGAAGCTTGAATATTGTTTTTTGAAGTAGCGATTCTTAAATTATTCAAGTTGATTTTTTCATCATTTACAGCAAGTTGAAAACTAGTTTCCTTTAATTGAAAACCGCTTTGTTCTTTAAGTTGTAAAGAGTTTAGATCAAGATTAAGTTTTTTATCTTTTTGAAGTTGAATATTACTGGCGTCTAGCTGAAAATTGGTAACCGAAATCGCGTTTGGATCAAAGCCTTTTTGTTGAGAAATTTGATTGTTATTTTGAAATGAAAACGCATTGTTTTCAAGCTGAAAATTACCGATAGTAATCTGCCAATTTGGCCAAGAAAACTGACTGCTGCTGAGTTCTTCTTCCTGAGCAGCAGTTGCCATATCTTGCGACTTTTTATGTTGGGTTTGTAAAGCTACTTTTGAGTCTTTTAACATAAAATCGGATAGGGAAATTTCTTGCTCAGCCAAATTCATATCTAATCCCGAAAAAGTTAATTCACTTAAATGAGTCTGTAAATTTGTAGTATCTTGCGTGGTTTGAAAATTCACTTCAACCGCTGAAAAAGAAAATTTATCGACTATGATATGTGGCAAGGTCGATTCCGTTTCTTCTGATTTATCCTGCGATTTTGTTGGCGTTTCTGACCGCTGATCAATCCAATCTAGTTGTGTTTGATTGAGACTGATTTCTGAAAGGTGAAATTTCATTTCTTCTAAGGAAAAATCTTCAACTTGAACGAAAAAATCGCCTAAACGCAATCGCGTATCTAGGTTTTGAGTTTCATCTTGATAGCATACATCAAAATCAGAAAAATTGATTTTCCCTAAACTAAAGGCATACGAGTTTTGACTTTCGGTTTTTTCATCTTCACTAGCAAAAGCATCGATTAAGAATTGAAAATTATACACCGAAGATTGATTTTTTTTGACGTTAGCCTTCAGTCCGTTCCACTCCACCAAATTGATATTGATTTGCTGTTGACCAATAATCGGACGAATAGGAATATCGGTTTCTAATTTTTTAGAATACACCAACGTATCGCCTTTTTGATCTTCTAAGTACAATCCCTCGATACTTAAATTTCCAGAAAACGTAAGGTAAAAACGATCGATTTTAAATTGGGTATCGGTTTTTTTCTGAACGTATTGTGTGACTTTACCAACGATAATATTTTGTCCCCATTCGCTTCTTATCGTTAGCACCAATGCAATAAACAACAGCAATAAAAATATGACAAGGCGCAAAATCCATTTAAAAATTTTTCGCCCAAGAGATTTTTTAGGTGTATCCGTTGTTTTGATAAGACTCGATTTAATAATTTCAAATATACATTTTTGATAGCATTGAGGTAACGCCAATCGCGAAAACAATCTATCACAAAACTGAGTGTAAAGCTATTTGATTTTAGTTGGATTTTCAGTTAAAATAAGAAAAAACCGCATTGAAAAATTCAATGCGGTTAAATAATGAAACTACTAATTAACTGAAATTTACTTTTTAATTATTTTATGGGTTAAACTTGCGCCAGATTCGGTATTCACTTTTAAGGTGTAAACTCCAGCAGAAAAATCTAAGTCGCTAAGTTCTAGTTTCCCATTTGCTGAAAATTGGGCTTTTTGCTGATAAACTACTTTCCCTAACATATTATAAATTGAAACTGTTGTTTGCTCGCCTCCAAGAGTTGGAGCAGCCACAAATAATTGTTCTGATTTTACAGGGTTTGGATAAACGCTAAATTGATCGTTTTCAAAATCTGAAGTGCTGAATGTTTCGTTACTAAACAAAATTTCAAAACGACTGTAACTCATACTTTGGTTAATACTAGCATCAATTGTATATTCAATTAGGTTTTCGCCTTCGTTGATTGGAGTTAAATCGCCGGTATAATTATCTTTTAAATAGGGCGTTAATTCACCAAAATCATCTGCATTAATTCTTAAGGTGTAATTGCTACCCACATATTGATTTACAAACAAAGAAATGGTTTCTTCATTTTGTGGCAAAGCACGTCTTTGAATTGAGATGAGTTCGCTATCTACAATACTAGCAAGATTTTCATCGAGGTTATCCATTTTTGGGATATCGGTTTCATCTAAATCATTATTTCCTGATTCACTAAAAAACAGTTTTAAAGCATCGGCAGGCGTACTATTGACAAGTAAATCATCCTCACGATACAGTTCTAAAGAAATTTTCTTGTGATTATCTGAAGTTGATTGACTAAAAATTTCTGTTTGGCTTTCAGTTACAGCTTTATCCGTTTCTTGAAATGAAATATTAGGAGAACCTCCACCTGTAGCTACAAAGAGCACAGCTTGCATAGGTTGTAAAAAACGATTAATATCAGAAATGCCTGATTGGTCACCGATATAGTTTTTTGTAGGATTATTTAAATCCTCTGAAAAATCTAAGGCAACCCAAGCACCCCTACCACCAGGTTCCCCCGGAATTGGACTACCACCTAAAGTTGGATCCCAATAATAAACATAAGGATTTATATTAGTTGAACGATCAATAACACCTGCTAAATCTACCTGAGCCTGATAGCGAGAGCCTTGAAGAATAAAGTCATCTGCATTCGGTGTATCTCCTAATGAGCTTAATTCGTAATTACCTGAATACACATTTCCAAATGTTCTTAATTTAGTATTTGTTGGAGGTGTAGCATTATCAGTTATATCAATACTTCTATCACCACGAATCATTATTCTTCTTGCATTTCCAGCTGACAGGGTAGTATTTGTTCCTGAAGTTACTGCTTGCCATTCTTGATTAGAAATACTATAAGTAAACATTGAAGGGTTTCCTGAAGGATTCCAATCAAAACCATTTTCTGTTGTTACAATTTCAGTATTAACTTCGTCTATACCCGTAATATGGGTTCCATATCCAGGTTTTGGATCATCATTAGAATCAATTGCGTTTTCTTGCCAAGATTCATGTATACTACGAGTCATATTTACAGAAGGGCTGAGTAAACGAAAAGCTCTTCTTGCTGGAAAACATTGTTCTGTAATAATTTCTCCAGAAATACTTGCACCGTCATCAAGCACATCAATTTGACCAACTCTATTATTGTTATCCCAATCGCAATACATTACGAGATTTCCATTACTTATAAGATTTCCGTCTTGCACATCGAGGACATTATTAACGTAAGTAGTTCCTGTAAGTGTTACTGATTCGCCTGCTCGATTAATTGTAAGGTTTTCAAGCATATTGCTAGCTTCATCTGAAGCTTGACTCATTCGTAAATCTATAGAGCCTCCAGTATTTAATTCCAATGAAGAGGTTTTGCTGCCTACAAATTCACCTGTTCCAAGGATATTTCCTTCAACAGTTAAAGTGTTTCCGTTTAAAGTTATTGTTGCTCCACTTGACAATTGTACTGTCCCAACCGTTCTGTTTTCATCTAATACTGGAAAACGACCTTCAGTTGGGTTAGATGGAATTGAAATATCTTCACTAGCTGGGGGAATTGTATTATTACTCCAATTGCCAGCAGTACCCCAATCGTTATCTACATCTCCTGTCCACGTATAGTCATCAAATGTACATTCACTTTCAAAACCTTGCCAAGTTAAGAAAGGGTATAATTCATTATCAGTAGTATTAATTCCCCAAATATAAGCGGTACCGTTGTCATCTTCACATTCAAAATCCCATTGATTTGGAGACGTTGTATAAGTACTTTCGGTTTGCATACCGGCAGTAGAAGTTGCTGTAGCAGTAGCGTCTGTACCATCTGCTGCTAATCCATTGTCATAAAAACTTTGCTCGATTGTAGTTGTTCCCGTTCCTGTAAATCCATTTTCTGAAGAATTTACCGTTGCGTAAGCTCTCGTGATTGTTCCGCCCGTTGCATTTCCTACAAACCCACCAATGGCTCCACCACTTGTTTCAAACGTTGTTGCTCCTGTAGAAAGCACATAAGCATCGGTAATATCGCCTCCACTCATTTCCCCTACAAATCCACCTGCATTAGTTAATGAAGTGGTATAATTCATAGTGAAATTTTGTACATAAGATTCTGAAATACTAGCATTATTTAACCCGATTAATCCACCAATATTACTTCCTGAACCACCAGTAAAAGTTACCCCAGCTGTAAAAGATTGGAAAATATCTACAGTAGCTGTACTACTCACTGAACCAATTAATCCACCGACATTCGTTTCACCTGTTATGGTAATATTTTCTACGCTAAGTGAATCGAAATCAACCGCAGCGTCAATAGTTCCATATAATCCACCGACATTATCAGCTCCTGAAATATCTGCTGTATTGGTATTATTACTTGCATTTTCAATAGTTCCTGTTAACGAACCGACAATTCCACCGACATTATCAGCTCCGTCAATAACTGTTTCATTTGAGTTTGCTGACAAACTGGAATCCGTTCCTGAAAGACTTCCTGCTATTCCGCCAATGTTGTTTGTACCTGTAACGGAAGCTTGATTGGTGTTATCGTTTAGATTTACCGTCGAGGCAACTCCAACAATTCCCCCGACATCATTATTTCCTGAAATACTTACACTGCCAACCGAATTATTTGATAAATCGCCTGTATCCATATTTCCAACAATTCCACCTAAATTGTTTGCAGTTGGAATACTAATAGCAGTCGTTAAACTAGAATTTGCTACCGAAGAATTGGTTAATTGACCAGCAATACCTCCAATATTTTCTGAATCATCATTAGCTGAAATACTTGCTGAAACATTGGCATTATCAATTGAAGTACTGTTTTGCGCAAAACCAACCACTCCGCCTGTTTCATTATTTCCTGAAATAGTTCCAGCAACAATTAAGTTTGTTAAAATTGAATTATCAACAGCACCAGCAATTCCACCTGTATTGATGCCTTCACTTGTTATGGTTGCATCTAGATTAATTTCAGATAAGTTAGAGTTTTGAACACTTCCGGCAACTCCACCTATGTTTTGTAACTCAATTCCTTCATTTTGTGTAACAGAGCTAGTCGTTATATCAATATTAGAAACAGTAGTGTTATTTTGAACAATACCTGCCAAGACACCAATATTTGAGTTTCCTGTAATAGTTGCTCCCGTAAAGTTTAAGTTCTGAATTGTTGCGCCATCTAAAGTTCCGAAAAACGCAATTCGATCATCTGATTCATTTAACGTTAGGTTTTGGATACTAAAATTTTGCCCATCATAATTTCCTGAAAAAGTTTCTTCAACTCCTTGCGCAATGATTTGGAAGGTATCGCTATCACCTTCACAAGCAAATTCGAGTGATTCGCTAACATCGATATCTGCCGTTTGAATATAATAAGCACTCCATTCTGTTGGGTTTTCGCCTAACCAAATTAAATTTCCAAGATTTGCAATTTGATAAGGATCCCCTTGAGTTCCTAAGCCTTCAGGAGTTAGATCTGGCGATTCAAATTCATTATCAAAAAATGGATAAGCATCATTTTCAGTAGAAAGAATTCTCCAAATATCGTCTGTACCGTTATCAATTTCACAAACAAAATCCCAACCGACCTCTAAGAAGATTGTTTCTTGGGTCATATTAGCAGTGATTTGACCAGAAGCATTAGAGTTGTCTGCGGTTAAAATTTCACTATCATAGAAGGAATTTGTAACTAAGTCTTCCGTACTTTCTTCAAGTCCAAATGCATTTGCCGTCCCTTCTGTACCTACCGTAACTGAACTCGTTGTATAAGTCTTATCAATAGTTCCTCCACTAATTATTCCAACAAAACCACCAGCTTGACCACCATCAGTGTTTACTGTTGCTCTAGAGAAAGCGTTATCAATATCACCGCCGCTCATACTACCGACAAAACCTCCGACATTACCTTGACCTGTAGCAGCAGCATTAGCGTAAGACTCTCTAATTACTCCATTTTCTAATAATCCAACCAAACCACCAACATTGGAAGATGTTGCAGTTGATTCGAGTGTATTGTTAGCTTCTATATATACTGTATTAATTTCACCTCCAGAAATAACTCCAGCCAATACTCCTAAGTTGTCAATAGCTCCAGAAAAATTAGTGTTTGTAAAGCTTAAATTTACTACAGCACCCCCAGCAATTTCTTCAAAAAAACCAGCACTTGTATAAGAATCTGCATCGATGAACAAGCCATCGATTGTATAACCTTGACCGTCATAAACACCTGTGAAATCTGTTCCTGAATCATTTGCTCCAATTGGAGTCCAACCAATATCACTACTAAGGCAGCCCCAATCTTCTGTAGCCGAAGCATCGATATTTTGTGTTTGCACAAACTGATCACCCCACGAACTCGGAGTTGTGGTTAGCCAATACAAGTTTTCAAGCGATTCGATTTGCCAAGGTGAGCCAGAAGAACCATCACCAGCAGGTTGCGTAGCAACAGGTAAAGCTCCTTCTTCCCCTTCTAGATTTGGATAGGAATCGTTAAGCGTTGCATCTACATTCCAAATAAATTCAGTACCATTAGTTGTTTCACAAACAAAATCCCAGCCAGCAGTTAAGAAAATAGTGTCGTCGGTCATATTTGCAGTGGCTTCTCCTGTACCACTGGCAGAACTAGACTGATTAGAGGTTTCATTATCCCAAAAATTTGCTGTAGAAATTGCGCCAGATCCAGCTGTGTCAAATGAACCGCTAAAACCACCTACAGGTCCTGCTGCTCCGTTAACCAAAACTACTTGACCCGTTGAATAACTGTATTCTACTACACCTCTGTTATGATTTCCAATAAATCCACCTACACTTTCTTCTCCTTGTACATCACCACGAGCATAGCAGTTGCTTAAAACATTTGCATCACTATTTTGTCTTCCTACAAACCCACCAACATTGGTAACACCAGTTACGTTTCCTGTTGCATAAGATCTTTCTATTAATCCGTTATTATTAAGAACATCTCTTAGTTCTCCAACAAGTCCTCCAACTCTATCAATTCCGTTTACCGCGGCTGAAGAGGAAGAGTTTCTTAAAACACCTCCAGCTACTTGACCTATTAAGCCGCCAGAATTAATCTCTGTTGAAGTAATAATAGATGTTGAATCTACGTGACAGTTATCTATTACGCCTATGGTACTTGTTGAATAGCTTATGTCACCAGCTAAAGCTCCAACATTTCTCCTACCAGTAATATTAGCCCCGACTAATCTAACATTCTTCACACTACCTCTAACTCCAGAAAACAATCCTATAAAATCTTCACCAGAATCATCCACTCTATCAATAAATAAGTTTGAAATCTCATAATCGCTTCCGTCGTAAACCCCTGTAAAATAAGAGTTTGATTCTTGAGTTTCTGAAATTGGTAAAAAACCATCACCATCATTATCGGTTGAACTCGCACTAGCATCAATATTGGCAGTTTGGATGTAATGATAAGTCCAAGTCGGTGTAGTATTTTGATCGGTTTCAGAAATCCATTTTAAGTGATCGTAAGTAGAAACCTCATACGGGTCTGCTTCCGTACCACTCCCTACTGTAGGTGCTGTTTGCGCTAGTGTTTGAGCGGTAAAACCACAACAACCTATGATGGTGAGAAAAATTATTCTTAGGTAACTATTTTTCATATAACTTGTATTTTGTTGGTCAGTTAGCACTTAGGCTTACAACTTAATGCTATCAACAAACAAAACTATAAAAATAATTTTAAACCTCCATAAAAAATCACAAATTTAAATTAACACAATCTACTAAAAAACAACTACTTAGGTCTTCAACAAAAAAAGATATTAAATATTTTTGTAGAAAATGAGCTACAACTACATTCTTTTCATTAAGAAAGAACAGCTTAGTATTCGGGACTTCAAAGCGATAATAAACCGCTTCAAAACTAATAGCCTTACTATAACAAACTTCTGTTTAGGTTTAAAAAAGCTTCTACTTACAGTTGAATAATTTTGAAGTATATTGTCAAGAAAAAGACTACTTAATAGTTTTGAAACGGTTTATTTCAATTAAAAAACACCAAAAAATCAATTAAAGCTTCTTGGTCCCATAAAGTTAACGCTGGTTGTTTCAATTAATTCATCTCGGTTATAAATACCGATTTTCACTTTAGTTTTATTGCCTTTTATTTCAGCTGAAGGAATGGTGATAAACAAGCTTCCTTCGGATAAATCTTGTTCAGGCAGCACCAAGAATTGATTCCCGACTGGTTCAACTTCACCTTTATGAGAAATCAGTTTAAAGTGAAGCGAATCCATTTTATGTGTAGTCTTATTCACCAATTTATAAGTGTACACATTTCTAAGTTGGTTATCATCCACACGTTCGAACAGCTGGCCTGGCAAACGTAAAATTCGTGCTTCTACATCGGTTCTTACAAACAGTAAGCCAATCAAAATTCCGATTAAGACAAAAAGCGTAATGCTGTAAGCTTTCATTCGCGTCGTAAACTGAAATTTCTGTTTTTCTTCAATATTTTTTTCAGAAGCATAACGAATCAAGCCTTTAGGATAGTCAATTTTTTCCATTACATCATCGCAAGCATCGATACAAGCAGTACAATTCACACATTCCAATTGGGTGCCATTTCTTATATCAATACCCGTTGGACAAACGTGCACACATTGCGAGCAATCGATACAATCGCCGTAGCCCAATTCTTTTCGGTCTTCATTTTTTCTGAATTTTTTTCTGCCATTTTCTGCTTCACCTCGTTTGTGGTCGTAAGCAACCACAATGGATTTTTCATCGAGCAAAGCACCTTGTAATCGACCATACGGACAAGCAATAATACAAACTTGCTCCCTGAACCAAGCAAAGACAAAGTAAAAAATAACGGTAAAAATTAGCAGCGGAATGAGTGTTCCTAAGTGACTAAAGGGACCGTCAGAGATGTAAAGAAGTAATTTGTCGCTACCTATTAGATAAGCCAGAAAAACATTGGCTATTATAAATGAAATAATGGCAAAAACAAACCATTTACTTACTTTTTTGGTGATTTTCTCTCTATTCCAAGGCATTCGATCCAGCTTCATTTGCTTGTTTCTATCGCCTTCAATAGCATATTCTACTCGCCTAAAAACCATTTCCATAAAAATGGTCTGTGGACAAACCCAACCGCAAAAAATACGCCCAAAAGCTACTGTAAATAACGCGATAAAAACGACCAGAATAATCATTGAAATCACGAACAAATAAAAGTCTTGCGGCCAAAAAGGAAATCCGAAGATGTTGAATTTTCTTTCAATGAAATTGAACATCAAAAACTGGTTGCCATTTATTTTAACAAATGGTGCAGCAAGAAGAAAAACAAGCAAGAAGTAGCTTGCATATTTTCGGTACTGATAATACCTCCCCGATGGTTTTTTAGGATACACCCAAGAGCGTTTTCCTTCGTCATCCATCGTACCTAATCGATCTCTAAAATTTGCTTCTTCGTTCTTGCTCATCACTCAAAAAATTATTGTTCCTCTTCGCCTTCCCAAACTTCACCTTGCGGCTCTTTACCGTCTTCTGGATTATTATCCTGAAGTGTAAGCACGTAGCTTGAAACCTGTTGGATTTCTTTAGCAGATAAATCCGATTTCCAAGCAATCATTCCTTTTCCTGGTCGTCCTCCTTCACTAATCGTTTTGAAGACATTTTTAATTCCACCACCCAAAATCCAATGATCATCGGTAAGATTTGGACCAATGCTACCACCGCCATCAGCTCGGTGGCAAGCAACACAATTGGCTGTATAGATTTGTTCGCCAGCAGCTAAATCGCTTTCCTCTTCGAGTTTTTCAACCGTTTCATAATCAATAATATCATCAGCATTGGCAAGGTATTCTTCTACTTGTTTTTCAGCTATAGCGACCTCTTTTTCGTACTCTTCATCTTGTGTGTAACCTCCCCAGACGTGAAATCTTACCATATAAATAACTGCAAAAATGATAGACGCATAAAAACCATATAACCACCATGGCGGTAAGCGGTTATCTAATTCTTGAATACCATCATAATTATGATCTAGAATAATTTCGTTTTCCTCTTCAATTCCTTTGGATTTATTAAGACTGCTTATCCAAGCTGAAAAACTTTCCTGTTCTAATTTTTCTTTGAATCGTTGTTTCCCTTCTTCGGGCAAAACTCTATATATCATACTATTTAGGCTGTGTAGTACGATTTCTATTGCTACCGCTAGCAAAAACACAATGCCCACAAACAACCACGACATCGGGTTTTCGATAAGCTCCCAATTGCCGGGTTCTGTATCAGCTATTACTTCTACACCTATTATAGCCAAAGCTAAAAAGGTAACAATTCTTATAATTGACCAACTTAAATTCATAGTTCTTGGTTTTTAGATTCGTCGTCTTCTAATGGTATTTCGCTTACTTTATCTATATAATCCTTTTTAGCAGTAAAGACCCACCAAAACAAGACAACAAAAAAAGTAAAGAAAATAAGTAATGAAAGGATGGGATAAATTGCAACACCATCAATAGTTTCTAAATATTCTTTTGCAAATTTCATAGTTTATTGGTTTTTATTTGAGGAAGCTGTTTCTTCATCAGGTTCAACGACTTTTATATCTGTTCCTAATCGCTGTAAATATGCTATTAAAGCAGTAATTTCACGATTTTTCATTTCTACAAATTCCAAGTTATTTTCTTCTGCATATTTTTTATCAGCTTCATAACTTCTTACAAAATCTGGATCATTATAAAGGTTTTCTTCTATTTGCGATCCTTGCTCCAACATGTGCTGCTGTGCATTTTCAATTTCTTCTTCAGAATAAGGAACTCCCAACTGAACCATAGCTTTCATTTTAGCTTCGGTATCAGATTTATCTAATTCATCTTCAATCAACCACTGGTAAGCTGGCATAATTGATCCTGAGGAAGTACTTTGTGGGTCGTACATGTGATTAAAATGCCAGTTGTCTGAATATTTTCCTCCTACACGAAGCAAATCAGGCCCTGTACGTTTACTTCCCCACAAAAATGGATGGTCGTACACGTATTCTCCCGCTTTTGAATATTCACCATAGCGTTCTACTTCAGAACGGAAAGGACGAATCATTTGCGAGTGGCAACCCACACAACCTTCACGGATATAAATATCACGCCCTTCTAATTCTAATGGTGTATAAGGTTTAACACTTGTAATAGTAGGAATATTTGATTTCACTAAAAGCGTAGGAACAATTTGAACGATTCCACCAATCAATATCGCTATTGTAGCCAAGATTGTTAATTGAACTGGTTTTCTTTCTAGCCAAGTATGGAACGCTTCACCAGAGATTCGCCCACTTTTTACTCGTTTTAACGGAGCAGCTTCAGCTAATTCGTCGGTTACTTTAGAGCCAGATTTTATAGTTTTTGTGATGTTATACATCATTACAAAAACCCCTATAATATAAATAGACCCTCCGATAGCACGCATCCAATACATCGGCATTATTTCAGAAACGGTTTCTAGGAAATTGCCATAGACTAATGTTCCATCAGGATTAAAATCTTTCCACATTAAGGCTTGCACAAAACCAGCCACATACATTGGTAAAGCGTATAAAATTATTCCTAATGTCCCTAACCAAAAGTGTGCGTTTGCAAGTGGAATAGAGTGAAGTTTTGTTTTAAAAAGTCGAGGAATTAAGAAATAAATCATTCCAAAGGTTAAAAAACCATTCCAAGCTAATGCACCAACGTGCACGTGAGCGATGATCCAATCGGTAAAGTGAGCAATTGCATTTACGTTTTTAAGCGAAAGCATCGGCCCTTCAAAAGTAGCCATACCATAACCTGTAATTGCAACTACCATAAACTTTAAAACTGGATTGGTTCTAACTTTATCCCAGGCTCCTCTTAAGGTTAGCAAACCGTTAATCATACCACCCCAAGAGGGCATCAGTAGCATAACAGAGAAAGCAACCCCTAAATTTTGCGCCCAATCTGGCAAAGCCGAATAAAGTAAATGGTGTGGTCCTGCCCAGATATAAATAAAAATTAAAGACCAAAAGTGTATAATCGAAAGCTTATACGAATAAACTGGACGATTGGCTGCTTTTGGCACAAAGTAATACATCAATCCTAAAAATGGTGTTGTCAAGAAAAAAGCAACAGCATTATGCCCGTACCACCATTGCACCAAAGCATCTTGAACACCAGCATAAACGGAATACGATTTTAATGCGCTTACTGGCAAAGCCAAGGAGTTAAAAATATGAAGTACAGCTACCGTAACAAACGTTGCTAGATAAAACCAAATAGCTACATATAAGTGGCGTTGCCTTCTTCGCAAAATTGTACCGATTAAGTTCCATCCAAAAGCAACCCAAATAATGGCAATACCAATATCTATTGGCCATTCTAATTCTGCATATTCTTTAGAACTAGAAAAACCCAACGGAAGTGTAATTGCAGCCGCAACAATAATAGCTTGCCATCCCCAAAAATTCAATTTACTTAAAAAATCGCTGTACATTCTCGCTTTTAGAAGCCGTTGCGTAGAATAATAAACTCCTGCAAAAATAGCATTCCCAACAAATGCAAAAATAACAGCATTAGTGTGTAAAGGCCGAATTCTACCAAAGCTCAACCAGGAAATACCGTCGGTTAGGTTAGGAAAAATAAAAAGGAATGCCAAAAGCAATCCTATTAGCATTCCGATAGCGCCCCAAAAAATGGTAGCATACAAGAAATTTTTAACGATCTTGTTGTCGTAATGAAACTGTTGTACATCCATAATTAATCGTTGTTTTTTATACTTTTTTTGGATTTAGGGGAGTCTTTTTTTACCAGCTCATCATCAAAAAGCATTCGTACCGATGGGGTGTAACTATCGTCGTATTGTCCTTTTTTAACAGAGTAAATAAAGGCTACTAAAAAAGCTACAGCCAGTATAATGCTAATTGCAAGAAGTCCGTAAATAACACTCATAGAAATTTTTTAACAAATCTAGTTTGATGGTTTTACTTAAAAAATGACCTAAATCATAATTTTGGCTAATACAGAAAAACTTGATTTCACCAAATCATAGCTTTCTTTCATTCAAGTCTTAAATCTATCAAAAAAATTTTATTATCACTTTGTAACAAACTATTTTAACACTAACCAAAAAACACAAAAACAATGGAAGGCAATTACAAAAAAATATACACTGGCAGCGAAACTGAATGTATCGCAATCAAAAAATTACTGGAGGAAAACCAGATTCAATACATAGAAAAAAACCATCTTGAAGCTGGGCTGAGAGGCGGATTTTACGGCGGAATGAAAGGTGTAGAAATTCAAGTTTTAGAGGAAAAATATTCCACTGCCGAAAAGCTAATTGAAGCTTTTCTTGCTGAAAACAAAGACTAAAAAAAAGCAGCTTTAAAATTTTAAAACTGCTTTTTAAGTAAAATCAGTATTACTAATTAGGCATTTTTAGCGAAATCTATCATCAATTTATTGAGTTCCTTATAATGTGTAAACGTAATCCCATGTGGAGCTCCCTTTACGACTTCTAATTTAGAATCTGGAATTAGTTCTGCTGCTTTTTTTCCTGAAACTTCAAACGGAACGATGGCGTCATCATCGCCGTGAATAATAATTGTTGGAATATTAATCTTTTTACAATCTGCTCTAAAATCTGTTTTACCAAAAGCATCAACACAATCTAAAGTGGCTTTTCGCGATGCTGAAGAAGCTACATACCAATTGTAATTGACTTGTGCTTCGCTAACACGCTCTTTATTTTTTTCCAAATTGACGAAGTTTTTTCCAAATTCGCTAAAAAAGCCTGGGCGATCTTTTGCAATACCTTCTTTCATTCCTTCAAAAACTGAAGCGTCTACACCATTAGGATTATCTTCGGTTTCTAGCATAAATGGCGCTACAGAAGAAATAAACATCAGCTTGCTTAATCGGTCTGTGCCATAATTTCCAACATAACGTGCGAGTTCGCCACCACCCATTGAAAATCCAGCCAAAATTACATCCTTTAAATCTAGGGTGTTGATGATGTCGTTTAAATCTTTCGCAAAATCATCATAAGTATAAGCATTCCAAGGTTTAGAGCTATCGCCAAAACCTCTTCTGTCGTATGTTATCACTCTAAAACCTTCGGCTATAAGTGCTGGAACTTGATGTTCCCACATGCGATGACTCAACGGCCAACCGTGAACTAAAATAATTGGTTGTCCTTCACCATAATCTTGAACATTCAATTTTATGGCTTCTCCTTTTTCTAAGCTAGTTGTACTGATATAACTCATTCTAAAACGATTTTAATTTTTCAGTGAAAAGGTAATCATATCTGAGTTTTAAACTATCGATTTTAAAAAAGATTAACGTCAATAAAATTCAATTTATAACTGATTGAACTGCAAAACTATTAGCAAAACCTTATCAAAAGTAAGCCATACTTCTTACAAATACTTTGAGTAAATTTGTCGATTGATTTCGAACATACACAATGGAAGATAAAATTGAAGTTTTAGGTGCTAGGGTACATAATTTAAAAAACATTGATGTCGATATTCCTAGAGAAAAGCTGGTTGTCATTACTGGTTTATCAGGATCGGGTAAGTCTTCATTAGCCTTCGACACTATTTATGCTGAAGGTCAACGTCGTTATATCGAGACATTTTCTGCTTATGCTAGGCAGTTTTTAGGTGGTCTTGAACGCCCTGATGTCGATAAAATAGAGGGACTTTCTCCTGTGATTGCTATCGAGCAAAAAACTACCTCAAAAAGCCCGAGAAGTACCGTTGGTACAATTACTGAAATCTATGATTTTTTGCGCCTTTTATACGCTCGAGTTGGAACAGCGTACAGCTATAAAACGGGCGAGAAAATGATTAGTTATTCGGATGCTCAAATTCAAGAGAAAATAAATGAAGTATTTGCCGATAAAAAAATCAACATTCTAGCGCCAGTTATTCGCTCAAGAAAAGGCCATTACCGCGAATTGTTTGAGCAAATTGCTAAGCAAGGTTTTTTAAAAGTTCGTGTAGATGGTAAAATTCGCGATATTGAAAAAGGAATGAAACTCGATCGGTACAAAATTCATGATATTGAAGTGGTTGTCGACCGAATAAAAGTTTCCTTGGATGAAAAAAATCAGAAAAGGCTTCGAAACAGCATTCTTCAAGCAATGAAACAAGGTAATGATACGTTGATGATTCTTGAAGAAGGAACTGAAAATGCACGTTATTTTAGTAGAAATTTGATGTGTCCTACAACAGGTATTGCTTACCCCGAACCCGAACCCAACAATTTCTCGTTCAATTCTCCAAAAGGTGCTTGCGACAATTGTAGTGGCATCGGAGAAGTTTTTGAAGTCAATATCGATAAAGTTATACCTGACCCAAACATTTCAATTGAAGAAGGTGGAATTGAACCTCACGGTAAAAAGAAAAAGAACTGGGCGTTTAAGCAAATGGAAGCTATTGCTTTACATTATGATTTCAAACTTTCTGATCCGATAAAAAACATTCCTAAAGAAGCAATGGATGTAATTTTGTACGGAGGAAAAGCTAGTTTCGAAATCTATAATGAACACTCAAAAATTCATAAAAAACACGATTATGATTTTGAAGGGGTTGCCAAATTTATAGAAAACACTTATCACCAAAAACAAAATACCGCTTCATTAAAACGTTGGGCAAAAAAATATATGGACCAAAAACCTTGTGAAGTTTGCCAGGGTTCTCGACTCAAAAAGGAATCGCTTTATTACCGAATTAACGATAAAAATATCGGCGAGTTAGTTGAATTAGATATTGAAGAAATATATGGTTTTGTAACACAATTACCTCAAAACTTGAGTAAAAGTGAACTTATTATTGCTGAAGAAATCATTAAAGAGATAAAAGTCAGGCTTTCATTTTTAATCGATGTCGGACTTACCTATTTAAACCTCAACCGAAGTGCCAAAACGCTTTCAGGCGGAGAAGCTCAACGTATTCGCTTAGCTACTCAAATTGGTTCGCAACTAGTTGGCGTACTTTATATTTTGGATGAACCAAGTATTGGTTTGCATCAGCGCGATAACGAAAAGCTCATCAATTCATTAATTGCTTTACGCGATGTTGGAAACTCTATAATTGTGGTGGAACACGATAAAGATATGATTGAACGAGCAGACCACGTTATTGATATTGGTCCTTTTGCTGGAAAAAATGGCGGCAAAATTATCAGTCAAGGTAGTCCGAAAGAAATTTTAAAAACCAATACTTTAACAGCTTCTTATTTAAACGGAAAAAAATCGATAGAAATTCCTAAAGAACGAAGAAAAGGAAATAAAAAACATGTACATCTTGTCGGTGCTACGGGTAACAATTTAAAAAATATATCGATAAAAATTCCGTTAGGAAAAATGATAGCTGTAACGGGGGTTTCAGGAAGTGGAAAATCTACTTTAATCAATGAAACCCTTTACCCTATTATGAATGCACATTATTTTAATGGCGTTAAGGAACCTATGCCGTACAAAAATATAAAAGGCTTAGATCATTTAGATAAAGTTATCGATATCAACCAATCTCCCATCGGTCGAACACCGCGATCTAATCCAGCAACTTATACAGGCGTTTTTGATGAAATCAGAAAGTTGTTCACCAAAACTCCAGAAGCTATGATTCGGGGTTATAAACCAGGTCGTTTTAGCTTTAACGTAAAAGGAGGTCGCTGCGAAACTTGTAGAGGTGCTGGGCTAAAAGTTATTGAAATGAACTTTCTCCCAGATGTACACGTTGCATGCGAAACCTGTCAGGGAAAACGCTTTAACCGAGAAACTCTCGAAATTCGCTATAAAGGAAAATCGATTAGCGATGTGCTGGAAATGAACATCAACGAAGCCACCGATTTTTTTGATCAAATACCAAAAATTCATCGCAAATTAAAAACCATTAAAGATGTTGGTTTGGGTTACATTACACTTGGCCAGCAAAGTACAACACTTTCGGGCGGAGAAGCGCAACGCGTTAAACTAGCTACCGAACTTTCTAAGAGAGACACCGGCAATACCTTTTATATTTTAGATGAACCTACCACAGGTTTGCATTTTGAAGATATTAGAATTTTGTTGGATGTGCTTCAAAAATTAGTTGATAAAGGCAACACCGTCCTAATTATTGAACATAATATGGACGTTATAAAAGTAGCTGATTATATTTTTGATATTGGCTATGAAGGTGGAAAAAATGGCGGCCAATTAGTTGCCAAAGGTACACCTGAAGAAATTGCCAAAAAGACCAAAAGTTATACTGGACAATTCTTGAAAAAAGAATTACTTTAGCAGGTCGTAAAATTTTGAAACAAATGAATATGCTGGATAAAAAACACTTCAAAAACTGGAATGAAATAAAAACCAATGACAGTTGGGCTTTGTTTAAAATAATGAGCGAATTTGTACAAGGATATGAACGCATGAGTGCCATTGGACCATGTGTTTCTATTTTTGGTTCTGCTCGACTAAAACCAGAAGATAAATACTACCAATTGGCAGAGAAAATTGCAGAGAAAATCGTTAATCAAGGTTATGGCGTTATTACAGGCGGTGGCCCTGGTGTTATGGAAGCAGGAAATAAAGGTGCACACACCGGAGGTGGAACTTCGGTAGGACTTAATATTGATTTGCCTTTTGAACAACATGATAATCCGTACATAGACCGGGATAAAAACTTGAATTTTGATTACTTTTTTGTTCGTAAAGTAATGTTTGTGAAATATTCTCAAGGCTTTGTAGTTATGCCCGGAGGGTTTGGCACGCTGGATGAACTCTTTGAAGCCATTACGCTTATTCAGACTAAAAAAATAGATAAGTTTCCTATTATTTTGGTAGGAAGCGAATTTTGGAGCGGATTGTTTGATTGGGTAAAAACTACATTGGCTAAAAAATTTAAAACAGTAAGCGAATCTGATTTAGATTTAATTCAAATTGTTGATCATGAAGATGAAGTTATTGAAATTCTAGACGATTTCTATAATCAGTTTGATTTAAGTCCTAACTTTTAAATCGTTTTCAACAGCTAGCTTTTTAATTCTACTTATTAACTCATTTCAGCAATAATTTTGTTCATAAAGAGTTAGTAAGTAGATTTTTTGTTTTAAAAATCATAGTACCTTGCGAGCAGATTTTAAAGCACATTCAAATAACCAAATTAAGGGAGAGCTATTTTATGAATAAACTGATTTTTGTTGTTGTTAGTTTGGCGTTTTTTTGCTCAACGCAAAGTTATTCTCAGCATAAGATTTCTGCTGATGTTACCGTAGAAGACAACGGGAAAATTTTTCATGTTAAACAAACTATCAATTATAAAAACACTACAGGAAAAGACATCAACGAAATTTGGTTTTATGATTGGCTCAATGCTTTTTCTGATAAAAAAAGTCCTTTAGGAAAACGTTACGCACAAGAATACACTCGAAAATTTCATTTTGCTTCAGCAAAAGAACGCGGCGGAACTTTTGGTCTTAGCATCAATACTAAAGAGTCAATAATTCAATGGAAACGACCGAAGAATCAGCCTGATTTAATTCAAGTAAAACTTGATCAACCATTAAAAAAAGGAGAATCGATAGCGCTAGATTTTTCTTACACTTTAGATATTCCTATTGCAAGTTTTACAGGGTATGGATATACTGAAGAACACATCAACCTGAAATATTGGCTTATTTTACCAGCTGTACATCACCAAGATTGGATTATTTATAGCCATAAAGAATTGTTTGATTTACCCAAACAACTAAATGATTATTCCATCAAAATTTCTGTGCCTTCCGACTATTTCATCAATTCTACTTTTGAAACACAAGAATTAAGACCAAAATCACCAAAGCGAAAAAAATATTTATTGAAAGGTAAAAACCACAGTCAAATTGATTTGGTTTTGTCGCACTCAGACAGTTTTGATGTTACCATTACAGATTTTGGTACTATTCAAACTAATCTTAGTTCAGATAATTTGAATAGCGGCATCAAATCGCTTATTGCAGATCGAGCAATGAACTATTTAACAGAACGATTAGGCGATTATCCGCATCAAAAAATATTGATATCAGAGGCAGATTATATGCAATCGCCAGTTTATGGTCTTAATCAGTTACCCGATTTTATTCGTCCATTTCCTGATGGGTTTCAATACGATATCAAATTGTTTAAAACACTAACAGCCGAATACTTAAAAAATTCAATTTTTATAAATAACAGGGAAGATCAATGGCTTTTAGATGCATTTCAAATAGCACTAATGGCAGATTACGTTGATGCATTTTATCCAAACACAAAAATGTTAGGAACATTAAGTAATTTTATAGGAATTCATTGGACACATGCAGCTGAGCTTGAATTTAACGATCGGTATCATTTTTTGTTGCAAACAATGATTCAACAAAATATTGATCAACCCTTAGCTACGCCACAAGATTCGTTGATGAGGTTTAATAAAAAAATTGCTAATCCTTATAAAGGTGGAATTGGCATTAATTACTTAAAAAGCTATCTTGGGCCAGGTGTTGTAGAAAAATCCATTCAGACATATTATAAAAATTTCAAACTAAAACCTAGTAATCCAAGTCATTTTCAATCAGTTTTAGAAACAAACACAGAAAAATCGACAGATTGGTTTTTTGGTGATTTTGCAACTAACAATCATTTTATCGATTTTAAAATAAGTAAAGCCAAAAAAGTTAATGATTCTATTGATGTAATTATAAAAAATAAATACTCAAGTAAATTGCCTGTTGCGATTTATCAATTAAAGGATGAAGAAGTTATTGCCATCGATTGGGTAGATGAATTTCAGCATTCAACAGAAGTAACAATAAAAGATCATGGTGCAGATCGAATTGCGGTAAATTACGAACAACTAGCACCAGAAATTAACCCTAGAAATAATTTTAAGAGCGTAAACACTTTATTCAATAAACCCTTTCAACTGCGTTTATTGGAAGATATTGATGACCCCACCAAAGAGCAGTTATTCGTAATTCCTGAATTTGCTTATAACCTTTATGACGGGATATTTGTAGGATCAAAATTTTATAACACCTCATTGCTTCCAAAGCAATTCAGTTATAAAATTGCTCCTAAATACGGCACAAAAAGTAATGCTCTAATAGGAAACATTGCTATCGATTACACTTCGTACTTCAAAAACAGTTCCTTGTTTGCTATTCGATATGGTCTTGGTGGCTCTCGATTTTCTTATGACACTGACTTATTTTATAATCGCTATTCTGGATTTTTGACTTTTGCGTATCGACCAAAAGATTATAGAAATAATAAACGTCAATTTTTGACACTTCGTAATATAAGTGTCCACCGAGATGAAAGTGAAAGTACAGCTTTTAATATGCCAGACTATGATATTTTTAATATCAATTATAAGTATCAGAATAAAAATTTAGACCGTTTTTTTACAGCTGAAATAGATTATCAAATTTCTAAAAATTTTGGTAAAATAGCTGCTACTACTACTTTTAGAAAACTTTTCGCTAATAATAGACAAATCAATCTTCGTTTTTTTGGCGGTCTTTTTATTTTCAACGACTACACCGAATCAGATTACTTTAGCTTTGCCTTAGATCGTCCTACAGACTACATGTTTGATTACAATTACTATGGAAGAAGCGAACAAAGCGGATTGTTTAGCCAGCAATTTATAATGGCAGAAGGTGGTTTTAAATCGATGTTAGAACCAGCCTTTGCTAATCAGTGGATTACCACTGGAAATATGAGTACAACTATCTGGAACTGGATTTTTGCTTATGGTGATGTAGGATTAGTAAAAAGCAAAGGTCAGGAAGCTAAATTTTTATATGACTCAGGACTCAGGCTTAACCTTGTAGAAGATTATTTTGAATTGTTTTTACCCGTTTATTCAAGTCAAGGTTGGGAAGTTGGGAGAGATAGCTATGGCGAGCGTATTCGGTTTATTGTTACACTTGATATCCCAACTTTATTCAACTTATTTACCAGAAAATGGTATTAAAAAAAGCGGCAGAAATTTATAGAATTTCTGCCGCTTTTTGATTATCAAAAAATGATAAGTTTATTTCTTTTGTTCTTTTTTGAATTGATCGAACTCCGATTCTTGCTCTTCTTTAGGCCAAGAATTATTAGATAAATCGATATCAGCAGTTTCAAGATCTGGATCGACAGTAATATTAGTAATTCGCTTATTTGAAGTAATTGCTTTACTTATTTCTCTTTGATTTTTTCTCCAAACTTGTGCCGGATATTGTTTTTTCTCTTTAGTCCCATCTTCATACGTATATTCAACAATTAAAGGCATTACTAAATCACCTGGTTTTTCGAATGTAATTTGATAAAAATATTTAGGCACTTCGATGTTTCTTCGTTCAGCTGCTGAAAAGTTGTCCATTAAAAACTCATTGAGTTTAGGTGCATTTTCTAATGGATCTTTATCTAACATTTCTTCGTCAAAATCTTCACTTCCCACTTCAACAACATAAACAGCATCTGCAGTTCTTGGGTCGTTTGCAGGATCATTAATTCCATATCTAGCCAAAAGTTCTTTGCCTTCTTTTGTTGGAGTATTAGTTGGCAAGTAAGTTTTTACGTCTTTTACACCAATATCAACATAATCGGTGCTGTAGAACCAGCCTCTCCAATACCAATCTAAATCAACAGCAGAAGCGTCTTCCATTGTTCTGAAAAAGTCTTCTGGCGTTGGGTGTTTGAACATCCATCTTTGAGAATATTTTTTGAAGGCATAATCGAATAAATCTGGCCCCATAACCGTTTCTCTTAAAATATTAAGCGCGGTTGCAGGTTTTCCATAAGCATTGTTCCCAAGTTGATAAATTTGCTCTGGATTAGACATAATAGGCGCAATTGTAGATTGATCGCCTTTCATGTAATCAACGATTTGAGTTGGTCCACCTCTTCTTGAAGGATAGTTATCATAACCTTTAATTGCTTCAGGGTGCTTTTCACCAAATTCTTGTTCAGTTAGGTATTGTAAAAAGGTATTAAGACCTTCGTCCATCCAACCCCATTGGCGTTCATCACTGTTTACAATCATCGGGAAATAGTTATGTCCTATTTCGTGAATAATAACACTGATCATTCCAAACTTAACGCGATCAGAATAGCTACCATCTTCATTTGGCCGGCCATAATTCCAACAAATCATTGGATACTCCATACCTTGGTTTTTGGCATGTACTGAAATTGCCTTGTGGTATGGATATTCAAATGTATAATGACTGTAAGATTCTAACGTACTTGCAACTGCTTTGGTCGACCATTCTTCCCAAAGTGGATTTCCTTCTTTTGGATACATCGAAACTGCCATAACTTCCTTATCGCCTACTTTAACATTCATCATATCCCAGATAAATTTTCTAGACGAGGCAAAAGCAAAATCCCTAACATTTTCAGCTTCAAACTCCCAAGTTTTGGTGTCTTCTGCAAAACCTTTTTCAGCTTCAATAGCCTCATCTTCAGTAACAATCATTACGGGTTCATCAAAAGATTTTTTTGCCTCTTCATATCGCTCCATCATTTTTTTAGAGAAGACTTTTTTTCTGTTTTGAAGTTCTCCTGTAGCGTCTAGAATATGATCTGCTGGTACGGTAATATTTACGTTGTAATTTCCGAAAGGTAAAGACCATTCGCCATTACCCCAAAATTGATAATTTTGCCAACCTTCTACATCATTATAAACTGCCATACGCGGAAAAAACTGTGCTATTACGTAGGCATTATTCCCATCTTTTGGAAAATGTTCGTATCCAGAACGGGCTCTGTTGGTTACGTGGTTGTTTACGTTATAATCCCATTTAATTTCAAACTGAAAAGATTCTCCTGGTTGTAATTTGTTAGGTAACTCAACTCGCATCATCGTCCAGTTAATTTTAAACGGAAGTGAGTTTCCATCTTTAGAGACAGAACGAATGTTAAAACCGCCATCAAATTCTTCGCTTAAATGTTCTTCTGCAAAGCTCTCGGCTGGTGAAACAGGACTAAACCCGCTACCATCTTTGTCTTTTGCAGGACTTGATTTCTCTCTAATATTTTGATCGAGTTGCATCCATAAATAATCTAACTCGTCTGGTGAGTTATTGGTATAAGTAATTGTTGCGCTACCATAGAGTTTTTGCTCTTTATCATCCAGCTCGATATCCATTTCATAATCTGCGGTGTTTTGATAATAAGCATGTCCAGGCGCTCCCGAAGCTGTTCTAAAAGAGTTGGGGGAAGAAAACTCTTGATACAATTGTCTAAACGGGTTTTCATTAACATGTCCCTTTTCCCTTTCTTTTGCTTCTTTTTCTTGCGCAAAAACCAATGTGGTACTAAGTACAACTACAACTAAAAATAGGCTTTTAATTAATTTCATAATGGTCTAAAAATTTAATGAGCTAAAATATATATTTCAGTTTGGGATAAATCTTAATTCTTAAATTTTAACAAAGTATTTGGGTTGTCCTTCATCAAAACTGCGCTTTTAGTTTCGCCTGCATGTTTTAAATGAACCAAATTTTTTTGGCCATCAAACATATCCGTTAAAATCAGATTTTCTATTTCAATTTCTTTAAAATCAGGTATATCTTCTACTTCTAGAAATAACACAACTTGATCTCTCCGATATTTTTTCCCGAGGTAATTTACGGTTTGCTTTTCGCCTTTAATTATAAAAGTAAGTTTGTTTTTTAAGTACTTTTCAATTAGCTGATCAGCATTTTCCGATTCAATTTTCTTTGTTAATTGCACCTTTGTATCGTATCGAGCTGAAAGGGTGTTTTCTAAATCGTCTGCAAAGATTCGAGAAATAATTTGCAAGCTTTTTTGTTCCTCATCGTGCTCGATATCAGTTACGCTTACATAAAATTTATGAAAACTAAAGCTCATTAAAGCAAATGCAAGAAAAGTAAAGATAAATAAGCGTTTCATAGATTTTATAATTAAGGCAATTTAGCAATAGGAAGTTGATTCAAAATTTCAGCAAAGGTAATCATTTGTGATCATTTTTTTCTAAATCGTATGCTCTTAACTCTTTGTAGGCTATTGACTTTGATTGTAAGAGTTGAAACAAATCAAACTCTTTTTTACTTTTCAGCAAACTTACCAATCGATCGTCTTCTACACAAAAATAAGCGAAATCTTCTACAAATCTTTGAGGGATTCCAAATTCTTCTTCAAAAAAGGCAGCATGCATCGAATTCATCAACTGGATTTTGTTAGTTTCTTGCGTTTCATATTCTCGCATTTTTTCCAGTTTTTTCAATTCACCTCGAATAGCGTTTAAAATATAATCTACATTAGAGCTAGTTGCTGTAAACAAGCGTCTTTCTGCCTGCGTACGTGGTTTTTTAGGCGGAGTTAAACCAGCTGAATAATAGTCAAATATATAGGGTTGATTATTGGCTGCATCATCTGCTAAATTACCAGTTAACGCAATATTAGAAACTACTACTTCTTGCAAAATGTTTTCTTTTTCTTTCATATCTACAATGATAAATTCGTGGTTGAGTAATTCTTCATCCACAACAACTTCTATCTTTTCAAATTGCACTGCAGAAAAAATTAAGGTGTCATTTAGGTTTACTTTAATTTTAAAATAACCGTCTATATCAGAAATATCACCTTTTTTCTGATTCAGGTTGATAATATTTACAAAAGAATTTTCGTTAGACTCTGAATTTATTTCACCTTCTATAGTGTGATTTTGAGCATAAAGACCAAATCCAAAAAATAAAATTATACAAGTGATTTTGTTTCTCATATACGTTTATAAAATCACTTTAATCGTTCTTTTGAGCTTTAAACTGATCTGCTTTGTGAACTAAAAAATCAATTAAATCCAATTCATTTTCCTTTTGAAGCATCTCATTGTTTAGTCCGTTCTCTTGCGCAAAATAAATAAACTCATTGATGTTTTCTCTTTTAATATCTAAGTTTTCTTTGAAAAAATCATCATTGTACATTTTTCTCACATTTACATCAATATCATTTGGCAGTCGGCCGTTTTCTTTTTTCGAACGATTGAATATGGTTCTAAAAATTGAAGCAACATCAAGTCCATAATCTACATATTGTTGATCTGCTATCACTCTTCTAATCTGGCTATTAGCATCATCGCGTATTTCACCTTCATGACCAAAGACGATTTCTTTAGAATCGATGTCAGACAAACTAGGAGTTTGTGTTTTTGTTTTGGTAATATCAACTTCTATATTACCACTTAAATCGTAAGGTTTCACAATCACTTCATCCAAAGGTTTTTCAGAAGTTTTTACACTTACGGTCATTTTTTTCTTTTTGACAATATTTTCATCAATCAAAACTGTGAAATCTTCATATTGCAATGCAGAGAAAGTTATTTTATCATTTACAGCTACATAAATTCTAAATTCTCCATATTCATTAGTAATAGCTCCAAAATTTGAAGTTTCATTATAAACGCTTATGTTTTCGGCATCGTCATCTATGGGTACATTCACTTTTCCTTCAATTAAGACGCGCTCGCCTACTTGAGCAGAAATCGTGAATGGTAAAATAAAGATAAGTATAGTATAGAGGTATTTCATAATGTTAAATATGTTTAAATCTTTTTATTTTATAGCAATAATAAGTAAAATTCGCCTCTCGATACAAAGAAATTTTCTTGTAATTTACTAAACAGTTTCATAAAGTTTTAAACCTCATAAAAATGAATTGCATTATTGCCAGTACTTCAACCGTCCACGGTTCTTTATATTTAAGCTATATTTTACCCGAATTAGAAAAACTTTATAGCCAAACCGATGAAATTTTGTTTATTCCATATGCAAGAGCTAGTGGTTTAAGCCACGATGAATATACCAAAAAAGCACAACAAGCCTTTTCAAAAATCGGTAAAACACTTCAAGGAATCCACACATTTTCAGATCCAGTTCAAGCAATTCAGACCGCAAAAGGAATTTTTGTCGGCGGTGGTAACACTTTTTTGCTCGTTAAAGAATTACATGAAAATAAACTGGTGGCTACTTTAGCCAAAGCTATTCAAAATGGTGCTCGATATTTAGGAACAAGTGCTGGCAGCAACATTTGTGGACAAACCATGCAAACCACAAACGATATGCCTATTGTTTATCCACCGAGTTTTAAAACTTTAGGAGTTTTGCCTTTCAACATTAACCCTCATTATTTAGATCCTGATCCCAAATCAACGCATAAAGGTGAAACGCGTGCAACTCGAATTCACGAATTTCATCAATTTAATGATATTCCCGTAATTGGTTTACGCGAAGGAAGTTGGATTGAAATCAATGCTAATGAAATGAGATTAAAAGGAGATCTACAAGCCGTATTATTTAGAAAAAATCAAAATCCGATTGAAATAAAACCAGAAAATTTGCTAAACAACCTAACATAAATGGATTACCAAGCTATACTAAACATCATTGAAAAGCAATTAAAAAAAATTAGTCCCAACGGAAAGGTTGCTGATTATATTCCTGAACTTGCAAAAGTAGATGCTAGCAAATTAGGAATGCATTTAGCTTGTGTAGATGGAACTGATTTTTGCTTTGGCGATAGTCAAGAATCCTTTTCTATACAGAGTATTTCTAAAGTCTTTACTTTAGCTTTGGCTAAAGAAATCGTAGGTAATGATTTATGGAAACGAGTTGATGTAGAACCTTCTGGAAGTCCTTTCAACTCGCTTACGCAATTAGAAACCGAAAACGGAAAACCGCGAAATCCGTTCATAAACGCTGGCTCAATTGTAATCGCAGATGCGTTGTGCTCAGTTTTAGACAACCCAAAAGAAGACCTCATTACTTTTGTTAGAAAAATTGGTGAAGACAACAGCATTCATTACGATGAAGCCGTAGCTGAATCTGAAAAAAAACACGGCTATAGAAATGTTGCACTTATCAATTATATGAAATCACTCGGCAACATCGAAAACGACACCGAAAAAGTCTTGGATTTTTACTTCTACCAATGTGCGATAAAAATGTCTTGCAAGCAGCTAGCAAAATCATTTATGCTCTTTGCTAACGAAGGAAAATTACTCAATAACAAGGAACAAGTTTTTTCACCACAAAGCATCAAAAGAATTAACGCAATTATGCAAACCTGCGGATTTTATGATGAGGCGGGAGAATTTAGTTACCGCGTTGGATTACCAGGAAAAAGTGGCGTAGGTGGCGGAATTGTTGCTGTCCATCCAAAGCAATATACCGTTGCTATCTGGAGTCCGACATTAAATAAGAAAGGAAATTCTGAATTAGGAATGAAAGCTTTAGAAGAACTTACTTCACTAACTGGGCTTTCCATATTTTAAGTCATTAAAAAAGCCCTGAAAATTCAGGGCTTCTTGAGCGGGAGACCGGGTTCGAACCGGCGACATTCAGCTTGGAAGGCTGACGCTCTACCAACTGAGCTACTCCCGCAATTCTGACCGCAAATATAGAATATTTTCTTTTTTAGTCAAAAAAATCTATTGTTAATTCTAAATAAATTTTTGCAGTTTACACCGAAAAATATCATACTTTAGTAGCTTTGCAAATCAGAAAAAAAAGATAATTATATGAGCAATAAAGCAGGAAAAGTTGAAGACCTTATTCAACAAAAATTTCTTGAAAACCGTAAGATTTTTTTAAATGGGCAAGTAGACGGAAAAACCGCTAAGCACGTCATCGACAGGTTGTTGTATTTAGATATGATTAACCACGATGAAATTCAACTCATCATCAACAGCCCTGGTGGATATGTTACCGATGGCTTTGCAATTTATGACACCATAAAAGCTATAAAAAGTCCTGTTTCTACAGTATGCAGCGGATTAGCTGCTTCAATGGGTTCTATTTTACTTTCTGCCGGTGAAAAAGGGAGAAGATTTATACAAAAGCACGCCAAGGTAATGATTCATCAACCAATGGGTGGCGCTCAAGGTCAAGCCTCTAATATTGAAATTCAAGCCAAAGAAATTCTTAAAACCAAAGAACTGAGCGCTAAAATTTTAGCCAAAAACTGCGGACAAGATTTTGAAAAAGTAATGAGTGACTTTAAACGAGATTACTGGATGGATGCGGAAGAATCTATAGCTTACGGAATTGTTGACGCAGCTTACGAAAACAAATAAAATGCAATTTGAGGTAATTCGAGCCGAAGATACTTTAGCACTAAGAAGCGAAGTATTGCGAAATGGTCAGGATGTGTCAACTTGTGTTTTTCCTGAAGATAATAAACAAAGCACCTATCATTTAGGTGCTTTTTTAAATTCTGAGATTGTTGGGGTGCTAACGCTTATTCGTCAGGCTTTTGAAAGTCAACAGGATTATGAAAGTTATCAAATAAGAGGAATGGCTATCTCAAAATTATATCAAAAAAGCGGTATCGGAAGTCAACTTTTGGATTTTGCAATTTCATTTTTACATCAAAAAAACATCGCTTTAGTTTGGTGTAATGCCAGAATTAGTGCACAAAAATTTTACAAAAAACGGTGTTTTATCTCGAACGGAAATTCTTTCGAAATTCCAGAAATCGGACAGCACATCAAAATGTATAAAAAACTCATTCAATAATGAAAAACACCTTGCTTGTTACTATGTTTTTCTGCTTTTGTTTTACTGTTGGATTTAGTCAAGAATTTTCATTAGAACAATTGCTTGGTAAAAACAATTCACATTTAGAAATTTTTGAAGACCAACAGGTTGAAAAACAAACCCTAGTTGCTTTTAAAAAAATGAAAGCTGCAGCCAAAAAAGATGGCATCAACATCAAAATT
This sequence comes from Bacteroidota bacterium, assembly GCA_051748125.1. Lineage (GTDB taxonomy): Bacteria > Bacteroidota > Bacteroidia > Flavobacteriales > Flavobacteriaceae > Psychroflexus. The sequence continues at coordinate 78,802 of JBNJHC010000005.1, forward strand.
ATTTCTGGCTACCGAAGTTTTGATCGCCAAAAACAAATCTTCGAAAACAAATACCGAAAATTTTCAGCTCAAGGCAATTCTGCTCTAGAGAGCGTTCAAAAAATAATCACCTACTCTTCGATTCCAGGAACTTCTAGACATCATTGGGGAACCGATATCGATATTATTGACGCCAATCAAGCAACTCCAAAAGGAGATATTTTAATCGCTGAAAATTATGAAACTGGTGTGTATTGCGACCTATACGATTGGATGCTAAACAATGCCGCTGATTTTGGTTTTGAATTAGTCTATACTAAAGATGAAAATAGAGGTGGATTTTATTATGAACCTTGGCATTTTAGTTATCGGCCCGTTGCCGAAAAAATGCTTGCCTCCTATTTAGCTTTTCAACCAGAAAATGCAATCTACAATTCTAATATTTTAGGAATAAATGATTTAGGAATTAATTTTTTAAAAGACTATCTTCAAGAATATGCTTTAGGAATCAACCCTAAATTAAAAAAAACCATCAACAAAAATACCGATTAGCTGATATCGACTCAATTTTTCGTGCAATAGCAGAATATTAGTTATTTTAGCAGTAATTTTTACCACTTAAAAAATCACTATGTCAAAAAAAGTCATACTTGCCATTTTAGATGGTTGGGGAATTTCTAACGACAAAAAAACTTCTGCCGTAGATAAGGCGCACACGCCTTGTATGGATAGCATTTCAAAAAAATATCCAACAGCAACTTTACGAACAGATGGACTAAATGTTGGTTTGCCAGAAGGACAAATGGGCAACAGCGAAGTTGGTCATATGAATTTAGGTGCAGGAAGAATTGTCTACCAAGATTTGGTAAAAATCAATTTAGCAGTTGAAAAAAATACACTTAAAGAAGAACCTGTTTTGCAACAAGCATTTCAATATGCCAAAGAAAAAAACAAAGCAGTTCACTTTTTAGGTTTGTGTAGCGATGGTGGCGTGCACTCGCATATCAACCATTTAAAGGGTTTGGTAAAAGCCGCTAATGATTATGGCATCCAACAAAAATTTGTTCACGCTTTTACCGATGGTAGAGACGTTGACCCACATTCTGGAAAAGATTTTATTGCTGAATTAATTCCGTTTTTAAATCAACATAAAGCCAAACTAGCTAGCATTGTTGGTCGATATTTTGCAATGGACAGGGACCAGCGTTGGGAACGCGTAAAAAAAGCCTACGACTTAATTGTTCACGCTAAGGGCGAAAAATCTGAAAATGCGGTAAGTGCAATTCAGAAAAGTTATGACAACGGAATTAGCGATGAATTTATTGAACCTATTTCGTTAACTGAAAACGGAAAAATAAAACAAGGCGATGTTGTTATTTTCTTTAATTTTAGAACTGATCGTGGGCGACAGTTAACAAAAGCTTTAACACAACAAGATTTTCCAGCTTTTGAAATGAAATCAATTCCGCTTTATTATGTCACTATGACCAACTACGACGAGAGTTTTAAAAACATCAATGTAGTTTATAAAAAAGAAAATATTAAAGCTACTTTAGGCGAAGTCTTATCGGTAAAAGGAAAGTCGCAAATTAGGGCCGCAGAAACTGAAAAATATCCGCATGTAACCTACTTTTTTTCTGGAGGAAGAGAACACGCATTTAACGGAGAAAAAAGGATTTTAGTCAATTCTCCACAAGTGGCTACTTACGATTTGCAACCTGAAATGAGTGCTTTTGAATTGAAGGACCAATTGCTTCCAGAAATCGAAAATGAAACGGCAGATTTTATTTGTCTGAATTTTGCAAACCCAGATATGGTTGGTCATACTGGTGATTTTGAAGCGGCAGTAAAAGCATGTGAAACCGTTGACAAATGTTTAGATGAAATAATTAATACCGCACAAAAAAGCGACTATAGCGTTTTAGTGATAGCCGATCATGGCAATAGCGAATTAATGATTAACCCAGATGGCAGCCCAAATACGGCACACACAACCAATCCGGTTCCTTTTATTCTTGTTGATAATGATATTAAAGAAATAAAAGATGGAATTTTAGGCGATATTGCTCCTACAATTCTAGACTTAATGAATATAGAACAACCCGCTCTAATGACTCAAAAAAGCCTTATCAAATGAAATTAAGCTTAGTTATATTTTTCAATTTATTGTTGTTTAATGTTGTAAATGAGCCCACTCATTTCTCTACAGAAGTCAATTATCAAAAAACAGAATTGATTGTTGGCGAAACAAGTGTAAAAGAAATTTTAGCTTCAAAAAACAAAAATTGGTTCCAAAGCGAATACAATTCATATCAACCTAGAGAAACCGAAGTAGAAGCGATAACGAAGAAACTAAAAAAAGCTGATTTTGATTTCCACATCTATTTTGGAACATGGTGCCCAGATAGCCGAAGAGAAGTACCGCGCTTAGTAAAACTACTAGATGAAAGCGGATATAATACTGAGGAGTTATACATCATTGGAGTTGATACCGATAAGAAAATCCCAGGATTATCTCGCAAAGCACAAAATAAACTTCGTGTACAGATGGTTCCTACCATTATCGTTTATAAAAATGATAAAGAAGTCAACAGGTTTGTTGAATTTGCTAGAGAAACGCTAGAAAAAGATATGGCAAAAATCATTTCAGAAAAGAAATATAAACACAGTTACAAAAACTAAACAATATGATTTCTTCCAGTAAGCAAGTAATTGCTATTGATTTTGATGGAACCATTGTAGAAAACAGATACCCCGGTATTGGCAAACCAATGCTTTTTGCTTTTGAAACAATGAAAAAACTACAAGACATAGGTCATCCATTAATTTTATGGACTTACCGTTCTGGCAAAAGGTTAGACGAAGCAGTTGAATTTTGTCGCGATCACGGGATTGAGTTTTATGCTGTAAACAAAAGTTATCCAGAAGAAGAATATAGCGAAGAAATCAGTCGAAAAATTGCTGCTGATATTTTTATAGATGATAGAAATATATTTGGTTTTCCAGGTTGGGGAGCGATCTATCAAGAGTTAATTAACGAAGAACCCAAACTACCAAAACCGAAGAAGAAGAATATTTTAAACTCAATATTTAAGAAAAAATAAATCAAAGTTGATGATTATACCTAAAACAAAAGAAGAAATTGAATTGATGCGCGAAAGTGCTCTTATCGTTTCTAAAACACTCGGATTATTAGCCAAAGAAATTCAACCAGGAGTTACCACGCTTGATTTGGATAAAATAGCTGAGGAATTCATACGAGATAATGGTGCAATTCCAGGCTTTTTAGGACTTTATGATTTTCCAAACACTTTATGCATGAGTCCAAATGCTCAGGTAGTTCACGGAATTCCGACCAACAAACCACTTGAAAATGGCGATATTATTTCTATTGATTGTGGTGCGATTAAAAATGAATTTTACGGCGATCATGCTTATACTTTTGAAGTTGGTGAGGTTGATGAAGAGGTGAAAAAACTACTTCAAGTTACCAAGGAAAGTTTGTATAAAGGAATCAAGCAATTTAAACTAGGAAATCGTGTTGGAGATGTTGGTTTTGCTATTCAAAAACACGCCGAAAAACACGGCTACGGAGTGGTGCGTGAATTAGTTGGTCATGGTCTAGGCAAAACTATGCACGAAGATCCCGAAATGCCTAACTATGGAAAAAGAGGCCGTGGCAAAAAGTTTGTTGAAGGGCAAGTTGTTGCAATCGAGCCTATGATAAATATGGGCACAAAACGAATTAAACAACTCCCTGATGGTTGGACTATTTTAACTTCAGACGGAAAACCAAGCGCACATTTTGAACATGATGTTGCCTTAGTTGATGGTGAGCCTAAACTACTTTCAACTTTCGATTATATTCATGAAGCTTTAGGAGTTGATACGGATGAAGAAGATCCGTTTAGATTTTAAATGCGTAATTTTATATGAAGACAAAAAAAATCAGCTATTAAATAATAGCTGATTTTTTTAGATCCTTTTATGCAAAAGACAAATTATCTTTGTCCTTGAGGCTGTTGTCCTTGTGGTTGCTGACCTTGTGGTTGTTGACCTCCACCTTGTGATTGTTGAAACTTAGCTTGTAGTTTTTGTTGTAGTTCTGGATCGGTTTGAAGTTTATTTACAATTGCTTCATACTCTTCCATTGAAAGACCAGCGGCTTTGATTTTTTTCTCCATATTAGCTTGGATTTCTTCATTCATCGATTCAATCTCAGCAAAAGCAGCCTTATGATTTTTCTTTTCTTCATCTGTAGCATCAACCTCTTGATTTGGATCACTCACACCTTGATGAATTTCATTAAAACGTTGAGGAGTTAAATCATGGTCTTCAATAACTTGGACCATTTGTTGTTGGGCTTCCATATTTGCAGATTGTACACTTTGGTAAGCTGCTGCAAATTTGTCTAGTTGCTCATCAGTTACTTCTTGAGCTGTTAAGCTTACAGTTGAAATTGCCAAAATTGCGAATAACGCTAAAAATTTTCTAATACTTGTCATAATATTGTTTTGTTTTTTTGGCAATTATAGTTATAATTATTACTCATATCAAATTATACATCTATCAATTGGTGTTTTTAACCTAATTTTATTATTTTTCTTTAAATTCTTGCCAAAAATTATCCATTTCTCGAAGCGTTAAGTCTTCAACCTTTACACCTAACTCTTTCGCTTTCAGTTCAATGAACTGAAAGCGGCTAATAAATTTTTTGTTGGTTCTTTCCAACGCATTCTCTGGGTTTATACCTAAAAATCTAGCATAATTGATTAACGAAAATAGCACATCACCAAATTCGCTTTCCATTTTATCGTTCTGCTTTGCTTCTACTTCAGTTTTAAACTCGTCGAGTTCCTCTTCTACTTTGGCAAATACCTGTTCCGTATTTTCCCAATCAAAACCAACGCCAGCAACTTTATCTTGAATACGATTTGCTTTTACCATAGCGGGCAATGATTTTGGCACTCCAGATAAAACGCTTTTATTTCCTTCCTTCAGTTTCAGTTTTTCCCAGTTTTTCTTTACTTCTTCTTCATCTTTTACTTCTACATCACCATAAATATGTGGATGACGATCGATTAATTTTTCACAAATTGAATTGCAGACATCTGCTATATCAAAAGCTTGTTTCTCTGAGCCAATTTTAGCGTAAAAGACAATATGAAGCAAGATATCACCGAGTTCTTTTTTAATTTCAGGTAAATCCTGATCTAGAATTGCATCGCCGAGTTCGTAGGTTTCCTCTATGGTTAAATGACGTAAACTTTCTAATGTTTGCTTTCTGTCCCAAGGGCACTTTTCTCGCAAATCATCCATTATATCTAATAAGCGACCAAATGCTTCTAGCTTTTGTTGTTTTGTGTTCATAGGTTGAAATATATTTTACAAAGTAACAAAATCGGCTTGATTAAAAATGACTATAACTGAGTTTTAGCAGAAGTTAAGCACTAAAAAAACAACTTCAAAATTAATTGAAGTTGTTTTTTAAATCTATAGCAAAGCCTTTCTAAATTATGCGTTGGCTTCCTTATCGGTGTTTTCTTCAGACTCTTCTTCACCTTTAAAATCAGTAAAACCTTTACTTATAAGTAAGTTGTACCACTGAATGATTTTTTTGATATCGCTCGCATAAACGCGGTCTTCATCATAATCAGGAAGTACTTCGTTGAAGTATGCTTCCAACTTGTCTTTACTCGATTTGTGGTCGATGGCCTTTTGGAAGTCTTCTTTTTCTCCAATTTTTTGCAAAACATCTTTTAGGGGAATTTCTTCCGTATAGGTATAAATAGCAATTTCTCCTAAAATACTAATGTTTTGTCTAATATTTACAGGTATTTTTTTTCCATCAATTAAAGATTCTGCAACTACACCACCACGTGTCTGCGCTTTCATTTCCCATAGTCCTGGACGACCTCCAATTGATAATATTTTGTTGATATTCATTTTTTAGTTTTTGGTGAGCAAATATGCAACCTCAGCGGCATTTTTCAAAATCTTATCTCCTTTTTTTCTGCAGCGGAAACTTCATTTTATAATCTACTTTTACTTTTCCTTTTTGAATAGCATTAAGCTTACCCTTAATAAGTCTTCGTTTAAGACTAGATAATTTGTCTGTAAACAACACACCTTCAATATGATCGTATTCGTGTTGAATTACCCTGGCGCCAATTCCGTCGTATGTTTCGGTGTGTTCTTCAAAATTTTCATCAAAATAATGAATTTTAATGTTTGGTTTTCTAAACACATCTTCTCGAACTTCAGGAATACTCAAACAGCCTTCATTAAAATCCCATTCATTTCCTTCCTCTTCAAGAATAGTGGGATTAATAAAAACTTTTTTTAGGTTTTCCAATTGTTTTCTTTCACTTTCATCTAGCGTTTCATCTTCAGCAAAAGGTGAAGCATCTACTAAAAATAAGCGGATAGACAAACCAACTTGCGGAGCAGCAAGACCAACCCCATGTGCGTTGTACATGGTTTCCCACATATTTGAAATCAATTCATCTAGTTTAGGATAATCGGCATCAATTTCTTTGGCTTTCTTTTTAAGCACTGGATGACCGTAAGCAATTATTGGCAGTATCATTACAATATTTTTCTTTTATCAATTATACATATAAGATTGCAAAATAATGGTAGCACTTACTTCGTCTACCATTCCTTTATTTTGACGTTGTTTTTTCTTTAAGCCGCTATCAATCATTGTTTGAAAAGCCATTTTTGAAGTAAAACGTTCATCTACACGTTGTACATCAACCTTTGGAAATTTTACTCGAAATTCTTCGATAAACAGTTGAATGTTTCTTTCGATAGCGGAAAAACTGCCATCGGTGTTTTTAGGTTGACCAACAACAACAGTTTCTACATGTTCTTTTGGAATGTAGTTTTCTAAAAAATTCATTAGCTCAGTAGAACTTACTGTTTGTAGTCCCGAAGCAATCATTTTTAGCTCATCTGAAACCGCAAGTCCTGTTCGTTTTAAACCAAAATCGATAGCTAAGATTCTTCCCATAGTAAATTTTGCACAAAGGTAATACTTCTTGTAGAAATGGAGCAATTCTGAATAGAAGCTTTATCTTTGGCAACAAATTTTGGTAAAGATGAATCAATTAAAAGAACAAATTCTTCAAGCTTGGGAAAATCGTGACTTATTAAAAGAAGAAAAAAACATTATTGCTATTCGCGAGGTTATTTCACTTATAGATGAAGGGAAATTGCGTTGTGCAGAACCTACTACGGCAGGATGGCAAGTAAATGAATGGGTTAAAAAAGCCGTTGTTTTGTATTTTCCTATTCAAAAAATGGAAACAATGGAGGCTGGTATTTTTGAATACCACGATAAAATGCCACTTAAAAAAGGGTACAAAGAAAAAGGGATTCGTGTAGTTCCAAATGCAGTTGCACGCCACGGTGCTTATATTTCTAGCGGTGTTATTATGATGCCAAGTTATGTAAATATTGGTGCTTATGTAGACGAAGGAACTATGGTAGATACTTGGGCTACTGTTGGAAGTTGCGCACAGATTGGCAAAAATGTACACCTTTCTGGTGGCGTTGGTATTGGTGGTGTTTTAGAACCGCTACAAGCTGCTCCAGTAATTATTGAAGATAACGCTTTTTTAGGTTCTAGAAGTATTGTTGTTGAAGGTGTTAAGGTTGAAAAAGAGGCCGTTTTAGGCGCTAATGTAGTGCTTACAGCTTCAACAAAAATTATTGATGTAACTGGTAATGAGCCGGTAGAAATGAAAGGTGTAGTTCCTGCACGATCGGTTGTCATTCCTGGAAGCTATACCAAAGAATTTCCTGCTGGAAAATACAATGTTCCTTGCGCATTAATTATTGGTAAACGAAAAGCAAGTACCGACAAAAAAACCTCTTTAAACGATGCACTTCGAACTTATGATGTTGCCGTTTAACTTTATAGAAAATCAAAAAAAATCCGTCTTAATTAAGACGGATTTTTTTATTTCCAAAACTTAAGTTGACGTTTTAGTTTTTTCTTTCCATCAAATTTAGTTCTAAATTTTTTGACTTCTTCCATCATCAATTGGTGAATCTCTTCAGGATTTTTAGCAATCAAACGAGCATATTCTTGGCTAATCACCTTCATTATTTCTTCATCAGTTGTTAAGCGTGAAAAGTTTTTGATTTTATCGTTAAAGCTCAACTGCTTAAATTGCATTCTGTTCAAATCAACTAAGGCAAAATCATAAGTATTGTCCTTTTTGGTAATCAATGTATTTCCAGGAGAATGATCGAGAAAAAAAACGCCTTGCTGGTGCATTTTGTAGGTAAATCTGGTAAATTCCTTTAGAATTTGAGTGTGGTTAGGCATTTGCTTATCAGTTGTTAATTCCCTAAAAGTGAAATCGTATTCTAAATGCGCGCTTACATAAAATGATTTGAGCACGCCCAGCAATGATAAATTCACTTGATAAGCAATTGGTTCTGGTGTATTTATACCTCGTTTTAATAATTTTTCTGCATATAAAAAAGAGCGTTCTGCCTTAGATTTTCGAATAAACCGATAAGCAAATTGATTGATTAAATTAGGTTTTTTAAAAACCTTTATATTCATCAATTTCCCAGCAATTTCAGCATATCGAATTTGATTTCTTGAGCCATCGTAAACCACTTGTCCCATATCAGAAACGTTTTCAATAAAGTTTTTTACTGAAGTGGTTTCGTCCTTGTAGCTATTATTAATTCGAAAAATAGTTCCCATTTACCAAAAAAATCAATTCGTTATCAAGACAATTAATCTACTATTTTTAATATTTCACTTGTAATATAATCGATTTGATCATCGGTTAACTCTGTATGCATTGGCAACGAAATCACTTCATTTACCAATTGATTTGTTACGGTGAAATCTTTTTCTTGATAACGATTACTAGCATAAGCTTTTTGAAGGTGAAGCGGTATCGGGTAATAAATTCCGTGTGGAATATTTTGTTCCTTGAAATGATTGACCAATTCATCTCGTTTGCCATTGGTTATACGCAATGTGTATTGATGAAAAACGTGGCAATCGCAGTTATTACAAATTGAATGATCTGGACAACAATCTTTATTGGTATGCGTTATTGGCGTTACAATATTTTTTGAAACACTAAGTGCTTTTGAGTATTGTCTAGCAGCGTTTTGTCGGGCTTTATTATAGGCATCAAGGCGTGGTAATTTAGCTCTTAAAACTGCAGCTTGAATGCTGTCTAATCTAGAGTTTACACCAACAACATCGTGGTGATAACGCTCATACATTCCATGATTTACAATTCCTCTAATGGTGTGTGCTAGTTTATCATCATTCGTAAAAATAGCACCGCCATCTCCGTAACAACCTAAATTTTTTGAAGGAAAAAAAGAAGTTGCACCAACATCTCCTATGGTTCCAGCCATTTGAGTTTCACCATTTTTAAATGTATAATTTGCTCCAATTGCTTGAGCATTATCTTCAATTACTTTAAGATTATGTTCTTTAGCAATCGCCATTATTTCATCCATATTTGCCACTTGACCAAATAAATGAACAGGAACAATAGCTTTGGTTTTTGGTGTAATTGCCTTTTTGATGGCTTCGGTATCAATATTATAAGTTTCTGGATCTACATCCACAAGCACCGGCGTTAATTGCAACAAACCTATTACTTCTACCGTTGCGGCGAAAGTAAAATCTGCGGTTATAACTTCATCGCCAGGCTGCAAACCAAGTCCCATCATAGCTATTTGTAAGGCATCGGTTCCATTGGCACAAGGAATGACATTTCTCACCCCTAAATAATCTTCTAATTCTTTTTGAAATGCGTGAACTTGCGGCCCATTAACATAAGCTGCGTTATCGAGTATTTCCTGTATAGACTGGTTTACTTCTTCTTTTATTTCTTTGTATTGACCTTTAAGATCAACCATTTGTATCTTTTCCATATCAAATTTTTCTTGTACAAATGTAGTAATTATGCTTTCTAACGGCAATTGATTTTTCAGAAAGCCGTATTTTTACCTCAAATTTTTTTGTATTGAAACTTATTTACGGATTTCTTAGTCAACTATTTGAGCTTATACTTCCATTAACTTCTTCGCTGAACAAAAAAATGGCGTTGTTTGTTGAAGGAAGAAAACAAAGCTTTAGTTATTTAGAAAATCAGCTTTTGTCTGAAAAAGAAGTTATTTGGTTTCACGCTGCATCACTAGGTGAATATGAACAAGGTCTACCAATTATGAAAGCCTTAAAAAAGCAACATCCTGAGCATCAATTGTTGGTGACTTTTTTTTCACCTTCGGGTTATGAAGTTAAAAAAAACGATACGTTTTTGGATGCTGTTTGCTATTTACCAATTGATACTCCTAAAAATGCAAAACGATTTGTTGAGCTAGTTCAGCCTAAAATGGTCTTTTTTATCAAGTATGAAATTTGGCCAAATTATTTATTTGAACTTGAAAAGACCAATATTCCTACTTATTTAATTTCAGGTTTATTTCGCGCTAATCAACATTATTTTAAATTTTACGGTAGGTTTTTCAAAAAAGCTTTATTGACTTTTGATAAAATATTTGTTCAAAACAAATCCTCCTTACAATTATTGAAAGAAAATGGTTTTAAGGATGTTTTTCTTTCAGGTGATACAAGATTTGATCGTGTAAACGCACAACTTACTATGAATAATTCCCTGGATTTTGTTGAAGAATTTATAGCAAATGAAACATGTTTTGTTTTAGGAAGTACTTGGCCAGAAGACGAAGAGATTTTTATGGATTTTGTAAACAACAGAGCGAACCTAAAATTTATTATTGCTCCGCACGAAGTTCATCCAGAAAAAGTTGAAAAATTAGTTTCAAAAATTCAACGAAAAACTATACTTTATTCCGAAAAAGATCAACATCAATTAAACAATTTTGAAGTTTTACTTATTGATACTGTTGGTTTATTGACAAAAATTTACGCTTATGCAGACATTGCCTACGTCGGTGGCGGAATGGGTACGAGTGGCTTACATAATATTCTTGAACCAGCTGCTTTCAACGTTCCTATTATTATTGGTAAACATTTTGAAAAGTTCCCAGAAGCAAAAAAGCTAAGAGATTTGGCAGGATTATATAGCGTAGATTCCATTAAATCATTTAATGAAATCGCCACAAAACTAGTGGAGAATAAGCGCTTTAGAGAGCAGACAGGCATGATTTGTGGCCACTATATTGAAGCTCGAACAGGAGCAACTAGCGTAGTTCTTAATGAGATTTTTGAATAAAAAAACCGATGTAATAAATATTACATCGGTTTTTGGTGTTATTTGAAAAGAATATCTTTTTATCTTTTTATCCTTTTAGTTCGTCTATTTTAGTTTTCAGTTTTTCTGCTTTTTCTTCTTCACCGGTCTGAAAGTAAATATTCATTAATGTTTGTAAAGCAGCTAAATTCTCACTATCTAGTTCAATAGCTTTTTCAAGGTATGGAATTGCCTTAACATAATACTGAGCTCTTTTTTTGTTTAGCTCTTCGTATCGTTCTTGGTCAGATTTAGACATTCCTAGCTCGTTCATTTCCTCGACAATGGCTTCTTCATTACTTAAGATAGCCGAAGCCATATTAAGATAAGCTTCAACCATATCTTTATCCAGTTCGATTGCCTTAGCATAATACTTTTTAGCACCTTCAACATCACCTAATTCTTCAGCTGAAGCGCCTAAGTTGAAATAAGTTGTGGCGTTATTAGGATCCTTTTCAACAATCTTCTCCATAATTTCACGATACTTTTCAATCTCACCTAATTGATAGTATAAATCAGCTTCAACTTGAATTAACTGTTCATCATCTGGGTTTTCGGTTTTTGCCTTTTTGATCGCTTTGATAGCTTTATCGGGTTTTTCCTGTTCAATATAAATCAATGAAATATTTTTAGTGATTTCACCTTTTTTTGAAGGAACCTCAACATCTTTAGGGTCTGAATATTGGCCAGACTTTAAGGCAACATCACGATACTGTTCATCGCTACCAAAACTTTCTTCTTCTCCTGTTTCGTTATTGGTCGCAAAATAATTAACGCCCGAGCCATCAAAATCAAGTTCTAATAATTTTTGGTAATACTTAAGCGCTTTATCGAACTGTTGAGCATTTACAGCTTGAGATGCAGCATTGTACAAGTGAATTGTATCAGTCTTATCTAACTCATAAGACTTGTACATTTTCTCAGCAGATCCAGCATAATTCTCATTTTCTTGATCTTGCATTGCCATTCTAACTAGGGTTTCCCTTATTGTTTGAAGTCCTTTTTTTGCATCTTCGTTACCTTCATCGAGCTCTAATGCTTTTTTAAAGTAATTCCCTACTCTTTCAACTTGATTTAAATCAGATCCAAAAGTTTGGTCGGTATAAGCGATAGCTGAAGCTTTTACAATATAATATCGTACTTTCCACTTATCCTTTTCTTCTAAAATGTTTTTCTCTTCAGCTTCTTGAACTAATTCAAGTGCATCTTGAAAGTTTTGATTTTGAATCGCTCGTTCTGCAGTTCGTATTTCTTTTTTTTGTGCAAAGGCTGTAACACCAAGTCCTAGCGCTAGCCCTAATGTGATTATTTTCTTATTCATATTATTTATTTTTATCCTTTAAAAACAATTTTTATACCAATTATTCTTTGCTTTCAGAATTTTCTGTCTGATCTTCAGAAACTTCTTCATCTTCAACCATAACTTTAGCAACCGCTGCTATTGAATCACCGTCTTTAAGATTAATAAGTCGAACACCTTGTGTTGCTCTTCCCATTGTACGAAGTTCACTCATAGACATTCTAATAGCGACGCCCGATTTTTTAATGATCATTAAATCATCTTGATCGGTTACGTTTTTCATTGCAACCAAATCTCCAGTTTTTTCAGAAATAGAAATTGTTTTCACTCCTTTTCCACCTCGATTGGTTCTTCTGTAAACAGCTTCACCAGATTCTGGATCGTCTATAAAAGTTCGTTTTCCATAACCATTTTCAGAAACCACTAAAACAGTTTCTTCTTCTGGGTTATTAACCGTTATCATTCCTACAACTTCATCATTATCACTTTGAAGTCTAATTCCTCTAACACCAGAAGCTCCACGTCCCATTGGTCGGGTTTTTCCTTCTTCAAAACGAATGGCTTTTCCGCTTTTAAGCGCCATCATCACTTCCGATTCTCCGTTGGTTAAAATAGCTGAAAGCAGTTCGTCTCCTTCTTTAATGGTAATAGCATTAATACCATTTGCTCGCGGTCGAGAATATTGCTCAAGCACAGTTTTCTTAACTTGCCCTTTTTTGGTAGCCATCAACACGTAATGATTATTGACATAATCTTCGTCCTTTAAATCTCTTGTACAAATAAAAGCGTTGATTTTATCATCAGGTTCTATGTTGATAAGGTTCTGAACAGCTCTCCCTTTAGAAGCTTTTGTTCCTTCAGGAATTTCAAAAACACGCATCCAGAAACATTTTCCTTTTTTGGTAAAGAAAATCATATACTGGTGATTAGTTCCTACAAATAAGTATTCAGAAAAATCTTCGTCACGAGTAGTTGTTGCTTTTTGACCAACACCTCCTCTATTTTGAATTTTATATTCTGCTAGCGGTGTACGTTTAACATAGCCAGCGTGCGAAATCGTGATAACAACTTGTTCGTCTGGAATCATATCTTCCATACTTAAATCACCACCAGCGTATTCTATTGTAGATCGGCGTTCGTCGCCATATTTTTCTTGAACTTCAAGCAATTCATCTTTTATGATTTGCATTCTTCTATCTTCATTAGATAGAATGTCTTTCAAATCTTCAATTGTAAGCATCAGTTCTTCATATTCAGAACGCAATTTATCTTGTTCAAGACCTGTTAATTGTCTCAACCTCATTTCGACAATTGCTTTAGCTTGAATTTCAGTAAGCTCAAATCGTTCTATCAACTTTGTTCTAGCTTCATCTGCGTTGGAAGAACCCCTAATAATTTTTATTACTTCATCAATATTATCTGAAGCAATAATTAATCCTTCTAATATATGTGCTCTTTCTTCGGCTTTTCGAAGTAAGTATGTTGTTCTTCTTACAACTACATCGTGACGGTGATTTACGAAATGAACAATTAAATCTTTTAGATTTAACATTTCTGGTCTGCCGTTCACTAATGCAATATTATTGATGCTAAATGATGACTGAAGTGCTGTGTGTTTGTAAAGCGTATTAAGTACTACATTAGGAACCGCGTCTTTTTTCAAAAAGTAAACAATACGCATTCCGTTTCGGTCAGATTCGTCACGAATAAGCGAAATGCCTTCAATTTTCTTATCATTAACCATATCAGCAGTTTTCTTAATCATATCTGCTTTGTTAACTTGATAAGGTATTTCGGTAACGATGATGCATTCTTTACCATTCACTTCTTCAAAACTAGCTTTAGCACGCATAACTACACGACCACGCCCTGTTTTGTAAGCTTCTTTTACACCGTCATAACCATAAATAATTCCACCTGTTGGAAAATCAGGAGCTTTAATATGATTGATAAGCTCATCGACTTCAATTTCTCTGTTGTCGATATAGGCAATTGTACCATCTACAACTTCGGTCAGGTTATGAGGCGCCATATTTGTTGCCATACCAACAGCAATTCCACTAGCACCATTCACCAAAAGATTAGGAATACGAGTTGGCAAAACGGTTGGTTCTTCAAGCGTATCATCAAAGTTTAAGGAGAAATCAACGGTTTCTTTATCGATATCCGAAAGCAATTCTTCGCTAATCTTACGCATTCTTGCTTCAGTGTAACGCATTGCTGCCGGACTATCGCCATCAACAGAACCAAAGTTACCTTGACCGTCTACAAGTTGATAGCGCATACTCCATTCTTGCGCCATACGAACCATTGTATCATACACAGAAGAATCTCCGTGTGGGTGATATTTACCTAAAACCTCACCAACAATTCTTGCCGATTTTTTATATGATTTATTGGATAAAACACCAAGTTCGTTCATACCAAACAAAACTCTTCGATGTACTGGCTTCAAGCCATCTCTAACATCAGGTAGTGCACGACTTACAATTACCGACATTGAATAATCAATGTAAGCCGTTTTCATTTCGTCTTCAATATTGATAGGAATCAACTGTTCTCCTTCAGCCATAAATTAAATTTTAATTAATTTGTTCAAGCTGCTAATTTACATAAAAAAATCACTATTTTGGCACTAGTGGAGTGGAAAAACCTAGTTTTTATTAACAGTACTTTATCAGGCGTTGAGTAAGAACTTAATTGGTTTTTTGACAACTTGTCTTAAATATTTTTTGTTATTTAGTAGAAGAAATGGATTGGTATCATTTTTGAACCAATTTCAGTAAAATTTGATTGTTATGGATGATAATTTTTCACCAAGAGTAAAAAATGTAATCACTTATAGTAAGGAAGAAGCCTTGCGTTTAGGCCACGATTTTATTGGCACTGAACATCTTATGCTTGGACTTTTACGCGAAGGGGGCGGCAAAGCTGTTGATATTTTAGGTTCTCTGGAAGTTGACCTAGATCGATTGCGTAAAAAGGTTGAGATTCTCAATCCTTCTGACTTTTCGACTAATATTGATACCGATAAGAAAAACTTACACTTAACACGACAAGCAGAAAGAGCGCTAAAAACTACTTTTTTAGAAGCTAAGCTTTTTCAAAGCTCGTCTATAAATACTGCACATCTATTGTTGTGTATTTTAAGAAATGATGACGACCCGATAACTAAACTGCTTCAAAAATTTAGCATTGGGTACGACAACGTAAAAGAAGAATTTAAAGCTATGATAGCACAAGATAAAGATTATTCAGAGCCTACGGCTGAATCTTACCCTGACGAAAACCCTAAAGACAAAGGTGACCAAAATCCCTTTGGAAACGGAGGAGGAACAAAATCAACTAAAACAAACAAAAAATCTAAAACTCCTGTCTTAGATAATTTTGGACGCGACTTAACGGCAATGGCCGAAGAAGGTAAGTTGGATCCGGTTGTTGGACGTGAAAAAGAAATTGAACGAGTATCTCAAATACTGAGTAGACGAAAGAAAAACAATCCGTTACTTATCGGGGAACCCGGCGTAGGAAAAAGCGCGATTGCTGAAGGACTTGCCTTGAGAATTGTACAACGTAAAGTTTCAAGAATCCTCTATGACAAACGCTTAGTTACGCTAGATTTAGCGAGCTTGGTTGCGGGCACAAAATACCGTGGACAGTTTGAAGAACGCATGAAAGCAGTGATGAATGAACTCGAAAAAAATGATGATATTATTTTATTTATCGATGAAATTCACACCATTGTTGGAGCTGGTGGTGCTACTGGAAGTTTAGACGCCAGTAATATGTTTAAACCTGCATTAGCCCGCGGTGAAATTCAATGTATTGGTGCCACTACACTTGATGAATACCGTCAAAATATTGAAAAAGATGGCGCCTTAGAAAGACGTTTTCAAAAAATTATTGTCGAACCGACTTCTCTCGATGAAACCATAGAGATTCTTCATAACATCAAAACAAAATATGAAGAACACCACAATGTTAAATATACCGACGAAGCCATTGAAGCCTGTGTACGTTTAACAACGCGTTATATGAATGATCGTTTTTTACCCGATAAAGCTATCGATGCACTCGATGAAGCTGGTTCGCGAGTTCATATCACAAACATCAATGTTCCGCAAAAAGTTTTAGACCTTGAAAAGCAACTCGAAGAAATTAGAGCTGACAAAAATTCTGTGGTTAAAAAACAAAAATATGAGGAAGCGGCTAAATTAAGAGACGACGAAAAAAACATCGAAAAAGAGCTTCAAATTGCGCAAGAGGAATGGGAAAAAGATGCCAAAGAAAATAAAATTGAAGTTGCTGAAGATAATATTGCTGATGTAATTGCTATGATGACAGGAATTCCTGTTAAACGTATCGCCAAAACTGAAAGTAACAAATTAGCAGAACTTCCTAAAGTAATTAAAGGTCGTGTAATCGGTCAAGATGAAGCGGTTACGAATGTGGTAAAAGCAATTCAACGAAACCGTGCTGGACTGAAAGATCCTAACAAACCAATTGGCTCGTTTATATTCCTTGGTCAAACTGGCGTTGGTAAAACACAATTAGCAAAAGTACTGGCAAGCGAATTATTCGACAACGAAGATTCACTTATTCGAATTGATATGAGTGAGTATATGGAAAAATTTGCTGTATCAAGATTAATCGGTGCGCCTCCGGGCTATGTTGGTTACGAAGAAGGCGGTCAACTAACCGAAAAAGTTAGAAGAAAACCGTATTCGGTGCTATTGCTGGATGAAATTGAAAAAGCACATCCTGATGTTTTCAATATGCTTTTACAAGTTCTAGACGATGGTCATTTAACTGACAGTTTAGGTAGAAAAATTGATTTTAGAAATACCATCATTATAATGACATCTAATGTTGGCGCAAGAAAACTAAAAGATTTTGGTACTGGCGTTGGTTTTGGAACCAAAGCGCAAAAAACACAGGAACAAGAAAACAACAAAAAAGTTATTGAAGGTGCTCTTAAAAAAGCCTTCGCTCCCGAATTTTTGAACCGTGTTGACGATGTTGTCATTTTTAATGCGTTGGAGAAAGATGACATCAATAAAATTATTGATATCGAACTCAGAAAACTTTATAAAAGAATTGATGAAATTGGATATAGATTTTCGTTGAGCGATAAGGCGAAAGAATTTATTGCTGAAAAAGGATTTGATAAAAAATATGGTGCTAGACCGCTGAATAGAGCAATTCAAAAATATATTGAAGATGCTTTAGCTGAAAAAATCATCAATTCAAACATTGAAGTTGGCGATGAAGTTTTTATGGATTTTGATAATGATAAAAAGGAGTTGACCTTGCAAATTACATCAAACAAAACAACCGAAGAAAAAAACACTGAGTAATGAAACTTTTCCTCCAAATTTTACCTGTTGCATTTGTTATGTTGGCTTGTACTGAAAGCAAACAAAATGTTGAAAAATCGACCGTAGAATCGACAAACGAATCATCTATAGATAACAAAAGTAACTCGTATAAAGACTCTAACGAAATTGGTCTTAAGGAGGTAGATGTTGTCAAAAAGTGTTATGAATATCACCAAAATAATGAGTCAATTGTTATGAGTATTGAAATTGATGAAGACAATTTTCTTACTGGCGAAATGACTTTTATCAAAAATGATAGTTTGATTAAAAAAGGGATTATTTCTGGACAATACGATGGTGATAAAATTGTGGCAGAACTGAAGTACCTTAAAGAAAATAAAGGCTATTCAGAAGAATTATTTTTTCTCCAAAAAGAGAATGGCAGAAAACTCATTCAGAGTAAAACCGACATAAAAAAGCAAATGCGTTCGTCGAAAAAAGTCGATCAAGATAACATTAATTTCAACGGAAAAGTTTACGCCTACACCGAAGACTGCTTATAAATTTTTAATCAAAATAAAATCATTATCTTGTTAAGCCCTTTTTAGGGCTTAATTTATATTAACAAGCTTTATTTATAACTATTCTAAATTAGCTTCACGCCTAATAGATTAGATTCGGTTTGTAGTAAAAAAACTACATTTACACTCGCTGTTAACAGATTTCAATCTAAGTAGTAATTTTTCAAAAAAACCAGACTTTTAAGCAGAATAAGTAATGTCAAATAATAAAAAACTACATAATGAACTTATATCAATAGTAGAAAATGACAATTTTGATACTACAGAGACACATTTGTTCAATGCTTACCCAAAAGGAATATGCATTACGGATAAAAATGGGGTTTATGTTGCTGTAAATAGAGCGTATACAAACATTTATGGTTATTCAAAAAAGGAACTTATTGGCAGCACATTCTTAAAAGTGGTAGCGCCTTCTAATCAAGAAAAAATACAGCAACTCTATACAGATTTCTTTCAGTTAGGATATGAGTTACCAGATGAATTTATTGTTTTAAATAAAGGCGGTAGACGCATAAAAGTTGAAGTAAATGCTTTTATGCTAACCAATTTAAAAGAAGAAGTTTTTAAAGTAACTTTTGTAAAAGAAATTAGTTCTACTATTCAAATTGAAAAACAACATCTTTTACAAAGTCAAACCGAAAAAATTTCAAGTATCGGCAGTTGGGAATTAGATCTAGCCACAAAAAAAGTTAATTGGTCGGAAGAGTTTTCAGAAATATGTGGACTCGACCACCAGTCTATACAACCAAGTTTAGAATTAGGCTTGAGTTTAATTCATCCTAAAGATCGTAAAACCGCTGAGTTAACCTATAAAAATTCAATTCAAAATCTAGTTCCTTATGAATTAGAAAAACGAATTGTTCGTCCAGATGGAAATGTTAGGTGGGTAAAATCCACAGGGAAAATTATTTACACCGACGAGCAGCATCAATTAATTGGTGTTTTTCAAGATATTACTGAATCAAAACTGCAAACGCAACAGTATCAAACTTTGGTAGAAGTAATTAAAAACGCAGCCGATGCCGTATTGATTACTGAAAATAAAATCGACCAACCAGGTCCTAAAATTCTTTTTGCCAACCAGTCTTTTTGTGAAATGACGGGGTACACTGAAGCAGAATTAATGGGCAAAACACCACGAATTCTGCAAGGCCCAAAAACCAATCAACAACAATTAAAAAATATTCGGGAAGCTTTAGAAGCCAACAAAGCCATTGAAGTCGACCTTATTAATTACAAGAAAAATGGCGAGGAGTTTTGGGTGAATATCAATATTAGTCCGGTGTTGGATCATACTGGAAATTGCACGCACTATATTGCCTTAGAAAAAGACATTACCAATAAAAAATACACCGAACTCCAGAAGGTTTTTCTAGATGAAATTACCAATGCGTTTAGAAAATCGAAAGATTTAAAACAAGCCTTTGGTGAAACCTTGCAACTTACACAAGACTTTTTTAAAGTTCAGCTTACGGAAGGTTGGCTTAACAGCTTGTACAGCGATGATTTAATTTTTTACGAAAAGAAAAATCCATCTAAAATTGATGCTCTTTTTCAACCGACAAATAACAATTTTGAAAAGTTGACTCAAAAGGGATTAATTGGTGAAATAAAAGAAAGTTCAAAAGCAATTCAGTATAAAAATCTTAGTACAATTCCGCATTTTGTTCGTAAGAAAGCCGCCAAAAAGGCTGATATAGATTATGCTTACGGAATTCCTTTGCTTTCTGATGATAAATTTTTCGGATTAGTTTTTTTAGGGGCAAAAAATCAATTATCAGAATACCAGCTTTTGATGTTCGATGAGTTCAGCAAACTTTTGGGGAAAGAAATTGATCGTAAAAAAATTGAAACCGAGCTCAGTTTAGTTTACAACAACACACCCGATATTATTTCTATTGCTGGTTTTGATGGCTATTTTAAAAAAATAAGTCCTTCTGCAGAGCACATTTTAGGTTACACGCAACAAGAACTCATCCAGCAAGCTTTTATGAGTTTTGTGCATCCAGACGATATCGAAAAGACAAAATGTGTTTTTGAAAAATTGCAAAATGGCGAAAAACACAATTATTTTGAAAACAGATATATTTCAAAAGACAAACGGATAAGATGGCTGGCTTGGACCGTAACTTCAATTGTTTCTGAAAAGATTTTAATCGCTTCAGCAAAAGACATAACCGATAAAAAAGAACTCGAAAAATTAGTCGATAAAGCTACCGATTTAGCACAAATTGGAGGCTGGGAAGTAGATTTATTAAACAATGGGAATTACTTGTCGCCAATGACAAAAAAACTTCACGAAGTTCCCGAATACTACTCGCCTACTTTAGATGAGGCTATAAAATTCTATAAAAAAGGGAAAAGCAGAAATCAACTTAGAAAAAAGCTAAACCGCTGTATTGAAACAGGCGAAAATTTTGATTTGGAGTTAGAATTTATCACTGCAAAAGGAAATGAAAAATGGGTAAGGCTTATTGGTGAATCTGAACAACTAAATGGTGAAACCATAAAACTTTCAGGTAGTTTTCAAGATATTTCTCAGCGAAAAAAAGCAGAAATTGAACGTAAAAAGATATTTAAAAAACTGAGTTTATCAGAACAGAAGTACAGCGATTTGTTTCACTTGAGTCCGTCGCCTAAATTAGTTTGCAATTTAGCTTCAGGCGCCATTCTAGACGCCAATAAATCGATGAGTAATTTTTATGGTTACACTAAATCTGATTTATTGAAAATGAAATTATCAGACTTAGAAAGTCCTGATCAATCTTTAGCTAAATTGCCGCATCAAGAATCTAATTTTGTCGTGCACCAAACTAAATCTGGGCAGCAAAAAATCATAGAAATAACCGAGAACAACATCGACTTTAAAGGAATTCCTTCAAAAATAATTCTACTTAGTGATGTTACTGAAAAGGTGAAACAGTTTAATGCTATTCAAGAACAAAATGAAAAACTCAAAGCAATTGCTTGGACGCAATCGCACGAAGTCCGCGCTCCTTTAGCGAGAATTATGGGATTAATCGATTTAATTGATCAAGATTTACTGGATGAAACAGAAAAACAATTCACATTAAAAGAAATTGTAAGTTCCACAAAAGAGTTAGACGTATTGATCAAAAAAATCGTTCAACAAACCAAGGAAGTCAAAATTGACAAAAACTAAAATCGGTTCTTGGTATAATTTTGCCATTTTTCTATACACGCTTGAATATCTTCAGGAATTGGGCATTCAAATCTCATTTTTTCACCTGTTGTAGGATGTTCAAAACCTAATGTCTTGGCGTGTAAAGCTTGGCGTGGCAATACCTTAAAGCAATTTTCTACAAACTGTTTATATTTCGAAAAAGCGGTTCCTTTTAAAACCCGATTTCCGCCGTAGCGTTCATCGTTAAAAAGCGTATGCCCGATGTGTTTAAAATGCACTCTAATTTGGTGGGTTCTTCCAGTTTCCAATCGGCAAGAAACCAAGGTTACGTAATTAAACCTCTCTAATACTTTGTAATGAGTAACAGCAGGCTTGCCTTCTTCAGCGAGCTCTCCTTCATACACCATATTTTGCATTCTGTTGTTTGGATTTCTACCAATATTTCCTTCAATCCTTCCTTCGTCATCATCGATATTTCCCCAAACCAAAGCAACATATTCTCGCTCCGAAGTTTTATGAAAAAACTGCTTAGACAAATGCGTCATTGCTTCTTCGGTTTTGGCAACGACCAACAATCCGCTGGTTTCTTTATCAATTCGATGAACCAAACCAGGGCGATTGCTGCTGTTTTGAGGCAAGTTTTCGAAATGATAAATCAAAGCGTTTATCAATGTTCCAGAATAATTTCCGTGACCAGGATGAACGACCATTCCTGCAGGTTTGTTTACAACCAAAAGCACATCATCTTCGTAAACTATATCGATGGGAATATTTTCTGGAACAAGCTGATATTCGTATGGCGGATAAGAGAGTAAAACCTTAACCTCGTCGCCAGCTTTTACTTTATAGTTCTGCTTGACGCTAGTTCCGTTTACATAAATATTGCCATCTTTTGCAGCTTGCTGAATTTTATTTCTGGTCGCATTTTCAATGAAATTCATTAAAAATTTATCGACTCTTAGAGGCTCTTGACCTTTAGCAGCAACAAAACTATGGTGCTCGAACAAATCGTCTTCTTGGTGGTTGTTTTCATTCATAATTGATTATTCTTCAGAAGAATTGATTCGCGATTCGGCTTCTACTTCGTCTTCAAGATTTTCGTTGATAGTATTCAGTACATCTTCAATTTCCTTGGTATCATCTGAAGCTTTTTCACCATAAGTAAGTTTTCCGTCACCGATAATTAAATCGATTGTTGAAGTTTTTTCCAACTTATCGCCAGGTTTTAGGGTGTCTTTATCGTGTAGAATAAACAAAACAACATCTTTAGCAATGTCTGGTTTTTCTTCGATTTCACCGATTTTAAAACCAATAGCTTCAAGCGCAGGCTGCACTTGACGAAGAGAACGCCGATTAAGATTTTCGGGGATTTCTACATCAGGATAACCTGAAGGATTTAAGGTTAAATAAATCTTTCTATTTTCCTTTACTTTGCTACCCTCCTGTGGAATTTGATCCAAAACCGACTTAGGTGGATAATCTGGATTGAAGCTAGCAGAATCCATAATTTCGAAACGCAAATTCATTTCATCCAATTTCTTTTCTACAATATCAAGATCTAACTTTGATAAATCAGGAACAGTAATTTCTTGGCCTTGATCTGTAGTGTAATCCAACCATTTCAACAAAGCAAAAATAATTAGTACAGAAACAATGGCAGCCAAAATTAGCTGATAAAGAAATGTTTTACTAAAGATAAATTTCAAAAGACGCATAGAAGCAAATTATGTCGGCAAAGATATTAAATAGGGACAAAAATAGCCCATAAAAGCAAACATTAAAAATCGGAAATGAATTTTACTACAAAATCGCATAAAAAAATCATTAAAAACAGTATATTAGTGATAAAAGAAAATGAAGATAAAAGGAACAACTTGGTTTTATATCGCTGCTGCATTTATTACGCTATACGGAATTGTGACGCGTAACTTTCTGTTTATCATTCTGGCTTTTCCTGTTGGGTTGTTTGGTTTAACAGGAAAAGACAAAGACGATAATGAAAAGCGTTAAAATTATAAAAATTAGTTAGTGTTTTAATCAAAAAAAATTAGTTTAGTAAAAAATCATACTATGAAAAGCAAGACACTTTCTCAAAAAATGGAAGACCTAAAAGAACAAGGCTATACACACAATTTTAGCATTAAAGATGAGGCTATTATTGATGAGTCCAAAAAATCTGTTGAAATAGACTCGCTTCAAATAGAAGATGTTTATCGGTTTGAAGGAATGACCAATCCTAGTGATAATTCAATTCTATATGCTGTTAAAACCAGTAGCGGCATAAAAGGTGTTTTGGTTGACGGCTACGGCGTTAGTAGTGAGATTTCTAAAGCATTGGCAAAACGTCTGAATCGCTAAAGTTAAATTAATTTTAAACTGATAATTATCATTTATGCAACCAAATTATTATTGTATATTTGAATAGAAAATAATTTTTTAATAAAAAAAATCTATACTATGACTTATTTAAATTTAGATAAAAACTCAGTTAAATCTACCGTAAAAGAGCTGAATATTCTTTTAGCAGATTATCATTTGTATTACCAGAAATTAAGAAACTTCCACTGGAATGTTACGGGTAAAAATTTCTTCGATTTGCACGAAAAATTTGAAGAAATGTATGATGATGCGAAACTAAAAATAGACGAAATTGCAGAGCGTATTCTTACCTTAAGAATGAACCCTGTGAGCAATCTATCGGAATACTTGAAACTAGCAAATGTTAAGGAATCTGCCAATGATATGGAAGATTGCGACATGGTAAAAGTATTGTTAGAAGATCACGGAAAAATCATTTCACAAATGCGTAAAGTTGTCGATACCGCCGACAAAGGAAATGATGAAGGTACTATTGACTTAGTTGGAGCTTATATTAGAGAGCTTGAAAAAACTAGCTGGATGTTAGAAGTATGGTCTAAAAAAATTGGTAGCTAATAATGATAAACGATCCAAATCCCGTTAGTAGATTTGATAAGATAAAGTCTGAATTGACAGACAAAATTGATAATTGGGTAGATTCAGTAATACTGAATCTACCTAATTTTATTTTAGCTATAATAAGCTTTATCATTTTCTTAGTTATTGCCAAATATCTAGGGCAAGCGTTGGATAAAATCATCAAAAAAACGAAAGCCCAAGACTCAATTCGAGTTGTATCGGTTAAGGTTTTTAGAGTAATTATTGTACTTATTGGTTTTTTCTTAGCGCTCGGTATTTTAAATTTAGATAAAGTTCTGACTTCAATTTTAGGAGCAGCAGGTGTTTTAGGTTTAGCAATCGGCTTGGCATTGCAAGGAACACTTAACAATACATTTTCTGGAGTTATATTGAGTTTTTTACCAAAAATACAGATTGGTGATTGGATAGAAACCAACGACCATAGCGGTAGAATTATTGACATTAACTTAAGAAGTGTTGTACTTCAAACCGTAGATCAAAACATTTTAGTTATTCCTAATTCAAAAATTGTAGACACCCCATTCAAAAATTATAGTCGGTCTTCTAGAGGTCGTGTTATTCTGACTTGCGGTGTTGGTTATGAAAGCGATTTAGAACGTGTAGAAGAAATAACTATTAAGGCTGTTGAATCTGTATTTGAGCAACAACCAGGTGAAAACATACAATTTTATTATCAAGAATTTGGAGATAGTTCAATCAATTATGTGGTGCGTTTTTGGTCGAAAGTTCGCGACAAAAAAGATGTTTTATATGCTCAGCATAAAGCTATAAAAGCTATCAAGAAAGCATACAACGAAAACGACATCAACATTCCTTTCCCAATACGAACTTTAGATTTTGATAAAAATAAATTTAGATCAGAAACTTTAACCATAAAAAATGAATAGAAACTTTTACCTAACTAATTAAGTTATCATTTCTTGGTAAAGTTTTTCATACATTGGCACAACTTGCTGAATATCAAATTTTGAGGCTACTTCACGCGCCTGATTTTTAAACTTTTCGAGAACTTCGTCGTTTGCTAAGATTGTAATGGCATTTTTAGCCATATCATCCACATCGCCGACATTGCTTAAATATCCAGATTCGCCGTGTATATTAACTTCCGTTAAACCGCCAACATTTGAAGAAATAACAGGCACTTTATGCGCCATTGCTTCAAGCGCTGCTAAACCAAAACTCTCTTTTTCTGACGGAAGTAAAAACAAATCAGAGAAGCATAAAATGCGTTCAATTTCGTTGCTTTTACCTAAGAAAATAACTTGATCGCGTATGCCATATTCGTGAGCAACTTCAGAAGCCATTTCACGATCTGGTCCATCGCCAATAATTATAAGTTTTGCAGGAATTGATTCTTGTATTTTATTAAAAACAGCAAGCACATCTTTAATGCGTTTTACTGGCCGCAAATTACTAATATGTGTAATTATTCGTTCGTTTGGTTTGGCCATTAAATGTCGTTTACACTCATCAAAATTATTTTCAAGCGTAGAAAAATCAATAAAATTGGGAACTACGTGAATTTCCTTTTTAATATCAAAAATAGCCAAGGTGTTTTCTTTCAAACTAGCTGATACAGAAGTCACTACATCACTTTTATTAATACTGAAATTAACGGCTGGTTTGTAAAATGAATGACTGCCAACCAAAGTTATATCAGTACCATGAAGAGTTGTCATCATAGGAATATTTATCCCTTCTTCTTTAAGCATTTGTTGTGCCATAAAACCAGCATAAGCATGCGGTATAGCATAATGAACATGCAGTACATCTATATCGTGTTTCTTGATAGTTGTAACTAACTTGCTAGAAAGTGCTAATTCATAAGGTTGATAATGAAAAAGCGGATATTCGGGTACGATTACTTCGTGATAATGAATTTTATGAGAAAGATACTCAAGTCTAACAGGTTGCTTGTAGGTTACAAAGTGAACTTCATGACCTCGTTTTGAAAGGGCTATTCCAAGTTCTGTAGCCACTACTCCACTACCTCCAAAAGTCGGGTAGCACACTATTGCTATTTTCATTTAAGTCGTTTTTAGAAAAACAATGCTCAAATTTCGAAATAAAAAAACTAGAAATCTATAATTGAATCATAAATTATACCTTGAATATCGGTCCTGATATTTTCTTTGATTAATTTCTTGTTGGAAGCGTCAGGATGAATGCGATTGGATAAAAAAACAAAAATTATTTCTTCTTCAGGATCTGCCCAAGCATAAGTACCGGTAAAACCACTATGCCCAAAACTTGTCATAGACAAACAGCCACAAGTAGGGCCTTCATTTTCTAACTGAGGTTTGTCAAAACCTACTCCTCTTCGTACATCTTCTTCGCAATAATAGCAAGTATTAAATCTGTCTATAGTAGCAGGTTGCAAATATTGTTTTCCGCCAAAACTTCCCTTATTGATATAAAGCTGCATAATTTTAGCAACATCAGTTGCGTTACCAAACAAACCAGCGTGCCCACCTACTCCTCCGAGCATTGCTGCACCTTGATCATGCACATAACCTTGAAGCAATTGGTTTCGCCAAATTTTATCATCCTCGGTTGGAACGATTTGATCAAAATCAAATTTATCTAAAGGATGAAAACTAAGGTGTTTTAGCCCCATTGGCTCGTAAAAATAATTGTCCGCCAAGTTTTCCATAGCATCTTCAAGTGCTAATTCGATATAATCTTTCAGTAAATAGTAGGGCAGATCAGAGTATTTATACTCTAATTTTGAACGCAAATCAGAATCGACAATAGTCTGGTGTATCGTATCTTTATAATCATTACGCAGGTACATTTTTTCAGCTACCTGAATATTAAAATCTTGAGTTGGGATAGGCGAATAAAATTTATCTTTCTCTATTAGGGTTTCCTGATAAAACGGAATCCAAGATTTTAATCTACCGTAATGAGAAAGCATTTCTTTTAAGGTTATTTCAGCCTTATTAGAATTGTACAAATCAGGTAATAACTGATAAATTGGATCATCTAAATCAAATTCTCCTTTTTCTTCAAGCATCATAAATAAGGGTAATGTGCTGAGAATTTTTGTTAATGAAGCTAAATCATACACACTAGAATCTGCTACTTCAATTTTTTTATCATACGTATGATAACCGAAGTTTTTTTGATAAACAATGTCGCCTTTTCTGGCTATAAGAACCTGAAAACCAGGACTCATTTTTTCTTTTAAAACTCGTTTAGCTATGCTGTCTATTTCGGCTAATTTTTCAGAATCCATTCCTACATTCTCGGGAAACGAAAAACCAAGTCTACCCAGGTCTTTGGTGTAAAATCCTGTTCCTTCGGGAAAAGAAGTACCGATACTAACAGGGAGTTTTCCGTGACTTTCTTGCGCTCCAAAAACAATTTGTGCCGCTATAGATTGCGCAAAAATAGAATTTTGATAAGCCTGTACAATTCCATCTAAATGCACATAACTTTTTAGCTGCATTAACGCATACGGACTTGTAAAATTGATTAAAATAGTAGAATTGTATTGAGCAATTTCTTGAACTAGTTGTAAATCTTTTTCAGAAAAACGGTAATCTTTCCAAGGATGGTCGTCTGCTTTATGATGCCCGATGATAACTTTATCGTATTTTTTAAGCTGATTGATGACATTTTCATCAGTAAAGTCCAGCTTATCTACATCGTGATAAGCTTTCATTTGATCAAAAAACGCTTCGCCAGAATCATCGCCTAATGCCAAGTAAGCAATTTTTTTGTACTGCAAATTTTTAACTGGCAAAACCCCTAAGTCATTTTTGAGCACCGTAATTGCATTTTTAAAAACTTCAATTTCAGTGATTTGATTTTCGATTGTATTTAAATCTTCATACAAACTCTTCTCTTCTATAGGTGAAAAATCATGAAGTCCAGCTTGGTATTTTGCTTTTAAAATTTTCTTTACTGAATGTGCTAAGCGTTCTTCAGAAATTTCTTGTTCTAAATAGGCTTTTTTAAGTTGCGCTACTGCTTTCGGCACATCTTCAGAAATTAGTAAAACGTCTGCTCCAGCCATAAAAGCTTTCAAATCAACTTTTCCGGGTTCAGCATAATTGCTAACGCCTTTCATATTAAGCGCATCGGTAAAAATCAATCCCGAATAATTAAAATCATTTTGAAGCATATCGGTAACCACTTCAGTTGAAAGTGAAGTCGGCAAATTGCTTTCTTCCACTAACGATGGAACATTAAGATGAGCGATCATTACACTACTAATTCCAGCATCAAAGGTTTTTTGAAATGGATAAAGTTCTACTTCTTCAATTCGTTCTTTTGAAAAAGTTAAACTTGGTAAGGTTTTATGCGAATCTTGGTCGGTATCGCCGTGACCAGGAAAATGTTTTGCATTGGACAACACACCAGCTTGATGCATTCCATTCATAAAAGCAATGGATTTTTGGGCTACGTTTTCTTTGTTTTCGCCAAAAGACCGATTTCCTATAATAGGATTTTTAGGATTGGTGTTGATGTCTACAACTGGAGCAAAATTGATATGTACTCCTAATCTTTTAGCATGTTTTCCTACTTGATAACCAACATTTTCTACAATTTTTGGATCTTTAATTGCTCCTAGCGTCATGTTCCACGGAAAAGCATAAGTAGAATCCAATCGCATTGCCAATCCCCATTCTGCATCCATTGCAATGAGCAAAGGTAGCTTAGATTTCTCTTGAAATTCATTGGTTAATTTAGCTTGACGATACGGCCCGCCTTTTGAAAAAATGATTCCTCCGATATGATAGTTTTCAATTAAGTTTCTTGCAATATTAGTATGCTTGTCGCCTTTTTCAGAAAAAACATCAACCATAAACAACTGACCGATTTTTTCATCTAAAGAAAATTGAGCATAAGTACTATCTACCCACTTTTTTTGAGCCAAACTATCCTTGGTAATCAATGGTTTGTCGGTAAAATTTTGTGCAACTGAGACTACGGTGTTACAACATAAAATCAGCAGTAAAATATATTTTTTCATAAAAACCTATTTGAAGAAACTTCAATAAAGCAAAGCGAGTACTTAAGAGGAGTCGAAATTATTTCAAAAATCGACTATGCCAGCTTTCTGAAAGTGGAACTTCCCAAGCATCTTCAAACTCTCCTTTATTGTTTACAAGGTTATTAAAAACAATGGTATTAGCTGAAACAGCTTTGTTCTTAACCATTTTTTTGAATTCTTTTAAATCCTTATAAGCTAGAAATTTACCTTGTTTAAAAGTGACGTTCATTTTATCGAGTAAATCTACCTCATAGCGTTTTTCGAGTTCTTGAATAAAATGTACAGAAGCATCGATAGAACATCCACTAGCGCTTGCTTGCGATTGATCTAAACCAAGAATGATAAAGCGTTTATACTTTAGTTGAAAGCCAGCTTTTAACGAACTTCCGTGAGCCGTCCACTCTTCTAAAAAACTAGAAATTCTAATTCTAATTTCGTCTTGCTCTTCTTCAGTAAAACTTCTATTGGCTTGATATATCCAGATTCTAGCATGATCTGGTAATTCATTAAAATCCACTAACATAAATTGATTTTTTAAAGATCTTCTGCATTTGCAATCATTTCGGCTACATCTAAAACTTCAATATCATCTTGTTTATCTTTCCCCTTTACACCATCTGTCATCATTGTATTACAAAAAGGACATCCAGCAGCTACCACTTCAGGTTTTGTTTCAATAGCTTGTTCGGTACGATGAACATTGACTTCTTTATCACCTTTTTCGGCATCTTTAAACATTTGTGCACCTCCAGCACCACAACAAAGTCCTTTCGATTTGCACGATTTCATTTCTATTAATTCTACTTCTAGCTTACGAAGCAAATCTCTAGGCGCCTCATATTCGTCGTTAGCGCGCCCTAAATAACACGGATCGTGAAAAGTAATGCGTTTGCCTTTATACTTTCCACCTTCCACTTTGAGCTTTCCTTCGTTCATCAAATCCTTTAAAAATTGGGTATGATGTTGTACTTTATAATTACCTCCTAAAGCAGGGTATTCATTTTTGATGGTGTTAAAACAATGTGGACAAGTAGTAATTACACGTTCAATTTCGTAAGCGTTCATCACTTCAATATTGCTCATTGCTTGCATCTGAAAAAGAAATTCGTTTCCAGCACGTTTTGCAGGATCTCCGGTACAACTTTCCTCGGTTCCAAGAACAGCAAAGTCTACCTCTATTTTATTTAATATTTTGACAAAAGCTTTGGTTATTTTTTTGGCTCTATCATCAAAACTTCCTGCGCAACCTACCCAAAACAAAACTTCAGGTTTTTTTCCTTCTGCCATATATTGTGCCATTGTGGGCACTTTTAATGCTTCGCTCATAATTGTTTATATTTCGTTATACAAACTTGAATATTGCTATTCGTTTGATTTATCTATTCTAAATTTCATCTTATTCGTTAGCCCAATTCAACCGATCTTGTTGATTGTATGGCCAAGGCGCACCGTTATTTTCAATATTACTCATCGCATTATTGAGTTCAGCTGGAGCAGCGCTTTGTTCCATTACCAAATATTGTCTCATTTCCATAATAATTGAAAGAGGATCGATTCCAACAGGACAAGCGTCAACACAAGCATTACAGGTTGTACAAGCCCATAATTCTTCGCGCGTTATATAGTCATCTAGTAATTGTTTTCCGTCATCTTTAAAACTTCCTTTGTTAGCTTCAATATTTTTTCCAACTTCTTCAAGTCGATCTCTAGTATCCATCATTATTTTTCGCGGCGACAACAATTTCCCGGTCTGATTGGCTGGACATTCTGAAGTACATCGCCCACATTCTGTACATGTATATGAACTCAGTAGTTGAAACCAATTTAGATCAGATACATCAGATGCACCAAACTTTTCAGGTTCGGCTCCATTTTCATCTGGTTCTGGTTCTGCAAACGGATCGGCATTGGGATCCATCATCATTTTCACCTCTTCGGTAACGGTTGGGTTGTTGTTAAATTTTCCTTTTGAATCTAAATTAGAAAAATACACATTTGGGAAAGCCAATAGAATATGAAGGTGTTTGGAATAGTATAGGTAATTCAAAAAGAATAAGATACCAACTATATGCAACCACCAAGCACTTCGTTCAACAGCAATCAAACCTGTGTTTGCCATTCCTTCAAAAATCGGAGCTATAAATTGACTGATAGGATAGGCTCCAGCTTCTACATAAGCTTCGTGTCCATTTAATTGCAGTTGGTAATCGGCAGCATTCATAGTCAAGAATAACAACATCAGTACAGCTTCTATATAAAGAATGTAATCGGCATCATTTTTAGGCCAGCCTTTCATTTCTTTAGATAGAAAACGTTTTATTTTTATCACATTTCTACGAATCCAAAACAGGATAACACTAACTAATACTAAGAAAGCTAGAATTTCAAAACTACCGATTAAAAAATTGTATGCACCACCTAAAAACGAAAATACACGATGAGTACCAAAAATTCCATCTATAATAATTTCAAGCACTTCAATATTGATAATAATGAAACCTACATAAACAATTATGTGGAGTATTCCTGCTACAGGTCGGACTACCATTTTTTGTTGTCCAAGAGCAATTCGAATCATTTTGTTTAACCGCTCACTTTTACGATCAGTTCTATTGATCTCTTTTCCGAGTTTGATGTTTCTTCTTAGTCGCTTTACATTTCTAATAAAGAAAAAAACGGCATAAGCAAAAATTGCTACAAATAAAATTTGTGGTAGGTACTCCATAGCTTAACTAGTTTTCTTTAGGTTCTTCATATTCTTTGTTCTTTTTTCCAAAAATCGAAAAATGAACATAACGCTTCGGGTTCAACTTCATGTCTTTCAACAAAGCTTCTAACTCTTTTGAAGCATCGTCTAAGTTGTTATATAATTTGTCATCATTAACCAATTTCCCTAAACTTCCTTCGCCATCGTTAATTTTTCCAGATACTTCATTTAAGTTTTCAATGGTTTGATTGAGTTCTGTAACCGTTCGTTTTAACTCCATATTGCTAATGGTATCAGAAATATTTTTGAAGTTTTCCGAGGTCGTTTTAAAATTTCCCATTGTTTCTTTAAAATCATCTGAATTATCGACAATTAAGCGGTCAATATCATCAGAAGTTTTTTTAAGAGATTTTAAAGTCTGCTCGAATTCTTCTATCGATGATTTTAAAGATTGTTGTCGGTCTTCATCTAAAACATTATTGACAGAATTCACTAAAGTATCAATAGAAACAACCACATTTTCAACTTTTTCTTGCAAAGGTGAAAGTTTGTTATTGACTAATTCTAGCAAACCGTCTTCAACACTACTGTTAAGTGTGTCGCCAGATTTTGCTGTTACTTCTGAAGTAAAATCTGGCACAATAGCTATCGATTTTCCACCGATTAAGTCGCCACCATATATTTGAATTTCTGATTCTTTAGAAAATTCAAAATCGCTTTTAACACTAATAGTTACAACTAGTTTACCGCTATGATCTAGAAAACTAATGTCAGTCACGCTTCCAACTTGATGACCGTTAATAGTAACTTTTGATGATGGGCTTAAACCTTCTACATCATCATAAACGGCATAAAACTCTTTAGATTGATCCAGAAGGTTTTTTCCTTTCAGGAAATTATATCCAAATATAACAAGTACTAAGGCTACGATAGCCAAAATCCCCGCCCTAAATTCTCTTGATATTTTCAATATTTTTGGTTTTAATGAGCAAATTTAAAAATACTATCTAAGTTAATCTAATTATTTAAGTTTAGATTTTAATGCCTGCGAAACAGGCACACGTTTTTCATCTTGATTAAAAGCTACAATAAATGCAGATTCAAATCCTTTTTTTTGAGCGATTTCAAGCAATTCTTGCGCATCCATATAATCATAAGTGCTCCCGAAAAAATACCGGTAAAACTCACCGTCAAATCCTCTTGTAAGCGGTTTTAAACCTTTAAAATTTTCAGGAACAGCTTCAAGTTTAGATGATCCTGCAGCCAGCTGAACTCTAAATTCGTAAGATTCTCTTGCTGTAGTTGTCTCGTTTTCATCACGCTCTACAACTGAACTAGCTAAGTTAATATTATCTTTGTATTTAAATATTGATTTAACAATTTCGTTTGCCATAGCTTTTTGACCAGCACTTGAGTTTAAATAATTCCCTTCTGTTTTATTAGTTAAAAAACCAAGTTCAACCAATATACTTGGCATATAAGTTTCTCTTAACACCAAAAAACCAGCTTGCTTTACTCCTCTATTCTTTCTACTCAACGAATTTGTAAAATAATTCTGAACATGATTTGCTGCCAAAATACTTTGATCGAGATACTCTTCTTGCATGAGCGCAAAACTGATATACGATTCTGGCGATTCTGGGTCAAAACCTCCATAAGTAACCTCATAATCATCTTCTAGATAGATTACAGAGTTTTCTCTTTTAGCTACTTCTAGGTTGTCTTCATTTCGGTGCAAACCTAACACAAACGTTTCAGAACCGTATGCGCTCGCATTAGCTGCAGCATTACAATGAACAGAAACAAACAAATCTGCTTCGGCTTTATTGGCAATTTTAGCACGTTCGTCAAGTGAAATAAATTCGTCTTTGGTTCGTGTATAAATCACTTCAACACCATTGTTTTCTTCTAATTTTTTCCCAGCCAGTAACACCACGCTTAGCACTACTTTCTTCTCTTTGAAACCATTACCCGTATTTCCCGGATCTTTTCCACCATGACCTGCATCCAAAACAACCTTAAATTTTGAATCGTTATCTTGCGCTATTCCATTTTGAAATGAAATAAAACACACAAAGAAGAAAGTCCACAAAATGAAATGATGAACTAAAAAATTAAGCCGAGCATTCATAGTTGTTGAAAAGCTTTTATAGATATTTGTTTTTTTTGATATAGACATTTAAAATAATATGTAATTTTGGCGACTCAAAAATAACACCATTTATAAAATAGCACTATAAGTCTTGCGTTCAAATATAAATTATATACTTGTTATATTAGGGCTGTTTTTCTTTGAATTATCATTTTCTCAAGAAACTGATACTATAGGAAAAAGCTCCGAGACTTCCGATAAGGAAAAGCAAGCGCTAATTCATGATTCTTTACAACCCATAAATAGGCTTACGCAAGATTCAATTAAAGCTGATTCTACCGAGACAAAGAAACAAATGATTTCTGATATTGTTAAATCCTTTGCGAAGGATTACAAAAAAATGTCTCGAAAAGAAAACAAAATGTACCTCTATAACGAAGCAAAAATAGAGTATGAAGACCTAAAAATTGAAGCTGGTCAAATTGTAATGAACAACGAAACCAATGAAGTTCGAGCTTTTGGTATAACCGATTCTACCGGCTATACACAATCACCTATTTTTACTCAAGGAAACGATGTGGTTGAACCAGATTCGTTACGCTATAATTTTGATACTGGTCGTGCCTTGGTGTATAACTCTAGAACTGAACAAGGTAGTTTTAAGGTAAAAGGGGAGGTTTCTAAACGTGAAAACGACTCTGTTTTCTTTATTAAAAACGCCAAGTTTACCACTGCCGATGATATAGATGATGCCGATTATTATTTCTATGCCAAAAAAATAAAATTTGTTCCTAATCAAAAAATAGTCACAGGACTAGTCCAAATGTATATCGTAGATGTACCCACTCCTCTAGCCTTACCTTTTGGTTATTTCCCTATGGCCGAAAAAGCTTCTTCAGGCTTTGTTATTCCAGCATTTGGAGACAATAGGCAACGTGGTTTTTTCTTGATGAATGGCGGGTATTATTTTGCCATTAGCGACTATGTGGATTTAACTGTTTTAGGAGATTATTACACCAACGGAAGTTGGGCCATACGCGCTGATTCTGATTATGCTGTTCGTTATAAGTACAATGGCAATTTTAGTTTCAGATATGAAAATCTTTTACTTGAAGAACGCGGTTTTCCTAATTTTTCTCAACAAACTGTTTTCAATTTAAGGTGGAACCATCAACAAGATCAAAAAGCAAATCCAAATTCGCGTTTTTCTGCTTCGGTTAATGTAGGTTCTAGTAATTATTTTAGAGAATCGGTTAACCAATCTAATCAAGGAAACTTCCTTAACAACAGCATGAATTCGTCTGTTTCATACTCTAAAACCATTAATTCTGGTCCAGGAATGAACTTAAATGTATCGGCTACGCATAACCAAAATACAAATACGCAAGAAATCAATATGACCTTGCCAACACTTCAATTTAGTGTCAATAGATTTTATCCTTTCGAACCGAAAACCAGAGCTAAAAAAGGAGCTTTAGAAAACATCAATATTCAGTATAATCTAAGAGGTGAAAATAGAGTAAGCACCACAGATTCGCTATTTATGCAACCTGAAATGTTTAAAGACTTCAATGCTGGTATGCGTCACTCAATTCCGCTAACAACAAACTTTAAAGTTTTAGACCACTTTAGCGTTAGTGTAAATGGTAATTACGACGAAACTTGGGTAATGAAAACTTTTGAACAGCGCTACGACCCACAACAACAGAGCGTGGTAAGAGATACCGTTTCTGGGTTCGATTCGTATCGTACCTATAATTTTTCAACCAGTATTGGTACCACCGTTTACGGTATGTTTGAGTTTGGTGACGACAAAAAAATAAAAGCCATTCGGCATGTTATGCGTCCAAGTGTTAGCTACAATATCGATCCTGGTTTTGACCAATATTACGATGACATAATTATACCTGGAGCTGGTGGTGTAGAAGATGAAATCCGAAGTTATTCCCGTTTTGATGGATCATTATTTGGTGCACCAAATGAGCAATTTAGAAGTAGTGTAAATTTCGGTTTAACAAATGATTTTGAAGCTAAGGTTAGAAAAAAAGATTCTACACTTACTGGAGATGATCGTTTCAAGAAAGTAAAGCTGTTAAACAATTTTGGTATTAGTACCAACTACAATTTTGCTGCCGATTCGTTAAAATTAAGTCCAATAGCGGTTAGAGGAAACATCCCAATTGCAGATGACAAATTTAACATCAATTTAATTGGCGCTTTAGACCCTTATGCACTCGACAGTAACAACAGACGTATCGATAAGCTAAACATCAATAATGGTGGTAGCTTATTTAGATTAACAAACGCCAATATAAGTTTTAGTTATTCTTTAAACAATAATATTTTTTCTAGTGAAAAAGACGAAGATGAAGAAATTGATAAGGATAGCGAAAACTTTAGAAGTGGTGGCCGTCCCGATGATCTTTTTGGAAAAGGAGCTATGATGAACGATCCAAGAAATAGAGAAGAAAAAGAACCCAAAGATGACGATAACGAGTATTACAACTACGAAATACCCTGGAATCTCAATCTTTCTTATACCATGACCTACAATAACAATGCGAGACAACAACAAGTTACTTCACACTCGATAATGTTTTCTGGCGATATTGAAGTGGCTCCTCGGTGGAATGTTGGTATTTCTTCTGGTTACGATTTAGCCAACAAAGGATTTACCTATACACAACTTCGATTTAATAGAGATTTAGGCAGCTGGAACATGAGCTTAAACTGGACTCCTATTGGCCCGAGAGAATCTTGGTTCTTTTTTATTGGTCTAAAAGCAAATATCTTAAAAGACTTAAAATTTGATAGAAATAGAGAACCAGATCGAACCCTAAATTAATTCATCTAAACAACATTTTCTATGAAAAAAATAATCAATTCAGAAAAAGCACCGGCACCAATTGGTCCTTACAATCAGTCTGTTAAAACAGGAAACTTACTTTTTACTTCTGGGCAAATTGCTATCAATCCTGAAAACAACGAATTGGTAACTTCAGACATTATAGCTGAAACCCACCAGGTAATGAAAAATCTAAGTCTTATTTTAGCTGCTGCTGAATTAGATTTTAGCAAGGTGGTAAAAACTTCCATTTTTATCCGAAATATGGATGATTTCAATAAAATTAATGAAGTGTACGCTTCCTATTTTGATGAAGTCAATGCGCCCGCAAGAGAAACGGTTCAAGTTGAACGATTACCAAAAGATGTTTCCATAGAAATTAGTTTGATTGCTGAATTCACTTAAATAAAATTTGATTATGCTACTATCAACATTAGATTGGATTATCGTTGGAAGTTTTTTCATAATAAGTCTAGCTATTGGTTTGATAGTCGCTAAAAAGAGCGGCAAAAGTGCAGCCAACTTTTTTCTATCGGGCAGAAATATGCCTTGGTGGTTATTGGGTGTTTCTATGGTTGCTACCACTTTTGCTGCAGATACACCAGGACTTGTCGCTGGAATTGTTAGAAAAGATGGCGTTGCAGGAAATTGGATTTGGTGGTGTTTTTTGCTTACTGGAATGCTTACCGTATTTTTTTATGCCAAATTATGGCGAAAAAGTAACATTACTACCGATTTAGAATTTTACGAACTTCGCTACAGCGGAAAAAGTGCGGCTTTTCTAAGAGGGTTTAGAGCTTTGTATTTGGGTGTTTTTTTCAATATAGTTATAATGGCTACCGTTTGTTTAGCTGCTATAAAAATTGGCCACGTAATGTTTGGCTTCAGCGCTATTCAATCTTTAGTAATCGCTTGTAGCATTACCGTTATCTATTCAATGTTAGGTGGGTTAAAAGGTGTTTTGCTTACCGATTTTATTCAATTCATCATTGCTATGGTTGGAAGTATTTGGGCGTGTATTCACATTACTGAAATGCCAGAAATTGGTGGTCTAGAAGCATTGATTAGTCATACAAATGTAGCAGAAAAAACAGCTTTTTTTCCTGACTTTACACAACCTGAAGTTTATTTACCCTTACTCGTTATTCCGCTTGCTGTACAATGGTGGAGTGTTTGGTATCCTGGAGCAGAACCTGGCGGCGGCGGTTATATTGTTCAGCGAATGCTTGCTGCCAAAAATGAAGATCACGCTACAAAAGCAACTTTGTTTTTTACCATAGTTCACTATGCTATAAGACCTTGGCCTTGGATTTTAATCGGTATGGCTTCGCTTATTATCTACCCAACAACCAGTAGTTTGCAAGAAGCATTTCCGCACTTAAGTCAAAGTTTTGTAAAAGACGATTTATCTTACGCAGCTATGCTAAAGTTTCTTCCAACTGGATTATTAGGAATTGTTGTCACTTCGCTAATTGCTGCGTTTATGAGTACTATTTCTACACATTTAAACTGGGGAAGTAGTTATGTTGTAAACGATTTTTACACCCGATTTATCAATACTTCAGCTACTGAAAAAAAGAAAGTTTTAGTCGGGAGATTGTCAACTTTTTTGATGATGATTTGTGCTGCATTGCTAGCTTTGGTTTTAGAAGAAGCTAAAGAAGCTTTCGAGATTTTATTACAAATTGGAGCAGGAACTGGGCTTTTATTTATTCTTCGTTGGTTTTGGCATCGAATAAATCCGTATAGCGAAATAACTGCTATGTTCGTTTCTTTTATTATTGCTTTAGTTTTCTTCTTACTCAACAAATCGCAACCAGAATGGTGGTCGCTTGCAGTTCACTGGCAATTGGTTTTGGGGGTAATTATAACCACTATTTCTTGGGTTGCTGTGAGTTTATTTACTAGTCCTGTTGACGAAAAAACCCTGAACAAATTTAACCAGCAAGTCTTTAATAATAATTCTAAATTTACTGGTTTTAAAGCAAAACTGACTTCGTTTTTCGCCGGAATAGTTGGGGTTTATAGTATTTTGTTTGGAACTGGATACTTATTGTACAATGAAATAACTTGGGCTGTTGTAGCTTTTATTGTTAGTAGTTTGGCCTTTACGTACATTGCTTTCAATTGGAAAAAGATTCTAGCTTAAATCTTCCATTACTTTTGATTTTAAATCTTCAAAGTCATCAAAAATACTGAACTCGCCATTTTTGATATAAGAAGTTTGCCCATTTTCTTCGCTAACAACCAAGGAAATAGCATCTGTTTTTTCGGTTACTCCTATTGCAGCTCGGTGACGCAGTCCAAATCGAAGTGGAATTTTTCGATCGTTTGAAACTGGTAAAATTGCTCGTGTTGCGGTTATTTTTCCATCTTCAACAACCATTGCGCCATCGTGTAAAGTTGAATTTTTATAAAAAATAGATTCAATAATTGGTCTATTCAATTCAATATCCATCGCATCTCCAGTGTTTTTCACAAAATCTAGACTTGTATTACGTTTTATAACAATCAATGCGCCTGTTTGTGTTTTCCCAAGTTTTTCGCAAGCACTTATTATTGCATTTACGTAATCCAAATCTTTGGTAGAAGTATCTGAAAATTTGATGTTTTTAAACCAGCCATTTTTGGCGGTAATGTTTGTCGATCCTATGGTTAATAAAAACTTTCTTATTTCTTGTTGAAAAACAACAATTAAGGCAAACATCCCTACTCCAATAAATTGATCTAACACGCTGCTTATCATTTCCATTTGAAGCAACTGTGTCAGTTTCCATAAGAGGTAAATAATAACAATCCCGATAAAAATATTGATGGCTACACTTCCTTTTACAAGTTTATAAATGTAGTACAGCATAAACGCTACGAGAAAAATATCTACGATATCAAAAAAACCTATGTCGAGAAAATCTAGTCCCATCAATTTAATTTTAATTGAATTTTTGCATCAATTGAATGATTGCTTTTGCTTCTTTTACATCATGAACGCGCAAAATATGAGCTCCTTTTTGCAGCGCAATTGTATTTAATGAAATCGTTCCCGCCAGAGCTTCCTGAGGCTGACAATCCAACACTTTATAAATCATAGATTTTCGAGATAATCCAGCTAACATAGGAACTTCAAATTCAGTAAATAAATCTAAATTTTGAAGCAATTGGTAGTTTTGCTCCAGGTCTTTTGAAAAACCAAATCCGGGGTCAATAATTACATCCGAAATACCTAATGCTCTAGCTTGGGCAATTTTTTCAGAAAAATAATAACGAATCTCATTAATCAAATTTTCGTAAGAGGTATCCGATTGCATATTTTGTGGTGTTCCTCTCATGTGCATCATTATGTAAGGAACATTGTATTTAGCTACAATAGGCAACATTTTTTCATCCAACTCACCTGCAGAAATATCATTTATTAAAGCTGCGCCAGCATTAATTGCTTGTTCCGCTACTTGGCTTCTAAATGTATCTACCGAAACAATTACATCGGGAAATTTATCCAAAATCAGTTGAATAGCAGGAACAGTACGATTCATTTCTTCTTCAACACTTACTGTTTTTGCGCCCGGTCGCGAACTGTAACCGCCAATATCTAGTATATCAGCACCATCACTAAGCAGTTGTTCAGCTTTTAAAAGGATTTTATTTTCGTCTAAATATTTTCCACCATCAAAAAAAGAATCAGGAGTTGTGTTCAAAATTCCCATTACTTTAGGAACCTCAAAATCCATCAATTTTCCTTTAAGATTTATCGTCATAATTTAGCTGGTAATATCATTGTAGTAAATATACAAAAGTATGCAAGGGAAATTTAAAACCACAAGGTTAATCGGTCTCATTTTCTTCTAGTTCATCTAATTCCAAAATAATAAATTCGCTTCTTCGGTTTTCTTGGTGTTTTTCTTCGCTACAAGGTACGCCGTCTGCACATTCGTTTACTAACTGCGTTTCGCCGTATCCTTTGGCTTTAATTCTTTCTGCATCAACCCCTTGACTAATAATCCAACTTCTAGTTGAATCTGCTCTACGTTGCGACAAATCTTCGTTATATTCGTGGGTTTGCCTAGAATCGGTATGCGAACCGATTTCAATTTTCATTTCTGGGTATTTTTTCATTATTTCGACAATTTTAGCCAATTCAACTTCTGCATCGGGACGGATTTTGGCTTTATCTAAATCAAAATAAATTTCTTTTATATGAAGTATTTCTTTTAAATCTTTCCCTTTTTGAATGGCTTTTCGTCTTTTATTAAGTGGAATCCGAACAGTTTCTACCCCATATTCCATTGGGAGAATAATTGACACTTCTTCAGTTTCATAACTTTTTTTATCTACTCGGATGTAATATTTCCCACCACATTGATCAGCTTTAGACACATATTCTCCATATTCATCTGTTTTTGCATCTTCTAATAAATTATAATTTTCGTCATAAATTCGAATTCGCGCATACTGAATAGGTTCTTCTGTGTCTCGGTCATAAATTTTAGGTCTCATTTTTCGTTTACAATTGAAAGCGATTCCTCGTTGCTGTTTGATCCGATAAATATTATCATTTTTAAATTTTCCACTTTTCCGTTTTGAAGTAAAAAAACCTGTGCTATCTTTTGTCAACACCAAAGCAAAATCATCTACTTTGCTATTAATAGGTTCACCAAGATTTTGTGGGGTTTCGTAAGTTTGTTTTTCTTCATTAAATTCGGTTACATAAACATCAAAACCGCCTAAACCTGGATGCCCGTCTGAAGAAAAAAACAGTTTGCCGTCGTGCGCTACAAATGGAAAACTTTCTCGTCCAGAAGTATTGATTTTCGCTCCTAAATTTTCAGGTTCTCCAAAGCTGCCATCTTCAAGAATTTCAACTTTAAACAAGTCAGATTTTCCATTGGTTTCTGGTCGGTCGGAAGCAAAATACAAGTAATTTTCATCTGGACTTAATGCGGGATGGGCTGTATTAAACTCATCGCTATTAAATGGTAATTCTTCTATTTGGTGCCAATCATTTCCATCAAATTTAGCGCGATATATTTTGAGTAAAATAGTTCCTTCTTGATTTCGTTTTGCTTTGTCAGGCACGTAATTATTTCGAGTAAAATAAACCGTTTCTCCATTTTTTGTAAAAGCCGGAGTAGATTCGTGATATTTGGTAGTTAAGCTTTCAGAAAAAGCACGAACATTTGTCAATTCTTTATTTCTTGGGTTTAAATCGGCTACATAAAGTTTAGTAAAAGCTGAATTTGTCCAACGATGTACTCTTTTTTTGATTCCTCCAGTATCTCTAGCAGAAGTAAAAACTAGCTGGTCTTTGTAATAGCTTGCTCCATAATCCGATTCTTGCGAGTTGATGGTGGTTATACCGATATCAAACAAACCAGAATTAGCTCTTATATTGTCTCTGTAGTCGGGTTGTAATTTTGCTAATCTAGCTCGAGAATCGCTTTGATTCATCTGATAAAATTCTTCTAAAATTTCATCTGCTTCGCTGTAGCGACTAACGGATTTTAGGGTTTGCGCATATCGGTAATAGTATTCTGGCGCTAAGTCATTAGCATACCGAAACAAGCGTCGGTAATATGGAAATGCTTTTCTATAATCTGCTTTAAAATAATGTGAATTGGCAGTTTTTTTTAGAATTTCAGCATTTCGATAACCTTTGTCGAGTACTTTTTCATAAATTTCTACAGCATCTACGTAAGCAAAAACTTCGTAATCTTGATCAGCTTTATTAAGAATGATTTTTTGAGAAAAACCACTTAATGAAAAGAGGAAACTTATAATTAAAACAATTGTTTTCATTCTCATTCTTTTTAGAAAAATCGAGGAGAAACTACTTTCCCTTCGCGATCAAACAATTCGAATCTAAGGAAAATCTCGTGCGATCCTGAGTTATATTTTCGTAATTCTGTGGTTTCGATATCATACGCATAGCCAGCAAAAAATCGATCAGAAATTTGCCAACCTGCTAACACGCTAAAGGCTGCATCCCATCGATAAGCTGCGCCTAGCACAAACTCATCAAAAAACATTGCATTGGCAGATAAATCAATTTGCAAGGGCGCTCCGGCTTCAATTTTAGACATTAAAGCGGGTTTAAATTTTACCGATGGACCTATATCAAAAACATATCCTCCAATAATGTGGTAAGTTAAACTTTCTTCTCGAAGTGCAACAGAATCATCGCCATCACTAAAACGAGTTCTTTTAAAAAACATTGGTGTAGACAATCCGATGTAAGCTTTGTCTGAATGTAGATAAAGTCCTGCGCCTAAGTTTGCACTAAAATCGTTGTTGATTGAATGCAACAATGGGTCGTTTGTTTGTTGTGGATTAAGCTGATTTTGATTAAGGTCAAAAAGTTGCATAGAAGCTTTTAATCCCATAGAAAGCTGATAGTTTTCTGTTAATTGTAATGAATATGAAAAATCTATACTCGCAATACTTTCATTAATCGGACCAATACGGTCGTTAATAATTGAAACGCCGAGTCCTATTTTGGTATCGTTTAATGGTGCATGCACCGAAAGTTGATTTGTCATAGGCGCATCATCCATTCCAACCCATTGATTTCTGTGTAAACCAAATGCACTTAAAACTCCTCTAGAACCTGCATAAGCAGGAT
Organism: Bacteroidota bacterium; assembly: GCA_051748125.1. Lineage (GTDB taxonomy): Bacteria > Bacteroidota > Bacteroidia > Flavobacteriales > Flavobacteriaceae > Psychroflexus. The sequence continues at coordinate 122,612 of JBNJHC010000005.1, forward strand.
TTACACTTACGGTATTATACATGTATTGTGTGAATTGCGGATCTTGTTGTGCATTTATTTTGGGAATTATCAGAAAAATAAATCCTACTACAAACCACAGCTGATATGTTTCTTGAAATGTCTTCATCAATCGCCTCTATTTATGTATAGTGAGCCTTTTTCAACCTCTCGAGAACCTTCTAAATTTGTGTATTGCAAAACATAATAATACACACCGGTAGGTAGCTTTTGATTTTTACTTATTGTTGCTCTTGCATTAGAAGTTCCATCAAAAACGACATCCGAATTGTTATATGCATCAACTTGGTAAACAGCAACGCCCCAGCGATTAAAAATACTAACTTTATTATCTGGATAACAATTGATTCCTTCAATTATAAACAAATCGTTTATACCATCATTATTAGGCGTTATTGCATTATGGATTTCTAAATCACAATTAGAAACTTCAATAACTGTTGGTCTATTTTCTTCGTGAAATTCAAAATCTGATAAATCGTATACTTCTTCATCTAAAAAAGTAAACCCAGTAACTTCTGCTTGATTCTCAACATATTGATTATCAATATCATTTTCTGAAAGTGAATAAGTTGCGGTGTAACTTTCTGAATTTATTTCACCCACCAATAAATCAAATGATTCTCCAGATAACTGAATATTTGGCAGCAAATCAGTTATTTCAATATCAAACAAATCGACATTTCCGTTGTTGGCAACTATAAACTCATATTCTATTTGATCGCCTACATTAGCTTGATTAGGATCACCGATAAATTTTCCTTTTTTAATCAGTGAAATTTCTGGGTATTGGGGTATTAAAACGACGGTACAATCTGGACAATCTTCTCTAAAAAACGGACTAGTTTCTGGTAATGGGTTGGCATCTGTCGAAGTAATTTCAATTTCACCTTCAATAGAAGAATATCCGACTAAACTTGCCAAATTGTATACAGCGCCAGTATTTATATCTTCTTGAGTTATGGCGTACTCTGCTGTAACTTCAAAATAATCGCCTGGATCAATTGAAGTTTGTGGCAATTCATCAATGGTGATTTCATCGCCTAAATAGGTGTCAATCAGCTCTAAGTTAGTAAGAGTAAAGTCACCAACATTAATTATCCCAAAAGTATATTCAATTATATCTCCAGGTGAAGGAATACCGTCTTCGTCAGCGATAATTAGCTCACCATACTTAATCATCTGAATATCAGAAAATTCTTCAGAAACTCGAATAGGGTCAAAAATGACTCCTGAATCGTATGCAGAATCTGCTACATCTGAAATTGCAAACTTTAAATGATAGGTTTCCCCTGGAATTAAGCCCGAAACTTGCGAGGTTATTGCTTTAGTAATTCCATTAAATTCAATATAAACAGTTGGGGTTCCACTGTTGGTATTTCCTGTGCCATCATTATCATGACCATTATTGAAATACAAATCTGTTTGATCTAAGTCAACCGGAATTCCATCGTCAGACTGAACCCCTAACACTCCGCCATTAACATAATTCACGGCAACAGGATTGTCACTTGTTGGTAAAAGTGCAATGTTTGTAGGTTCTTCAAAACCAGGTCCGCTAATAAAAACAGCAAAGACATCGTTGAATTTACTACCAACAAAATCTGGGTATTCTTCGGATCCAAACTGATATGAAAAATCCAAGCTATTTACATTTCCATTCAAGGTTAAATCAAACTCATAAATAACTACATCGTGAATCGCCAATTCGTCTATTGACATCAAATCGTCATCTTCATAATCATCATTTGAATTGCTCACAGATAAGGATTCATTCATATTGGTCAAATCTTCATTAACATCTCCAGTAGAAAAATAAAGCCCTTGTTCTATTTCAAGATTAGCTTCTTCTATTCCATCAAATAATAAAGCTATTTGTAACTCACGATCACCAGCTGTTAAAACTGAATTTGAAATCGTAAATCCATCAGAACTTAAGAAGTCATCAATTGATTCATTATCAGGATTGGGTTGAAATGTTACTTGTGCTGATAATGTAACCCCTAAAAATAGAAAGAGAAATCCTGAAATTTTATGTCTCATTAGGAATTTAGTTTTGAAAACAAATGATTAAATCTTAACTTATCGTTTCAAGGTGAAATTCGCCTTAAAAGAAGCTTGCGCCCCACTGCTTGGTTCTCTATATTCCACTCTAAACCAATAATCATTCGATGGCATTGGCTTGCCGTTGTAAGTTCCGTCCCAACCTTGCCCGCTTGGACTTAGTTGTTTTAGTAACTTTCCGTAT
>JBNJHC010000006.1:0-119715 GCA_051748125.1 Bacteroidota bacterium
TTTTTAGTTTTTGCAATGATAAGTGCTAACCCGCCAAAAATAGCGACTAATACATCTAAAATTGTTGGGTATGTTCGCGCTTCTAATTCTGGCGTTAACTCGGTTAATGGCGATAATTTAAAATACAAAAAAGCGGTAAGAATACTAAGCCCTACCATTACTCCTAAATTGATTAAAGATCTTCTGAGGGTATCGACATCGTTTATAGCTACCGAAAAACCTAATCCAACAATTGGTCCCATTAAAGGTGAAATTAACATCGCTCCAATAACCACAGCTGTCGAACTTACATTTAGTCCAACCGAAGCAACAATTATTGAGAAAATTAAAATCCAAGCTGTATGTCCTTTAAAAGGAATATCTTTAATAATTGCCTCCATTGTTGAGTCTCGATCGGTTTCTTGCCGAATATCGAGTAACTCCAACATAAAGGCCCTTATGCTCCCGTAAGTTTCTTTTACATTTTGTTGAATCTTACTTTTTGAAGCGTTTTCCTCTTCTGTATTGGTCTGGTTGTTTTCTTGGTTTTCCTGCATTATTCAAATGATGACCCGTACTTTTCAGCAGCAAGTCGTCTAATTTTTTTGATTTCTTGTTCTTTATTTTTTGGCACAATTACCAGCGCATCTTCGTGGTCTACGATAATGTAATTATCCAAACCGTCCAGTACTACTAATTTATCTTTTTTCGTGCTTACTACATTTCCTTTAGCGTGATTTTCAATAACTCGGTTAGTATTTATGTAAGCATTTTCATTTTCATTTTTAGGCAATTTATCATGTAATGAACCCCATGTCCCTAAATCACTCCAATCAAAATCTGCTGCAATTGTGTGTACGTTTTTTGCTTTTTCTAAGATAGCATAATCTATTGAAATATTTTCTGCAAGATGATAATTTTCTTCAAGAAATTGACTTTCTGACGAAGTATTGTACATGGGCAAACCGCGTTCAAAAAGTTGATACAGTTCTAAGGCATTAATCTGAAAAGCAGCAACAATTGATTTTACACTCCAAATAAAAATTCCTGCATTCCATAAATAATTTCCTTCTTCTAAAAACTTTTGAGCAGTTAAGTAATCGGGTTTTTCGGTAAATTTTTCAACTGGCTTGATAACTGATTTATGGTATTCCTGTGCTTTAATGTAGCCGTAACCCGTATTCGGGAAAGTGGGCTTAATTCCCATTGTCATCAAGATAGATTGACGCTGACAAGCATCAAAAGAAGTTTGCATATTTGCAGCAAAAGCCGATTCATCTTCTATCCAATGATCGCTTGGCGCCACTAACATAATTGCATCGGGGTTTTCTTTTTGAATTTTTAGACTCGCTAACAAAATACACGGTGCGGTATTTCGCATAGCAGGCTCGAGTACAATTTGTCTATCGGTAACTTTTGGCAGTTGTTCTTTTACCAAATCGGCGTAGACATCGTTGGTTAAAATAAAAATATTTTCCTGAGGAATTCGCTTTGCAATTCTACTAAAAGTCTTCTGTAAAAGTGTTTGCCCCGTTCCTAACATATCGTGAAATTGCTTAGGAAAAGCTGAGCGACTAACTGGCCAAAACCGCGAACCTACTCCACCGGCCATTATTACGGCATAATAATTTTTATTTTTCATACTTATCAATTAATCAATTCCACTTCGGCATTTGGTTGGAACACATATTTTCTTCCCGTTTGGACTTCTGTACACTCGTATCGTTTAATTCGTTTTTTTCCTTTTTTAAAAACTTTTCCATTATCTAGGCGAAAGTTACTTCCTTCGGGAATTTCAAAGATATAATTTTTATGATTAGCTGAATCAAATTCCTTTAAGGCAACAGACAAAACCGCATCGGTGTCGCTACTGGCTGTTGGATTTTTGAAATGCCTTGCCAAAATAGGTAGCAATTTATTAGGAAATATTTGCGGTCGTATAAACGGAATCATAAGCTGTTGATAGGTGTACTTCCACTCTATTCCGTGAGGTTTAATTCGGAAACCATATTTTTCAAAAGCTATTAAATGCGCAATTTCATGTACTAAAGTAACCAAAAAACGGTACTTGTTTAAATTGGCATTTACTGTGATTTTGGTTTGACCAGAAGGAAGTTTACGATAATCGCCATGACGAGTTTTTCGCTCGTTTACAATTTGCAAATACACTTGATGCTGTTTGATAAGTTCGGCAACAGGAGTAACCGCTCTTTCTGGTAAATATTTTTGTAAAACCTCCGTCATTGCTTACGGTGTTGAGTTAGAAACCTGCAATAATTTTCCGTTATAAAAGCGATCTCCATTCAATGAAAAATCGGCTATATATGTTGCCATTTCTTCCGCAGTTACCGGTGCTTGAAAACCAGGAAAAGCCTCTGCTAACATTTCAGTTTGTACTGCTCCTAACGCCAATACATTAAAACTAATTTTGGTTTCTTTGAATTCTTCAGCTAACAACTCGGTTAAGTTGATTACCGCAGCTTTGCTGGAACTATAGGCCGATAATCCAGGAAATTTTACACTTCCTTGAACTCCGCCCATACTACTTATCGTTACAACGTGGGATTTGTTTTTCATCATCGGAATGAGTTTTTGGGTTAATTCAAACACACCAAAAACATTTACTTCATATACTTCTCGTAATGCTTTGCGATCTACGTTTTCAAAATCTGATTTTAGAAAACATCCAGCATTATTGATGAGAATATCAACCGACTCAAATTGCTTTTCAATAAAATCTGTAGCACTATTTATGCTTTTTTCTTGAGCAATATCGCAAGCTAAACTCGTAACGTTTGTCAATTTTAAATCTTCAACAGGTTGATGGTTTCTTGATAAAGCAATAATGCGGTGATTTTGTTTAGCCAACAATTTTACCAATTGAAATCCAATTCCTCTACTAGTTCCTACAACTACTATATTTTTTTGATTTTGCTTATTCATTTTCATTCCATTTAATTTCTCTTTCCTTAGAATTAGCTATCCCTTCTATTCCGTTTATAAACGATTCTATAAGTTTACTCATGTGCTCAAAATCTAGGAATTGTGCTTCGTCTTTTACGTGATGATAATATGGATAGTTACTAAAATCAAAGGTACAAGCGGTTTGAGCAGGTATTCCAAATTCTTCATAAAACGGATAATTATCGCTGCGTTGAAACAATTGAAATTCGTTTGCTTTTTCAAAAAAACCCAAAACCTCTTGACCGGCATATTCGTTAAAAACTTCACCGAAATTAGATTTATTAAAGCCCGTAAAATAAGCTTGATAATTGGTATTTTCCATTGGAACACCAACCATTTCAATATTAAACATCAGGTAAATTTCTTGATTTTCTGCTTTCATTCTTTTCGCCAAATGTTTAGATCCTAAAAGGCCCAACTCTTCAGCAGAAAAAAGGGCAAAAACCAAGGTTCTTTTAGGTGGATTTTTAGCAAAATATTTTGCCAAACTCAATGTAGCTACAGTTCCTGAAGCATTATCGTTTGCACCATTAGCAATACTGTCATTATCAATTTCAGTTTCGAAACCAATGTGGTCGTAATGCGCTCCAATAATAATTTTTTCATCTTTAAGCGCTGGATCGGTTCCTTCAATTTGTGCAACAATGTTATACGCTGATTTATTTTTCACCTGAAAGCTATCGCGGTAAGTTTTGTAAAAAGGAGCTATTTCATTTTTTCTAAATTGATTTTCGATATAACTAGCAGCAAGTTCTATTCCTTTGGTTCCCGTATCTCTCCCTTGAAATTCATCAGATGCTAATTGTTCTGTCATTTCTTGAATTTCGGTTACTGAAATAGATTTTTCTTGTGAAAAGCCCAATGCAATTCCGAATAAAAAAATCCAAAAAATTGATGTTAAGTGTCGCATAATTATTGTTTTAAGCATAAAAAAACTGCCTTCAAAATCTAAATTTAGAAATTTACAGGCAGTTTTATGTGTTTAGCTGGCATTATTATTTACGCCAACATTGTTACAGGATTTTCAAGGTAAGTTTTCAAGGTTTCTAAAAACTTAGCTCCTGTAGCGCCATCTACCGTTCGATGATCGCAAGCCAAAGTAAGTTTCATCATATTGCCAACAACAATTTCGCCGTTTTTAACAATTGGTTTTTCAACAATTGCTCCAACCGATAAAATAGCCGAATTTGGCTGATTGATAATACTTGTAAACTCCTGAATGCCAAACATTCCTAAGTTAGAAACAGTAAATGTACTGCCTTCCATTTCCTGTGGTTGTAATTTTTTGTTTCTTGCTTTACCCGCTAATGTTTTTACATTATTTCCAATTTCTGTCAAACTTTGTTGGTCTGCAAAATCGAGAACTGGCACAACTAGACCTTCGTCAACAGCAACAGCAACTCCAACGTGAATGTGCTTGGCATAAACCATAACATCATCTTTCCATTGTGTATTTACTTGTGGATGTTTGCGCAATGCCATTGCAGAAGCTTTGATAACTAGATCGTTAAAAGAAACTTTAATGTCTGGAATCTCATTAATTTTCTTACGAGACTCCATTGCATTTTCCATATTTACCTCAACCGTTAAGTAATAATGAGGTGCAGAATTTTTAGATTCAAGAAGTCTTTTTGCAATAGTTTTTCTCATTTGAGAGTTTTTAACTTCCTCAAACGATTCCTCGCCAGCTGGCTTGTAAACCGGCATTTCGCTTTTGCTTTCTTGTTTTTTATCTTCTGCTGGTTGACTAGTTGTTTTTTCGGCAGGTTTAAAGTTTTCGATATCTTTTTTGACGATTCTTCCATTCTCGCCAGAACCTTCAACTTGAGTTAAATCGATTCCTTTTTCTTCGGCCATTTTTCTAGCTAAAGGCGAAACAAAAATTCGTTTTCCATCTTTTCCTTTTGGCGCTTCTAAAGAAGATTCTTTTTCTTTATCAGATTCATTATCAGAATCGTCTGATGATTGTTCTTTTTTATCGTTTTTAGCTTTTTTATCTGAAGCGTTTCCGCCGCCAGAAATATTTTTAAGAACCGCATCTACATCGGTTCCTTCTGGGCCAATAATTGCCAAAACATCATCAACTGGAGCAGAATCTCCTTCTTGAATACCGATATGCAAAAGCGTACCTGAGTAAAACGATTCGAATTCCATCGTAGCTTTATCGGTTTCAATTTCGGCAAGAATTTCGCCCTCTTCGACGCTATCGCCTTCTTTTTTCAACCAAGAAGCAACGGTTCCTTCTTCCATTGTATCGCTAAGTCGTGGCATAGTCACCACTTCTACGCCATCAGGAATTTGACTGCTATCGTTTTCAGATTCATTATCGGAATCGTCTGATGATTGTTCTTTTTTATTGTTTTTATCTTCAGTTTCATCTTTATCTTTTTTACTAGAAGAGGAATCATCTTTAGAATCATTTTTCTTGATAAGCTCGCTGATATCTTCGCCTTCTTCGCCAATAATAGCTAAAAGTGAATCAACTGGAGCGGCGTCTCCTTCTTCGACACCAATGTGTAGTAAAGTTCCATCGTAAAAAGATTCAAACTCCATCGTGGCTTTATCGGTTTCAATTTCAGCAAGAATATCGCCTTCTTCAACCTTATCACCTTTTTGTTTGAGCCATTTTGCCACAACACCTTCTTCCATGGTGTCGCTTAGTCTCGGCATATTGATAACTTCTGCCATAGTAAATTAAAGTTTATGAGGAATAAAAGGGTAATCTTCTTGTTCGTAAACCACGTCGTACATTATGCTTTTCTCAGGGAAATCAGAGTCATCTGCAAATTCTTCGCATTCTTTTACTCTTGCTTTTATTTGCTTATCAATTTCTTTGATTTCGTCTTCTGAAGCGTATTTTTTATCTAGGATAATTTCTTTTACGTGGTTGATAGGATCTATTTTTTGGTATTCTTCAACCTCTTCTTTTGTTCGGTATTTTTGTGCATCACTCATTGAATGACCACGATAGCGATAGGTTTTTAGGTCTAAAAATGTTGGGCCTCCTCCAGAGCGCGCACGGTCAATAGCCTCGTCTAAAGCTTCGGCTACATTTTCTGGTCTCATAGCATCTACAGGACCACAAGGAATTTCGTAACCTAAACCAAGTTTCCAGATATCTTCGTGACTTGCAGTTCTTTTTACAGAAGTTCCCATTGCATAGCCATTATTTTCTACACAGAAAACAACAGGTAGGTTCCAATTTTTTGCCATGTTTAGGGTTTCGTGCAAAGCACCTTGTCTAGCGGCACCATCGCCTAAAAAGCAAAGTGTTACGCTATCTCTTTTGAAGTATTTATCAGCAAAAGCAATACCAGCACCTAAAGGAATTTGTCCTCCAACAATACCATGACCACCATAAAAACGGTGTTCTTTAGAAAAAATATGCATAGAACCTCCAAGACCTTGAGAAGTTCCCGTGCCTTTGCCATAAAGTTCTGCCATTACTTTTTTAGGATCTACTCCCATTCCAATTGGCTGAACATGGTTTCTGTAGGCTGTAATCATTCGGTCTTTTTCTAAATCCATTGCATGCAACGATCCGGCTAAAATAGCTTCTTGACCATTATATAAATGTAGAAAACCTCTAACTTTTTGCTGAATATATACCTGAGCTAGTTTATCTTCAAACTTTCTCCAAAACAGCATTTCTTCATACCAATTCAGGTAGGTCTCTTTAGTTATCTTTTTCATCTAATAAATTTTTATCATCAGAGTTACAAATTGTGAAATACAAATGTAATACAATAAATAAGATTTTAAAACAGTTTAAGGATTATAATAGCTTAGCCAGAAAAGCTAAAACAAGGTTTTCGACAGAAAATTTTACTTGCTAATTACCAACAACTTACTGTCCTAAAAAATTACGATCGAATGCTAACGGAAGTAAATCTAACAAAGAAGTTACTTTACAGATTTTTCCTTTATTACCCATAAAATATACCTCGATAGGTTCTTTTTGTTTTTGCTCGTATTCAGCTATTGCTTGACGACAAGCGCCACATGGCGGAACAGGTTCATAATTTTCAACTTCTTTTGGCCCAGCTGTAATAGCAATGGTTTTAATTTTCTGATTTGGGTAATTTGCTCCTGCTGCGTAAATAGCAGTGCGCTCGGCGCATAATCCAGACGGATATGAAGAATTTTCTTGATTACTACCAGTTACGACATTTCCACTTTCCAGCAAAACTGCAGCGCCAACTAAAAAATTAGAATAAGGTGCATAGGCATCTAAGCGAACTTGTTGCGCTTGCTTCATCAAGGATTGAATTTCTTTTGGCAACTCAGTTACTTTGTTATAGACCTCAATCTGGGAAGTAATATTATATTTTTCCATAAAAATTAAAATTCAGAATAAGTGCCATCGCCTAAGTTGAATGAAATTGAAAAACGCAAGGTTCCTTCTAATGGATTTTCTACACCTTGAGCGGTTGAAAATAAGTAAGACGCATCTATCATAACGGTAGAGTATCGAAATCCAAAACCTAATGTAGCATATTGTCTAAATCCTTTTTCTGGTGCTTCATAAAAATATCCTGCACGAATTGCAAAACTATCTTCATACCAATACTCAGCTCCTAAAGACCAGACAATTTCTTTAAACTCTTCAGATAAGCCTCCTGGTGCATCGTTCCAAGAAGAAAAAATTGCATTAAATTCATTTTGAGCAGTGTATTCCTCTACAGATTCATCGTCTTGAGGCGTTGGAACCAATAACTTATTGGCTTCTAAATAAACCCCGATTTTATTCGCAGGGTCTAGAATAAAATCAAACCCACCACCAATACTAAAGGTAGTTGGTATAAAGTTATCTAAACCACCATCTTCGTAGCTTATTTTAGGACCAATATTTTTTATTCCAGCACCAGCCCGCCAACGACCATTAAAGTCTTTATATACTTTTTCTTCTCCTTGATAAAAGGCGTGAATATCAGCAGCAAAAGTATTGGCTGCAGAAGCGTCTCCAGCTGAAGGAATTCGTAAATCTGAACGAATAAATTTACCCGTAACCGCCATCGAAAATTGTTCGCTTAAGCGAAGTGCGTAACTTAGGTCTACAGCAAATTCATTAGGTTCTACTTCTCTTGGTTGCTGGTCTGCTGTCTCTCTTAATTCTACTCCTCCTAGTCCAAAATACCGCAATGAACCAGAAAAAGAACTACGTTCATTAATTCTGTTGTAATAAGTTAAAGTACCAAGGTTAATATCGTCTACTAATTCTCTTAAATATGGCGTATAACCAAACCCAAAACCTTGTTTTGCTTCTGAAAAAGCGTATTTTGCTGGATTCCATTGCTGAGCATAAGCATCTACAGGTGTAGCAACCCCTTGATCGCCTAAACCGGCTGCTCTGGCATCGGCAGCTATTAACATAAAAGGCACCGCTGTAGTTATAGGTCGTTGTGGTTCTGTTATTTGAGCTTTCACAAATTGACTTGCTAAAAGAATGGTAATTAATAAGGATATTTTTTTCATACTAATATTTATGTTTGACAAATATATGTTTTCTTTATTATTATAGAATAACCAACTTTTCATATTTTTCTGTACGTTGATTTGTTAATGTTGACTGAACTGTTAGTTTATAGACATAAACCCCTTTACCGATACGTTGGCCAAAATCATCTCTACCGTCCCAGGTAATATCTCTAGACAGGTTTCCATCGGTATTAACAAGTTGATTTTCAGACCAAACCAACTTTCCTGAAACTGTAAACACCTGAACCATAACTTCCAAAGGTTCAAAAGGACGATTATGGTTGAACCAAAATTCGGTGTAATCGGTGAATGGATTTGGATAATTAAGCACTCTAGTTATTCTAAGCTGATCGTCATCAGAAACAACAAAACTAACCTCAGCAGTAGAAGGATTGTTATAAGTATCCCAAGCTTTAAATTGAATGGTATGTTGTCCTTCATCTAAATCCCGTAAGCGATAGTAAACTTGTCCTTTGGTGAAGTCATCTTTTTCAGATTCATAATAATCATTAAGAACAATAGGGTTAGCGTCATCACCATCTAAAACGGCAACGATATCGTGGCCAATTCCCCCTGCAGTGTTAATTCCGTTATCATCAAACAGGTTTGCTAAAATATAAGGTGAAGTATTGGTTGTTCCACCATCTACAAAAGCTTCGTCATTCATAAATAACTGGATATCGGGACCTTGATTATCTTCAGGAGCGTCTTCATTGATGCCACCAATTAACACCTCTTTACTATGCCCAACTTGATCTTCAAGAACACCATCTCGTATAGCATACAAACTGATTTTACCATTATCTACTGGAACTTTGGTATCTCTAGGTAAAACAAACTCGACTTCAAATTCACCTTGTGTAACACTCGCTTGTCCTCTAAATAAAGTTTCCCCAAGCGTTGTAAAATCTAGGATTAATAATTCATTTGAATTTGTGATACCGTCATTCCCTAATGTTGTTCGGTTTATGCGTTTATCAAAAATAGTTGCTGAAAGCGTTCCGTTGTAACTATTAATTCGTTGACCAGCAGCATTAACTATTTCTCCTTTAAATTTATTTTTGCTCAAGCCTTTTAATGTATCGGTTAAAGCTTCTTCCCAAGGCTGATCGTTTAATGAAGTTAATCGAATATGTTGTTTTCCATAGGGAATTTTTAACGCAGGATCACCAAGATAGAAAACGATTCGCTTACCATTTCCCCCTAGTTGATTTTTAGTTCTCAAAACAGCATCGGCTATCGTTTCGTTTAAGTCGTCATAATCATATAAAAAAGGCGCCAGGCTTTCATTAAAACTGGTGCCAGCCGAAACGGCAATTGATCGAGTTGTTGTTATCATTCCTATTGAACCTCCATTAGGGTTTAAAAAGGCTAACTCTCCACCTGTAATTCTTTGTGGATTATCAAATTTTGTAAACTCACAGGTGATGGTCAAAAAGATGTTGTATTTGTATGGATTTTCCCATGATTGCACATCAGATTGGGTAACAATTCGTTCTTGAGCCAAGCCTTCTTCTCCTCCATGACCAAAATAATTAATTACAGAAACTCCTAATTCTACTTCATCTGTTATAGCTTTATTTACTTCTGGATAACGATCGCCACCTGCTGAAGAAATTTGTTCAAAAGCATCGGTGTGAATTTTTTTGATGTTTAAAAAAGGTTTTGCTTGAGAGATTTCATCGCCTAATTCATCCAAGGCAACTTGAATACTGTTATGTTCCCATGATTCATCTACATCGTCTGAAACAAGCAATACGTTGTTACGCCAACTTGCGTAAGATGGCCTATCTTCATAATCTATGATTTTATCTACCATTTGAGTAGCAGATTGTAAATCATCTGCCAAGATTCTACCAATAGCAATATCTAGCATTTCGTTTCCATTTACTAAGCCTTCTTGAGGATCCATTAGTGTGAAGAAATCATCAGACATAAAGGAGCTTGAGCCGGCCGTAAATCCATTTAAAGCATGATAAGTTGGTACAATATTATTGTTATCTTGTATTCTATCCTTATAATCTACAGAAGTATCTCCTATAAGCGCTACATATTTCAGCCGATTTTGTGGAGAAGATGCGTTGTTATACACATAACGAATAAAGTTTCTTATAGCTGATATATCTTGTTTTCCAGAATTAAATTCTTGGTAAATATCCTCTACAGCAACAACACGCGTATTGAAGTTGTTTTTGTTTTTTCGATAACTAGCTAATCGTTTTGCTTGTTGAATGAGCGCATTATTTGTTATTACAAGGTAATCTACGTCTTCAAATTGATTGACTGTATTTCTAAAAACACTGCCTTTTAGGTTAATGTTTTTAACCGACTTATCGGTTTGATCGATTTGTGGAGTTAAATAACTGCCGTTTATTTCTGTTTGATAATCGCGTTTTTCTCCTAAAGATGCTTTAAAACTAAACTGATTTTGGTTAGAAGAATTTGGGTAATAACTTACATTATGAATATCTGTAATATCCCAAACAGCAGCTAAGTTATTAGCATTCTGAAGCACATATTCACCAATCCCTGTGGTGTTTTCTGCTTCATTATACGTAAATTTAAAAGCTTGATTTCCTACAATCAACTCTCGTTTAGCTTCTATACGAATATAATCTAAGTATCCTACAGCGCCGGGATTTCCGCCTTTATTATAGGTAACCGATACGTTTATATTGTTGTTATTAACTTGCAGCGACTCACTTAAAGAACCACCTCTAGCGGGGAAATTAGAATTTGCGGCAGCTAAATTTACTGACCCAAGCATAGTCCCATTCACCCGAAAACTCATACTACTACTTGAACGTGAAGTTGTGCCCACATATGCCGATAAATTAATTGGCTCTGAAGTTACTAAGTTGCTAAAAGCAAATTGATAATCTCGTTGAGTGGTGATATCAAACCTATCGCCAAACCATCGCCGACCCAACATAGCTATGTTAGTCTCATCTACTTCATAAAACTTCACATCATCAAATTGGGTTATTGTGGTTGAAGCAGAACCTGGCGGTTGATTCGCTTCTTGAATTCGTTTTCCAGCTCCACCTTCTACGGTAATATAATAGTAAGCCCTATCTTCATAAAGATTTAAGTGAGTGTCGCTCGTTTCTGAATAATGACCAACGGTTGACTCTGCATAAAATAAAATTTCATCATTCTCTCCAAAACCAGCATTATTCACACTATTGACAAAAAGCGGAATTTCTGGAGGGTCATAAAAACTCGTAGGAGTTTCGTCGTTAACCAAAGGCAACATATTACCTCCGTGTGAGTATATTTTAATTTGACTAGGGTTAATTTCATCGACATTGAACCCTAAACTATTCAAAAAAGATCGATCTATTCGATGAATACCATTTTCTTCAACATAAAACTTGTAGAAGGTTCCATTTCTAAAAATTGAATTAGTAATTTCTGGCACTTCATTAGATTTTTGAAAACCAGAAATCGATCGACCTGGGAGCGTTTGAAACTGAAACGATTTTACCCGCTGAATATTTCCATCTTTCTTAATGAAAGGATTCAATTTTAAAAATGTATTTTGAGAGTTTCTACCTTTGCCTGTATTAAATTCATAGGACAACTGATCAGGAATTTGATCGGTATTAATATTTTTTAATTTAGAAGTTTGAACACTTTCATAAACCACATTAGTTAATTCATAATTTGAGCTGCCTTCAAAACTTCTTACATAAAAAAGTTTTCCTTCTGCATAATTGTAATCTTCATATTGGTCATTAAATCCAGAGATTAAAAAACTTTCGTCATAATGTGCCGATATATCTTTGCCGTCAACCCAATCGATTACAATGGTATTGTTTTGGGCAAAGCCCATGACACAGAAAAATAATACAAGAAAAAGTAATTTAAATTTCATACAAATAAAAGGACAACTAAACTCAAAAGCTATAACGCAGCGAGTTTACGATTAGTATTTACGAGTTCAAAAATAAGTTTTTTTGGCGCAGCTAAAGACTAAAAATCTATTTATCCAAAATATTCTTGATATTACATCGTTAATTATTATATTGCGAACCAATTTTAGAATAAAAAATAAATTATGATAAGCAAGATTTTTTCGAAGACTGCATTGATTTTACTTGCATCGGTTGCTATTGTAGCATGCGACAATTCAAGGAATTACAAGAAAAATTCAAGAGCTACCGGTTGGGATTTAACCGGAAAAGACGGAGGTATTGAGTACAAGACCGACTACCAAGAACAAGAGGCTGGACCTGGTCTAGTTTTCGTTGAAGGCGGTACTTTTACTATGGGACGTGTTCAAGACGACCCTATGAAAGACTGGAACAACAATCCTACGCAACAACACATTCAGTCCTTTTATATGGACGAAACTGAAGTTACCAACTTAATGTACTTAGAGTATCTAGATTGGTTGAAGCGTACTTTCCCACCATCAGAATCTAATTACAAAAACATTTATTACGGTGCTTTGCCTGATACATTGGTCTGGAGAAATCCTCTTGGTTTTAATGAAAACATGACCAACAACTACTTAAGACACCCCGCTTACCAAAACTATCCTGTAGTTGGTGTTAACTGGATACAAGCAACCGAATTCAGTAAATGGAGAACAGACCGTGTCAACGAAAAAATCTTAAACGAAGAAGGTTATACTGGAAAAGATGCAATTAGCTCTTCAGATCCTACTTCAATATTTACTACCGAAACTTATCTGACTGCACCAACTAGTACTTATGGGGGCGATGAAGAAAAACTAAGAGGAGGTAGAAAGTCTAATAAGAAAGGAAGACAAGGAGAAGATGGTGAAATCGTAGACGGATACGTTCAAGGCAAAGACGGTGTTATTATGCCTGAATACAGACTTCCTACTGAAGCTGAGTGGGAATACGCCGCTTTAGGACAAACCTCTATTAGAGATTATAATTCTTATAAAGGAAGAAAAAAATACCCTTGGGATGGTCGTTACACTCGTTCTGAAGACCGCAAAACCCTTGGTGATCAAAAAGCAAACTTTAAGCAAGGTTCTGGTGATTACGGTGGTATTGCAGGATGGAGTGATGATGGTGCCGATATTACTGCTGAAGTAAAATCTTATGAACCAAATGATTACGGCCTTTATGATATGGCTGGAAATGTAGCCGAATGGGTTGCCGATGTTTATCGCCCTAGAGTTGATAATGAATTTAATGATTTCAACTACTTTAGAGGAAATGTTTATACCAAGAATGTTATTAATGAAGATGGAACGGTAAAAGTTCTTGAAGCTGAAGAAGTAGTTTACGACACCTTAGAAAATGGTAGAATTTTGGCCACAAATCTACCTGGTGAAATTAAGAAACAAGAAATTGGTGAAGATGAAACTTATTTAAGAACTCAGTTTGACAGAAGTTTCAACAAAGACTTTAGAGATGGAGATAAAGCTTCTACGCTACAATATGACAAAAGTGGCGACTTGGAAGCAGATGAACGCATGTACAATTCTCCTGTAAACGAAATCGTTACTAATAACGATGGTGAAGTAGAGAAACGTAAAGATGAATCTAGCGATAGAACAACTCTTATAGACGACAACGTGAGAGTTTACAAAGGTGGTTCTTGGAGAGACAGAGCCTATTGGTTAGATCCAGCTCAAAGAAGATACTATCCACAGCACATGTCTACCGATTATATCGGTTTCAGAAATGCGATGTCTAAAGTTGGTTCTAAAACTTTTGACAAAGGACGTACAAGAAACTAATAATGTTTCTATAATATTTATTCTAAAATAATTTTAAAAGCCCAACATTGTTTGGGCTTTTTTTTAATTCTAACAAATATGAATACCGAAAGTCTTCACAAAATTTTTCTAGAAAGCGATGGCATTTCTACAGACACAAGAAAAATAAAATCCAATACTATTTACTTTGCTTTAAAAGGTGACAACTTTGATGGAAATAGTTTTGCAGTTGAAGCAATTCAAAAAGGCGCTAGCTACGCTGTTGTTGATAACATAACAGAAAAAAACGACCGCTTAATTCTTGTCGAAGATGTTTTAGGCACATTGCAGCAATTAGCTAACTTCCATCGCAACTATCTAAACATTCCTATTTTAGCCATAACTGGCAGTAATGGAAAAACCACAACCAAAAAACTTTGTTACGAAGTGCTTCAAAAAAAATGGAACTGCAAAGCAACAGAAGGCAACCTTAACAATCATATTGGAGTGCCCTTAACATTGCTCAGTTTCGATAAAAAAACTGAATTTGGAATTGTGGAAATGGGTGCAAATCATCAAGGAGAAATAGCTCAACTGTGTAAAATAGCTGCTCCCAACTATGGAATTATCACAAATTTCGGAAAAGCTCATTTAGAAGGTTTTGGAGGATTTGAAGGTGTTATAAAAGGCAAAAGCGAACTTTATAATTACCTGAAAACTCACCAAGGAATGTTATTTGTCAACGCTGATGATACATTGATGATGAAAAAAACATCAGATATAAAGCGTTATTTAGTAAGTGAAAAAAATAAGGAAAGTAACTTAATTCTTAACTTATTGCAGGCAAATCCATTTGTAAAAATCAAGTTTAACGAGCATAGTATTCAATCGCAGCTAATAGGCGATTACAACTTCAAAAATATTGCTATTGCAATTGCAGTCGGTCAATATTTTGAAATTCCATCCTTAAAAATTGCAAGTGCTATTACAGATTTTTCACCTGAAGGAAATCGATCAGAAATCATCAAAAAAAATTCGAATACAATTTTACTTGATGCCTATAATGCCAACCCGACAAGTATGATTGCCGCTCTCGAAAGTTTTGACAACTGGACAAAATCAAAGAAAATAGCCATTCTAGGAGATATGTTTGAAGTTGGCGAAAATTCAATTGAAGAACACCAGAAAATCACTAAAATTGCACTTTCGAAAAATATTGATCAAGTCTTTTTATGCGGAAAATTATTTCATAAAAGTGTAACGACCCAATACAAAAAACTGGAAGTATTTGAATCCTTTGATGAATTGAAATCCTTTTTAATTCAATCGAAATTCAATGATAAACATATTTTAATAAAGGGCTCTAGAGGAATGGCTTTAGAGCGTTGTTTGGAATTTTTATAGAATACTAAAATGTCTATATCAGAAAAAGTTTCATTTAAAGACATCAACAAAATTGCTATACCGGCTATCATTGCGGGAATAGCTGAGCCGTTAATTTCATTATCAGATGTTGCAATTATTGGTAATGCGGAAGAAAATTCGGTTGAAGCTTTAGCGGCTGTAGGGATTGTTGGCTCATTTCTTTCTGCCATTATTTGGATCATAGCTCAGACTAAAACTGCTATTTCGGCAACTATTTCGCAACGCTTAGGAGCAAATCGAATAAAATCTGTTATTACTTTAGTACCACAAGTAATTTTTTTTAACTTTATTTTGAGTCTGTTTATTTATGGCATTACAGCTTTTTTCGCTGAACTGATTTTTTCAGCTTACAATGCTGAAGGTCTAATTTTAGATTACACACGAACGTATTACAGAATTCGAGCATTGGGCTTTCCATTAACCCTTGTAACTTTTGCCATTTTTGGTGTTTTTAGAGGATTGCAAAACACGTATTGGGCGATGAAATGTAGCATTTCTGGAGCTTTGGTTAATGTCGTTCTAAATTATATCCTGGTTTACGGAATTGATGGTTGGTTTGAAGGATTACACCTCACAGGAGCTGCCATTGCAAGTTTAATTGCTCAACTGGTAATGCTTTGTATGGCGCTTTATTTCTTTTTTACAAAAACACCATTTCACTTAAAGCTTAGCCGGAAAATCAACCCAGAAATGAAAGCACTTTTACTAATGAGTGCTAATTTATTTCTACGAACATTATCGCTAAATATCGCTATTTACTTAGCCAATTCATACGCTACAGATTATGGGAAAAACTATATCGCTGCCCAAAGTATTCTGATGAATATTTGGCTGTTCTTTTCATTTTTTATTGATGGCTATGCTAATGCTGGCAACGCCATAGGCGGAAAATTGCTCGGTGAAAAAGCCTACAAAAAACTTTGGAACCTAAGCAAAGATATCAGTAAATATGCTGTTGGTATTGCTATTGTTCTAGCCATTAGTTGTTTTATTTTTTATAATGAAATCGGAATGTTATTCAATAAAGATGAAGTGGTTTTAAGCTTGTTTGCTAATGTCTTTTGGATTGTTTTAATTATGCAGCCAGTTAACGCAATAGCTTTCATGTTCGATGGTGTTTTTAAAGGCTTGGGTGAAGCAAAATATTTAAGAAACTTACTTTTAGCTGCTACCTTTCTAGGTTTTTTACCAACCTTGCTTATAACCGATTATTTCGGACTAAAACTTTATGGCATCTGGATAGCCTTTTTCGTATGGATGTTGATTAGATCTAGCGCTTTAGTAATTCAATTTAGAAGAAAGTACTTGTCTAAAGTATAATTTTGATTATCAATCGGAGTTTTTTTTGTAACTTAGGAAATAAAAAGAGATGCAAACAAGTATACCAAAACCAGAGCAAACTTCAGAGCGGCAAGAATACGGCTTTGAAATAACAGATTTTATAGCCGATAATTGGCTGTATTTACTAGCGGTACTTTTTGTGGTTATTGTTGTTGTATATTATGCTATTGAAAAGCGAAGACTAAGAAAGAGAGAACAAAAAGACAATTAATTTGACAAAGCCTTCATTTGACTTTTTATATAAAACTAAAAAACCTCCAACGAATTGGAGGTTTTTTGGTTTTTATGCGTTACTAAAAAATTATTTCAATTTCTTTTTCACTTCAACTTCTTGGTAAGCTTCAATTATATCTCCAACTTTAATATCGTTATAGTTCTTGATCTGCATACCACAATCGTATCCTTTTGAAACTTCTTTTACGTCGTCTTTAAAGCGCTTAAGCGTAGACAAAGTTCCTGAATGAACTACAATTCCATCGCGAATAATTCTAATATTAGAATTTCTATAAATCTTACCTGTCATTACCATACATCCAGCAATAGTACCAACTTTAGAAATTTTAAACGTTTCACGAATTTCGGCAGTACCTGTTATCTCTTCTTTTAGTTCAGGAGACAACATACCTTCCATTGCATCTTTAATGTCATTAATGGCATCATAAATAATGGAGTACATTCTGATATCAATTTCTTCCTTATCAGCTAATTGTCTTGCTGCACCAGCTGGTCTAACATTAAATCCGATAATTACAGCATCAGAAGCCGATGCTAAAAGCACATCAGATTCGGTGATAGCTCCAACTCCTCGGTGAATAATATTGACTTGAATTTCTTCAGTGGAAAGTTTTTGTAAACTATCGGTAAGCGCTTCAACAGAACCATCTACATCAGCTTTTAGAATCACATTCAATTCTTTAAAGTCTCCTAATGCAATACGTCTTCCGATTTCATCAAGTGTAATGTGTTTCTGTGTTCTTACACTTTGCTCTCGCAGCAATTGTGTTCGCTTAGCCGCAATATCTTTTGCTTCACGCTCGTCTTCCATTACTTGGAAAGTATCACCAGCTTGTGGTGCACCATCTAAACCAAGAATAGAAACCGGTGTTGAAGGTCCTGCTTTTTCTACTTTGTGACCACGCTCATCATGCATGGCTTTTATCTTACCACTAGTAGTTCCAGCTAAAATATAGTCTCCAATTTTAAGCGTTCCTGTCTGAACTAAAATAGTTGATACATATCCTCTACCTTTATCTAAGTAAGCTTCAACAACTGTACCTTTAGCTTGGCGATTAGGATTAGCTTTAAGATCTAAAATCTCTGCTTCTAGCAATACTTTTTCCAGAAGGTCGTCTACTCCATCCCCTTTTTTAGCAGAAATATCATGCGACTGAATTTTACCACCCCAATCTTCTACCAACATATCCATTCCAGCTAATTTTTCTTTAATTTTCTCTGGATTTGCAGTTGGTAAATCTACCTTGTTGATGGCAAAAATAATTGGTACGCCAGCAGCTTGAGCGTGCGAAATAGCCTCTTTAGTTTGTGGCATTACGTCGTCGTCGGCTGCAATTACAATAATTACAATATCGGTTACTTTAGCTCCACGGGCACGCATAGCGGTAAATGCTTCGTGACCAGGTGTATCTAAAAATGAAATGCGTTGTCCGTCTTTAAGCTCAACAGCATAAGCTCCGATGTGCTGAGTAATTCCTCCGCTTTCGCCAGCAATTACATTTTCTTTTCGAATAAAGTCAAGTAGCGAAGTTTTACCGTGATCTACGTGTCCCATTACTGTTACAATAGGTGCACGAAATTCTAAATCTTCTTCATTCTCCTCTATTTCTTCAATTGAATCGTCTACTTCTTCGCTAACAAAATCAACTTCATAACCAAACTCTTCGGCAACGACGCTTAATGTTTCCGCATCTAGTCGCTGATTCATAGTTACCATCATCCCGAGTGACATACACGCAGAAATAATTTTGGTAACCGGAACATCCATCATCGTAGCTACTTCATTTACCGTAACATATTCTGTTACTTTTAATGTTTTGCTATCGAGTTCTTGTTGCTCTAGTTCCTGTTGCGTTTTTTGTTTGTGCTGGTCTCGTTTATCTTTACGATAGCGAGCTCCTTTTCCTTTAGAGGATTTTCCTTGAAGCTTTTCAAGTGTTTCTCTAATTTGCTTTTGCACTTCTGCCTCTGTTGGCTCTTCCTTAGTTACGCGCTTTTTAGCAGCAGGCTTTCCTCTTGCTGGTCTTTTTTTCTTATCGAAAGGTTTTTTAGCTCCTCCGGTATTGTTGTCTTTAGAAATTCGCTTCCTGCGTTTTTTCTTACCAGCAGCAGTTTTATCTTTACTTTTGTTGTCTTTTTTCTTCTCTTTTTTAAACTTATCGAGATCGATTTTTTCGCCAGTAAAATTAGGTCCTTTAAGTTTGGTGTACTTTGTTTCTACCGTACCAGTGTCCATTTCACCTGGCTCAGCTTCCTTGGCTGATTCAGTTTTTTTCTTCTCTGTAGACTTAGCTGTTTCAGCCGATTTTGGCTGAGACTTAGTTTGGTCTTCAGTGCTAGAAGTTTTACTTAAAGATTTTTTCTCTTCAGCTGTTTTTTTAGGCGATTCTGTTGACTGTTTGTCTTTAGGGGTTGATTTAGTTTCGGCAGAATCAGGCTTTGCATCTGTAGCTTTTTTCTGGCCATCAGTAGTTTTTTGATCAGACTTCGACTTGTCTTTAGACTTATCTTTCTTGTCTTCAAGATCAATTTTCCCTACTTTTTTAGGACCAGAAAGTTCAGCTTTAGCTCGCTTAATTTCCTCTTGTTTTTCTCGCTCCTTTTTCGCTTCTTCCTCTCGTTTCTTTTTCAATTCCTTTTCACGAGCCAGACGAATTTCTTCTTTTTCTTTCTTCTTTTCTTCGCTAACTTCCTTAGAAGCAACTTTCTTGCTCTTATCGGTTTCAAACTTATCAGAAAGAACTTGATAAACTTCGTCTGTAATTTTGGTAGTTGGACGAGCTTCTATTTCATAACCTTCTGAAGTTAGAAACTCTACTGCACGGTCTAATGAAATATTAAACTCTCTTAATACCTTATTTAATCTAATTTTTTTTGCTTCAGCCATATATTGCCTCTATAATTTCCCTTTCCAAAAATACACAAAGATTAGTAGTTATTACTAATCTTCAAATTCTTCTTTTAATATTCTAATTACATCTTCTATTGTTTCTTCCTCCAAGTCGGTACGTCTTACCAAATCTTGAACATCTTGCTCTAAGATACTTTTTGCTGTATCCAATCCTATTTTTGTAAACTCTTCAATTACCCAGCCTTCAATTTCGTCTGAGAATTCTTTTATTTCAACATCTTCTTCAGAAAGTCCTTCTCTAAATACTTCAATCTCGTAACCGGTTAGCATTCCTGCCAAACGTATATTATGTCCTCCTCGACCAATTGCTTTAGAAACTTCTTCTGGTTTTAGGGTAACTTCTGCGGTTTTATTTTCTTCGTTGATAGTTAACGAAGTTACTTTTGCTGGACTTAATGCTCTTGTTATTAATAGGTGAGCATTTTCTGTAAAATTAATGACATCAATATTTTCGTTTCCTAGCTCTCTTACGATTCCGTGAATTCGAGAACCTTTCATTCCTACACAAGCACCTACTGGGTCGATTCTATCATCGTAAGTATCTACGGCTACTTTAGCTTTTTCACCTGGAATTCTAACGGCTCGTTTCACATTTATCAATCCATCAAAAACTTCTGGAATTTCTTGTTCGAACAATTTTTCCAAAAATTTTGGCGATGTTCTAGACATAATAATTTGCGGCTTATTTCCTTTAAGCTCAACACTATGTATAATTCCACGAACAGAATCTCCTTTTCTATAGAAATCGTTTGGAATTTGATGTTCCTTTGGGATAACAAGTTCATTTCCTTCGTCATCGACTAAAATAACAACTTGACGACGAACGTGATGCACTTCTGCGGTGTAAATTTCGCCTTCTAAATCCTTAAAGTATTTAAAGATGTTGGTATTGTCGTGCTCATGGATTTTTGCAATTAAGTTTTGACGCAAAGCCAAAATGGCTCTTCTTCCTAATTGAGCTAGCTTTACTTCTTCAGAAACATCCTCTCCAACTTCAAAGTCAGGCTCAATTTTTCTAGCCTCAGAAAGTGAAATTTCTTTGTTGCTGTCTTCTACTTCTCCGTCATTAACAACAATTCGGTTACGCCATATTTCTAAATCGCCTTTATCCGGATTTATAATTATATCAAAATTATCATCCTCTCCATATTTTCTTTTAAGTGCACTTCTAAAAACTTCTTCCAGAATCGCCATAAGCGTAACCCGATCGATTAGCTTATCGTCTTTAAATTCTGAAAAGGAGTTTATTAAATCGATATTTTCCATATCATTTTTTGTTAAATATTACCATCACTTTAGCTTCTTTAATCTCATCATAAGAAAGCTCTTGTTCTTTTTGAACGGTGTGCTTTCCTTTACCAACAGGTTTTGGTTCGCGTGTTTTCCACGTCAATTTTATGCCTTGCTGATCTGCAGCAACCAAATCTGCTTTTATATTGTTATTATCTTGTGTTGTAACTTCGAGTTTTCTCCCAATATTCTTGATGAATTGTCGAGGCATTTTTAAAGGCTCAGACAATCCAGGAGAAGCTACTTCGACAGAAAAATCCACCTCATCTCTATCTAGTTGATGCTCAATTTTTCGACTAACTTGAACACAATCAGCGATAGAAACATTCTCATCGCCATCAATAATTACCCATATTTGATTGTTTTCATTAACCGACCAATCTACCAAGAAGAGATTTTTATTCTCTTCCAAGGCTTCTTTCAAAAAAACTTCAACTTTATCTTTTAATCCTGCCATAGCTTATAAAAAGAGGGGACTCGCTGTCCCCTCTATCCTCCAAATTTCAAATTCGCTTGCAAATGTACAAATAATATATGAGTAAATAAAATTATTTCAGGTAAGTGATTTTGTATTTATATTTTTTTTGTATGCAATTTTAGCAATGTCGTATTTCTTTTTTAAACGAATAGTTTTTAGGCAAAGAAAAATTCATTTTGATAAAACAAGTCAACACATCTTTCAAACAACAAAAAACAATTGCTCAATAACTAATAATAATCAGTAAACCGAAAAAAACACCGAAATTGAAACGATAAATTAGGCTTAATAAATTTAAAATTTATATTTTTAGCTTATAAAAATCAGATGAAATGAAAAAAATACTTGTACCGACCGATTTTTCGCCATTAGCTGAATGTGCTTTAAAATTGGCAGCACAAATTGCTAAAAAACACGACAGCGAAATTTATTTACTCCATTTGTTAGATCTTCCTATGGATTTGATAGATCCTACACAAGGAACTAGTAACGATTTGCCTGAATCTATCTTCTTTATGAAGTTAGCACATCAGCGCTTTAACGAAGTTATGAAACGTGATTATCTTCAAGGTGTTAAAGTCAATGAAACCGTTGAATTCAACGAAGCTTTTGAGGGTATCATGGAAATTAGCAAAAAACATGAATGCGATTTAATTATTATGGGGTCGCATGGTGCTGAAGGCTTAAAAGAAGTATTTGTTGGTTCAAACACTGAAAAAGTTGTTCGTTATTCTGAAATTCCTGTTTTAGTAGTTAAGCATGAAATTCAAAATTTTGAAATGGAAAAATTCGTGTATGCTACTAATCTTTCTATTGAAACTGCTTCTTCATTCAGACAAGCAATGGCTTTTGCCAAAAAAATGAATGTAAAAGTTGATGTGGTTTTTATAAACACTGTTGGAAAATTTAAAACATCAAAAGAAATCGATGACCGCATCAAATCATTTTTAAGTGTAGCCACCAAGGATGAAGGAGATTTTGAGATTACCGTTCAAAATGATCGCAACACCGAAGATGGAATTTTAAACTACGCAAGAAAAGTAAATGCTGATTTTATCGGTATTGGTACACACGGTAGAAAAGGGATCTCTAGGTTTCTAAATGGTAGCTTAAGCGAAGATTTAGTTAACCACGCCAAAAGACCTGTGGTAACATTTAAGATTTAATCCTTTTGAATCTCAATATCATTTAACAAAGCTCGGTATAAAATCCGAGCTTTTTTTATCTCAACTTCTTCGGGCATTTTCTTTTTTTAAGCGTGTAAAATCAGTAAGGAAGGAATTGGTTTTTTCGTTAAATCCATTGCCGTCATTTCAGCAAAAATACCGTTACAGATGGCTAAGTTTTTGGCAGCCAACAAAACCAAATCAAAACTTCCGTATGAATCTACCTCTTGCAACTTAAAACGATCGATTTTTTGGGTGTTTTTTTCAATTTCGCTTAAAGCATCATACAAAACTGTTTTAGATTCTTCTTGAAGTTTCAACATAGGGTTGTTGTGTTTAATCTCAAAAAGATTGATCTGTAAATCGTCAATATTAGGCAGTGACTTTATTTTTCGGAAACAATTTGTGTGAAGTTTGTCGGTATAATCAACTGGAAAAGCAACTTTTCTAAGTGGCTTGTATCGTGTTTTTTCAAAAACAATCAACACAGGACATTTCACTTTTATAGCAATTTCGAAAGTATTTCCACCAAGATTTTTACGAACAGAAGACGATTTTCCTAGAGCTCCCATTACAACAAAATCAGCTTGTTTTTGGTTTACTTTTTCGCGAACATTTTCCATTAAATTCCCTTCTAACAACGTTGTTTGAAAAGTGAAATTTGTTGCTGGAAATTCTTGTCTTAAGCTTGCTGCTTCTTTTTCTAATCTGCTTTGGATAAGTGTTTTGCAAGAACCGCTGCACTTCGTTTTTTGACACGATTTTTTTACATGCATAAGGTTAAAATGCACTTGTGCGCCTTTAAAAAACTCTAAAGCGTAGCTGTGTGCATTTTTTGCATTTTTAGAAAAATCGGTAAGTAGTAAAATGTTCATTTTGGTTCCTCTGCAATTGGCTACAAAACTAGCAGAGGAATGGAGTAGAAAAAATGATAATTGTCAGCAAGAATGTGAATTCTTATTTAATTTCTTCCAAAGCTTCGAAGTCGTTTATTTTAATGTTTCTACCTTCAATATCAATAATTCCTTGTTTTTTAAATTTAGACAAGGTTCGGATTAGGCTCTCTGAAGCAATGCCTGCCACCGATGCTAAATCAGAACGCGAAATTCTAATCTGTCTAAGTTTATTTTTTTTCAATCGTTCGGCAAACAACAGGATAGTTTGCGCTGTTTTTCGCTGAACAGAGCTATAAGCCATATCGATTAATTGCTCTTTGGTTTCGCTTAAATTTTCACCTAGCAAATCAATAATTTCAAAAAGTATAGTCGGGTTGGTTGCCAACAAATTTTTGACATCATCTTTAGGAGCCACGTACAAAACTGAGTCTTCTAGAGCGGTTGCAAATTCGTTATAATTGTAGTTTTTATTAAAAATCAAGCTTCCAAAAAATTCATCTGCTTTGTATAGATCGGTAGTAAGCTCTTTGCCTTTATCATCTACTTGATGTGTTTTTATTACTCCTCTTTTAATGAGGTAAAACTTGTTTGCTGTATCTCCCGGCATGTAAACATTCGATCCAGATTTTAGTTCAACTACCGGATAGGTTTTTAGTTTATCTTTAAAAACTTCTAATGAAAAACCATTTATTTGATGCGATTCTTTTTCATCATCATGACGTTTCTTAAGTATTGCTGTTTTGGCAAGTCGGCTTTCTATGGCGTTGATTAAATCCTCTTCTTCAAAAGGTTTGGTTAAGTAATCATCTGCACCTAAATCCATTCCTTTGCGAACGTCTTTATGATCGGTTTTTGCCGAAAGAAAAATAAACGGAATGTTGTAAGTGGCATCGTTTTCAGCTAAGTTAGACAACACATCATAGCCATCCATTTCAGGCATCATTACATCGCAAACAATAATATCTGGCAGAATTTCTTTTGCCTTATCGACTCCTTTTTTTCCATCTGAAGCTATAAAAACTTCGTAGCCTGAAAGCTCTAAAATTTCAGCCGTGTTTTCTCTCACGGTTTGATCGTCTTCTATTAACAAAACTTGATTACTCATGATGTATAGGTATTTCTACAAAAAACGTGGTTCCTTTATTTTGTTCACTTTCAAAATAAATTTTTCCTCCAAGATTTTCTAAATGCACTTTTGCAATATTGAGTCCGATTCCTGTACCTTGATTAAGCAAGGCGTTTTCGGCTCTAAAATAACGTTCAAAAATATGTTTCTGATCTTTTTTCGGGATTCCCATTCCTTGATCTTCAATTTCAAATGCTATTTTCTCTTGTTCTTTTTCTATTCTGAACTTGATAACGCTATCTTCTTTTGAATATTTGATTGCATTATTGAGCAAGTTTGATAAAACCAACTCAAGCACATTTTTATCTTGATTTAAAGTACAATCCTCAATATCCTTGGGATAAACAATTCGTTGTCCACTTTTTAAAGTTACATTAGCGTTATAAATAACTTCGTTGATTAAGCCTACTAAACTGAATTCATCAAACTTGTAGCTAACTTTACCCGATTCGAGTCGCTCGATAGACAAGAAGTCATTCAAGATACTTGTTAAGTAATGTACTTTGTTTTTTATAGTCGTTAGGTGTCTTTCTCTTTTATCTTGCTGTTCTTCTTTAGTGTATTTTCCAATAAGTGTTGTTGAAGTCAAAATTCCACTTAGCGGAGTTTTGAACTCGTGAGAAACCAAAGACAAAAATTTTGTTTTAAGCTCATTCAATTCGCGTTCTTTTTGTAAGGAACTTTTTATTCTGGCTTCAGCTTTTTTTCTCCGGTGAATTTCTTGCTCAAATTCATTATTAAGCTTTGATAATTCTTTTACTGTATTTTGAAGTTCTTTGGTACGGTTGATAACTTTTTGCTCTAGTGCTTCATTGAAGGCCTCAATTTCTTCTTCAGCTTTTTTTCTAACGGAAATATCAGAAATAAGCGACATTACGTAGTTTTTACCATCAAATTCAAAAGGGTTTAAGCCAGCTTCAACAGGGAAATTTTCACCATTTTTCTTCACGCCAAACAAATCGCGTCCAACCCCCATTCTACGACTTTCCCCATTTTCTATAAACATCTTGAAATAAACATCGTGTTTAGCATGCACGTTGGTAGGAATAAGCGTATTTAAGTGCTTGTTGAAAAGTTGGTCTTTTTCATAACCAAACATTTCTTCGGCGGCAGAATTCCCTTCAACTATTATCTGATTTTCATCAACTACAATAACTCCTTCGGAAACGCCTTCAAATAATAATTGAAAAATATTGTTCTTAGAATCTTTAAACACGCTTGTTAATTTTTGCTAACAAATTTACAATTCTATTTGATTTTTTTGATTCAAAAAAGCTAAAAAAACACAGGGAAAAACTAAGTCTTGGTTAATGAGGCTAAATCCAAGTCAATAAAATTCTTGTACATGCTATTTCTAAATAGTTCTGAAGTATCCAAAACAAAAAAACCGAACTGTTTTCACAATTCGGTTTGCATTTTGTTGGCCTACTAGGGCTCGAACCTAGACTCTTCTGGACCAAAACCAGACGTGTTGCCAGTTACACCATAGGCCATCGCTTGTTTGCGGTTGCAAATTTAAAACAAAGTTTCTTTCTCACAAATTTTTTTCAGAAAAAAAATCAACTTTTTTTGATTCGAAAAATAGTTCCTTATAAACCAAATCATTATAAGTTAGTCAAGCTTTATTATTAAGAAAAAAATATTATCCTTATTTTCGCTGACAAATTTTTAAAACAGAAAATAATGCCTAGATTCAGTTTTGAGCAATTAAATAAAATATTGGGGTGGCTAGTATTTGCTATCGCTTTAGTTACATATTGGTTAACCGTTGAACCTACGGTTAGTTTTTGGGATCCGGGCGAATATATTTCTACCTCTTCAAAACTTCAGGTTGGGCATCCACCAGGAGCTCCATTTTATCAAATTGTAGGAGCTTTCTTTTCTCTTTTTGCTGCCGATGAAACGCAAATTGCACTTATGGTTAATTTAATGTCTGTTTTTTCGAGTGCCTTTGCTATACTTTTCTTGTTTTGGTCGATTACCTTAATTATGAAAAAGATAATTCCAAACGTAGCAAAGTGCACAAAATCGAAGCAAGCTGCTGTTTTAGCAAGTAGTTTTATTGGCGCTTTAACTTTTACTTTCACCGATAGTTTTTGGTTCAGTGCTGTAGAAGCTGAAGTTTACGCAATGGCAGCCTGCATTATGGCTGCTATGTTTTATTTAGGATTGTTGTGGGAGCGAGATATGCACCAACCACGTGGTCATCGATGGGTGATTTTAATCGCATTACTCGTGGGCTTGTCATTTGGCGTTCATTTTATGGGTTTACTTACCATTCCAGCTATTGGATTTTTGTATTATTTTAAAAATACTAAAAAAATTACTCCCAAAAATTTTATCCTCGCCAATTTAATTGTTGTTGGAGTGCTGATGTTTATTTTTAAACTCCTTTTGCCCTACACCATGACCTTTTTTGCAGAAATGGAATTGTTTTTTGTAAACACCGTTCGATTACCATTTAACTCAGGCACAATAATAGCTGGTATATTGGTTGTTGCAGCTTTTTATGCACTATTGAAATACACGAGACAAAAAAAATATTACCAACTAAACACCTTGGTGCTTTGTGTTTTATTTATATTGATTGGTTTTTCGAGCTGGATCATGCTTCCTATTCGAGCTAATGCTGGTACGGTAATTAATGAAAACAACCCAAGTAGTGCGCAAGAATTATTGGCGTATTATAACCGAGAACAATACCCCGAAACCAAGTTGTTTTACGGCCCTCAGTTCACCGACATGTTTAGCGGTTTAGATGCCGAAAACCCATATTCTGATGACAAACCAAAATATGAAAAAGACGAAGAAAAAGGCAAATACGTTATTGTAAACGACTATAAAAACGCTAAACAAAACCCAAGCAGCGAACACAAAACTATCCTTCCAAGAATGTGGAGTAATGAGCACGCTCATAATTACTTAATGTATACGGGAACTTTAGATTTCACCATAAAAAGAGAATATCAAGGTCAGCAAGAATTAGTACAAGCTGTCAATCAAATTCAGACGGGTTTTAAAACTGGTGAAATTGATCGCGATCAATACATTTCATATTTAAGAGAATTTAGTCAATACCTAAATATCGAAAAACCTTCTTATTCATCAAATCTTACTTATCTATTTGAATATCAATTCGGTTATATGTACTGGCGATATTTTATGTGGAATTTTTCTGGTCGACAAAACGATAAGCAAGGTAAATTAAACGACTTAGATGGAAATTGGATTAGTGGAATTCCTTTTATTGATGAAATGCGACTAGGCAACCAAAGCGAAATTACTACAGATGCAAAAACAAATCCTGCACGAAATGCCTATTTTATGCTTCCGTTTATATTAGGTATAATCGGTTTGTTGTTTCACTTGCAGCGAGAACAAAAAACCTTTTGGGTCTTAACGGTTTTATTTTTGTTTACAGGAATTGCTTTAAAAATATACCTGAATGAACGCCCATTTGAACCTCGCGAACGAGATTATGCCTTGGTAGGTTCGTTTTATGTTTTTGCTATTTGGATTGGGATTGGTGTTTACGCCTTATTCGATTTACTTAAAAAATATATTTCTCCAAAAATAGCGCTACCCATCGTCTTTATTGCTTGTTTAGTTGGTGTTCCAGCTTTAATGGCTTCAGAAAATTGGGATGACCACGATCGATCGAATCGTTACACAGCGCTTGCAATGGCTAAAAAATACCTAGATTCTGTAGACGAAGACGCTATTTTATTCACCATTGGAGATAACGACACGTTTGCTTTGTGGTATGCGCAAGAAATTGAAGGCTATCGTAGAGATGTAAGAACCATTAACACAAGCTTATTTGCAACGGATTGGTACATCGATCAAATGCGTAGAAAAGCCTACAAAAGTGAACCGATTAAAACAACACTTGAACACAAAGACTATAGTTACGGTACAAATGATTTCATATTTTATCAAGAAGATAATCGTTTGGGCGATACACTTGACATAAAAAAATGGATGAAATACATAAAGAGCGATAACCAAAGTACCAAAGCAGAACTTCAGAGCGGCCAGGTTATCAATACCTATCCTACGAAACATATTCGTATTCCGGTTGATAAGGAAACTGTCCTTAAAAACGGAATTGTAAAAGAAGAAGATGCCGATAAAATTGTATCGCATATTGATTTAAAAATCAATGAAAATATGCTTTCTAAAAACCGAATTTTAATGTTGGATTTACTTGCCAACAACAATTGGGATCGCCCTATCTACTTCACAGGAGGTAGTTTTAGCGATTCGGATTATCTTTGGCTGAAAGACTACTTGCAATTAGATGGCGTAACTTATCAATTGGTTCCGATTAAATCTGAGGTCAACCCGAGAAACCCATACGATATGGGACGAATTGACACCGATAAAATGTACGATATTGTAACTAATTGGTCTTGGGGAAATAGCGGTAGCCCAGAAATTTATCACGATCCAGAAACCCGTAAAAACTCCATTACTTACCGAGGCAATATGGCCCGATTAGTCGAAAATCTTATTGCTGAAAATGACTTTGAAAGAGCTGAAGAAATCCTTGATTTAGGAATGGAAAAAATGCCTGTAGAGTATTTTGAATACTACACTTTACTAGAGCCATTTGTTTCTGGTTATTATGAAATTGAAAAGAAAGAAAAAGCCAGAGTTATTTGGAAGGACGTTACCAAAAAATACCAAGAACTTCTTACTTATTACGCTAGCTTAGACAAAAGTCGTCAAAACTTATACGTTGAAGAAATTGTTACTGCAATAGAGCGATATAGAGCTTTTGTTGATTTAGCGATTATCTATGAAAACGAAAGTTACTCTAAAGAAAAAGCAGATGAGTTTAATGACTACATCAACTTATTTGAACATTTCTTTGGTGGAGCCGAAACAGATGAAACTAATGAAGCTTTGTTTAAAGAATTAGAAGAAGAAGATATCCAAGAAGTTGATAAAGAAGAACACGAAACTTCGCTAGATATGGATGAACTTACTGATGAATAATCTAATGGAAATTATTCCTGTAAAAACTCCTTTATGGTTGAGTTTTTTGTACCCAAACAGAATTTGGAAAAAACAAAAAACTCAACCTACAATCTATCTAACTTTTGATGATGGTCCTATTCCCGAAATTACGCCTTGGGTTTTAAAACAACTGGAGTTGGTGAACGCTAAAGCTACATTTTTTTGCATTGGAGCTAACATCAAAAAAAATCCTAGCATTTTTAGTGAAATTATAGCTTCAGGACATCAAGTTGGCAATCATACTTTTCAGCATCTCAACGGCTGGAAAACTTCCACATCAAAATATATTGAAGACGTTTTGTTAGCAGAAGAAATTATTTCAACTTATAGCAACAAAAACAACCCAAAATTTTTTCGTCCCCCTTACGGTAAACTAAAAAATAATCAAGCTAAAGCCTTAATGAACAAAGGCTATCAACTTATTATGTGGGATGTACTTACAAAAGATTACGATGCTAATTTTGATGAGGAAAAATGCCTAAAAGCGAGTATAAAAGCTACAGAAAACGGCAGCATAGTTTTGTTTCACGATAGCCTAAAAGCCCATAGAAACCTAAGCTACGTATTGCCTAGGTTCTTAAAGCATTTTTCCGAAAAAGGATATGTTTTTGAATCGCTACCTTAGCTAAGAGTTTTTATTCGTCTCTTTTACTTTAACAACCAAAGAATTAGCATCCATAACGCCGCTTTTTCTCCAAACCATTTCACCGTTTTTATAAACGATAAAAGTAGGAAGTGTTTTTACACGCAAGGCTTCAGCAAGTTGTTGATTTTTATCAATATCGATTTTGATGACTTTGGCTTCATCGCCTAAGGCTGCAGCTACATCCCGTAAAATTGGATGCATCAACTTACATTCATCATCCCATTCGGTGTAAAAATTTAATAGAACAGGTATTTCTAAATCAACTAATTCTCCAAATTTTGACATAACATAAGGATTCTATAATTTTTAAAAGTAGGTGTTTTAATTTAAAAACAAAACTTTTCAGAAGAAATTTAAAACAAAATTAAAGGTGATGCATTCAACTTTAACAAAAAAAGCTGTTTCAATCTAATTTTGACAAAACAGCTTTTAGTATACATCGAAATCAATTTTCTTAAGGTTTCTTGAATCGCAGTTTGGCTCTAGTAATAAGGTAGAACATCACCGGAACGACTATTAAAGTCAAGAAAGTGGCAAATATAAGGCCGTAAATTACTGTCCAGGCTAAAGGTCCCCAGAAACGAACATTATCACCTCCGATATAAATTCCTGGATCATAATCAATAAACAATCCAAAAAAGTCGATATTCAATCCTATAGCTAAAGGAATTAAACCTCCAACTGTGGTGATAGCAGTAAGTAAAACAGGGCGCAAACGCGATTTTCCTCCAGCTACAATTTCTTCAAAATATTGTTGCTTTGTCAACATTTTATCGTCATCGATATTGAGTTTTTCTTTTCTTCTATCGATTAAGATTTGGGTGTAATCGACCAAAACAATGGCGTTATTTACCACAATACCTGCCAGCGAAATAACACCCATCATTGTCATAATAACCACAAAATCCATATTAAAACCAACCATACCAAAGAAAACACCTGCTAAGCTTAACACAACTGCTGTTACAATGATAATTGGTTTTGAAATTGAATTGAATTGCGCAACCAAAATTAACAAGATGCCACCTACGGCAATTAAAAGTGCCTTAAGCAAAAAGTCCATATTTTCTGCCTGTTTTTCTTGCTCGCCGGTAAATTTATAAGAGACGCTGTCGTCTAAATCGAAATATTGTAATTCGTCTTCTATCATTTCAACGATTTCGTTACCGTTATATCCTTCCAAAACATTTGAGTAAACAGTAATAACTCGATTTAAATCTTTTCGTTTGATCGATGAAAAAGTTGTAGACGGCTCTACTTCAATTAAAGTTGAAATCGGTACTTGAACAATTTGCCCTTGTGTATTTCTAAACGTTACCGGTTGATCAAAAATAGCGTTTTCATCATATCTAAATTCATCATTAAATCGAACATTGATGGGATAATCATCTTCAGCATCTTT
The DNA here is from genome assembly GCA_051748125.1 of Bacteroidota bacterium. Lineage (GTDB taxonomy): Bacteria > Bacteroidota > Bacteroidia > Flavobacteriales > Flavobacteriaceae > Psychroflexus. The sequence continues at coordinate 32,039 of JBNJHC010000006.1, forward strand.
ATAAGTAGAAGCTTCTTCACCAAAAACCGAACGGCGAATTGTTTGTCCGATTTGGGAAGTAGAAATTCCTAATTTACCAGCTTTATCTCTATCGATTGAAATAACAGATTCTGGTTTAGACTTGTTGATGTCAATTTTTAGCTCTTCGATTCCTTCAATTCCAGTAGCATTAATAAACTGACGCATTTGTTCGGCTTCTGCTAGCATTTTGTCATAATCTTCTCCGCTGAGCTCAATGTTAATAGGATATCCAGACGGAGGTCCTGCTTCATCTTTTTCTACAATTACCGAAACACCGGCAAAATGCTTCACCGCATCTCGGACTTCCGATTGAACTTTTGAACTTAAAACGCCTCGCCTAAGTTTGTACTCGCGCATCGATAGCGTAATTTTTCCACGGTGGGGCATTTCATTGATCATTCCGCCATCGGTATTTGGGTTTCCTGAACCTTTACCAACTTGAGAAATAGCAGATTCTACCATAAAGTTATAACCATCTTCGTCTTCATATTTACTGATGGTTTTATAAATAGTGTCTTCAACTTTCTTGACAAGTTCGTTTGTTTTTTCGATATCTGTTCCTTCTGGATACTCGATATAAGTAATAATTTGGTTAGGCTGATTTTCTGGAAAAAACAAGACTTTAGGCTGAACTATTGCTACAAGAGCGAAAGACAGCAACAACAAAGCTATCGTACCAAAAAAGAAAACATAAGCCATTTTATTCGCTAAAGCAAACTTGAGGGTTTTCTCATAAAAATTCTCTAGTTTTTTTAAGAAAGTGAACTGGAAATAATCAACTGCTCGAACTAAAAATAATTTGTAAACCCAGATTAAGATAGCTGCTAAGACGGCAATATTTCCTATTCCTCTAAAAGCGCCTAAATCTTTGATAAAGCCAACAGCTAAAAATACAGCGCCAACTACCAATAAAATTAAGCTATATCGGAGTACTTTTTTGTAGGTTAGCTTTTTTTCTTCAACTTTCATAAAGGTGGAAGTCAACATTGAGTTGATAATTAAGGCAACAAAAAGTGAAGAACCTAAAACCACAGAAAGTGTAATCGGGAAGTAAATCATAAACTTACCAATTGTTCCCGGCCACAAACCAAGTGGGAAAAATGCCGCCAAAGTAGTTGCTGTGGATGCAATAATTGGCCAAGCAATTTCGCCAATACCTTGTTTAGCAGCTTCAATTTTAGACATTCCTTGCGACATTAAGGAGTACACATTTTCTACCACAACAATACCGTTATCAACTAGCATACCGAGTCCCATTACTAAGCCAAACAAGACCATTGTGTTAAGCGTTAGTCCAAAGCTCGACAATATTATTAATGCCATAAGCATCGATAATGGAATAGCTACACCAACAAAAAGTGCATTTCTAAATCCTAAGAAGAACATTAGCACTACCACTACCAAAATAACTCCAAAAATGATATTATTAACCAGGTCATCAACTTGGTTTTCTGTTTTGATGGATTGGTCATTAGATAATGAAATGTGTAAATCTTCTGGAAAATATTCGGCTTGCTCCTTTTCTACTATTTGTTTAATCTGATTGACGGCCTCAATCATATTTTTGCCAGCCCGTTTTTTTACATCCAACATAACCACTGGCTCACCATATTCGCGAGCATAAGTAGTAGCATCTTCTGCTTTAAAATTGATTTTAGCGATATCACGCAGATAAACTTGACCGCCTTCATCTTTTACAATAATGTCTTCAAGTTCTTCTGGAGCTTTTATTTCACCAATAACTCTGATGTTTTTTTGAAACCCATTACTAATTACATTTCCACCGGAAATGGTTCTGTTTTCGCTTTTAATGGAGTTGATAACATCATCGAAACTCACTTTTGTAGCAGCCATTTTGTACACATCTACGGCCACTTCAACTTCTTTTTCTTCAACACCGCGAATAGCAGCTTCTTTAATTTGAGGCAACAATTCTATTTGATCCTGAAGATATTCGGCATGTTCCTTAAGTTTCATAATAGGAAAATCGCCGGTTAGATTGATGTTCAAAATAGGCATTTCCTCCGTAATATTTAAGTCGAACACATTGGGTTCAACTTTAGCACCGTTATCGAGCGTTGGCCAAGTAGTTTCAGATTTTACTTGATCTACTTTGTCTTTTATGAGTTGTTTTGCAAATTCTACCTGAACATCTTCTTCAAACTCAACAATAACCATCGAAAAATCTTGTTGCGTGGTAGAGGTAATTTCCCTGACGCCTTTGACATCTTTAAATTCTTCTTCGAGTGGTTCGGTGATAAATTTCTCTACGTCTTCTACCGCATTTCCAGGATCCATCGAGCTAATGTAGATTTTTGTTTCTACAAGTTCTGGAAATGCCTCTCTTGGCATGCTGTAGTAAGACATAATTCCGCCGATAAAGACAATAGCAATTATGACATAAACCGTCATTTTATTGTCGATAGCCCAAGACGAAAGTCCAAATTCTTTATAGGTGTTTTTCTTAGCCATTTTTTATAAACTTTCTAGGTTTGCGATGCGAACTTTTTCTCCTTTTTTAAGTGATCTAGCCCCTTCTGTAACAATTATATCACCAGCTTCTATGCCTTCAAGAATTTCAATTTTACCTTGGTAACTTCTGCCAGGTTTTACTTTTTGATAAACAGATTTGGCTACTTCGTCTTGTTCTTGGTCTAATTTGTACACAAAAAATTCGCCACTTGCATTTTCTTGTAAAACACTTTCTGCAACAATAACAGCTTCATCGTTGGTATAATCGTTCAACTGAACGGTAGCTATTAAGTTAGGTTTTAGGTTTTTGATAGAATCTGGAAGATTAACACGAACTCTAAAGTTTCTATTGCTGTCTTCAATATGGCTTGAAACGCGATGTACTTGAGTATCGAGTTTGGTTTGTAATGCTCGCAAATTCAAAATTGCATTGGTTCCTTTCTGAATTTGACCAACGTAGGTTTCTGGTACATTAGCTTGCACGTACATTTCTCTTAAATTGACAATTCTAAAAATTGCATTTTGATTTTGAGCAACCACTTGACCTTCGTCGGTAATTCGTTCATCAATTACGCCATCAAAAGGTGCTAAAATTTCGCTTTTACCAACTTGACTTTCGAGTTGTCTTACCGAATTGTTCATTTGTTCAAAAGCAGTCTTAGCTTCTAAAAACTGAATTTCTGAACCGATATTCTCATCCCATAATCTTTTTTGACGTTCAAAACGGGTTTTTGCCAATTCTTGTTGCGCTTTCATTTCAGAAAGTTGACTTTGCATTCCACCATCATCAATTTTTGCTAGGCGTTGCCCTTTTTTGACTATGTCTCCTTCTTCTACATAAATATCTGTCAACACTCCAGAAAACTCAGGATAAACAAGAATATTTTCATCGGTTGTAACATTTCCTTGAATTTTAATATAATGCTTAAAGGTATCATTTATGACTGTAGCTGCTTCAACTAAAGCATAACGATTTTTATCTTCAAAATCGGCTAGCTTTTGATCTACCAACTCTAAATCAGCTGAAATAGCCCGTTGCTCCTTATATAAATTTTCCTTAAGCTGTTGAATTTTTTCTCTATCGTTGGAATCGATAATCGCTTGTACATCTCGCTCTTCGCTATCTTTGTTACACGAAATAATAGTCATTGAAACTAGCAAGATTGTTATATAATTTATCTTTCTCATAATTAATATTATTCTGTAGTGATGGGTTTATTTAATGTGGTTTCTAATTCGGCTTTAGCAATAATAACATCTAGCATAGCTTGTAAATACTCGTTTTGAGCAGAGTAAAGCTGTTGTTGAGCTTGTCTTAAATCAAAACTAGAAGCAATACCTTCTTTAAATTTAGTTTCATTTTTATGTTCGATTCGTTCGGCTAACTCCAAGCTTTGCGTTGTTGTATGATAACTATCGGTTGCGTATCTAAAATTACTTTTAGCTTGATTTATTTCTAACTTTAACTGTTGAATTGACTCCGTTAAATCGGTTTCTGCTTGGTCTAATGCAATTTTAGCACGCTGACTTTTAGCACTTCTTTGTAAGGATGAAAAAATTGGAATATTTAGGCTAACACCAACTGCAGAAAAATCGAACCAATTGGCATCTGAGCTAAAGTAATTGAAATCTTCACCAAAAGAAACATAACCAAAATTGGCAAAAGCACTAAGTGTTGGCAATGCTTTGCTTTTTTCAAGTTTCCACTCTAGCTCTCGTTGTTTCACAAGATTTTCTGCTATCTTAAAGTCAATGTTATCCTGTACATTCATTTCTTCATCAAGCAAGCTATTTTTTATCATTTCAAGTTTTGCCAAATCTTCTAATTCATCTAAGAGCCGAACCGAAATATCTATTGGAATACCCAATACCATGTTGAGTGTTTCTTTAGTTATTTCTAATGTTCGCTCTGCATTTCTTAGTTGATTTTCTAATTGTAGAACTGTTATTTCTAGTTGCTCTACATCTTCTTCTTCCGCTAATCCGTTTTCGTAAGTTACCTTCGTTTCGCGTAAATTGTCAGATGCATTTTTTTTGTTGCGTTCAATAATTGCAATGCTTTCTTGTGCTAACAACACGTTCCCGTATGCATTAACAACACTTTCTCTTACTTCTAATTCTGTTTTTTCTTCAAAATTTCTGGAATATTCTGTAAAAGTTTTTGCAGCTTGAAGTGCAACAATATAAGAGCCATCAAAAATTAATTGATTTAGCGAAGCAGAAGCATTCATATTTTGTCTTGGTGAAAACTGAACAGGCACAAAAGTTCCTGGTTCTCCTCCTGTGAGTTCAGCAGGAAGCGGAGTAACTTGAACTATTGGGCTATATTGATAATCTACAGCTGCATTAATCTGCGGTAAACCGTCCGCAGTAGTTTCCCATTTTTGCTTCATCGCAGCAGTAACATCTCTACGCGCATTCATAGTGGCGTAACTGCTATCGATTGCAAAATTTATAGCCTCCTGAAGTGTAAACTCGTATTCTTTTGATGATGGCTCTTCTAGATTTTGAGCGGTCGCACTTGTTGTAATCAACAAGAAAATTAATAGTTTGATTTTTTTAATCATTACGTAGTTGGTTTTCTAATTCATTTAGACGTTTCAATCCTTTTGATGTTACAATACTCCTTAAATGATAACTTAAAAACTCTTCATAAAGTTCTTTTGGTGTTAAATCGGTTTCTTTAAAAAGCACTTCATCCTTCAAGTTCATCATACCAGAAATATAAACTCTTGAAATAAAAATACGGTGTAGTCCTTTTCTGTAAAAACCATTCTTTACTCCTTTTTCTAGGTTTGCTAACAGCGAGTTTTCCATTCTATCGACTTGAGAAGCTCTTAACTTTGCAAACACATTTGGATAATATTTCTGAAACTGATATTGCTGCGAAGGCTTTTGATCTTTAAAAAAAGACACCACTGTTTTTTTAATTTCAAAAAGCTCTTCTATTGGCCCATAATCTTGTTCCATTACATAATCAATTTCAGCTTTGATATGGTCTGAAACAAATTCTGCAACTTGAGCAACCAAATTAGATTTGTTGTTGAAATATTCGTAAATCGTTTTTTTTGACACTCCTAACTCGGATGCTAAATCGTCCATAGTAACGCTTTTAAAGCCGTATACCATAAACATTTCACTTGCTTTTTGTAAAATTTTTTCTTTCATAATCGGCAGCAAAAGTACAACAGAAACTTTAAGAACAAAAAAAGTTTCTTTAGTTTTTTAATACATTTAACATCTTTTATTATTTGAAGTTTTTTTTAATTAATCGAATAGGTTTATTTTGGCTCAAAATTTTGTTTATGCAAGCAGTAAAAAGACATCAGGAGGAATTTTTAGCGTATCTATCTCAATATGATTTCAACAAAAAACCAGCCAATTTATACCAGCCAATCAATTACATTTTACATTTAGGCGGAAAACGCTTACGTCCTGTTTTGGTGCTTTTAGCTGCAGATGCTTTTGGCGCTACTGCTCAAAAAGCGCTTCCAGCATCCTTAGCAATAGAAGTTTTTCATAATTTTAGCCTGGTACATGACGATATTATGGATGATGCGCCACTAAGAAGAGGCCATTTAACTGTTCACGAAAAATGGGATACTAATACTGCTATTCTTTCTGGAGACGCTATGCTTATAAACTGTTATCAATTACTGGAAAGTTACCCAGCAACGACCTACCAACAACTTACTTCTCTGTTTTCCAAAACCGCTATTGAAGTTTGCGAAGGCCAGCAATATGATGTCGATTTTGAGGAGCAAGAAAATGTTAGTATTGAAGAATACCTTAAAATGATTGAGTACAAGACAGCTGTTTTGGTAGCCGCTGCTTTGCAAATGGGGGCTATTATTGCAGAAACCAATTTAGAAAACCAAAAGTTGATCTATGAATTTGGCAAGCTATTAGGCATTGCATTTCAATTACAAGACGACTATTTAGATGCTTTTGGCGACCCAAAAAGTTTTGGAAAAAAAGTTGGTGGTGATATTTCTGAAAACAAAAAAACCTATTTATACATAAAGTCGCTTGAACTTGCCGATCAAAAAATTGCCGATCAACTACGGCATTTATATACCATTCAGCCCAAAAACGACAACAGCAAAATCAATACTGTAAAAAATATTTTTATGGAAAGTGGTGCCGCAAAAGCCACTCAACAAGCGATTGAAAACTACACGGAAGCAGCTTTCAAAAAACTACATCAATTAGACATCGACCAAAAACATAAAGAAAAATTTCAAGCTTTTGGCGAATGGCTAATGAAAAGAGAAGTCTAACTTATGAGTGATCTTAATAAAAATAACGAAGCAAACCATCAATCAGCTATTCGTATTTTGTCGAATATTGAAAAGGAGAATTTATTTGCAGCTGTTAAAAATCAAATTCAAAAAGATTTGTTGTTGAACGGAATACAAAATCAATTGATTCCAGATAGCCAAACACCAACTGAATTGGTCGAAAACTTACACCAGTTAGTAACCGAATTAGCCATAAACAAACCACAATTAATTCCTCAGCTATGCTACACCATAGATTTACCCGAAGAATTTCTAAAAAATTATAACCAAAACCCAACAAAAAACATCAGTTTATTAATTTATGGGGTTTTAAAACGAGTAGTCCTAAAAGTTTGCTACAAAAAAGGTTACAAAAATTTCAAGCTTCTAAAAATCATAAATAGTACTGAATAATTGTTAATATCTATTCCCTAAATAGAACATAAGTTGTAAATTTGCTTCTCAAACAGAAATCGTAATTCCATATATGGACCAATTTTCATTTCTCAACACAGTACATCCTTCGTACTTATCGAGTTTATATGACCAATATTTACAGAATCCAGATTCATTAGAACCAAGTTGGAAAGCTTTTTTTCAAGGTTTTGATTTTGGAATGCAAGAAAACGGTTTTGTCGATGAAGTTACTATCAGAGACGCCGAAACCAAAGAATCAAAAACCATAAAAGTTCCTGAAAATGTTCAGAAAGAATTTCAGGTCATCAACTTAATAGACGGTTATCGTCATCGCGGGCATTTGTTCACTAGAACAAATCCTGTTCGTGAGCGTAGAAAATACGAACCAAAATTAGACATCAAAAATTTTGGGCTATCAGAATCAGATTTAGACACTGAATTTGAAGCGGGCGATTTGATAGGAATCGGAAAAGCATCACTTCGAAAAATAATCGAATTTTTAGAAAATGTATTTTGTGATTCCATCGGTGTTGAATACGCCTACATTCGTAAACCTGAAGAGGTAGAATGGATTCAGAAAAAAATATACAACAACCAAAACCAACCTAATTTTTCAGCCGATCAAAAAAAGAATATCCTCAAAAAACTGAATGAGGCTGTTACTTTTGAATCATTCTTACATAAAAATTATGTTGGCCAAAAACGCTTTTCATTAGAAGGAAACGAGAGTTTAATTCCAGCTTTAGATGCCTTAATTGAAGGCGCAGCAGATCGCGGAGTTAAAGAATTTGTAATGGGAATGGCTCACCGAGGCCGCCTAAATACACTTGCCAATATTTTTGGAAAAGACGCCAAAGATATTTTTAATGAATTTGCAGGAAAAGATTACGAAGTTGAAGGTTTTGATGGTGATGTAAAATACCACCTCGGTTGGACATCAAAACGCAAAACCGACACAGGGAAAGAAATCAATTTAAATATAGCTCCAAACCCATCGCATTTAGAAACCGTTGGCGCCATTGTACAAGGAGTTGCCCGAGCAAAACAAGACGATCATCATTTAGGAGAAGAACAAAATGTTTTGCCAATTGTAGTTCACGGAGATGCTGCCATTTCTGGACAAGGCATTGCCTACGAAATTGTGCAAATGGCTCAATTAGATGGTTACAAAACACAAGGAACAATTCACATTGTAGTCAATAATCAAATCGGTTTTACAACCAACTATACAGATGGTAGGTCATCAACTTATTGCACCGACGTTGGTAAAGTAACCTTATCGCCGGTTTTACACGTAAATGCAGACGATGTTGAAGCGGTTGTACACGCGATGAATTTTGCACTGGAATACAGAATGAAATTTGGACGCGATGTATTTATCGACTTGTTGGGCTATAGAAAATATGGCCATAACGAAGGAGATGAGCCACGTTTTACGCAACCCAAGTTATACAAAGCCATCTCAAAACACGACAATCCAAGAGATATTTACGCTAAGCAATTAAAAGACGAAGGCGTTATTAATGACGAATTCTTAAAAAAACTTAGGGAACAATATAAATCTAAACTGGAGGAGAATTTTGAAGATGCCAAAAAAGAAGACACTACTGTAGTTACGCCAATTCTTCAAGAAGAATGGGAAGGTTACACTTATGGCGATAGAAATGATATGCTCGCTGCAACCGATACTACGTTTGATTTAGATGAACTGTCTAAACTAGCAGAAGCTATTACCAAACTTCCAGAAGACAAGAAATTTTTAAAGAAAACAGCTCGCTTGTTCAACAACAGAAGAAAAATGTTTTTTGAAGAAAACAAGCTGGATTGGGCAATGGGTGAATTACTTGCATACGCTACCTTGCTTAAAGAAGGACACGATGTACGAATTACTGGTCAGGATGTAGAACGAGGAACTTTCTCTCACCGTCACGCAGTAGTTAAAGTAGAAGATAGCGAAGAGGAAATTGTTCCGCACAATAATATAAGTGAAGGTCAAGCAAAATTTCATATTTACAACTCACTACTGTCAGAATATGCTGTAGTTGGTTTTGATTATGGTTATGCAATGGCAAGTCCAGGTACTTTAGCCATTTGGGAAGCACAATTTGGTGATTTTAGCAATGGCGCACAAATAGTAATCGACCAATATATTTCTGCTGCTGAAGATAAGTGGAAAACACAAAATGGCTTAGTCCTTTTACTACCTCACGGTTATGAAGGGCAAGGCTCTGAACACTCTTCTGCAAGAATGGAACGATACTTACAGCTTTGCGCAAAAGACAATATGTATGTTGCTAACTGTACAACACCAGCAAATTTCTATCATTTGTTAAGAAGACAAATGAAAATCAATTTTAGAAAGCCATTAGTTGTTTTTACACCGAAGAGTTTGTTGCGCCATCCAAAAGTAAATTCAACAAAAGAAGAATTAGCAAACGGAAGCTTTAAAACTGTTATCGACGATAACGAAATCAAAGTAAAAGATGCAAAAACCCTTGTTTTTTGTTCAGGTAAATTTTATTACGACCTCCTAAAACGAAGAGAAGAAGAAGGACGTAACGATGTAGCCCTAGTTCGTTTAGAACAACTTTTCCCGATTCCTAAGGAAGAGATGGAAGGCATTATGAATAAATACAAAAATGCAAAAGATGTAGTCTGGGCTCAAGAAGAACCTAGAAACATGGGAGCATATTCACATTTAATGTTACAATACGAAAAAGCAAAAGACTTTAGAGTTTGTAGTAGAAGATTTTATGGTTCGCCAGCAGCTGGAAGTTCTGTGCGATTCCAAAGAAGACACGACGAGGTTATTGATTATGTTTTTGATAAAACAAAAGATAACTGCGTCCCAGATTTTGAAAAAAAGAAAAAATAAAGATTACGAAATACAACAAATTATGGCTTTAGAAATGAAAGTCCCTTCACCGGGCGAGTCTATTAGCGAAGTTGAAATCGCAGAATGGTTAGTCCAAGATGGCGACTACGTTGAAAAAGATCAAGCAATTGCAGAAGTAGATAGCGATAAAGCAACATTAGAACTTCCTGCTGAAGCTAGCGGTATTATTACCCTAAAAGCAGAAGAAGGCGATGTTGTTGAAGTTGGCGAAGTAGTTTGCCTTATCGATACCGATGCAGAAAAACCAAGCGGAGATAGCGATTCTGATAAAAAGGAAAGCAGCAAAGAAAAAGAAAAAGAAAGTTCTGATAAAACAGAAAAAACTGATTCTAAAAAAGAAGAAAGTAAGGACAAAAAAGAAAATTACGCTTCTGGCAGTCCTTCACCTGCTGCAAAAAAGACCTTGGACGAAAAAGGCATCGATGCTAAAGACGTAAAAGGATCTGGCAAAGATGGCAGAATTACTAAAGATGATGCTATAAAAGCTGAAGGAAAACCTGCAATGGGCAGCCCTGGCAGCGGAAGTCGTGGCGAAAGTAGAAAGAAAATGTCTATGCTTCGTAGAAAAGTAGCTGAGCGCTTAGTAAATGCTAAAAACGAAACAGCTATGTTGACGACTTTTAACGAAGTCAATATGAAACCGATTTTTGATTTGCGTAAAGAATACAAGGAAGAATTTAAGGAAAAGCACGGTGTTAGCCTTGGTTTTATGTCTTTCTTTACACTTGCAGTTGTTCGTGCGTTAGATAAGTTTCCTGCCGTAAATAGTATGATTGACGGTAAAGAAATGATTACCTATGATTATAAAGACATCAGTATTGCTGTTTCAGGACCAAAAGGTTTAATGGTTCCTGTAATGAGAAATGTTGAAAACATGAGCTTTAGAGGTGTAGAACAAGAAGTGAAACGCTTGGCTACTAGAGCCAGAGACGGAAAAATAACTGTCGATGAAATGACAGGTGGAACTTTTACTATTTCTAATGGTGGTGTTTTTGGTTCAATGATGTCTACTCCCATTATCAATCCTCCGCAAAGTGGAATTTTAGGAATGCATAACATTGTAGAAAGACCAATGGCTGTCGATGGAAAAGTAGAGATTTTACCGATGATGTATGTCGCACTTTCTTATGACCATAGAATAATTGACGGTAGAGAATCTGTAGGATTTTTAGTTGCTATTAAAGAAGCGCTTGAAGATCCAAAAGAACTTTTAATGGATGGAAATGTCAAAAAAGCATTAGAGCTTTAGAGCTTACATATAAAGTTTAAGAAATCGCCTTAAAACAAAATAGCAATGTTTCTTTTGTTTTAAGGCGATTCTTATTTTAAATACAAACGTTTCTTTTTATAATCGATTACTGCTTTCGATTTTTCTAGTAAGTCTGCTCCAAGAATACCGTGAACAACTTCTGCTTGATGTTCTTCCAAAGCAGCGTTAACATGCCCTAAATCAATTAGAACCAAATTCATTTTAGCGGCAGACCACTGCTCTATTTCAACTTTATTATCTACAGAAATTCGTGTTAGCATATTATTTCCACCAGCTCCTGCCGCCCTAACATCGCTTTCTTCAGTTAACAACTTAAAGTGATCTGCAAAGGTGAAATCAACACAAGAACTCGAGGCACCAGTATCTAGAATGAAGCTCCCTAGAACACCATTTATTTTAACTTCTAGCTGCAAATGTTGAGTCGAAATGACTTTTAAATTGCTATATGTATATCCTTTATTTTGTAAAAACTTTTTCAATGAAGACATTTTTTTGCTTTTGGCAAATATAGCTGAACTATTTCAATAAATTTGCGCTATGATTTTTACAGATACACACACTCATTTATACAGCGAAAAATTTGATGAGGATCAAGAATTGGTCATCAATAACGCAATAAAATCGGGAGTAAAACGCTTTTTTATTCCCGCAATCGATTCTTCGCACACTGCAGCGATGTATCAATTAGAAAAAAAGTTTCCAAAAGAAACGCACCTAATGATGGGGTTGCATCCTACATCTGTAAAAGAAAATTACAAAGAGGAATTGGCTCACGTTGAACAAGAATTTAGCAAACGTGATTTTATTGCTGTTGGCGAAATTGGAATAGATTTGTACTGGGATCAATCGACTTTAGCTATTCAACAAGAAGCTTTTATTCATCAAATCCGATTAGCAAAAAAACTCAAGTTGCCAATTGTCATTCACTGCAGAAATGCTTTTGATGAAATTTTTGAAGTTTTAGAGCAAGAAAAAGGTACTGATTTATACGGAATTTTTCATTGTTTTACAGGAAATTATGAGCAAGCCTTGAAAGCGATTTCATACGGCATGCTGCTAGGTATTGGCGGTGTAGTTACATTTAAAAACGGCGGAATCGATAAATTCATCAACAAAATTGATTTAGAACATATTGTATTAGAAACCGATTCGCCTTATTTGTCTCCCAAACCCTATCGCGGAAAACGAAACGAAAGCAAGTACATTATCAACATTGCTGAAAAGTTAGCCGATTTGTATCAAGTTGACATCGATAAAATCGCAACTATTACCACAGAAAATTCAAAAAAAGTATTTGGCGTGTAAATTATGAATCAGAAAGCAAACATATTACTCATCTATACTGGAGGTACAATCGGTATGATTAAAGATGAAAAAACGGGAAGTTTAATCCCTTTCAATTTTGATCAGCTCCTATTAAAAATTCCAGAATTGAAACAATTGGAGCACTCAATTGAAACGCTTGCATTCAGCAATCCAATTGATTCTTCCGATATGGAGATAAGCAATTATATTCAGCTAGCAGAAACCATTGAAGAAAACTACAGCAAATATGATGGTTTTGTAATTTTACACGGTAGCGATACGATGTCTTATACAGCATCAGCCTTATCATTTTTACTAGAAAACCTCAACAAACCAATTATTTTTACTGGCTCACAGCTTCCTATTGGCGACCTGCGAACCGATGCCAAAGAAAATATGATTACCAGCATTCAATTAGCTGGTTTGCGTAAAAACGACCGCCCCGTTATAACTGAAGTTGGTTTATATTTTGAGTATCAATTATACCGTGCCAATAGAACTACAAAAATAAACGCTGAACATTTTGAAGCATTTGCATCGCTCAATTATCCGCCTTTAGCCGTTTCAGGAGTAAATTTAAAAATCAATAAACAAGCGCTTAAAAAACCAAATTTCAAGAAAGACTTAGTCGTTCACAAAGAGCTGGAAGAAAATATTTTGATTATTAAAATGTATCCAGCAATAACAGAATCAACATTAAAGCATTTGGTTTCAACACCAAACTTAAAAGGCATCATCCTTGAAACATTTGGTAGTGGAAACACCAAAATGAAGCCTTGGTTTTTAAAAATTTTAAAAGAAACCATCGACAATAATGTAGCTATAGTAAACGTTACTCAATGCAGCGGAGGTAGCGTAGTAATGGGTAAATATGAGACTAGCGAAGGCTTAAGGCGGCTAGGTATAATATCAGGAAACGATATTACCACAGAGTCTGCCGTAGCAAAACTGATGTATTTGTTAAAAAAAGACTTAAGTCCAACGGTGTTAAAAACGATTTTTGAAACTTCGCTGCGTGGGGAGATTAATTAGGTTACTAAATAGTTAACACAGAAATAATCAGGATTTTTTTTGATATTTATTTTTATAAACCTAAATTTACCCCATCGAAAAAAGAGAGGTGGCCGAGTGGTCGAAGGCGCACGCCTGGAAAGTGTGTAAGCGCTAACCGCGTTTCGAGGGTTCGAATCCCTTCCTCTCTGCTTTTTTGATTATAATAATTTAAAAACAAACAGAAAACAAGTATTAATTTTAAGACAGACAACAATGAAAAATTTATTTTCAATTTTCACTCTTGCATTGCTATTGTTCTTTGGCACTAACATTCAAGCCAATGCGTTTACGCTAAATGCTAACAACGAGGTAATCGTTCAAGATGACCAAAATCAAGAAGAATCTGAGACCGACGATGGTGAAATGGAAGAAGAAGGAGAAGATGAAATGACAGCTGATGATGATAGCGAAATGGATGAAGAAAGTGCCGCTGATGAAATAGCAGCAATGGAAGATGACAGCAGTCAAGATGCTGCTGCCGATCAAGTTCAAACAGAAGAAGAAAATTTAACTTTTCACCAAGAGCTTAAAAAGCGTTTTATTGAAGGTGGCCCTGGTTTTATGGGGATTGTATTATTATGTTTAATTCTTGGTCTTGCTATTGCAATCGAGCGAATCATTTACTTAAACTTAGCAACTACAAACACATCTAAACTTGCTGAAAAAGTTGAAGATGCGCTTAACAGTGGTGGTGTTGAAGCTGCTAAAGATGTTTGTAGAGACACTAGCGGTCCAGTTGCATCAATCTACTACCAAGGTTTAGACCGAATGGATGAAGGTGTAGACGCCGCCGAAAAAGCAGTTGTAGCTTACGGAGGTGTTCAGATGGGGCAACTTGAAAAAAATGTTTCTTGGGTATCATTATTTATTGCACTTGCACCAATGTTAGGATTTATGGGTACTGTAATTGGTATGATTAAAGCCTTCGATAAAATTGAAGCAGCAGGTGATATGCAACCTTCATTAGTTGCTGGTGGTATTAAAGTAGCCCTATTAACAACCGTTTTTGGCCTTATTGTTGCTATTATTCTTCAAGTATTCTATAATTACATTGTTGCTAAAATAGACAGCATTGTAAACGATATGGAAGATGCGTCAATCACGTTGATTGATATGTTAGTTGCTCACAAAAACAAGTAAAAAAAGACTTATGAACAAGTTCATGAAAATATTTAAAATCATCGTTGGAGTTATCGGAGCGATTTTGTTCTTCCGAATTCTAAACACTGGCGATGATGCGTTAGAAAACGATTTAAGCTTACAATCGAGTGTTGTTTCACCATTGATGTATGTAGCCTATATAATTCTAGGACTATGCATAATTTCGGTGCTCGTTTTTGTGATTAAAGGATTGTTTTCTGGAGACATCAAAAAAACACTAGGGTCTTTAGGTGGATTTATTTTAATCATCTTAATTTCTTACGGTGTTTCTGATGGTACAGAAACTACGCTTAGAGATGGTGAAGTTCTATCTGAATCGGCGTCAAAATGGGTTAGTGCAGGCTTAACAGCTTTTTACATCCTCATTTTTTTAGCATTTGCTGCGATAATTGTGTCGAGCATCAAAAAATTAATGACTAATAGATAATTATGGCTAGAAGAAGTGCACCAGAAGTGAATGCCGGATCGATGGCAGATATTGCTTTCTTGTTGCTTATTTTCTTTTTGGTTACTACAACCATTGAAACCGATACAGGTATCAACAGAAAACTTCCTCCTATGGAAGATGAAGAACAAGAAAATGTTAAGCTGAAAGAAAAAAATATCTTTACAGTTTTAGTTAATGATGCCGGTGAAATACTTGTAGAAGATGAGCCTATGGAAATCGATGACCTAAGAGGTGCGGCAATTGCATTCTTGGACAACGGTGGTGGAAAAGGCGCTAAATCTTGCGATTATTGTCAAGGAGCTAGAGACCCAAAGTCTTCAGATAATCCTGTTAAAGCTGTAATATCGCTTCGAAACAATCGACAAACAAAGTATAAAAATTATATCGCTGTTCAAAATGAGTTAGTTGCAGCATATAATACACTTAGAGACAGAGAGGCTGAGAGGCTTTATGGTACCAAGTTTACTGAAATGGAAGCTGCCTTTAACAATCCTGATTATAATGGTGATAAAGACAAGCTGAAAGAACGTATCAAAACTATCAAGGAAATGTATCCTCAAAAACTATCTGAGGCTGAACCTAAACGATAACTGAAGAAAATATATACTACTATGTCTAAATTTAAAAAGAAAAATGACGGAGGCACCCCAGCAATATCAACCGCATCTTTGCCAGATATTGTTTTTATGCTACTTTTCTTCTTTATGGTGGTTACAGTTATGAGAGATACGTCTTTAAAAGTAGAGAATACGCTCCCATTTGCTGATCAAACCGAAAAGCTTGATAAGAAAAATTTGGTGATGTATATTTATGCAGGAAAGCCTTCAGAAAGATATCAGCAAAAGTACGGTACAGAATCTAGAGTACAGCTTAACGACAAATTTGCGAATATAGATGATATCCAACAGTTTGTTTATGAAGAAAGACAATCTAGACGAGAAGAACTAAGAGGCAAGCTTACCGCTGCTTTAAAAGTCGATCAAGAAACCAATATGGGACTTGTTTCTGACATCAAGCAGGAGTTACGTAAAGCCGAAGCGCTTAAAATAAATTACACCACCAAAGAAGGTAATGCTAAGTTGAATTATTAATTTAATATTTTAATTATAAACTATTATTAAGCATCCTCGTTTTTGAGGATGCTTTTTTATTGATAACTCTTGTATATTTGTATCCATGCGAAACTATTGCTTTACAATTTTTGCCGTATTCATTTCTATTGTTGCATTTGCTCAACAACAAGAAAAATTAGATGTAAATGAAGTTGATAGTCTTTATAGAGAAGATCAATTTTATTTAGGCGTTTCTGTTAATTGGATGACAGAGCTACCCAAAAACGTTTCTCAATCTGGTTTATCTGGAGGTGTTTACGGCGGCTTTATAAGAGATATGCCTATCAATAAAAGAAGAAACATTGCTCTTGGACTTGGTTTAGGTTTAGCTGCAAATACTTATGGGCACAATTTGTTTATTGGCAAGGATGATACTGGAAATACAATATTTGAAGCCATCAACTCCAATCAAATTAATTACGACACAAATAGGTTTGCAACCTATATATTAGAAGTCCCCTTGGAGTTTAGATGGCGAACCTCCACACCCACTACAAATTCATTCTACAGAATTTACGCCGGTGTAACTTTTGGATATATGTATTATTTTCGATCCAACTTTCAACAAGAAGAGCAAACTGTTAGAATCGCTAATGTAGATGAGTTGAATCGATTTAGAGCTGATTTAAGTTTAACGCTAGGGAATAATGTTATCAACTTCAATATAAAATACAGCTTAAACCCACTTTTCGACACCCATCTTACCGATAGTAAACACAGTGTTTCTATCAATAATATCAAGTTTGGCTTCGTATTTTACATTCTTTAAGGCAACCACAAACTTGCAAAATATGCTTGTGGTAAAATTCCTAAAATAAACCCAACCAATAACTCGCTGTTCCGGTGTGCTTTAAAATATAACCTAGAACTTGCTGTCCATCCTAAAACAGCAATGAAAATTGCAATTTGATATACTTCAAAGTTTAAAGTCCCAATTTGATAAGCAGTCACAAAAACAGCTAGACCACCAACACCAATCAT
This sequence comes from Bacteroidota bacterium, assembly GCA_051748125.1. Taxonomy (GTDB): domain Bacteria; phylum Bacteroidota; class Bacteroidia; order Flavobacteriales; family Flavobacteriaceae; genus Psychroflexus. Next base: position 49,455 of record JBNJHC010000006.1, read on the forward strand.
ATGAAGACTTACTTTAAATCTTGCAAAAGTGAATAAGGTAGCCAATAAACCTGAAAAAAAAACGCCCGAAAAAAAGAAAAACAAATGCTTATTTGTTTCTAGTGTAAATACATAGTTCACAATCACAAAAACAATAGTCGTAAAAAAAAGCAAGGGCAACTTCCGCTGATGAGTCGTTGGTAAATCAAAAGAATCTATCAATTTTAACCATTTTAGTAATGCCAAAAAAAAGAGAGGAATCACGATAGTAAGTAAAATTACAAAAAGTAAATAAGCATAAACCGATTTAGATTTCAAATACAATGGAGTACTCTCCATGTAAATTAAAACCGCAAAAGTCGGCATCCACATTGGGTGAAACAAATAAGTAGCTAGTTTTATAAATAACTGCATTTAGATTTCTTTTCTAAGCCTTGCTACTGGAAAATCGAGCTGCTCTCTGTATTTTGCTACAGTTCTACGAGCAATTGGGTAGCCTTTTTCTTTAAGTATTTCTGCTAGTTTAGCATCTGTGTATGGACTAGATTTATCCTCTTTATCAATTGTCATTTCAAGGATTTTTTTAATCTCTCGCGTAGAAACATCTTCCCCTTTTTCGTTTTTCATCGATTCAGAGAAGAACTCCTTGATTAATTTCGTGCCGTAAGGCGTATCTACATATTTACTATTGGCTACTCGAGAAACCGTTGATATATCCATATCGATTTCTTCTGCAATATCTTTAAGAATCATTGGTTTTAACAAACGCTCATCACCGGTCAAGAAATATTCGTGTTGGCGATTCATAATTGCACTCATTGTAACGTAAAGCGTTTCTTGGCGTTGCTTAATAGCCTCAATAAACCATTTAGCCGAATCTAGTTTTTGTTTTATAAAAAAAACTGCTTGCTTTTGCTCTTTCGATTTTTGTTTGCTTTCCTTATACGTTTTTAGCATATCTGAATAATTCTTAGAAACGTGCATTGTTGGCGCATTTCTAGAATTTAAAGATAACTCTAATTCACCATTCTTAATTTTTATAGTAAAATCTGGGATAATGTGTTCAACCATTTTGGTTCCTCCAGCATAAGATGCTCCCGGTTTTGGGTTAAGATGTTCTATTTCTTGAATAGCATTTTTAAGTTCCTCTTCTGAAATTGAAAACTTTTTCATCAACTTTTCGTAGTGCTTTTTGATAAACATATCAAAAGCTTCATCTAGCATAGCAATTGCCAACTCGACTGCTGGAATCGTTTTTTTTCTTTTTAACTGAATTAGCAAACACTCTTGCAGATCTCTTGCCCCAACACCTGCTGGATCTAAAGATTGAACTATTTTTAGAACTTTTGCTACTTGTTCTTCGTTTGTAAAAACATTTTGTGTAAAAGCCAAATCATCTACAACATCGGCTAATTCTCTTCTTAAATAGCCTGCATCATCAATACTGCCAACTAAAAAAAGTGCGATTTGCTCTTCGGTTTCGTCTAGACTGAAAGTATTCAGTTGATTGGTTAAATGTTGTGTAAAACTTGTTCCCGATGCATACGGAATTTTCTTTTCATCATCATCAGGCGAATAATTATTAGCTTGTAGACGATAATTCGGTATTTCATCATCGCTCAAATACTCATCAACATCAAACTCTGTTTCAATAACATCGCGTTCCTCGACCTCCTCGTTACTAAATTCATCCTCAAATTCCTGATCTTTTTCTGCTCCCGTATCTAAAGCAGGATTTTCTTCTAACTCTTGCTTAACACGCTGCTCGAAAGCTAGCGTAGGCAATTGAATTAGTTTCATCAACTGAATTTGTTGAGGAGATAATTTTTGAGAGAGTTTTAAATTTAGTTGTTGCTTGAGCATAAATATCAATTCGATTTACTCAAATATAGTGCTTTAAAGAATGAAAATCAACTATTGAAAAGTAAATAATTACTTAAATATACGACTGAACAGGTGGCTGCCAAAAGTGGCTTTCAAAATCTAATATTTGGTCTTCAACTACTTGAATTCCTTCACTTTCTAATAATTTCTGCATTGCGTCTGAGGTAGAAAAATGATGCTTTCCTGTCAAAATCCCTAATCTATTTACCACTCTATGAGCAGGAACATCATCAAATTGATGAGCAGAATTCATTGCATAACCTACTACTCTAGCGCTTTTGGGCGCTCCTACAGCTTTTGCAATTGCGCCGTAAGTACTCACTTTTCCTGTTGGAATTTGTTTAACTACTGAATAGACTTTTTCAAAAAAGTCGGTGTCTTGCTTAGCCATAATACACACGTATTAAGGTGATGATAACCAACAAAAACATCAATCCAGATAACACATAATTGGAATATTTTTTAAATTTAACCGATTTATCAAAGATTTTGTCTGCTGAAAAAATATACAAATAGAGCGCTATAAAAGTGCCCGTGCCTGCTGCTATTGAAAACCAAAAAACAGTAGTTTTGGTAAAATCCATTTCACCTTTTGGGGCAATTAAACTACTCAAAATTACAAAATAAGGAATTGGCAGTACGTTTAAAACAGAAACCAGAATTCCTTTAAAAAAACTTTTCCCAGAACTTTTTTTAAAATCTTTGATTATCGTATCGCTTTTTTGAGCAGAAAAGAAAAAATACAATGCCAAAATAAGAAGAATAACCACAGCAGTTCGCAGCAACATATTATGCCAATATGGATTTCTAAGAATGAAACGAGCCATTTGAACGGCTAGTAAAGCTTGAAAAAAAACTACTAAACTTGCTCCAGCAGCCATAAAAAAAGCTTCTCTTTTGGATTTTTCTACACAGGTTTTCGCTACCGACATATTAACCAAACCAGGTGGAACAACACCTATAAATGCTGCTCCTAAAACCAAAAAGAAAGTTTGATATAGCTCCAAAATTTACATCTTATTTATCTTGAATTTGGTATAAGTAATGGCTTTACCTTGTTCTAAATATTGCGATTCGTAAAAAGTCTGTATACCAACAACTTCTTCGGGCGCTTCTTGATTGGTATAAATATCGTGATGAGCATACAATATTTCATGCCCCATTCCTTGCAATAAACCCAATGTATAACCGTGCATATGTTCGCTATCAGTTTTTAGATGGACGCAACCATCTTCTGCAAGAATTTGACGGTATTTTTTCAAAAAATCGGGATTGGTCATTCTATGCTTGATTCGTTTGTATTTTATCTGTGGATCTGGAAAAGTAATCCAAATCTCGGCAACTTCACCAGGGGCAAAAATTAAATCGACCAACTCTATCTGTGCTCGTAAAAATTTAGCATTAGGAATATCTTCTTCATTGGCTGTTTTAGCTCCTCGCCAAAATCTTGCTCCTTTTATATCAATTCCTAAAAAATTATAATCTGGATAATTTTTGGCTAAGCCAACCGTGTATTCGCCTTTTCCACATCCGAGTTCTAGAACCAATGGATTGTCGTTCTTAAAAAATTCTTTGCTCCACTTTCCTTTTAACTTAAAATTACCGGCTGTAATTTCTTCACGAGATGGTTGAATAACATTCTCGAAGACTTCATTGTCTCTAAAGCGTTTTAGTTTATTTTTGCTTCCCACTGTTTCTATATATTTGCTGTAAAATTAAGTAATTTTATGCGGAGCGAAAATTATAAAAGATGCATAAGCCAAAAATTTTAATTGCTCCACTTAATTGGGGACTAGGTCACGCTAGTAGGTGCATTCCTATTATTCGTGAAATGCTTAAACGCAATTACGAACTTGTTTTAGCTTCAGATGGCGACGCATTGCAACTGCTTCAAGATGAATTTCCTTCGCTAAAATCGTATCAGTTGGCTCCTTTAGAAATAACATATAGCCAAAAAAAGCTTCTTTTTCAGGCCCGATTAATACAGCAGTTAAATAATTTGAATCAACATCGAAAAAAGGATTATCAAGCCACCCAAGACATCATAGAAAAAGAAAAAATTTCGGGAATTGTTTCTGATAATCGCCTAGGGGTTTATTCCCATCAAATTCCATCGGTTTACATCACTCATCAACTTGCTATAAAAGGAGGTTTAGGTGGAAAAATAGCTACTCGCATCCATCAGAAATTGATGGGTGAATTTCAAGAGATTTGGGTACCTGATAGTGAACAAAAGTCAACATTATCTGGTGAATTAGGTCATCTTAAAAATCATAATTTACCCGTAAAATATATTGGCCCACTAAGTCGATTCAGAAAAAAAAACACTCTTATTAAGTACAATTATGTTGCGGTGTTGTCTGGTCCAGAACCTCAGCGAGAATTTTTGCAGCAATTATTGCTTGAACAGCTTACTAAATTGCCAGGAAAAAAAGCATTGGTTTGTGGCAAAAATATTTCGACAAAACAATTAGTAAGAAAAGATATTGAGGTTTTTGGGCGTTTAAAAAGCGATGATCTAGAGGAACTTGTTTTATCATCAGAAATAATCATAGCACGATCTGGTTATTCAAGTATTATGGATTTAGTAGCTTTAGGAAAGCCTGGAATTTTAATTCCAACTCCTGGACAACCTGAGCAAGAATATTTGGCCAAGTTTATGGAAAAGAAAAACTTGTTTTGCCGAATCGAACAATCAAGAATAAACCAAAATCGATTACAAAAAGCAACAAAACAAGTTGAGGAATTACGAGATATTAGATTTAGAATGAACGACTTTGGTGTAGCCCTTCGCCTTTTTGAGGGTGAATGAAAATTCGCTTCCTTTATCTAATTTACTTTCTACGGCTATTTTTTCGTCGTGGGCTTCAAGAATATGTTTTACAATAGCTAGACCAAGCCCAGATCCACCTTCTTTTCTTGAACCAGATTTATCGACTCGGTAGAAACGTTCGAAGAGTCGAGGTATATTTTCCTGAGCAATACCAATACCGTTATCGCTAATTTTTACGAGCAGTTTTTCGTCGTTAATATCTTCTAGACTAACAACGGTAGTTCCTTCTTTATTGCCGTATTTGATGGAGTTGACGATTAAATTTGTCAAAACTTGTTGAATGCGTTCTTTATCAGCATAAACACTAACTGGCGCTTCATAAAAATAATCCATAATAACGCTAATGTTCTTTTTTGCTGCTTTCATTTCAAGTAAATCAAACACATTTTCAATGACCTCAAGCAAATCAAATTCTTCTCTATACATGGTCATATCGCCGGTTTCGAGTTTTGTAATCATATCTAAATCCTTAACGATATAAAGCAAACGATCTACGCCTTTACTAGCACGATTGAGGTATTTTTTTCGCACTTTTTTGTCTTTTATGGCTCCATCTAGCAGGGTCAAAATATAACCTTGAACAGTAAAAAGCGGTGTTTTAAGTTCATGAGAAACATTTCCCATAAATTCTTTTCTGAAATTTTCACGGACTTTAAGCGATTCTATTTCCAGTTTTTTGTCTTGAGCAAATTTTTCAACTTCAGCCTTTAAGGATGCCATATCGGTCGTTATTTTATTTTTTTGAAGCAATTCAGAATCTAGCAATGATACACTATCATAAATTGATTTTACACGTCGGTAAATGAAGATTTCTACTCGAACTTGAATGATAAAAAAAGAAATCACAAAACAAGCTACCGCAAAAAACAATAATGACAGCCAGTTTATTTCATAAAAGATGAGTTCATAAACAAAGATAAAAACCAACAAACCCAAGGTTAGATATGTTGATGTATAAAAAGCAAACTTGTATGTTTTTTTAAGTTTAGTTCCCATTAATTGTCGCTAACAAATTTATACCCAACTCCTTTTACTGTTTTAAAGAGTTCATTCCCAATTTTTTCGCGAAGTTTTCTAATATGTACATCTATTGTTCTTCCTCCAACCACAACATCGTCTCCCCAAACATTTTGTAAAATTTCATCACGTTTAAAAACTCGATTAGGTTCAGAAGCCAATAATGAAAGTAATTCGAATTCCTTTCTTGGCAGTGTCATTTCAACACCGTCGTTTATAACTTTATAAGCATTTCTATCGATTACCAAATCACCAACTTTATGGATTTTAGCCGATTTTTCATCTGCTTTAAATCGTCTTAATAAAGCTTTCACTTTACTCAACAGCACTTTTGGCTTAATGGGTTTTGTAATATAATCATCTGCGCCAGCCTCAAAGCCCGCAACCTGCGAGTAATCTTCACCTCTTGCGGTTAAAAAGGTAATTACAGTATTTTCAAGTTTATCAACTTTTCGGATTTGTTCACAAGCTTCTATACCATCCATTTCTGGCATCATTACATCTAAAATAATAAGATGAGGTAAGTTCTTTTTTGCTTTCTTTAAAGCCTCAACTCCATCTTCAGCGGTAATTACTTGATAGCCTTCATTGGTAAGGTTGTAACTTAATATTTCTAAGATATCCGGTTCGTCGTCAACCACCAATATTAATGTGTCTTTCTTTTTCATTCTAATAAGATTATTTCAGAGCAAATTTAAGCGCTTTTAGTCACTTGAAAGTTAAGAAATAATTATAGATATAGCTATTTCAGTTATGAATGTAAATTTTCTGTAAAATATATTTTAAGTAACTACGAATAAGCTGACCTTCTACCAAAACACAAAAACACTGAATTACAGTGATTTACAAGAAAACAAAAAATAGTCATATTAATTAAGTTTAACAAAGCCTGGAAGTAGGATAATTTTGAGTTTACATTTCTACGATATCACCCAACTACATTTGCACCGAACAATAAAACAAAATTAAAAATGAAAAAAACAATCAAATCATTTCTTTTGCTAGGCCTTACAGGCTTACTTTTAACTAGCTGTAGCAGCGATGACGACAGCTCAAACATTGATGACAACAACAACAATAATGAAACAGAGGTTCGCGTAAGTGGATTTATTGATGAGGACACACAATGGACAAACGACAAAATTTACATCCTGGAAGGAAAAGTTGTAGTTGATAATGGAGCTACTTTAACAATTGATCCTGGTACCATTATTAAAGGTGAAGAAGGAGTGCAAACACAAGCTTCTGCATTGATAGTAGACACTGGAGCAAAAATTAATGCTGTAGGAACTCCAGAACAACCAATCGTTTTCACAAGTGTTTTAGACAATATTGAAATTGGCGAAACAAAAGGCAGTAATTTGACTGAATCTGACAACGGTTTGTGGGGTGGCGTTATCATTCTAGGAGAAGCCCCTAGTTCATTCCAAGGAAGTGCAGAGCAAGAATTAATAGAAGGTATTCCTGCTGATTCTGGTTATGGACTATACGGTGGAAATAACCCAAATGACGACTCAGGTCATGTTGAATATATTTCAATTAGACACGGTGGAGCTGAAATTGGTGAAGGCAACGAAATTAATGGTTTAACTCTTGGCGGAGTTGGTAACGGAACAACAATTCAAAACATTGAAGTTGTTGCTAACCTTGATGACGGTGTAGAATGGTTCGGTGGAACTGTTGATGTAAACAACATTATAGTATGGGGTTCTGGTGATGATGCTATTGATATCGATCAAGCTTTTTCAGGTGTAATTGATAACGTTTGTGTCATTCAAACAAACGTAAGCGATCATGCGTTAGAAATAGACGGTCCTGAAGGAAGTGCAATGGGAGCTTATACGTTGAGAAACCTAACCGTTTTTGGAGATAAATCTGAAGGTGGAGCTAACAGTGGAAATCGTGAATTTGCTCAGTTTAGAGACGGCGCACAAGGCACCAATGAAAACTTCTTGCTTTTTGATGGTCTTCCTAGTTCAGACTTCACATTAGCTGATGATGCAGATGTGGCAAGCAATTATACAAACGAACTATTGAATTTTAACAACATCGAAATTGTCTTACCGCAAGATGTTAACATAGAAGATTTGTTTGTTGATTCAACTGGAACAACCACTTTCACAGAAGATGCTATGGGAGAAAATGGATTTGTAACTGCAATCAATTCGGCAGATGAAGCAAGTGTTGGTGCAGATTTAAGTGTTTTCTCTTGGTCTTTTACTGCTCAAGAATCAGGTAAATTTTAATTAACCTAGTACTAAATTTAAAGCTTTCAGCTCACTCGTCATGAACGGGTGAGCTTTTTCAAAACAAAAATACCCTAAGAAATAACGTAATGAAACATTTTATAGCATTCTTTTCCCTTCTTTTAATAAGTGCAATTAGTTTTGCTCAAGATGGTATAATTGCCGGAACAGTAAATGATGCCGAATTAAATGATGTACTGCCATTTGCTGATGTAATGATCGCAAATTCTACTAAAGGAACCAGTACCGATTTTGATGGGAAATACGAAATTAAGCTAGAACCTGGCACTTATACCGTATCTTACTCTTTTGTTGGCTATCAAAGAAAAGTAGTTTCAGATGTTGTTGTCAAAGCAAACGAAACTACCACAGTAAATACAACTTTAGAACCTGCTTCAGATAACTTAGATGAGGTTGTTGTTAGAGTAAGTTCTAAAAAAAATACAGAACAAAGTGTGCTTAACTTACAAAAAAGTTCCGTAAAAGTTATGGATGGACTTTCTATTGAAAGTATCAGTAAAACAGGTGCCGACAACGTTGCTTCTGCTGTAAAAAGCGTTCCTGGTGTTTCTGTTCAAGGCGGAAAATTCGTGTACGTTAGAGGGCTTGGTGACCGTTATACCAAATCGACTTTAAACGGAGTTAGCGTACCTGGTTTAGATCCAGACAAAAACACTTTACAAATGGACATTTTCCCTTCTGATATGATTGAAAATGTGCTAGTCTCTAAAACAGCTACTGCCGACATGCCTGCAGATTTTACCGGTGGTGCAGTCGACATTAGTCTTAAAGACTTTTCAGCTAAAGAACAATACACCTTAAGTTTTGGAACATCTTACAATCCACATATGCACTTCAACAGCGATTATGTAGAAGGCGAAACACATACTTCTGATTTATTTGGCTTTGACAATGGTAATCGAGATCGACCAATTAGCAGAGATTTCGACATTCCTGCTGCAATTGGAGATGGTACAAATGCAAACGGTACAAGTATTACAGACGTTACTAGAGCATTTAATCCAAAATTAGCGGCAAGCAGAACAACCAGTGATGCCGATGTTAATTTTAATTTTTCTGCTGCAAATCAATATCGATTAAAGAATGATGATAAAATTGGGTATCAAGCTGCTGTTGCACTTCAAAACAAAGTCGAGTATTTTGAAGGATTTGAACAAAATTTCTTTTTTAAACCTTCAGACAGAAGCGAATACCAAATTACTCCCAACCGAACTCAAAAAGGAGATGTAGGTATTCGTAATAATTATTTTAGTACACTTGCAGGAGTAACCTACAAATCGCTTCGATCAAAATATAAATTGAATTTCATTCATCTTAGAAACACAGAATCCAAAGGAGGTCTTTTTAGCTCGCAAACATTTATTTTAGACGATATAAATGTAGTTAGAGATAACGTTGAATATAGCGAAAGAGCCTTAACTAACTTGCAACTATCTGGTGAACACACAAATGAAGATGCTACGTGGATAACCAACTGGAGCATTTCACCTTCTTATTCGGAAGTAAATGATAAAGACATTCGAGTAACACCGTTTGAATTGACTTCAAGTGGACCATCTATAAGACCAAGTACTGCTGGCTCTCCTGAAAGAATTTGGCGGTTTTTGGAAGAATCCAATATCGAATCAAAAATCGATTTTACAAGAAAGCATAACTTATTTTCAAAACCCTCAAAATTAAAATTCGGAGCTGCCTTTACCTACAAAAGTAGAGATTTCAATATCGATCAATACCTAATTTTACTAAGAGGAACCAACAGCGTTCCAGTTAATGGTGATGCCGATCAAATACTAGTTGATGAAAATTTATGGCAAGCAGACAATGACGGAGGTTTCTTTATACAAGGAAACTTTCAGCCAGCAAACAATTATTCGTCAACCTCGCAAGTTAGGGCTGCTTATGTTTCAGAAGAATTAAAATTAAATGACAAATTAAAAGCGATTGTTGGTGCGCGATTTGAGCAATACCTATTGAATTATACTGGGGAAAACAATCAAGGAACTATTCAACTTGATGACGAAAATGTAATTGATGATGCAAGGTTATACCCATCAGCAAATTTAATTTACAGTCATAATGAAAATACCAACTTTAGAGGTTCTTTTTCACAAACTACAGCAAGACCATCATTCAAAGAAGTTTCGGTAGCTCAAATTTTTGATCCTTTAACAAACATTACTTTTGTTGGTAATATAGATGTAAAGCCTTCATATATTAACAACTTCGATTTGCGTTATGAAAAATATTCAGACAACGGAAATATGTTTGCTGTAAGTGGTTTCTATAAAGATTTTACAGACCCAATAGAATTGGTGTCTTTTCCTGAAAGACCTACAAATTTGCAGCCTAGAAATGTGGGTTCTGCAAAAGTATTTGGAGCTGAAATTGAATTTAGACAACAGCTAAATTTTGTGCCAGTTTTAGAAAATTTCAGCTTTAATATGAATGTATCCATTATCGAATCTGAAGTAAAAATGGATCCACGTGAATATGAATCTAGACAAATTGCTGCTCGAGATGGACAAGAAATAAGCGACACGAGAAACCTTCAGGGACAATCGCCTTATTTAGTAAATGCAGGCCTTAGTTACGATAACAATGAAACTGGCTGGCAAGGTGGCTTGTTTTACAACGTTCAAGGAGAAACCTTAGAAGTGGTAGGTATTCGAAATGTACCTGATGTGTATACACAACCGTTTCATAATTTGAATTTTAGAATCTCCAAAAAATTTGGAAGCAATCAAAATTCAAAAATAAGTCTAGGTGTTGGCAACATTCTTGACGATAGCGTTAGAAGCTATTATAAGTCTTATGGTTCTGAAAATGAAATCTTTTCAAAAAGAAAACCAAGAAGATCATACTCGCTTAGCTACAGCTTAAGCTTTTAAGTTTATCAAACTGTTAATACTTTATTCAAACGGTCGAAATTTTCGACCGTTTGTTTTTTATATTGTATTTTTGTAAAAAATTTAAACTCTTTTAGAAATGAAAAAAATTACTTTTCTAGCACTTTTAATGTTGACTAGCCTTGGTTTTGCTCAAGGATTAGAAACATTTGACAACGTTGACCTTTCCGGCTCCACTTACTCTGATGGAAGTTTTACTGGTCAAGACGGCTCTACATGGAATTTTATAAGCTGTAGAGGTGACATTGATATCATTGATGATGATCAAGCACTCACATTAAGAAATGTTAATAGTGGGATTACTGCCGAAGTAACATCTGGAACAATCTCTGGTGGAATCGGAACTCTTAATTTCGATTATATGCAGGCTTTTTCTAATGATGTTGAACTACAGGTATTAGTAAACGATGTACTTTACACAACCGTTACTTCAGATGATGAACAAGATGTTGCGCTTAACTCTGGAGACATTGTAATCGACCAACCTGGAGATGTTGTTATTAAATTTTTCAACCCAGACGGAGCACAAGTTGCAATCGATAATGTAGAATGGACAAGCTTTGATGGTACTCCACAGCCTTTTTTAAGCATTTCTGCACCATCAGACAACCAGGTTTTTGCACCTTCAACTACTGAAATTGATGTTGATTTAACAGTTAACAATTTTGCACTTTCAACTGATGAAACTTCAGCAGACGGCGATGGTTATATTCAATATTCATTAAATGGTGGTAGTTTTGAAAATGCTTTTTCAGAAAACTTCACTATTGATGGTTTAACCGAAGATGAGTACGATTTAGTTGTAAAATTGGTTGACAATAACGGCGATGATTTAGACCCAGTTGTTGAACAAACTAGAAGTTTTACAATTCCTGGAATTACTCAAGTAGAAAACATTACAGAATTAAGAGCTGATTATGAAGTAAACGGCGAAGGAAGGTTCTACGAAATCACTGGCGCTTCAATCTTTACTCATCAAGATGACTTCAACAACAGAAAGTGGTTCCAAGATGAAAACAATGCTGGAATCATGATTTTTGATGGTGATGCAATTATTGCTAACGACGCATATGTTGAAGGAGACAATGTTGAAGGATTAATTGGTGAAACTGCTGTTTACAACGGTGTACTTCAACTAATTCCTACTGAAGATTCTGGTGTAGTAGTTGGTAACACAACTCCAGAAATTCAAGTTATCACAATGAGTGAATACAATACAAATTACCAAGATTACGAATCAACTTTAATCGGTTTTACTGATGTAACTTTTGAGGATGGTGATGGTTCTGCTGAATTTTCGACTGGTTCAAATTACACCGTTATGGATGATTCTGATGAGGTTGTTATGAGAACTGATTTCTTCAACGCTAATTATATCGGTACTATTATTCCCAGCACAACAGTCCAAGGATTGGTAGGACTTGCATCTTCTTTTAACGGAACTGCACAGATTTTTGTTAGAGATAATGACGATATCGATGTATTCTTAAACACCAACGAATTTAATAATGCTGAGTTTTCTGTATATCCAAACCCAGCTTCTGATGTAGTTAACTTTACAGCTCCAAGATCAGAGAAATTTGAAGTTAATATCTACAACGTTTTAGGTAGAAATGTACAACAAACTACGGTTGAAGGAAATACTCAAATTAATGTAGGTCAATTACAGTCAGGCGTTTATATGGTTAAATTTACTCAAGGAAACCAAAGCTTTACTAAAAAATTAATTATCAAATAATTTGATACCAGCCTCAGGCTAAAATTTTAAAAGCGTTGCTTTCGAGCAGCGCTTTTTTTTATTTGCTAAATTTGCTCCATTGAAAGAATGCTTATGAAACCAGAAGAACTTTTTTCTATCCATAACGAAAACGATTTCCTTAAAATAGCAATGCAAGTTTTTGAATATCAACACAAATACAATAACATCTATCAGAAATTTTGCACCCTACTTGGCAAATCGCCAGAAAATGTTTCTAGTTTAGAAGAAATCCCTTTCCTTCCAATTGAATTTTTCAAAGAACATAATATTCAAACAAAATCAAATTCACATGAAATAATTTTCACCAGTAGCGGAACAACAGGTGATTCAACCAGCAAACATTACGTAAAAAGTTTAGCGCTCTATAGGCAAAGTTTCATTGCTAATTTTGAAATGTTTTATGGCCCGATTAAAGATTACGTCATCTTAGGTTTATTGCCTTCTTATTTAGAAAGAACTGGGTCTTCTTTAGTTTACATGGTAGAAGAAATGATTAGTATGAGTAAGCAAAAAGAAAGTGGTTTTTTCTTACATGACTTTAAGACATTATATCAACTTCTTAAGAAAACAGATCCGAAGAAAAAAATAATACTCATTGGCGCTTCATTCGGTTTATTAGATTTTGTTGAACAGTATTCAAGTTTGCAATTAGAAAATACGATTGTTATGGAAACTGGCGGAATGAAAGGAAGAAGAAAAGAATTGATTAGAGAAGAGCTGCATCAACGATTAAAAATAGGTTTTGGGGTAAAACAAATACACAGCGAATACGGAATGACCGAATTATTATCGCAAGCGTATGCCAAAGACAAGGGGGTTTTTGAATGTCCGCCACAAATGAAAGTATTAATACGAGATACCGAAGATCCGTTAAGGCTTTTACCAAAACACAAAAATGGCGGGATAAATATTATTGATTTAGCAAATATAGATTCGGTTTCATTTATAGCTACACAAGATCTAGGAAAACAAGTTGAAACCAATAAATTTGAAGTTTTAGGCAGGTTTGATAACTCTGACATCAGAGGTTGCAACTTGCTTGTTTTGTAGCTTTTTATCTACAAATATATTTTTATTAAAGCAACAAAAACCAACACATTAATTAAATATTCAAAATAAATTGTCAATTTATTTGGTCAAACAAACATATCGACTATATTTGCATCAGGATGAAGTTTTTTCATAATAGATTGGTTAGTTTAGTCAAAATCCCGCTCGCTCGAGCGGGATTTTGGTGTTTATAGCCCAACCCCATTGACTTTATAGGCCTTTTTAGTTTTAATTAGCATTATTTAAAATAAGATTAATAAACATGGTTTGGATAAAACAATCATAAAACCTTATATTTGTGATGAAGTTTTTTCATAATAGATTGGTTAGTTAATTCAAAGCCTCCACTCGCCCGAGTTGGAGGCTTTGTTTATTTTTAAACGTAAACTATAATAAAAGTAAAAAAAGGTATAAATATATTTTATTGGAAATGTTTTTGCAAAACAAGAATTACGACGTATATTTGCATTGAAGTTTTTTCATAATAGATTGGTTAGTTAACGCAAAGCCCCTACTCGCCCGAGTTAGGGGCTTTGTATTTTTATAAAAAAATCTGCAGTAGAATATTATTTATCCTACTGCAGATTTTTCTCAATTTTAAATTGCTTTTCAGTTTAAACTACCCGCAACAAATAAGTCGTTTTTTTTCCTTTATTGAGCAACACGTATTTATCATTGATTAAATCCTTTGTCGTCAGTATATAATCGGGTTGAACTTTAGTTTTATTCACCGCAACAGCATTGGCTTTTAGTGCCCGTCGAGCTTCTCCGTTAGATGCCATAAATGCAGTTTTAGCCGAAAGTGCTGCTATCATATCTAAACCATTTTCAATTTCTGATAAGGAAATTTCAGCTTGAGGTACGCCTTCAAAAACTTCTAAAAAAGTAGTTTCATCGAGCGCAGCAATATCTTCTGATGTCGATTTTCCAAACAAAACTTGCGAAGCCTTTTTAGCATTTTCTAGAGCATCTTCAGAATGAACCATTTTAGTAATATGCTGGGCTAATTCTTGCTGAAGCAATCGCCTACCTGGAGCTTCTTTATGCTGATTGATTAATGAGTTGATTTCTTCTTCACTCAACAACGTAAAAATCTTGATAAAACGCTCTGCGTCTTCATCGCTTACATTAATCCAATATTGATAAAATTTGTACGGCGAAGTGCGTTTTGGATCTAGCCAAACATTACCCCCTTCAGTTTTTCCGAATTTAGTTCCATCAGCTTTAGTTATTAACGGACAAGTAAGAGCGTATCCTTTTCCCTCATCAATTCTTCTAATCAATTCAGTTCCTGTGGTAATGTTTCCCCACTGGTCGCTTCCTCCCATTTGCAAAGTACAGCCTTGCGTTCTGTGTAAATGCAAGAAATCATAACCTTGAACCAATTGGTAAGTAAATTCTGTAAAACTCATTCCTTCACTAGATTCACTAGAAAGTCGTTTTTTTACAGAATCTTTTGCCATCATATAATTAACGGTAATGTGCTTACCTACATCGCGAATAAAATCGATAAACGAAAAATCCTTCATCCAGGCGTAGTTATTGACAACTAAGGCTGCATTATCATTGGATTCATCAAAATCTAAAAACTTTTTTAGTTGATTTTGAATACTGTTCTGATTGTGCTTAAGAGTTTTTTCATCAAGCAAATTCCTTTCCTTAGATTTTCCAGAAGGATCGCCTATCATACCTGTTGCACCACCTACCAAAGCTATGGGTTGATGTCCTGCTAGTTGAAAATGTTTCAACAGCATAATACTAACCAAGTGTCCAATATGTAAAGAATCTGCCGTAGGATCTATTCCAACATAAGCAGATCGCATTTTCTCGTTTAGGTGTTCTTGTGTTCCTGGCATTTGATCATGTATCATATTTCGCCAGCTAACTTCCGCTATAAAATCTTTTGTCATTACAGTCTAAATTTTCGTCACAAAGATAGCATAATGAAAAAAAAACAACTTTTATTTCTTTACTTTTACCCAATGATTTTAATTACCGGATCAACAGGACTTGTAGGAACACATTTAATAGCTGAATTGCTTCAGTATCATCAAGCTGATGAGCTAAAAGCGATTTATCGGAGTGATGCTAAAAAAGAATATTCGTTACAGCTCATACAGAACGTTTACGGAAATGAAATTGCTCAAAAAGCTGCTTCAATAAGTTGGGCTAAAGGCGATATTTTGGATGTGTGTTTTTTAGATGACTTTTTAACCGATGTAAAAATAATCTATCACTCAGCAGGCTACATCAGTAGCAAACCAAGTGATTACGAGTTGATGCAAAAAATAAATGTTGAAGGAACAGCAAATATAGTTAACCTTGCCTTGGCTAAAAATATCGAAAAACTGTGTTATGTAAGTTCTATTGCTACCCTAGGAAAAAGTATAAAATCTCCTATAACAGAACATATTTTCAGAGAAAATCATAAAGACGAAAGCGATTATAGCATCACCAAATATGCTGCTGAAATGGAAGTGTGGCGAGCAACACAAGAAGGCTTAAATTCGGTTATTGTAAATCCTGGGATTATATTAGGCGAAGGTTTTTATACCAGCGGATCTGGGCAGATTTTTACTAAAACAGCTAAAAAATTTCCGTTCTACATCAATAAAGTTACCGGTTTTGTTGATGTAAAAGATGTTGCTCGTGCAATGGTTAAAATTACCCAACAAGAAAAGCTCCTTAATGAACGTTTCATTTTAGTATCAGAAAACTTAAATTTTGGAGATGTTCAAAATAAAATTGCACATAACTTAAACCTAACTCCACCAAAATATCAATTAAAAAAATGGCTATTGGTGATTTTTTGGCTGTTTAGTACAGTGTTAGATTTATTGCACATCAAAAAGAAATCGATTAGCAGAAGTAGCATTAGCAGCTTAACTAAAAATACTACATACAGCAGCAAAAAGATTGAAACTACAATTGATTTTAAATTTAATGATTTAGAAAGCCGGATTAAAGAAATTAGCGAACATTATCAGCAAAAAAATCAATCAGATTCTGGTTGACGTAAATCGACATCTTTCTGGCTCAAACTATCTTGAGCAGACTTTATAGAATCGAATCGGGTTCGTTTTAATTCTAGGTTTTCTTTTACCCGTTCATAAATCTTCTGATTGTTTTCAAAATCAGAATTATAATACCTTATGTTTTCAAGCAAAGTAAGGCTGTCAACTTGGTATTTATCATAAATAAACTGATTGGGTTCTAGTTTTGTTTTCTTAAATTTAGAAAAATTAACACTCATACTTGCGTCCATCAAAACAAGGTCGGTTAGAATTTTTGACATCTTGTCTTCTGGAATAAGTTTTTCAGGCTTCTCCGGAGATTTCAAATCTTGACAAGCAGTGAGAGTCATTCCTAGAAAAATTAGCACAATAAGTTTTGGAGTTACTAATTTCATAGTTTAACGGTTAAACGTAAGCCGTTCGCCTACATTTATTTTTTCAAGTTTTTTAAATTCAAAATTTTCATAAAGCAAATGGCCATTAACAAATGTATGGGTTACTCTAGACTTAAAAGTATTTCCTTCAAAAGGAGACCAACCGCATTTGTAAAATATATTTTCATTTTGAACAGTCCAAGGTGCGTTCAAATCAACTAATACTAAATCGGCTTTAAAACCTTCTTTAATGTAACCGCGTTTTTCAATTTCGAATAAAATGGCAGGATTATGACAAGCTTTTTCTACAATCTTTTCTAAAGAAATTTTCCCTTGATGATAAAATTCAAGTAAAGCAGGCAAGGCGTGTTGCACTAAAGGTCCACCACTTGGAGCTTTAGTGTAAACATTATTTTTTTCTTCTAAAGTATGCGGAGCGTGATCTGTTGCGAGCACATCTATTCTATCATCAATCAGAGCTTTAAGTAGTTGCTTTTGATCTTTTTTAGTTTTTACAGCTGGATTCCATTTTATTTTTGTTCCTTTCTTTTCATAATCTTCATCATTAAACCATAGATGATGAATACATACTTCAGCCGTTATTTTTTTATCTTTTAAAGGTTTTTTATTGCTGAAAAGTTTTGTTTCTTTTCCCGTAGACAAATGGAAAACGTGTAGCCTAGCACCTGTTTTTTTGGCTAACTCGACAGCTCGAGAAGAAGAGAGGTAACAAGCTTCTTCGCTTCTAATTACTGGGTGCAAATGTACCGGTATATCGTCTCCGTATTTTTCTATATATTTTTCCGTATTGGCCTTAATTGTTGCTTCATCTTCGCAATGAGCTGATATAATTACAGGCGAATGAGTAAATATTTTTTCGAGTACCTTAGCATCATCAACTAACATATTTCCAGTGGAAGAACCAAGAAATAGCTTTAATCCTGCTGTGTTTTTAGGATTAATTTTCTTTATTTCTTCCAGGTTATCGTTTGTACCGCCAAACATAAATGAATAATTGGACATTGCAACGCCCTCTGCTATGCTAAATTTGTCTTCTAGCTTTTCGATAGTTGTTGTTTGAGGGTTAGTGTTCGGCATTTCAATAAAAGACGTAATTCCACCAGCAACTGCAGCTTTCGATCCAGTAGCTATGGTTTCTTTATGCGTAAGTCCGGGTTCTCTGAAGTGAACTTGATCATCTATTAGACCTGGCAACAAATATTTACCTTCTGCATCGATAACATTTACATCGCTAGACTTTAAGCTAATAGAATCTGAAACTTCAGAAATAATACCGTTTTCTATGTAAACATCACCGTCTTTGATGCTATTTTCATTTACAATTTTTGCATTTTTAATCAGTGTCTTCATTGTCATTGTATCTTACCTAATAAACTTTTCAATTTTAATTTTATCACTCCAAAAACAGCTTCAGAAATAATTCTTCCACTCATTTTAGACCTTCCTTTGGTTCTATCTGTAAAAACAACAGGTACTTCTACAAGTTTGTAGCCTAGTTGATATGATTTAAATTTCATTTCAATTTGAAATGCATAGCCAATAAATTTAATTTTATCTAGCCTTATGCCGTTCAAAACTTTGCGCTTATAGCAAACAAACCCTGCAGTAGCATCATCTACAGGCAACCCCATGATAAATTTCACATATTTTGAAGCGCTATATGACATCAAAATACGTTTCATTGGCCAATTGATAACATTAACGCCTTTTACATATCGCGAACCTATACTAACATCTGCACCATCCTCAGCACAAGCATTGTACAATCTTATCAAATCTTTTGGATTATGCGAAAAGTCGGCATCCATTTCAAAAATATAAGCAAAATTATTTTCGAGCGCCCATTTGAAGCCACGAATATAAGCCGTTCCCAATCCACTTTTTTTCATCCTTTTAATCAAAAAAAGCTGATTAGGAAACTCTTTTTGAAGGGTTTTTACTCGTGTTGCAGTACCGTCGGGAGAATTATCATCAACAACTAAAATACTGAAAACCAAAGGTAATTTAAAAATACTCCGGATTATTTTTTCAATATTTTCAATTTCATCATAAGTTGGAATGATGACTAATCGCTCTTGCATTGAGTTGAAATTTTTGCAAAGGTAAGATTTTTATTATGGGCTTAACGCTAAAATTTTCTTTACGGCTACAAAAACATTGTCGAAAGTACATAAATTATATGTCTTAGATTGATTGTAAAGCAGCAAAATCGCTACTTTTGCCTTAAAAATAATCTGATGATAGATCTTAGAGAAACAGGAAATAATTTATGGCTAACATTAGCCATTTTGGCTGTTTTTCTAATTTTCGCTGCATTGAAAAAGGTAAATTCCAACAAGTTTGAACATGCTTTAAATTTACTTTGGACGAGGGGTTCGGTTGTAAAACACATTTTTGAAAGTAAAAAAATTAATTATTTTGCCTTAATTACTTTCATCAATTCCTTGTTAGTTTTAAGCTTATTTATTGTTTTAAATTCAGGTTTTATTCCGTTCTACCAATCAGACGGAAGTTTTAGTAGTTTTCTAGTTGTTTTTGTTACAATATTAGTTTTTTTCAGCGGAAAATTCCTTGTCGAAAAAATCATAGGAATTCTTTTTGAGATAGACACAATCATAAGCCATCAGGTCAAATTGATTTTTATGTACAGGAACCTGGCCTTGCTAACACTATTTCCTGGAGTTTTACTTTTAGCTTTTAGCAATTTAGACCCGTTTTGGATAAGCATTTCTTTTAGCATACTAGCCGTTTTTGTATTTCTTTGGGGCATAATTGAATTGTTCTTCAAGTACCGAAAACTATATTTAAGTGAATGGTTCTATTTTATTTTGTATCTTTGCAGCCTTAAAATAGCCCCCTATATTATTTTGTATAAAGTAATTAGGCTTTTTTAAGCACGATATTCAGAAAAAACAAACCTTATGAAAGTGAAAACTATTCTTATTTCACAGCCTGAACCAAAAGTAGAAAACTCTCCTTATGCTGAATTAGAGCAAAAACTGAAAGTAAAAATAGATTTCATTCCTTTTATTCATGTAGAAGGGGTAGATACAAAAGAAGTTAGGCAACAAAAGATTGATTTATCAGATTACACTGCAATTATTTTGACGAGTAGAAATGCTGTAGACAATTTCTTTAGAATTGCTGAGGAAATGCGTCATGAAATACCTGATTCATTAAAATATTTTTGCCAAAGTGAAGCAGTTGCTTATTACTTACAAAAATATGTTGTCTACAGAAAACGAAAAATTTATGTAGGCAAAAGAACATTTCAGGACTTGGTTCAAAATATCAAAAAACATAAAAACGAAAAATTCTTACTACCATCATCAGACGTGTTAAAGCCAACTATTCCCCAACAACTTGACAAAATTGGAGTTGATTGGAAGCGCGGTATTTTTTATAAAACAGTAGTTTCTGATTTGTCTCATCTTAAAGAGGTTTTTTATGATGTAGTCGTATTTTTTAGTCCTAGTGGAATTAAATCACTATATGAAAATTTCCCTGATTTTGAGCAAAAAAATACTCGAATAGCTGTTTTTGGTAACACCACTATAAAAGCAGCAAAAGAAAAAGGCCTAAAAGTAAACATTAAAGCGCCTACTCCAGAAACACCATCTATGACGATGGCTCTTGAGAAATACATCAAAGAAAACAAATAATTTTCAATGAATTATATAGCACAAAAAAGCTCGATTATTTGTCGGGCTTTTTTTAATTTATAGGATTCTTGTAAGAAAAACTTAAGGCTTGCCGCGTCAAGCTTGAATCGATTATTTTACCGGCACTGTTTTTATCTGTCTCAAAATGAGGTCGAGGCAGATTAAGCTCATCAGCTATAGTTTGATAATATTCTTTTCGCGAAGGATGTTTTGGATAAACTCCATGATAAATAACACCAAACTTTTGCAAGCTTAAAATAGAAGCTATCAATTGAATGCAATCTTTTTGATGAATCAAATTAACAGGAGCAGCTGGGTTTGTCAGATTTTTTTTACCCGCCAAATATTTTACTGGGTTTCTATCTGCACCAATTAATCCACCAAATCGTAAAACAGTAGCATCTATACTATGATTCAATATCATTTGTTCGACTGCAATTAACTGTCGGGTTCTATCACTTTGTAAATTATTAGGTTGATCTGTCTCGCGGTAGGTTGCTACTGGGTTTTGATCTAAAAAAACAGCTGTAGAGCTAATATAAATTACTTTCTGAATATGAAACTCTTCAAGTTGAACCAAGAGTTGTTCAATTTTAGCTTCAAAATTTTCTGATTGTTTTGTTCTAAGCTTTGGAGGAATAGCAACAATTAGCAGATCTAAATCATCAAAAAAATTTAAATTTCCTTCAATTGATTGTTCTTTAACTTCTAATAAATACGGTTGAATGTGTTTAGCTTTTAGTTCATCTAATTTATCTTTACTTGTAGTTGTTCCTTTTACCAAATAATTTTGGCTTAAAGAATTTCCTAAAGCTAATCCTAGCCAGCCACAACCTAATATACCGATAGTTTTCATTGAATTATAATATTGTGTTTATAAATAATTGCATCATTAATAACAAATGGTTTCGGAATTTGATTTCTTGGTCGCTTAGAAACCTCTAATTCTTTATTTTCCAATAAATTAAAACTTGACTCTAAAACTGTAAGCTTAATCTCATCTAGTTCTTTAGTTGAAAATACTATTTCTAGTGTTTCGCTATCAACAACATAATAGGTCAACAAATGTGAAGAAGCTCTACCAAAGAATTGATGATTTGGATCATTTTCTTTAGAAATCGATTGTTGATTTATTTTTATCGTTTCAAAATCGACATCAGGATCAAGATAAACATCAATACGGTTTGTGTTTTGTTTTGGTGATATTCGTATTTTCTGGAAGTCGGTATTATCATCATTGAACTTTTCAATTTCTACTAATGATTTTTGTAATTCAACGATTGGCGCAGACGAAATTTTACTAAACTTGGTTTGATACTTACTCAGAAAGTTAGTTTCATTTAATGAAGAATCTTGTTGATCATCAAAATATTTTTCATTCCAATTAGTAAGCAAATTGTCATAACTAGCCCAAAAAGCTTGGTTTTTTTCTTCATCAAAAAGATAAACTAAACTTGTAGGTTGAGGAAAATCGGAGGTGAAAGGTGATTTTACGTGAGCTACTACAAAAAAACCTAAGGCCAAACAAAATGAAATGTAAGCTAGAGCATTATTAAAAGGATAATGATTAATTATAGGCATAATTAATCCATAAATAAGCGTGATTAGTATAGCGCTTATAAAAACATAATTCATGCCTAAACCGACAGGAAAAAATTGAACTAAAGGAACTGTCAAAAAAAGTAATGGCAATGATAAAATCAACATAATAGTTGAATTTGGTAAACGAATAAATAGCAAAAGAACAAAAATAACCAATGCAAACAGGAATGGTAAGATTATATAACTGGCACCAGGAAGATAAATCAAGACTAATAAATTGATGAGCATCCATGTAAATAAAGGTCCTACAAAAGCATTTTTGATTTGAATTTTAAATCGAAATAAATGTTGAAAAATAAGACAATTAGCCAAGCTAAGCGCAGCAAAAACAACGATATAATTATGTGAATTATAGGTGAAACCTTGTAAGATTTCTAGATAACTAGGATAAAAAAATGTTATCAGTTTCCATCCAAAAAAAGCGATTAGAGCATTAAAAAGTAGTAAGCCCCAAAAAACAATAAGTCCTAGTAGGATTTCTCTATAAGACAATACTCGTTTTTTAAGTGAAATCAAAACACTTAAAGCGAATACTAATGCCGCTACAATAAAAAAGAAAATCGACCAGCTAGCTGGATAATCAATAACTCCGATTAATGGAATATTGAAATAAACATTATCATTTGAAGATTTTAGTTTAGACAAATCAGTGTTCCCGTATACTTTAAGCAATGGAAGCAAGTAATCACCTTGATGTGCTAGCGAACGCTTATCTAATTTATCTAAGCGATCGTTTGCCGTATGGTAATTATAGTGATTATCAATAAAAGCAAAAAACATTCCAGGCACATCTAACTCTTCTCTAAAAACAGTTGAATCTGTATTGTTTGGTAACATCTTATAAACACTGTAAATCAATGAGTTAGCCAATGGGTGTTTGATTTGAGCAGATTTAAAAGTACTAATAATTGCCTCGTTGCCTTGATTGGTTTCAATAATCATATTGCTAGGTCCTGCTGTTCCTCTAGCTTCAAAATTAAGAGTTAATCCAACGTTCTGAGCAAAAGGATGTTTATCAACAAAAAGTTTGGCGCCCAACAACCCGATTTCTTCGGCATCAGTAAAGCAAATAATAATATCATTTGTAAAAGTTTCTTCGCTGGCAATAAAAGACCGGAGTGATTCGAGAATTGTAGCTACTCCACTGGCAGCATCGGCAGCTCCGTAAGAAGCGTGCGGAGCAGAATCGTAATGCGAAAGCAAAAGTAAGTCTCCAGTATTTTTATCTGAAGTAATTTTTTGTTGATTTGCAGGCAGCTTGGCAATTATATTTTCAGGAATACTAATCTGTCCAAGACTGTTGATACTGAAATCTTTTTGTGTGTGAACTTCAAGTCCAAGTTTTTCTAGCTCATCGACCAAATAATTCCTAACCGATGCATGATTACTAGCACCCGTATAATGTGGTGATTTAGAAATTGCTTCAATATGAGAACTTGCTCTATTTACAGAAAAAACCGTTTCATCTTCTACACTTAAACTTACCTCTTGAGGCTGAAGTTGATAAAAGATATAGCTTACACTAAATATGATCAGAAATAAGCTTAAGATGGCATTTTTATATGAGTTCATTCATTCATTTTTTTTCTTCACCACGGCATAAAGTTGTTTTCCTAAAGATACGTATCCATAATCATAAACAAAATAATATGTCTGATTTTTCTTATTGGTATAAATACTGGTAAAATAACTGAAGTTAAAACCTTTTTGAAGGAGTAAATCTCTTGAAATTTTGGTGGTTTTTTCGGGAGCAATACTAGCTAAAATTCGGCGATTTCTTCTTAGTTGATTATTGACATTTCGAATAATTTTGGTTTTATCGGCATTCAATCTATTGTTATGTGTATTACGACATTGATCTGAACAAAATATTTTATCGATTCTACCGACAAGTTTATCTCCACATTCTTTACAAAGTTTTTTCATAACCATTAATTTAAAAAAATAACAATTACTCTATAGGATATATAAAAATAAAAAAACCTAGCCATTTAAGGCTAGGTTTTTTAAGTAAAATTATACTAAGTTACTTTTAGTCTTTTTTAGAAATCTCAGGTCTTTCAATTGTTGTTTTGTATTCATTACTTTTTTCAATAATTGAAAACTCAGATCTTCTGTTTTTTCTATGATCTTCTTCGGTACAGTTCGATCCGCAATCAACTAAAGGCTGTGATTCTCCAAGTCCTTCATACTCTAAACGAGATTCGTCGATACCTTTAGAAACCATATAGTCTACCGTGTTTTTAGCACGTTTTTCAGAAAGTGTTTTGTTATATTCTGCTGGACCTCTTCTATCGGTATGACTTTCTACTTTAAGTCGAATATCTTCGTATTCTTTTAATACTTCAATCAATTTATCTAACTCTAATGCTGCAGTAGATTTAATCTCAGCTTTATCGAATTCGAAAAAGATATTTTCTAGAACAACAGTACGCTCTCTAATAAGCTTGATAGGATCAAGTTCTATGTTAACAGGCATTTCTTCACCTTCGGCAGTAACATTAACCGAATTGCTTTCAAACTTTCTTTTGTTGGCCTGAACATCATAATCCATATTGCTTAAAACTAAAATTTTAGCAATACCATCTTCTTTAGTGTTTGCTCTACCTACTTCGTTTTCGTCTTCATCGTAAACTAAGACTTCAACACCTTCAAGAACCTTATTGTTATCTGCGTCTGTTACACGAACAGTTAATAATGTTTCGTCGATAGGTTTCAGCAATTCGACTTGATAGATGTTATCAACAGTTCCCATTCCATCTCTATTAGAAGAAACATAACCGCTTTCTTTACCATCAAAGTAAGTGAATGCAAAATCATCAGCTTTAGAGTTAACAGGCTTCCCTAAGTTTTTAGGGTATTTATACTCGCCATTACTCCATTCTGTAAAAAAGATATCTAAGCCACCAAGACCTAAATGACCATCAGAAGAGAAGTAAAGTTTTTCAGCATCATCCATAAAAGGGAAACTTTCTCTACCTGGTGTATTAATAGCTTCACCTAAATTTTCTGGTTCTCCAAAAGTACCATCTTCATTGATTGCAACTTTATAAATATCAGATTGACCAAATCCACCTGGCATATCACTAGAAAAATAGAGTGTTTTATTGTCAGGGCTTAAAGCTGGATGGCTATACGAGTGTTCAGCGTCTGTAAAATCAAGTGGTTCAACATCTTTCCAACGACCATCGATTAGAGTTGCTTTGAATAGACGTAATTGACCAACTCCTTCCTCATTAGCTTCGTATTTTCCATTATAATTATTTCTTGTGAAATAGATAGTTTCACCGTCATTGGAAATTGCCATTGTACCTTCATTGAATTTAGAGTTTACATCTCCTTCAATACCTTCTTCATTTTCGAAAGTTCCTGCAACATTTTCAGCTACAAAAATATCAAGTACAGGCTGATCGTTCCAACCGTAAGTTTTTCTAGACTTATTTCTTGCAGAAACAAAGTACAGCATTCCATCGTGCTCATATCCTCCAAAGTCGGAATATTCTTCTGAGCTAAGCTCCATTTTTTCAACACCATAAGAAGGCTCTTTAGCTTTAAGATCTTCGACATAAGTTGGGTTTTGCTTGTAGAATTGAGCTCTCATATCGTTTGGAGCCATTTCAGCAAACTTATCCATTGCCTCATTCGATTCGTCTACTTTAGCATTAGCTTTAAGCATTTGTGCATATCTAAAGTAATCTTCAGCTTGAACGTTGTCGTTGTTCTTTACTACCAATTTGTAAAAGCGTTCGGCTTTTTTAGTGTTATACAAATAGTAATGAGACTCAGCTAAACGACGGTATATGTGGTCATCAGCATCTCCTTTTTCTACAATTTTTTCGTATTTCTCAGCAGCATCAACAAATTCAAGACGTTCAAAATGTTTATCTGCTTTTTTAGTTGCTCTATCTTGTGCCGATAGTACTGAAATTCCTAAGGCAAAGACAAATAGAATATTTATAATATTTTTCATAGTTATTAACTTATTAGGTTTAGGTGATTAGAAGTATCTTGGTGACAAGTAAGTTTTCTTCTTAAAGAAGATATCGAAAATCATAAACGCTTCATAAGAAGGTTTATTAAGATCGCTAGTTGTTGCATCATAAGCAAAACCAATGTGCATCCAATCAAACGGTTTCACACCAACTAGGGCACTAAATGAATCATCTACACGATACGATGCACCAATTTCAAATCTTTCATAGAATAGGAAATTGGCATTGATATCGTATGAAATAAACGAACCGTCAAAATCGGATAATTGTGTTTTTACGAAAGTCGATGGCTTAAACTTGATATCATCAGTTAAGTCAAACACATATCCCATTGTACCAAAGAAGTGTCTATCTTCTCTACCAAAAGCTCTTCCGCTATCTTCCTCAAAATGGGTTTGATCTAAGAAGTTAGGAACCGAAAGTCCCACATAAAACTTATCAGAATATAAGAACACACCTGCTCCAAACACTCCATAAGTTTCGTTATAATTTCCAGAGAAAGCAGGGTCTAAATCGATTTGAGTATCGACATTTGCAAGTCCAATGTCGTGGAAAGAAGCTCCAGCTTTAGCACCAAAAGCTAAATTCCAAGTTTGTCCTAACTCTAGCGTATAGGAAATATCGGCTACTGCACTTGATTGCTCAACAGGTCCAATTCGGTCGTTGATGGCTGAGACACCAATTCCTAACCCATTTCCTAATGGAGAGTGAGCGGTAAAAGTAAAGGTTCGTGGCGCACCATCGATACCGCTCCATTGGTCTCTGTAAAGCATTCCGACAGATAAACTTTCTTTTGATCCAGCATAAGCAGGATTAACCACGTTCATATTATACATATACTGTGTGTACTGCGGCGTTTGTTGTGCTTTAGCTTCATGCAAAAACAAGAAACCTATCGCACAAAATAATAAATAAAATCTTTTCATTGTGATATCTTTAAATTATTGTTGTTTGATTATTACTGTTGTTCTCTGTTAATGTATAACCATCCTCTTTCAACTTGATCGAATTGGTCATCTCCTTCGGCAAATTTAATTACATAAAAATAAGTTCCAGTTACCAAGTTATTTCCTTCTTCATCTTGACCACAAAACTCATTTTCATAATCGCTTGATTCGAAGATTTTTCTACCGTAACGGTTAAATATTTGCACGCTTTCTATTGATAATCTATTCGTTAAAAAAGCAAGGTCAAAGCAGTCATTAATACCGTCAGCATTTGGAGAAATTCCTTCAGGAATAACACAATTCTGAACAATCTCACCAGATTCTGTTCTAAATCTATCAATTTCGAAAGTGTCTGTGATTGAACAACCGCCAATAGTTACAGTTACTGTATAATTACCAAGTACCGCATCAGCTCCTTGAGCTTCAGACCAATCTAATACAAGGTCTGCACCAGAGCCAACTTCATTACCTGATTCATCTTGCCAAATAACTTCCGTTACGTCTTCGCTATCATAACCGCTTGAAACAACTACTGATAAATCTGAATCACAAACACTTACATCACTTACATCAACGACATGAGAAGGTGAAACTTCCACTTCGGCAGTTTCTTCACACCCTAAAATAGTTGTTGTAAGGCTATAAGTTCCTGCTTCTGTAACTGTAATAGTTTCTGTAGATTCACCTGTACTCCATTCGTAAGACACATCTACATCGTTAGGATCAACGCCAGTAAACTCAGGAATAATTTCTGTTCCTTGTTCGGTATCAACACATATTCCATCTCCAAGATCTATCATATACTCTAAACCAACAACTTCTGTTGTCAACAATAATTCACAAGAACCGGAAACAATTTCTACATCATAAATTCCTGGTTCTGTTGCTGTGTATTCTGGGCCATCTTCACCTTCAATAACTTCACCATTTAAAAACCAAGTATATTCTGGCCCTTCAGGGTTTTCATCTAAAATAGTATCAATATTATCTGGTGTTACATCTAGGTCGACATTAGTTTCACCACAAACTAAATACTCGTCATCTAGCTCAACTTCTGGAGTTGTAAAAAACTCAACAATAGCAGTTGCAGAATTCGAACATTCTAAAAGTGGGTTTCCTTCAGAATCAAGTACTGTAATAAACACAGCATATTCCCCTGACTCAGTAACGGTAAGCGCTGGTCCTTCTTCACCTTCAAGAGGTTCGTTAGGATCTTCAGCCAAATTATACCATAAGAACGAAATATCATCCCCACCGCTTTCTGGGAAACCAGTATCTAGCACTAGTTCTTCTCCATCACACTGAGCTTCAGGGTCATCTAATGTAACGTCTGGTAAATCGATTATACCAATAGAAAAACTTTGCCCTTCGATAAAAACAGCAGTATCGAAACTTGAATCGCCTTGATCGGCAACAGCTAATTTAATTTGGTATTGCTCTCCAGGAATAACTTCTGCTGAAGCAGTTAATGGCATAGTTTGACCATTATACGAAATATTACTCGGTTGAAACCCAAAACCTGGTTGTCCTTCAGGGTCACCATAATTAGGATCGGCAGTATTAGAACCATCTATATCATAATATTGACCAGCTGCAAATTCTCCTAAACTTCCAGAAGAACAATCCTCTGATATATGAACGTTTGTAATAGCAGCAGGGATATTTGTTCCTTGTAAGGTGGCAATATTCAAACCTCCCAAATCTAATTCAACATCAGGTGTATTCGGGTTAGCATCGTGGTCATAAGAATTCACATCTGAGATACCAGGACCACTTAAGATAAAAGCAAAAACATCAGCAAAAGTACACACAAAATTACCATACTCATCAGACGCCATTAAATAGCGGAAAGAAATTTCAGGCACAAAAGGAATAAAGTCGAAGGTTATGACCGTGGCGTTATTGGTATTACCTGGATCTTGAATAAGCGCTTCTAAATCTTCATCTCCTTCCCAACCTAGTGTAGATCCTTGATTCATCCCACCAGCTTCAGCTTGTTCTACACCATTGGCAGCCATAATCAAGCCGTCCTCAAAAGGAAAATCTACATCATCTCCTGCGCTAAAATAGCCATAACTCTGAAAACTTGCACCGCTATCAAATGAATTGTTAGGAGATTGCACATTTTCTACAATAGCACATTCACCTTCGATAAGGACATCATCGATAAGTTCTGTTAAAGTATATTCATTCTCGTTACCAGTAGAAGAATCTACAGGTTCGAAAGTATCTATACTTGGATTCTGCGCCATACCCAGCAAGGGTATGAACGCCATCATTAGTAAGAAAAATAATTTTTTCATCATAATTCGGGGTTTAATTTAACAATTATTGCTCTCTATTTATATATAACCAACCTTTGTGTTCGCTTCCGTACACAGGGTCTTCTTGGTTAAATTTTATCACGTAAAAATAAGTTCCAGTAACAAGATTGTTTCCTTGATCATCTTGCCCATTAAACTCATTTACGTAATCAGATTGCTTAAATACAGTTCTTCCGTATCTATTATAAACTTCGATACTATTAATTCCACTACGATCAGCTAAGAAAGATAAATCGAATGAATCGTTTATTCCATCTTGATTTGGTGAAATACCTTGAGGAACTACACAGTTATCGATATCATAACGGTCTAAATCAATTGCATCTTCAGCATAACAATCAGTACCAACAATAACAGAAACTTCTACTTCATCAAAGGTATCGTTTCCATCAGAACCGATTTCATATTCTAAGGTATTGTTATCCGATTCTTGAACAATTTCTCCATTAACAATCCATTGGAAGTCTAATGGCTCTCCAGAATCTCCTTCAACTTCAGCAATAAGCGTAACAATATCTCCTGCACAGAACAGATTATCAATAGAATCTGTTGTAAGATCTAACGTTACACTATCATTAGCTTCAATAAGAATTTCATCTTCTGCGGCACAACTTTCTGAACCTACAAACACGATTACTTCGTAAAGGCCAAAACCATAATCCATAACATCAAGTGTTGAATTTGTTTCTCCTAACAAGACTTCACCGTCGAGCAACCACTCATAAGTGGCGATATCAGGATCGATTTCTTCATTAGAAGCATCTAAAACAACATTTGAAAGATCACAAGTAACAATATCATCACCTAAATTGATTTCGTAATCAACTTGATTAACCGTTAGTTCAAAAGTAGAAATACACTCTACAACTTCTGAACCTGCGTTTTCGGCAGTTGTAACTTCTAATATATAATCACCCGGTTCAACGATTTCAACGACAGCTTGATTATCAACCAAGTTATCATTTTCGTCGTACCATTCGTAAGTTATTTCATCAAAATCAGCTTGATTATCAATTGTTCCATCAACTATAACTTCATCTCCACAAACTTCAAGATCTTGTGGTAAATCTAGTTCTGCTTCAGGTGACAACCTTACATCAAATCTTTCGGTTACAAAGTTACCAGCTTCATCAAGCGCTAAAACTTCATAAATACCACTTTCATTAGCTTGAAATGTTGAGCTTTCTTCTCCATCTATAGGAGTAACTTCCTCTTCATCGGTTTCTTCGTCAATTTCTACCGTATACCATTGGTATGCATCACTATCAGTTATTTCTGCTTCAAGCAACAAACCATCTGACTCACATCCATAAGCTACGCTAAAGACGTCATCACAGCTAGAAGAACCAGCTCCATCTCCTCCTAAATTAACCTGATTAAAAGAAATATAGCCTGGTGATTGATTATAGTTAGTAATCAAAACGACATAAATCTCACCTTGTTCTGCACCAGGAATGAACATGTCTTCCACAGCTGATCCAGAGTAACTACAATCAACTTCATTTGCTGCTGTGAGTTCATCACAATTATCTTCAGCTCCGTCAAATGGTCCATAAGCAATAAAATCTACATCCAGTTGCTGACCAATATCGTTTCCATCTACATCAAATGCAGTTGACTGAACGATTTGAAACTCTAAATCTCCTGCTTGTTCGACCGTTAGGTAGAACCAAGCTGGGTTAGGCTGAGTAAACAAACAATCATAATCTGGTCCATCTTCAGCAACAGATTCATTCAAATAGAAATAGCCATTTGGAAAAATTAGCGGTTCAGGATTACCGTCTTCATCTACAGGCGCACAAAAAGGTGCAATATCAGTACAGGCCTCATTTTCTTCTAAAAACTGAGGTGTCGTGATACATAAATCAAAATTTATGTCTTCATCATTGCCGCCAAAAGAATAAACTCTTACATAATAGGTTTCTCCTACAGTAAGGTTTTCAGCCACAACAGTATTACTGTTATTAACACCAAAAACATTATTATCAAATTCTCCACTACAATACAATTCGGTTAAATCACCACAATCATCTGCATAGATAGCTGTTCCAAGTGGAGTTCCACCCCCAGCAGCCTGTATAGAAGTCATATGCGTATCGGCTGTAGCTTCAAATTCGTACCAAACATCTTGTGTAATATTTGTATGACAAGAGCTTGAAACACTTGTGGCAGTAGCCTCAAACAACGTCCCTTCATTAACCTCAACACAGAAATTGTCATCATTTACAGTTGCTACTTCAGCAGTATCACATGAAGAATTATCTGGCGGACAGGCGTTTTGCGTTAACGACGAGCTGTTAATTATACAGTTTACGTCATCAACATTTTCTATTGTAATTTGTACTCCAGTACCATTATCATAAGGTCCAAAAGTATAAACGTCTTCTTGAGAAACACCTAACTCTTCGTTACCTTGGTTATCTGTAATATCAACTGCAGAAGCATCACCAATACTTGTTAAGTCTACATCTACAAAGAATTGATCTTCACCACTTGCACAATCATCCACTACTTCGTAAGATGCTTCTGGGTTAACACAAGTTGCACAAGCGACTGTATATTGTAACTCATCATAATTTGTACTGCTCTGACAGCTAACAGAACCATCAGAATCTATTAAAACAGTGATCTCATCTCCAGTAGACTGAAAAGACTGACCTGTCAAATCACCATCCAATGACGCTAATTGCGTACCATCTGTGTCCAATACAATTAGCTCATCGAAACCTCCTTCTATGTCACCAAAAGCAAAATCTAAATTAAGCGGCTCACCCGAAGAACTGATGTAAGTAACTTCATAATCTTCATTATTGCCGTAACAGTAGTCAACTGTAATAGGTCCTGCATCACAATCTACCACTTCCGTTGTACAAAATTCCTGAGTAAATGAACTTGATTGAACTACACAGTTAGCATCATCAAGGTTTTCTACACTAATAACTATATCTGTACCATTATCATATGGTCCCATTTGCACTATTCCTTCTTCAGTTGTAGTTTCAGTAAACTCACCTTGATTATCGGTGATTTCTAATTCTGAAGCATCTCCTAAATCAGTTACATCTACATCAATAAAAAATTCAGGTCCATTAAGGCAATTATCAACTAATTCAAAATCAACCTGTGGATTAATACAAGTTGCACAGGAAACATCAAAATCTAAAGAACCATAAGAACCAGAGTCACAACTCACCGAACCATCGGTATCAAATAACACTGTTAACTGATCTCCAGTCGATTGGAAAGATTCACCAGAAATATCTCCAGTTCCCATAAACAATTGCGAACCATCACTATCCAAAATTATAATATCATCACAACAAGACTCAAAAGAACCTTCATTAAAAGTAATGTTTAAGCTAGAACCATCATCACTAGTATACACAAATTCAGTGTCATCATTATTCCCGTAACAGTATGTTGTATTTACAGGTCCATCGGCACAAACTACTGTTTGGGAAGGGTCGTCTTCTGTCGTAAAACTAAACTCTGTACAATCAGCCACATCTGGCTCACCATTTTCATTTGAAGGAAGAATACTTACATAATATGTAGTTTCATAATCTAACAAATCAGTAAAATCATAATTTAAACCACTTACCACCTCAGCATCTACAACATCTGTTCCTCCTGCAGAAGTTCCAACACTAATAATGTATTCTGTAGCAATTCCTGTAGCTGCAGACCAAGAAAGACCAGTTTCAATAGCAACATCCGTAGCTTCATCTGCTGGCAAATTAAGCACTGCATCGCAGTTAGGCGCTTCATCTGTAGTTTGCAATAAAGAAAAATTATCTAAGTAAAAATAATAATCACCATCACTCCAAGTAAGATCTACACGAAACTGAAAATCGCTACCGTCTGGAATATCAGCGGCATCGATTGTGTAATTTAAGGTCGCACAATCGGAAGAAGTAACGTGATTATCGTCATCAATTGTTTCTAACAACTCCCAAGTTGTTCCTCCGTCGGTAGAATATTCAACACTGAACTCTCCCCAACCTGGTGCTGTAGGATTTGTAGCAGCAGACCAATCTACAAGCTTATATTCAAATGACACATCTAAATCTGTACCATTAGATTGCGCTTCATAATTCTCAGTCGTAAGAGTAGTCCCGTCGTTAAAACTATACACATTAGCTCGTAAACTGTTAGCATCACAAGCTTGCGTACCAGAACCAAACATTATAGCACCATCATTAATCCATCCAGCAGGAACACCGCCATCAAAAGACTCGGTAACACCTATTTGTGAAAAGCCGATAAAAGGCAACATAAAAATTGTCAGGAGAAGTAATTTGTTTTTCATGATTTTATTTTTTGTATAATCAGGGTGTGAATATAAGAATTTGTTATTTATAAGTTAAGTAAATACTAACTTTTTTTTACACAAGCTTTTTAACAATACAATCTAACCCTTAAGTTTATTGACTTTTGCCTTAATGGCTATGTTTAAATTTATCTTGTTTATCTTTGCGCTAATTTATAACATATGATAGATAAAGAGCAAATAGAATACGAAAAAGTTGTCCTTGTAGGTATAATTAATCAGCAACAAGACGAAGAGAAGTCTAAAGAGTACTTAGATGAATTAGAATTTCTTAGCTATACAGCTGGTGGCGAAGTTGTTGGACGATTTCAACAGAAGCTAGACAAACCCAACCCTAAAACCTTTATCGGTACAGGTAAAATTGAAGAAGTACGACAATTTGTAACCGAAAACGACATAGGAACGGCTGTTTTTGATGATGAGCTTTCTCCCGCACAACAAAAAAACATCGAAAAAATACTAAAGTGTAAGGTTGTCGACCGTACCTATTTAATCTTAGACATTTTTGCGCAACGGGCTAAAACTAGTTATGCACGAACGCAAGTAGAATTAGCGCAATATGAATATTTACTACCTCGATTGGTTGGATTATGGACTCACCTCGAGCGCCAGCGTGGTGGTATAGGAATGCGCGGACCAGGTGAAACGGAAATTGAAACCGACCGTAGAATTGTGCGCGATAAAATTACGTTGCTCAAAAAGAAATTAGCCACCATTGATAAACAAATGGAAGTTCAACGTGGAAATAGGGGGAGTCTCGTGCGCGTAGCTTTAGTTGGCTATACCAATGTTGGAAAATCTACCTTAATGAATGTAATTAGCAAAAGTGATGTTTTTGCCGAAAATAAGTTGTTTGCCACCCTCGATACTACCGTACGCAAAGTGGTTATTAAAAATTTACCGTTTTTACTAACCGACACAGTTGGGTTCATCCGCAAACTACCTACACAATTAGTAGAATCGTTTAAATCTACTTTAGATGAAGTACGCGAATCTGATTTACTGCTTCACGTAGTTGATATCTCTCACGCAAATTTTGAAGACCACATTAACTCGGTGAATCAGATTTTAGACGATATAAAATGTCTAGATAAACCAACGGTAATGGTTTTCAACAAAATTGACAATTACACGCAGGAAAAAATCGATGAGGATGACCTTATTACAGAAAAAACCACACAGCACTATAGTTTAGAAGAGTGGAAATCTACTTGGATGAATAAAGTTGGTGACGATGTGATTTTTATTTCGGCTACCGAAAAAGAAAACATCGAAGAGTTTAGAAAAAAAGTTTACGAAGCCGTTAGGAAAATTCACGTTACGCGGTTTCCTTACAACAACTTTTTATATCCAGCTTACGACGAATACACCGATGAAACGGAATAACTAAAAATCTTCAGGTTGAGGCAAAATCCATTGGTTATGCCCAAAATAATTCCATTTGGCTTTTGCCATATCAACTTCTGAATCGATAAATGGATAATAAGGACGGCCGTTTACACTAACTTTTGAGTGCACATAAATCTCAATTTCCTTGCCTTGTGCGTTGTATTCGTTTTTTAATCGTTGCGAAAACTGCCAAATTCCATCGGGTTTCGACATCATTTTAAACTGTTTTGGACTCAAGTAATTGCTCAAGTTAATGCGGTCTTTTTTATTGGTTTCTGAATCTACCACATAAAAAACAGTATGTGCAGATTTCGATCGCAACATCATTCGCCAACTTAATCGATGTCCTTCTTCCGTCCACAACACATTTCCTTTTATGAACCAATGACGAACCGGCAAACAAAGTTGAACAACAAACCAAATTGCAAGAAAAGCTTTTAGAAGGTCAGCGTTTTTAGGCGGAATAATTTCATCTTCGACGTACAAAGGTTTCCTTTTCAAGAACAATCGGTTGATGGTTTCTGGCGGAAAGAAAAACAATGTAAACGCCAAAGACATGTAAGGAAATATCCCAATATGAAATACCAAACTATTGAACAAGTGAAAGAAAATACTAGCAATAAACATCGGAACTCGTGTGCGTTTCCATAGCAATAGTGGAACAACTAGTAAATCGAATAAGATTCCGAAATACATTATAATTTGATGCGACCAACCTTGCAACAAAACTTCACCAAAAGGAATGCGGTTTTCTTTTCCTTTCATCAATAATGCTTGAAACGTGCCATCAAGCCAATCGGGGTATAATTTTGCTACTGAAGCATAGGTGTAAACAATCCAAATCTGAAGCACAATAAACAACCACACCCATCTTGGCATAGCAATTTTTTTTATTGCTGGTTTAAATTTAGCATCCAAAGAAAAATAACGGTGAGCAGGTGCTAATACCATAAAAATACATAACAAAATCAACAGGTAATAATGATTGTTGTAGGAACTCTTTTGCATCAAATAGACGGCTGTCCACATTATTGCATAACCCGAAATACTCCATTTGTACTTATAACCGAGCATTACAAAAACACCCAAAAGCCCCATAAAAGCGAAATAAAAATACATTCCGTTGCCCGGTAATGGTTGTAGAAAATCGAAACCGATAAAGTGAAACGTAAAGTCTGGTTCAACTAAAACTCGTCTAACCCAACCCGTTGCAATGGCTCCCCAAGCTTCGAGCGTGATAAGCAATCCAAAAATGATTCTAAAAACCACCAAGGAAGTATTATCAACTTGTTTAAACAACCATTTATTCCACATAATTCCGGATAAATTTGATGGCTATTTCTTGGTCCTCTTTCATAGCAAGTTTCAATTCATCAATACTTTCGAAATGTTTTTCTGAACGAATTCTACTTAGCAATTGAATACTTATTTGTTCATTGTAAATATCGCTATCAAAATCAAAAAAATGTGTTTCTATACTTTGCTGCGTACCACCAACAGTTGGATTGGTGCCGATATTCATCATTCCGAAAACCTGTTTGTTATTGATAGTCGATTTGACCACGTACACCCCTTGTTTTGGAATTAACTTATAATCTTCTGCTATGTGAAGGTTGGCTGTAGGATATCCAAAATCTTTCCCTAAACCTTTTCCTTTTACTACCGTTCCAGACAAACTAAATTCAGAATCGAGGTATTGGTTAGCCAGTTGAATTTCTCCACTGTTTAGTGCATTTCTAATTTTTGTAGAACTTACCGCCACCTCTTCAATATCTTGCTTTGAAATTTCTTCTACTTCAAAATCGAATTCTTTTCCTAATAATTTTAAATCATTGATATCAGCTGTTCGGTTTCGTCCAAACCGATGATCGTAACCGATAATAATTTTTTTTGCATTTAATTTTTTTACTAAAATCTCTTCCACAAAATCTCTTGCGGGAATTCTAGAAAATTGATGTGTAAACTCTTCAATTACTAAATTATCTAATTGAGTAGCTGCAAGGATTTGTTTTTTTTCATCTATGGTGTTGATTAATTTTAGGTCAGTACTTTGTTGCAACACCATTCTTGGGTGCGGAAAAAAAGTAAGCAAAGTAGCTTGAAGCGCATTGTTTTGAGCAGATTTTACCAAACGATCAATAATTTTTCGATGCCCGATATGCACTCCATCAAAAGTGCCTATGGTTACTACTGTCGCAATAGTTGCATCAAACTCGTCTACGCTGTTATATATCTTCACTTTAAAATTATTTACCGTTAAAATTATTCATTGTATTATTAGCGCCAGCTGTTGCAAAGGAATGAATCAAAGCAATGGATTTCTCTAAACGCTCATCCATTTTAGCCAATTCTTCATCAGACCACTCGCCTAACACATAATCAATTTGGCGTCCTTTTGAAAAATCGTCGCTAATTCCAAAACGAAAACGCGCATATTTTGTGGTGTTTAGTTTGGCCTGAATATCTTTCAATCCGTTATGACCACCATCGCTTCCTTTGGTTTTTAGTCGCAAGGTGCCAAAAGGCAAATTTAAATCATCAGTAATTACCAATAAATTTTCTAGCGGAATTTTTTCTTTTTCCAGCCAATAGCGAACTGCTTTCCCGCTTAAATTCATAAAAGTATTCGGTTTTATGCAAATTAGCTGGCGTCCTTTGTATCTAAATGTAGTTTTATCTCCATAACGAGCCGTTTCAAAAGTAAGTTCTTTTGTTTTTGCTAGCTCATCGAGAATTTTAAAACCGATATTATGTCGGGTGTGTTGATACTTTTCGCCGATATTTCCTAGACCGACAATTAAAAACTTCTTCATAGGATCTATTGAAGATTTTGGGGATTTATTAAAAATTCTACCGAAAAAAGCGCGCATAATAATTTTGAGTAAAAATAAAAAAGCATCCCGATATGAGGGATGCTTTTATTAAAATATTTTGCAATTATGCTAATTGCATTCGGATTATTCTTCCGTTTTTTCTTCACCTTCAGCTCCTTCAGCTTCTTCAGCACCTTCTTCTTCAACATCTGGTGTAATTGCAGAAACATTTCTAGAAGTTCTAACTTGACAAATAACGGTATTGTCTGGGTGCATAATTTTAAAATCATCGCTAGCTACCGCAGTAACATAAAGTTTTTTACCGATATTTAGTTTAGTTACATCTGCTACGATATAATCAGGTAGGTTTTTAGCCAAACCTCTAACAGTCATACGTCTTAAGTTAAAACGCAATACCCCACCATTTTTAACACCAACTGGCACACCTTCTGCGTGAACAGGGATCTCCATAGTAATGGCTTGATCTTCTTCAAATTGGTAAAAATCCATGTGAAGAATATCATCTGTTACTGGGTGAAATTGAATATCTTGGAGGACAGCATTCATTTTTGTACCATCGTTAAGGTCTAGCACAACGGTATGAACGTCTGGCGTGTACACCAAATCTTTGAATGAGATTTCTGGTGCATTAAAATGTACCACGTCTTTCCCTCCGTAAACTACGCAAGGAACCTCTCCAGCATTACGTAAGGCTTTAGTTGCTTTTTTGCCTACGCTTTCTCTTTTAGATCCTTTGATCGTAAGTGACTTCATAATTAAATAATTAAAATTAAAATATATTACATTAAAAATTGAGAGCTAATTGATTTGTTGTAGTGTACAGCCTTCATTACATCTGCAAATAATTCTGCACAGCTCACTACACGAATCTTTTCGCTCTTTTCTTTTAGCGGAATACTATCGGTTACGATAAGTTCTTCCAGCTTAGAATTTTTTATTTTCTCGTACGCATTGCCCGATAATACCGGATGTGTACAAATCGCTCTAACACTTTTGGCACCGCGCTCCATCATTAAATCTGCAGCGTGAGTAAGCGTTCCAGCAGTATCTACCAAATCATCAACTAAGACTACATTTTTTCCGGTAACATTGCCAATGAGTTCCATGTGAGAAATCTGGTTGGCTTTTGCACGTTGTTTGTAACAAATAACCACATCGCTTTCCATTCGCTTTGCATACGCATAAGCCCGCTTGGATCCGCCCATATCAGGCGAAGCAATGGTTAAGTCAGGTAAATTAAGATTTCTTAAATGCGGTAAAAAAACCGTAGAAGCATAAAGGTGATCTACTGGTTTTTCGAAAAAGCCTTGAATTTGATCGGCGTGTAAATCCATCGTAATAATACGAGTAGCGCCAGCAGTTTCTAGCATTTTGGCAATCATTTTGGCAGCAATAGGCACTCTAGGTTTGTCTTTGCGGTCTTGCCTAGCCCAACCGAAATAAGGAATAACTGCTGTAATATGTCTAGCTGAGGCGCGTTTAGCCGCATCTAACATAAGGAGCATTTCCATTAAATTATCGGTGTTTGGAAAAGTAGAACCAATAATAAAAACGCGCGATCCTCGAACCGATTCTTCAAAAGAAGGTTGAAATTCGCCATCGCTATAAGTAGAAGTTATTACGTTTCCAAGGGGAATACCATAAGCTTTTGCAATTGATTCTGCCAATTCTGTACTCTGTGAGCAAGCAAAAATTTTAGCTACTTTCTCTACTTCTGCCATATTTTTGTTGTGTTGTGTTTGCTTTTTTAATTGCGTGCAAATTTAAACATTAATTCTGAAGTAGGTTAAAATTTCTTATGGAATTTGTTTTTCTATTTGTTTTTTTAGTAGCTTTGCAGTCGCTATTCGCCTAGGTGGCGGAACTGGTAGACGCGCTGGATTCAAAATCCAGTTCCTTCGGGAGTGCGGGTTCGATTCCCGCCCTAGGTACAAAAGCCTTCAACACGGTGTTGAAGGCTTTTTTTGTTGCCTACTTACTGACTGAATGCTTTGGTTGATGCGATTTTTTATTTGGTTTTGAATACAAGTTGTTTGGTTTATAAGCTTGTGTTATTGCTTTTTTAAAGATATGAATACTTGTAAACAATAAAAAAATACTTTATTTGATTTATCATTATTTCACGCTATTGCAGTCATTTCTGGTTGCACAAAAAACAAGCTTTAAGAAAATTTGAACTACTAAGGAAAAAATTATAAAGTAAAAATATTTGATTCAAGTATTAATCAAATCATTCCCTAGATAAAATGATTGATAAAAAACTTAAAGCTTCTTGCCCCGCATTATTTCAGAAAATATCTCTAAAGATTGTAAACGTTTTTCTTGTTCGTAAATGTTACAAGAAACCATTAGCTCGTCTATTTGGTATGTTGCAACAAAGTCTTCTACCTGAGCTTGCACTGTTTCGGGATCACCAACAAAGGCAAACTTATTCATTTGTGCAACAGCAGGATGTTGTTTTATTTTTTTCAGTTCATCATTCATAGGGATTGGTGGTTGCAAATATGTCATTTTTTGCGTTAAAACACCTATCGTCATTTGTAGCATACTGGTTGATAATGTTTCTGCTTCTTCTTGCGTGGGAGCGGCAACAACATTAATTCCAGTAATTACATATGGTTTTTCTAAAAATTTAGAAGCTTTAAAATTATCGCGATAAATCTGTAGGGCCTCTTCTAAATGTGTTGGAGCAAAATGACTGGCAAAGACATACGGCAAACCTTTTTTTGCCGCTACATAAGCACTATCTGTACTAGATCCCAAAATATAAAACGGTAAATCGACTCCCTCAGCAATTGGGGCGCGTACATTAGGAAAGTTGCGGTCTATAAAAGCTTGTATTTTGTCTATTTCATCCGGAAAACGATGAACAGCTTGCACTCTGTCGCTGCGTATTTCTTGTGCGGTGGTTTGATCGGTTCCTGGTGCGCGCCCCAACCCTAAATCGATACGACTGGGAAATAATTGCGCCAAAGTACCGAATTGCTCGGCTATGATTAAAGGCGGATGATTGGGAAGCATAATTCCGCCAGAACCTACCCGAATATTATTGGTACCGCCAGCAATATAGCTTATCAATATACTGGTAGCAGAACTTGCTATAGCTTTCATGTTATGATGCTCTGCCAACCAAAATCGGTGAAAGCCTAACTCTTCGGCTTTTTGGGCTGTTTTCAAGCTGTTTTTTAAAACTTGCGGTATAGGAATATCTTGCCCAACAATTGCTAACTCTAGCATAGAGTACTTAATAGAATCTAACTTAGTTTTTGTCATAAACTTTCTTATTTACCACTTACGAAAATACTGAATACAGCGGGCTTAAAAGAATTTTCTTATTGGGAAAAACTATAGAGCAATAAGCATACTTGGCTGACACGATGCAATTGTGCGGTAGCGAGGGGGTTTTTTATGCTAACAATAAGTTTATCTAGCTATTTTGATGGAATTATATCTAAACTAATCGCTACCCGACTTGAATAGTATTGCTTTATCAGCTTTAAATTATCATCAAAAATACTGATAGTAGAATTGCCATTAATACCTGAGAAGTAAACCTTATCTTCAGATTCTTGTGCCAATCGTTTATTGATTTCTTCAAAAATTTCCTCCGTTAACTCTATACTACACTCTTTATGCTCTTGGGGAATCTCTTGTAAATGTTCCAAAGCTATTAAATAAAACTTAATCTTTTCTGCACTTTTTTTATCTGCCAAAAAAATATCACTGTAATCTTTAATTTTTCTAGTGAAAAAGTTACCTTTATCAGCTCTAATCATTTTATCAAATTTACCATCTTTAAAAAAAATATACTCCTTACCAAAGTACTTTCCTTGAAACCAATCACTATTTTCAATCACGATTAATTGATCTTTAATACCATCAGCTTTTTTTAAATACTTTTTGTAGGTAGTAACTGTACTAGAACTCCCAAAGTAATTACAATATTTTGTTTTTTCTTTATTTGTTTTGTGATAGCAGTTATAACGGTCTAAACATATTTGTTTTGCTGTTTTACAAGCTGAAAATGATAGTAATATTAAAAGGATTATCGTTACTCTCAATTTATTCATATTAAAAATATCTAGGCGAAATAAAAACTTTTTTTTCCGCTTTTGGTTTTGGTGCAGAATTAATCATCAGTCCACTCTTCTCAATAGATACATCTAAAGACCTTTGATATGGTCTAGGGTCATCAGCTTTACTAACATTTAAATCATTATAATGTGTACGTCTTGGAACACCAAGACAATCTCTAAATATATTTTCAAAATACATCGCAAAAAGTTCATCAAGAGTCACTGAATCAAGTTCACGAACACTTGATTGAGTGAGTAAATAGTATCTCAAAATTTTTCCTTTTTTAAATATTTCCCTATATCGCTTTCATCATTTTTTAAAAAAATGAATTCAATATAACTAGGATGTATATCAATTTTAGCTTCGTTGTTAATAGTGCATTGAAAGTATTTTTGTGGTTCATCTTTTTGATACCTATACTTAAACAAACAAGAATCTAAAGAAACACCGTATTCATTAAGTTTATAAAAAATTTCTCTGTTTGTTTTTTTACTCGTTTTTGAATTGTATAAAAACAATTTATCGTCAAACTCCCTATAATTATTCAAATGCATTTCAATTGAGTCTGGAACAACACTCAAACCAATAGTACCACTTTCATCATAAACATTACACACCACTCTATCAGAGTCATATTTCTTGTCTATTGAATAAATTTTTGATTTATAAAAAGGCTTGTCTCCTTTAGCAATTTCTGAAGCTATTATATCTAATTCAGTTTCAATATTACTGTTAAATTTTTTCCACTTACTACTAGCACAAAATTGAAAAATAACTACGATAAATATCACACATACTTTTTTCATATCATCTTTTCAAGCCATTAACATCATAATTATGTTTTACACCCCCAGGGGACAAAATAAAAGTTTTTAAAAAAGCAGGATTCACTTCAAGCACTCTCCTTAGAACACCTTTACCCCCTTGCAAATTATCATCTATTCTCCCTCCCCCAAAGATACTCCAATTCTGGAAAATCTTCTTTTTTGTAGTAGGGTGGGAAGTATTTATCTAAACCACCAGTAAGCTTTCTTAGGAAAAATGAATCTACTGTACGTTGATAATCTTCTATTGGAAGTTGGCTAAGGCTTCCATTTTTAAAGTAGTGCTGGATAGAGTCGTGAACTTCAAGGTTTAAAAAACAAATACTCTCACTTGGATTTTTAGAATTGAAGGCTACTATGTAGCTTTTGCCAATTCTTGGGTTTGATTTGTCAAATGTTGCTAAAGAAATAGCTCCTTTATAGGTTTTATTTTTAATTTTAAAATTATAACTAGCCAATGTAGTCCCTCTACCTGCATTTCCAATATCATATAAAACTCCTATAGCGTAAGTTTTATTAGTGAAGATGTTTTTAATCTCTGTTTTAGATACAAAAGAATAAAAACTATTCATTAAGATTAAAACAAATATTGATATCAAAAGATATTTAATCCACTTTTTAAATTTAAATTTCTTTAGCTTCATTTCTATTGATTTTTTAGAAGTTCGCTACCTAATATACCAAATGCGTTACCTGTAAATTTTACTCCATTGGGTCCTAAATAATTTCCTGGTGAGGCCATATTTTTACCTAAACCAGGTGCATAACTAGCTCCCAAATCATATAACATATGATTGAGTGGTTTGGAGTCGCTAAAAGTTCTATCAAATGAATTCTTTCTTATCGAATAATCAAAATTAGCTCCTACAAATCTTGCTAGGTGCCCATATCTTCCAAAACCAACTCCAGATGCTGTTGCTCCAATCAAATCAACATCACCAGTTATGCCATATTGCACCAAGGCATCTAATGTAGCTCTAGCAAAAAAGCCTTTGTATCCTGCATTTAAAAGTAGCTTCCCAGCATTTGCACTTGTGCCTGCACCACCTCCTATAAAAGAAGTGAAGTAATTGAACATTGTTTCTCTAGCACTTTTTATACGATAATCGTTAGAAGTGAAAAATGTAAAAAAAGCATCTTTAGTCACACTCATGGTAGTATTACCATTATCTCTTTCAGATATAGCAATGCCATCTTTGTTCATATTGTTCTCCGCTTCAACTCCGTCATACATTGCAGTTGCAACGCCATCATCTCCCATAACTAAGTATATTTGGTCATCTTTTCCATCGTTGATATGTTGCTTTTCCGCACGATATGTACCATCATCTTTCTTAAATAATTTCCAAATGTCTGTTGTTGGTCCATTCACTTCTTCCCCAACCATCCCAGTAGGATCAACATAATTCACTGGATTATTAAAGGTATAAGCATACGATGACCA
The DNA here is from genome assembly GCA_051748125.1 of Bacteroidota bacterium. GTDB lineage: Bacteria > Bacteroidota > Bacteroidia > Flavobacteriales > Flavobacteriaceae > Psychroflexus. The sequence continues at coordinate 93,984 of JBNJHC010000006.1, forward strand.
CTCAGGCATTTGCTCCGCCAACGGATCAACAGATATCCAAATACTAAACTTAGGATCGTAATACCTTGCTCCATAATAATAATTACCAGTCTCCTCGTCGAGTTCTTTTGCATTGAACCTAAAAGGACTGTTATTACTATTGAGGTGCTCTAAACTACTAAAGCTTGTCATACTGCGTAATGTAAATTTGTTTTCATAAGTCCAGCGCGACAAGCTGGCTCGTTCGCTAAAATCATCCACAGGATGATTTTTTTACGCTCCGCCCTTCCTACAATATTAGTAATATAATTTGAACTTCCCAAACCGACGAAGGAGGTTCACGAACACTTAAAGCAATAACAAATTGAGTGAGTAAATGATCGGGATGAACTTAGCGAAGCGATATCATGAACTCCTCTTTAAGAAATAAAAATAGTGAATAAACCAGAACATTTCTAAATCGGTGTTGTTATACGAGAATGATGACGAGCCATAAGCTGGACTACTTAATGAGATTTCCTCAGTATCGCTAAAGCTTGGTGGTGTTAACTCAAACTCTGCATAATTCTCTGCTATGGTCTCTTCTGCCTCGTTTAAATTTTCGTTCTCTTCCCCAAACAGTTGTATTGGTGGTTGCTCTATATTATGAATTTATAATTTCTGCTTAGGTTATAAAAGTACCTGTTTTTTTGTGTAGCAGCAATTTAAACAAATTTATCTGTTAGCAACTGAGCGTGACACACACATATAATTATGCGACAGCGGGGGTAAAGGTCTATGTTATTGAGGGTAAATTTTCACAAACACATAATAATTATAGACAGCAATCCCCTTTTGCTTTAACTTTTCAATCCGTTTAATTTCTTTATCGTATGTAATTTTTGAATATTTATCAAGACATTCTTCAATAATTTCATATATAACATAAGCCTTGTCATTTATTTCTGTATTATTTTTATCAATATCAATACTGTCTGAGAAGTCATTAGTATTCGTATAACTATATGACAAGCGTAAAGCATCAGTTTTTTGAAATTGGTTATCAATATTATGTTTGGCGTAAACTTTAACATAGACTGTATCTGCAGCTTCTTCACTAACAATGATCAACTCATTATTACTTATTATGCAATTTCCATCATCAGAATACTTTTGAGAACAAGCCTCTAAGTAAAAAAACAATAATAAAATTAAAGTATATTTCATTTTCTCGTTGTTTACTCAGGAATAGGGTGAAACTTTTGATACAAATTAATTGACTGATTATCTCTTTCCAATGGGAATTTGTTATACTTCCCATCAGCATTAGCACCGCTTTCTGTTTTAAAATTTTCTACAAAAAATTGAAAATCTTTTATAGAAAATGATTTCTCATAGAAAGAATGTGTATTCTCAAACCAGTCAATATTTTCACTTGTTTGAAAGATAGTTCCAATACTATTGCTACTCTCATTGTACAATCTCTCTACCAGATCACCAAAAAGATATGCTTCAACTTCATTTTTAATACTTGTCCCCCCTTGTTCGTTCATTTCTTGATAACCATGAAATAGTTCATGAGCAATTGTATTAAGATCAACACCTACATCCTCCATATTTCCTAATTTCATTGTACCTGCTGATTCGTCAGGAACCAATCCCACCGCTCCTTCTTTAGGAAGTTTGTCGTTTGTTATTGTTACAATTTGCTCATTAGACACAACAGAATCAATAACATCCATACCTGGAGATGTAGTATACATATCATTGAGTTTTTTAATCATATTGGAAGTGAATTTATCTTCTCCCTCATACTCCATACCCTGCTTATATGTTGTTCTTTTACCTTTTTCTCCAATTATTATAATTTCTCTACCATCAGGGTCTATCGCATTTATGGGATTGTTAGCTACATAAGCATAAGATGATATACTCGGATACTTCTCCGCCAACGGATCCACAGATATCCAACTCTGCACACTTAATCAAGCTGCTCTAAGTCTTCTAAAAAAATCTCTTGCTTGTAATCTTTAAGTGTATTCAGCAAACTATCTGTTTTTCTATCCCACTTCTTTTGATTTTTATCCTCTTCGCCAACTATGCGTATTTCTTTGTCATAAAGAATTTGAGTCTGCCAATGTTCTTCCTCTAACTCATTATAAATATCTGCTATTTCCTGCAAATTACATTCATAATCGTCATCATCCAACAAATCCTCTATTGTTTTTCTGATTTTTCGTGCATAAAATTCAGTTATATCAAAATGTATTTGTTCATGTTTTAGGATCTTATCACTTTTTAAAATCGCCGTAGATTCTTTCCTATATACAACAGGTACTATAATAATATCATCAATATTTTCACAACCTAACTCCCTCGGTAAAAATTTAATCGACACGGATAGTATAGCAGAGGTATGTTGTACTAGTTGTGAATCGTGTCTGCCATCTAAATGTTTTTCATCTGAAAGAAAATCATCCCAACTTAACTTTTTATGCTCACTCCAAATTAGTATAGAGTCATTCCTAACCGTTTTAGGTTGTGTAAAAGCATTTAGGGATATTAGTATTATTAAATAGGATAAATACTTCATCTTATTAATTATTATTATTCAAAATTACATCAAAACCAGAGCCACTGCTTTTCAAAACTCTTTTATTTAAGTTATCTATCCCCGCTACCAAACGATAGCCTCGTATAGTTTCCAGTACTTCATTAAAAATTTTACTACTGAAACCAAATAAATATAGTTTTTCATTATATACCTAGCCATTCCATTACTGTAAAGCTTACAAAATACAAAACCTCAAGATTATAAAATTTACAATTCTCTTTATGTTATAAAAGTACCTGTTTTTTTTGTGTAGCAGCAATTTAAACAAATTTATCTGTTAGCAACTAAAGACAACACACACATTACAAAACATTAATCCTTTAATTATCAACTATTTAATTTTTTTATTTTTTTGAATGAAAAATAACCAACTACGAGAATGGTTGTTAACATAAAAATCCAGTTCAATAAAGTATATTCAGTCAAAATAAAAAACCTAAAAAACTCAAAATGTATCGTTCTATATGCGAAGAACATACAAATATAACTAAGAACAAATAAGACATAGTTAATTTTCATTTTTTTAGCTAGAAACAAACCTACTATTAAAACTGAAATCAAAGAGAAAGTCATCGAAAAAATAACTCCATTTGTCGCTCTTCTTGAAGAATCCTGAAGTGAATTGGTTTCGCTAAGAAAAAGTTTTTCATAAAGTAGATGAATAATTGTAGTTATCGAGTCGAAAAAAATTAACGAGCAAAATATTAATATGCTTACTAACAAAAATGTTGTGGTCTTCTTTTTCATAAATTAATCCATACGTTGATTAGTCTCCCTAATTAAATCAAGAAACTCTGCCTCTCCTTGATTATTCAGGCGTCTTGCTTCAATTCTTTTCTCACTTAAATCCAACATCTCTCTGTTCTCATTCTTTAATTGTTCTGCTAGTATAAATAAAGAGTTTGATGCTTTATCACTGTCAACTCTATATGATTTTTCTTCTCTAAAACTGTCATCATACATAATGTTCTCTCCATCTACAATATCAAAAATAAATGTAGTCGTACTTTCTCTAACATTTACTTTTGAATCAACAACTATATCATCTAAAATCTCAATTGTTTCTTCATAAAACGCCATAGTCAAAATTAACTTTGAAGCCTTACTTATATCATTTACTTCCTCTCCTTTATCATTTATATATACACCTACAGTGGCCGACCCTTTTAAACTGGCTGATCTATTAAACTCATTTTCAACCCCTAAAATAGCGCCTACTTTACTTGAGACATCTCTAGTTTTACTTATTTCTAACGAAGACCCTTCCCATCTTTGATTTGATGCAGGAGTCATATCGTGAAAACTATTAACGTTAAAAGTTCCTAAATTACCTGTAGATTTCTTAGAAATAATTTCCTTTATTGGGTTTCGAGGCACCATCCCAGTAGGATCAGTAAAATTCACAGGATTATTAAACGTATAAGCATACGATGACCACTCAGGCATAAGCTCCGCCAATGGATCCACAGAAAGCCAAATACTAAATTTCGGATCATAGTACCTTGCTCCATAATAATAATTACCAGTCTCTTCATCAAGTTCCTTAGCATTGAACTTGAAAGGACTGTTATTACTATTGAGGTGCTCTAAACTACTAAAGCTTGTCATACTTCGTAATATAAATTAGTTTTCATAAGTCCAGCGCAACAAGCTGGCTCGTTCGCTAAAATCATCCGCAGGATGATTTTTTTACGCTCCGCCCTTCCTACAATATTAGTAATATAATTTGAATGGTTTACTCATAATCAATATACTCTCCAGAAAGAATCTTATTTTCATTAGAAACTACTTCTTTGTAGATCTTTTCTGTTTTATCATCGTACTCATACATTATTGTGTAATGATCAGAAAAAATAAAGTCTGCCTTTATACTACTTGGTTTTTTGTATTCAAAAGAACAATCGGGTGCTATTTCCAATTCAAAGTTTAATGTTAGCATCCATTTGAATAGTTCATCTAAAGAACTAAGACTTTTTGTTTTATTTCTGAACACATCTAAATCTTTAGTTTTTAAATCTGCAATCAATTCATTGCCGGATTGTATGGCTACTATTCTAAGTGGATAGTCACCTCTATTTATTTTAAGTGTTGCATTGACATTATCTCTATCTTTCTGAACATTTAAATTTTTAAAGTCAAAATTCTGTTCTGATTCTATCTGAAAAACAAAGTTTAAAAACATAATTGTTAATTCATCTGAGAATTTATTTTCTTCAAAGGAAGTATAGGTTTCATAAAAATCTATTCCAATTCTTTTCAAAGCATAGGTGTCTCCAATTATAGCTTTTTCATTTATTGTCTTATCTCCTGCTTTGTTACAAGAAAAAAACAATAAAAAACAAAGGAATTTCAAAATAAGCTTATAATTATCGATATTTTTCATTTTCTCTATACCTCTTAACTTTTAAAAATATGTTCATTTTTAAAAACCTCCATATCACTATCTTTAAATTTCAAATCAATTGAAAATAGTGCTTCTTTAATGCCGTGATTTGTTTCAAGCATAATGAAATATTTTCTGATATTTTCCTCAATAAATTGAATTTTATGCATTTTTACTCCTGAATCACAAACACAAAAAACTCTTTGATTCTTATACTTAAAAACAAGCGTTTTAGTAGTAACTTTATTCTCTGAAGTATTGTTAAAATCTTTTTCAAATTGTTCAAGATTATTATTTACAATAGAAATTAATTTATTACTTAGGACTTCTAAATTTTCTTCATCGTAAAGATGAAGGATATTAGCTTTTGAAATATTACAAGGTTTATAGTTCTTGAACGCAATTAAAATTACATCTAGTTTATCTTGCTTCAAATAATTTAAGAAAGTGAGCTCTAAAAGTTCATCCATATACTTTTTATCCGCTAAATCGTTGTCTGTTTTATTAAAACCATAAGAATATACAACTACCTCATCTTTCTGTTTATTTATTCCAATATTATATCCGTAATTATTCAAATAATCAACATTTTTATCAATATATTTTTTAATTTCCTCTTTACTTGGCAACTCCATCCTTCTTCCATAGTAAGAGTTTAAGTAAAGTTCTATCTTATATATATCGTTATTCTCCTTTAAATCATTTATATGGGATTTATACCCATAAAATTGATTTAACTTTTTTAACAAAAGTAAAACTCCAATAAGTATTAAAATGGAAATAATGATTTTATTTTTTATTTTCATAATACTTTTTTGTTAAGTAATTATTGATTAAAGATTCCGCTTCTTCAGAAATATTAATATCAATAATTGCTTCATTTCTATGACCAGGACTAAAAAACAGAAATTTTATAGGGAGAGAATAACGAGAGCTGGCTGTTTTCCCGTCAAACCCTTTTTGAGCATATATACTTAGCGAACTTAATTGGTTGTTTTTTGAATTATTTCTTCTTAGAAAATACCCCTTAAAACCTTTAACTCTTTTATTTTCAAAAGTAATATCTAAAGTGAAACGATGATGGTTTTTATTTGTTCCCACAAGGCTATTTTCTTTCAATCCACGTATATTCATATCAATATTTTCAATTTGACCATTGTCATAAGAAGCTAAAGCTTTTTCTATTCTTTCATTTATCTCATCATTAACATAATCATTAAAAGAATCCCCATCAATATTTGGTATAAAAAAATCAACTAATCTCTCGAAAAAATTATTATTATTATCATAGTGCTCGTTTATATCAGTATTGGACATCCCTACATATTCAAGGTTATCGTCATCAGCCACATCACTTGAGGAAGTTACTTCTTTTTTCCAAATATATTTATCATTTTTTTTATCATATACCCAATCTTCACCTTTCATACCTGTAGGATCGGTATAACGAATAGGGTTTTGGAACGTATAGGCATAGGAAGACCACTCAGGCATTTGCTCCGCCATTGGGTCAACAGAAAGCCAAATACTAAACTTAGGGTCATAGTACCTTGCTCCATAGTAGTAATTACCTGTCTCCTTCCCGAATCGCACAGCTTCTCGGGACAGGCAATCTAACTCTTTTGCATTGAACTTGAAAGGACTATTATTACTATTGAGGTGCTCTAAACTACTAAAACTTGTCATACTGCGTAATATAAATTTGTTTTCATAAGTCCAGCGCGACAAGCTGGCTCGTTCGCTAAAATCATCCATAGGATGATTTTTTTACGCTCCGCCCTTCCTACAATATTAGTAATATAATTTGAACTTCCCAAACCGACGAAGGAGGTTCACGAACACTTAAAGCAATAACAAATTGAGTGAGTAAATGATCGGGATGAACTTAGCGAAGCGATATCATGAACTCCTCTTTAAGAAATAAAAATAGTGAATAAACCAGAACATTTCTAAATCGGTGTTGCTATACGAGAATGAGGACGAGCCATAAGCTGGACTACTTAATGAGATTTCCTCAGTATCGCTAAAGCTAATTCTTAAACCAGTACTGCAAGTAATATCAAACTGGTTTTAATTACTTTTGTAAAAAAATTACAAAATATATTTTTATGAAAGTAGCAGTTGTCGGAGCTACCGGAATGGTAGGTCAAGTTATGCTTCAAATTTTAGCTGAAAGAAATTTTCCTGTAAGTGAATTGATTCCCGTTGCATCCGAAAAATCGGTTGGCAAAAAATTGATTTTTAAGGGAAAAGAAGTAGAAATAATTGGCTTAGCAGACGCTGTGAAACGAAAACCCGATATTGCATTATTTTCAGCTGGTGGAAGTATTGCTAAAGAATGGGCTCCGAAATTTGCCGTCAACAACACTAAAGTAATCGATAATTCTTCGGCTTGGCGAATGGACGAAAACATCAAACTCATCGTGCCGGAAATCAACGCTCACTTGCTGAATAAAAACGATTCAATTATCGCAAACCCAAATTGTTCAACTATTCAGTTAGTAATGGCGCTTAAGCCGTTACACGACACTTACAGCATTAAGCGCGTGCTGGTTGCTACTTATCAATCGATTACCGGAACTGGAAGTTTGGCCGTACAACAACTCGAAAATGAAAGTAATGGCGTAGACGGAAAAATGGCTTATCCGTATCCTATTCATCAAAATGCAATTCCACATTGCGATGTTTTTATGGAAAATGATTATACCAAAGAAGAAATGAAACTTACCAACGAAACCAAAAAAATCTTAGGTGATAATGCTGTTTCATTATCTGCTACAGCTGTTAGAATTCCTGTCGTTGGCGGTCATAGCGAAGCTGTAAATATCGAGTTTGAAAAGGATTTTGAAATCGCTTATGTCAAAAAACTAATGAAGGAAACCAACGGAATTTGTTTACAAGATAATCCAGATGTCAACCTTTATCCAATGCCGATTTATGCTCAAGGAAAAAATGATGTTTTTGTAGGTAGAATTAGAAGAGATTTCAGTCAAAAAAACACACTTAATATGTGGATTGTAGCCGACAATCTCCGCAAAGGAGCTGCTACTAACACCATTCAAATCGCTGAATATCTTATCGATAATCAATTGATTGGTTAATTGAAAATGCTAGCTCAATGATAGCGCAGTGGGCTAGCATTTTTAAATTTAATGACTTAAATCATTTTTAAAACCAGCTTATTCATCAATATTTGTATTGAATCTTAAAAACCCAAATAAAAATGAAACAGCCAGTTGAAGTATCCAAAATAATGACAAAAAATCTAGTTAAACTTAACCTAGAAGACAGTTTAACCAAGGCAGAATCCTTATTCAAAAAGAATAAAATTAGACACTTGCCCGTAGTCAAAGGCAATAAAATTGTAGGAATGTTGAGCTATACCGATTTGCTCCGAATTTCGTTTGCCGATGCAACAGATGATGAAGGTGATGAAGTAGAAACAACGGTTTACGATATGTTTACGCTTGAACAGGTTATGACGAGCAACGTAAAGAAAATTGAAGCTAGCACTGCCGTAAAAGATGCCGCTGAAGTTTTTACTACAGCTGAATTTCATGCATTGCCTGTGATAGATGGTGATAATTTAGTTGGAATTATAACAACTACAGATATTATTAAGTATTTGCTAGAAGCTTATAAAAAATAAAAAAAGCCGTCTCCATGATTTGAGACGGCTTTTTGGTTTAAGACTGCAAATTTAAGCAATTTCGATCAATCGTTTGGCTGGCACTTTAGCCTCTTCACGTTTTGGCAATTCAATTTTCAAAATACCTTCTTTGTAATCAGCTTTTATTTGATTTACCTCAACCGATTCTGGTATGTTGAATGATCGCTCGAAAGAAGTATAACTAAATTCTTTTCGATTAAAGTTCTCGTTTTCTTCTAGCTTTTCGTTTTTGTCCGAAGCGCTAATCTTCAAAACATCATTATCTAATTCAACCGAAAAATCTTCTTTTGTTTTTCCAGGAATTGCTAACTCTAACGAAAATCGATCTTCTTCCTCTTTGATATTTACCGCAGGAATATTAAGTCCGATTCGGTTTAAATTTGACTTTTCACTCATCCAATCTGATGCTAATAATTCATCAAAAATAGACGGAAACCAATTACTGTTTGATTTTTTAACTAAGCTCATAATTATATGTTTTTTTAGGTTTAATTTTTTTCGTTTTCGATTTTATATATACAATTTAGATACCAAGTAATTTTCTTATACATAAAACGTCATTTTGTCATTAAATACTTAGCGATTAAAGACATTTTGTCTTATTTTTTGTTTCTATTTTGTTCGACAAAAATGATTTAGCATATTGCTAAGGAAATAGCGTCAGAAAAATTGTAACTTAAACCCAAAAAAAGATGAAACTACAACTACTCCCTTTACTTCTATTGTGTTTTAGTTTGGCCTGTGCCCAAAAAGACGAATCCATAAAAGACATCAAAAAAGATTATGATTATGAGGTTGTCGTCGATAATATTGAAATTCCTTGGGGAATCGATTTTTTTGAAGATGGCGGAATGCTTATCACTGAAAAAGAAGGCAAATTATTTTATCACAACAACAACAAAACCGAAGAAATAAGCAATTTACCAGATGACATAAAAGTCATTGGTCAAGGTGGTTTACTCGATGTAAAAATTCACCCAGATTTTGAAAATAATCAGTGGATTTATTTAGCTTATGCATCTAACCAAGGTGATGAAGAAGGCGTCAACACAAAAATAATTAGAGCAAAATTGAACAACAACAGTCTTAACAATCATCAAGAAATCTACAAAGCAAGTCCAAATTCCACAAAGCCATATCACTTTGGTTGCCGAATGGAATTCGACCAGCAAGGATATCTCTATTTCAGTATTGGAGACCGTGGCAATCGCGATGAAAATCCGCAAGACATCAATAGAGATGGCGGTAAAATTTATCGTTTAAAAGACAATGGCGAAATTCCTTCAGATAATCCATTTGTAAACAAAGAAGGAGCAAAAAAAGCAATCTATTCTTACGGTCATCGAAATCCACAAGGAATGGAAATTCACCCAAAAACAGGAAAGATTTGGATTCATGAGCACGGTCCACAAGGTGGCGATGAAATCAATATTATAAAGAAAGGGGCAAATTTTGGCTGGCCAGAAATTACCTACGGAATTAATTATGACGACAGCATTATTACCGAGGAAACAAAAAAATCAGGAATGGAACAACCGCTTTACGAGTGGACGCCTTCCATTGCTCCTAGCGGAATGACCTTTGTAACTTCTGAAAAATATCCTGCACTCAAAGGGAATTTGTTAGTAGGCTCTTTAAAATTTCAATACTTAGAACTTTGCGAGCTATCGAACAACAACGTAACTGAACGAACGAAAATCCTAAAAGATATCGGCCGATTAAGAAGCGTAAAAGAAAGCCCTGATGGCTATATTTATGCAGGAGTTGAAGGAGTTGGAGTAATAAAAATTTTACCTAAAAAATAGACTATGAACTATCAAAATAAAATGCTTAGAGACGATGCGCTAAAAGGAAAGAGCATTATTGTAACTGGCGGCGGCAGCGGTTTAGGAAAATCGATGACAAATTATTTTCTATCGCTTGGAGCACAAGTGGTAATTACCTCAAGAAATATTGAAAAACTCGAAAAAGTGGCGCATGAGTTAAGCCAAACTAACAACGCCAAATGTGTCGGCGTGCAATGCGATGTTAGGGATTACAAGCAAGTCGAAAATATGATTCAGCAAGCTGAAAAGGAAATTGGTGAAATAGATATTTTACTCAACAATGCTGCCGGCAACTTTATTTCACCAACAGAACGACTATCGGCTAATGCGTTTGATACCATTATCGATATTGTTTTAAAAGGTACCAAAAACTGTACGCTTGCTTTAGGAAAACATTGGATTGATAAAAAGCAGCAAAACAAAACAGTTTTAAACATTGTAACCACCTATGCGTGGACTGGCTCAGCTTATGTTGTTCCTAGCGCAACAGCTAAAGCTGGCGTACTCGCTATGACGCGATCATTGGCAGTAGAATGGGCAAAATACGGCATCCGATTTAACGCCATTGCGCCAGGACCATTTCCTACGAAAGGCGCTTGGGATCGACTTTTACCAGGCGGTTTAAAAGAAAAATTTGATTTAAGCAAAAAAGTTCCTTTAAAACGAGTTGGTGAACACCAAGAATTAGCAAATCTGGCAGCCTATTTGGTGTCAGATTTTGCTGCTTACCTCAATGGTGAAGTCATTACTATCGATGGAGGCGAATGGCTGAAAGGAGCTGGGCAATTCAATTTACTAGAAGCTATTCCTGAAGAATTATGGGATGAATTAGAAAAAATGATGAAACAAAAAAACAGTTCGAAATAAACATAGCGTTTACTGTTTTTCAGCTAAAAAAGTTCTGAGAATTGGATCAAATTTTCTGTTGATATCTACTCGCTGGTAGTTGATTTTGTATTGAGCACATTTCAATTTTAATTGCTGAAAATATTCTGCTACCAGTTGTTGGTAATCCTCTTGAACCTGATCTGAATAAACATCAATAAATTCTCCTGTTTCTACATCTGTAAATTTTTTGGGAGCATTATCAAAATTAAAGTTGATTTCTTTGTCTGCATCTATGGTATGAAACAAAATCACTTGATGTTTGTTATACTTCAAATGTCGTAAAGCTTCTAGCAATTGCTCTTGTTCAACTTCATCTTGAAACATATCAGAAAACAAAACTACTAAAGACCGGCGTTTAAGTCGCTCCGCTATTTGATGCAAAAACGTATATGTCTTTGTTTGTTGTTTGTTGGGTTTTGCGGCTATCATTTTTTCTAGCTGATCGTAAATCATATAAAAGTGTCGATCGCTTCCTTTTTCATTACAAGAAAAATCAATTTGTTGATTATAGATGGTTAAGCCAGCAGCATCGCGTTGCTTTTTAAGAATATTCATCATAGCAGCGGTAGCCAAGGCAGAAAAACCAATTTTATTTAAGTTGTTCAAGCCTAAGGAATCGATTTTAGGATAGTACATCGATGAGCTATTATCGATAATAAAATGGCACCTAAGATTGGTTTCTTCTTCAAAACGTTTGGTATAAAGTTTATCTGTTTTGGCGTATAACTTCCAATCGATATGCTTGGTACTTTCTCCAGTATTATACAATCTATGTTCAGCAAATTCAGCAGAAAACCCGTGAAAAGGACTTTTATGGATTCCTGAAATAAAGCCTTCTACCACTTGATTTGCTAAAATAGAAAGATTTGAAAAAGAAGGTAAATTATAATTTTTCTGTATCGGGTTCAATGTTGCTTTTTTAAGCCTAAATATACAAATAATAATCTAGAAAATTTAAAGGCAGGGATTACAGCTTTTTACAAAACAAAAAAGCCTTTCCATCTTAGGAAAAGCTTCTCACTGGTTTCACAACTTAAAACCCGAGTATTAAACATACTCACAACACAACTTCTTAAAAAAATGCGGTCTGGACGAGACTCGAACTCGCGACCCCCTGCGTGACAGGCAGGTATTCTAACCAACTGAACTACCAGACCGTTGCATCGTTGCGGGTGCAAATATACAAGCCTTTTTGGTTTTACCAAATATTTATTTCAACTTTTTATAACTTTTTTTCACCCCTAAAAATAACCTCCTCAAATTCAATATTTTGAAAACAAAAAAAATCGTCTAGTTAAAACTAGACGATTTTAAAAAAGTGTGTTGAGGTGATTTATAAAGCCTCATCAATTGCTTCTGTATAAGTTTCTTTTGGCGCAACACCTACTTGTCGCTTTACAAGTTCACCATCTTTAAATAATAAAACGGTAGGAATGTTTCTAACGCCATATTTAGCAGCAAATTCTTGGTTAGCATCTACATCAACTTTTCCAACTACAGCTTTACCTTCGTATTCGCTGCTAATTTCGTCGATGATTGGCCCTACCATTCTACATGGTCCACACCAAGCTGCCCAAAAATCTACTAAAACGGGCTTATCGCTTTTTAATACTTTTTCTTCAAAGTCTTTATCTGTTATTTCTAATGCCATAATATAATATTTTATACTGCAAATTTAATCAATTATTTTTCATATTCGAATACAAATGAATTACATAACATGATATTAAGATTATAATATCTAATAGTTACAAAAAGCAAAAGCTGCTCGAAAGCAGCTTTTGAGGTATAAAAAATCACAATTTAACTTTTACAGTTCTGGCAATAGCACCTCATCAATAACATGTACAACGCCATTTTCTATAGCTACATCGGCTTGGATAACACTTGCTGTGTTTCCGTTAGCATCAATTAATGTAACATTTCCACCTTGATTATCGATTGTTAGTTCTTGTTCAGCTACTGTAGTTACTGTTTGTTCGCCTTCTTGTAAGTCAGTTGAAAAATAAGTTTCTGTAATTACGTGGAAACCTAAAACTGTTTCGAGTGATTCTACACCACCGATAGCAGCAACCAAATCTTCAAGTGTTTCTACTTCAAAAGCATCTAACGCGTTTTGAAAGGCATCATCAGTTGGAGCGAAAACAGTAACTTCATCTAAATCTAAAAGCGTTTGATCAAGGCCATCTACTTCAGCAATTGCGTCTAGTAGTAAGTTTAGCTCAGCTGCAGTCGCTGCTTCAACTAAGTCTGGTAATGGATCAACTTCTAATTCAGGAAGAATTACATTATCTATGGTATGAATAACTCCATTTGACGTTTGAACATCAACCATTTCTATTTGAATTTCTCTACCATTATCATCAACAATAACACTGTTTTCGACATCAATCTGAAGCTCTCCTCCAAGTGTTTCAACAGTAGGAACAAGTCCATCAGAACGAACATTTGCACCCGCAACCACATGATAAGTAAAAGCTGATTCTAACAATACAGCTGGTAAATCTTCTAAACCAGTGATTTCAAATCCAAGTTCTATGATATCGGCAAGCGCTGCTTGAAATGCATCGTTAGTTGGTGCAAAAACAGTTAAAGGTGCAGGATCTACCCCGTTTTCTGTAGAAAGCAAGCTTACAAAATCAACGGTTAAATCATCTCTTGTAGCTGCTTCGAGAAGCGTTTCAAATTCTGGATCAGCAGAAACAAAAGTAGTAATGTTTGGAATCGGAACAATTTCATCTACAACATGAACTGTACCATTACTGGCCACCAAATCTGGTGTTATTACTGAAGATGCTCCGTTCAACATTACACCATCATCAACATTTACATACATATCAAGATTTACTTCACTACCTGAAAATTCTGCTGTGGCTAATGTTTCTAAATAAGTGTTGGATAAATCGCTAGAACCGGCATTGCCTTCAATTACGTGATTAAGTAAAAGGTTGCTCAATTCATCTTGGGTAAAATCATCTGGATTAACCCCTTCAAAAGCACTATCGTTTGGAGCAAAAACAGTATAAGTTCCCGCATCTAAAGCAGCATCTAGTCCCGTGTCAACTAAAAGCTGTGCTAAAATAGTGTGATCATCACTTTCTTCAATAATTTCAAAAGTCGTAGGTTGACCGTCGATTGGTTGTCCTGCATCATCATCGCTGCTACAAGAAACAACCCCTAACGCAATTAGCGCTAGCATCATGGTTGGAAATAATTTGTTTAATTTTTTCATTTTTATTCTGTTTTTAAATTTTGAACTAAGGTAAGCGCATAACTTTATCTATTCTGTTTATCTTTAGTTAAGCTTGCAGAAACTTTTGTTAAAATTTTTAGATAAGCGCTACAAACCAAACTAAATTATAGATTAACACAAATTATATCCACCAAAAAATCAGACAACAAAAACATTATTCCTGATTATACTTATTTTTAAAATAAAATAACGCGTGTTTTAAGAAATTGCTTTTTCTTACTTTTGCAAAAAAAATGATATGAAGCGAGTTGTTGTTGGGTTAAGCGGTGGTGTAGATTCAAGCGTAACCGCCTATTTGTGTAAAGAAATGGGTTACGAAGTAATTGGATTGTTTATGAAAAACTGGCACGACGATTCAGTTACTATCAGCGATGAATGTCCTTGGTTAGATGACAGCAACGACGCGATGTTAGTTGCCGAAAAACTGGGTATTCCCTTTCAAACAGTCGATTTAAGCAAAGAATATAAAGAGCGTATTGTAGATTATATGTTCAATGAATATGAAAAAGGGAGAACGCCAAACCCTGATGTACTTTGTAACCGTGAAATAAAATTTGATGTTTTTCTAAAAATAGCAGAATCGTTGGGCGCCGATTACGTGGCTACTGGCCATTACTGTAGAAAAGACGAATTTGTAAAAGATGGAAAAACCATTTACCAATTAAAAGCTGGAAAAGACAATAACAAAGATCAATCCTATTTTTTGTGTCAAATCACCCAAGATCAATTATCGAAAATTCTTTTCCCTATCGGTGATTTGCAAAAATCTGAAGTTAGAAAAATTGCAGCAGACCAAGGTTTGGTAACCGCTAACAAGAAGGATTCTCAAGGTTTATGTTTTATTGGAAAAGTTAGGCTTCCTGAATTTCTACAACAAAAATTAGAACCTAAAAAGGGAGATATCATTGAAATTGATAAAAATGATGCCATCTATCAGCAGGAAAACAAATCTGAAAACAGCCTAGAAGCACTTTCAAAAAAATACACTTACCAACCCGAAAATGGAAAAAAAGTAGGCGAACATACTGGTGCTCATTTTTTTACTAAAGGACAGCGAAAAGGCCTAAGCGTTGGCGGAACTCCAGAACCGCTTTTTGTAATTGAAACTGATGTAACTAAAAATATTATTTATACTGGTCAAGGAAAAAATCACCCTGGATTAAAACGTAAAGGACTTATTGTTTCTGCTGATGAGATTCATTGGCTACGAAACGATTTACAACTTCAACCGGGTGAAAAAATGGAAGTTGATGCTCGCATAAGATATCGTCAACCTTTAGAAAAAGCCACTCTACACCAAACTGATGATGCGCTTTATGTTATTTTCGAAAGCGAACAAAATGCCATTACCGAAGGGCAATTTGTTGCTTGGTATAACGGAGATGAACTTTTAGGTTCAGGGGTGATTTCTTAATTTAAAAAATAATAATTATGATAAATAAGATTACAGAATTATTCAATATCAAATATCCATTAATTCAAGCAGGAATGATTTGGGCGAGCGGCTGGAGACTAGCCAGTGAAGTTAGCAACAAAGGCGGACTCGGAATTATTGGTGCTGGATCGATGTACCCTGAAGTTTTACGAGAACACATTCAAAAATGTAAAAAAGCTACCGATCGACCGTTTGCTGTAAATGTACCAATGTTATATCCAGACATCGAAAAGATTATGCAAATTATTATCGATGAAAATGTACCTATTGTATTTACCTCAGCAGGAAATCCTAAAACGTGGACGCAACACTTAAAACAACATAACATAAAAGTTGTACACGTTGTAAGCAGTGTGAAATTTGCGCTAAAAGCAGAAGCTGCAGGTGTCGATGCAGTTGTCGCCGAAGGTTTTGAAGCTGGCGGTCATAACGGCAGAGAAGAAACTACTACATTTACACTAATTCCTATGGTTGCTAAAGAACTAAAAGTTCCTTTAATTGCTGCTGGCGGAATTGCTACTGGAAAATCCATGCTTGCTGCTATGATTTTAGGCGCCGATGCTGTACAAATTGGGACGCGCTTTGTAGCTAGCAACGAAGCTTCTTCTCATATCAATTTCAAAAATGAAGTGGTAAAAGCTAAAGAAGGCGACACGAAACTTACTCTTAAAGAATTAGCGCCCGTAAGGTTGCTAAAAAACAAGTTTTATGAAGATGTTGAAACTTTGTATCAAAAAAATCCGAGTGTTGAAGAATTAAAAAACCTCCTCGGTCGCGCAAGAGCTAAAAAAGGAATGTTTGAAGGCGACTTAGAAGAAGGAGAATTAGAAATCGGACAAATTTCTGGACTGATTGATGAAATCAAACCTGCTGCGGAAATCGTTGATGAAATCATTCATGAATTCAATCAAGCCAAAGAATTTTGCGCTCAGTTATAAATCATAAAACAGGTGCTTATTGAGGTTTATTCATTAAGCACCTTTGTTTGAAGTTCATCATCATACTGAATGAGATAAATTGCTTCATTTTGAAAAGATGCTCCAAGCGGTTCTTTCTTATAATGAAATTTATTCTCAAAATATTCGGTGTAGCTTTCGAGGTTCATCGTAGCTTCAAAATCTTCAGAAAAAGCCAATCGCAGTAAAATATCATAGGTAATATCGAAACCTCTAACTACATATTTGTTGGGGTAATAACCATTCTCCTCTTTAAATTTTTCAACAAAACTTGCCTTTACTGGCTGTACAAATTCCCTTGAAATAGCAGGAAAAGTAAACTTTAAACGAGATAAATAATGATTGGAAATTTCATCTTCGTATGCCGACTCTCTGTTGGTTGTAAACAATTGAATTTGATAATCGTCTTTATAAAGAGAGTTTAGGTAGGAAACGCTGCTTTCTATCAACCCAAGATCGCTTGTTTCTAGGAAAACCCAGTTCATTTCATCTTTTTTCAAGTGTTTTTTAATATCTTTCTTTTGAATGTAATCTTTCTCTTCTTGAGTTACTTTTTGAGCGTCAGGAAAAGTATATTGAATTTTCCGAACTACATTTTCATCGGTGATGCTATCAGAAATTATCGCTATATTTTCTTCTGTATGAACACTGTCTAAGTATGTTAACAAAGTTTCCTGCATTACATCAGCTGAAGGAATGGTCTTGAATAAATTCTCTTTACTAAACCTCGGATTAAGAAGCGGCGAAATAACTGGTGTGTCTAGAGTGTCCAAGTTTTTAATCACTTCTTGAATAGAAGAATCTAAGAAAGGACCAATAATAGCTTGTGTTTCCGTAAAATCATTTTGATGCATTATTTGATTTACACGATCTGCGCTTCGTTGGGTGTCATAAACTTTTAGCCGTGTATTGATTCCGATTTGAGCGGCAGAATCAATTGCTATTTTTGCGCCAGAATAAAAATCGAGCGCAATGCGAGACAAGCGATCTCTTTTTAACACAAATGATTTATCAACACTGTCTTTTTCAAATTGTTGCAAGCTTAAAGGCAACATCAAAACAAGCTGTTTTGCTTCAAGATAATTGATATGATTTTCTAAATTGACGTGTTTTTCGCCCGGCATTAATAAGGTTTTCTGCTTGATTGGCAACTTAAGCACCATTCCTTCAGAAAGCCCTCCATACCTCAAAGCTGGGTTGAGCGCTTCTAAGCGTTCTTCAGAGAAATCGTATTCCTTTTGAATTGATTTAATCGACTCTTTGCCACTTACTCGGTAAAACTTAATTTCTTCCTTAAAGCTTTTTTTTGTTTGCTTTTCGGCTTTTTCCACATCTGATTTTGTATCATCTCCACGAGAAATATCTACAAACTGCCCCGATTGTAACTCGCCCATACCAGGATTTAGCTCTTCTAATCTTTCAACACTAATTCCATATTTTTTAGCGATTCCATATTTAGTTTCTTTTGGCATCACCAAATGTTTTAATTTACCAAAAGAAGAGTTGGTAACACTTTGGTTAAAATCTTTTTTGGAGTCGCCATTCGTTCTATCCAATGATACAACGGGTATTTTTAGCTTATCTCGAACATTTAGTTCTCTATCGTATAAATAGGGATTAAAATCTTTAATGTCGCCAACTTTTAGGTTGTAAGACCTGGCAATGCTATATAAAGTTTCCTTTGGACTCACTTTATAGATTGTGAATTCAATTTCATTAGCATTATCAGGAACTTTTTTAACAGGAACAATTACTTTAGAAAAAGCTATTTTTTCACCTTTTTTAAGTTCAGCATTAATCGACAACAAGTCGTCTACTTCGATTTCATATTGCTTAGCAATACTTCTTGGTGTTTCTCCTTCTTGAACATCGTGAGCCACGTACTTTTGTGCACTCACCCATTGTGTAGCAAGAATTAGGAGTAAAGAAAAAATAGCTTTTGGCATCATAATTATTCCCATTCTATTGTGGCAGGCGGCTTTGAGCTAATATCATAAACCACTCGATTTACCCCTTTCACATTATTAATAATTTTATTCGATACTTCTTGTAAAAACTTATAAGGTAAATCAACCCAATCGGCTGTCATTCCATCGGTAGATTCTACTGCACGTAAAGCTACAACTTTTTCATAAGTACGTTCATCACCCATAACACCAACAGAATCAACCGGCAACAAAATCGCTCCTGCTTGCCAAACTCTATCGTAAAGCATCCATTCTTTCAATCCGTTGATAAAGATATGATCTACTTCCTGTAAAACTCGCACTTTGTCAGGAGTAATATCGCCTAAAATCCTGATGGCTAATCCAGGCCCTGGAAACGGATGTCTCCCCAGTAATTTTTTAGAAATTCCTAATTCTGCTCCTACTCTTCTTACCTCATCTTTAAACAACATCCGAAGCGGTTCTACGATTTTAAGTTTCATAAAATCTGGTAAACCACCGACATTATGATGCGATTTAATCGTTGCTGAAGGACCATTAACAGAAATTGATTCGATTACATCTGGGTAGATTGTTCCTTGCGCTAAAAATGTTACGTCTTTAATCCGATGCGCTTCATCATCAAAAACATCAATAAAGACATTTCCAATTTTTTTACGTTTCCCTTCAGGGTCAGAAATACCTTTAAGCGCATCCATAAATCGGTCAGAAGCATCTACACCTTTCACGTTAAGCCCCATATCTTTATATTGATCGAGTACCGATTCAAACTCATCTTTACGAAGCAAACCATTGTTCACAAAAATACAATACAGGTTTTTTCCGATCACTTGATGCAACAAAACAGCAGCAACCGAAGAGTCTACTCCGCCACTCAATCCGAGTACAACTTTGTCCGCTCCAATTTTTTCTTTCAGCTCCGCCACAGTTTGATCTACAAATCTGGCTGGTGTCCAAGTTTGTGGCACTTCAGCTATGCGAACCAAAAAGTTTTCTAGCAATTGTTTTCCGTCGGTAGAATGGTAGACTTCTGGGTGAAATTGAATTCCGAAAGTATCTTCGCCATCAATTCGGTAAGCAGCATTTAACACATCTTTTGTACTAGCAAGGCGCACAGCATTTTCAGGTAATTCTTTTATACTATCGCTATGCGACATCCAAACTTGAGATTGCTCGTTGATATGATCAAAAAGCAACTCTTGATCTTTTACAAAATTCAAATTTGCACGACCAAACTCTCTTGTATTGGAAGCTGCTACTTCACCACCAAAGTTATGAGCTATAAATTGCGCTCCAAAGCAAACCGCCAAAATAGGTGTTTTACCTTTAATTTTTGACAAATCAGGTCGTGGAGCATCTTCAGCTCTAACCGAAAAAGGACTTCCGGATAAAATAACCGCTCTATATTCTTCTATTTGTTCTGGTAATTTATTGTAAGGATGAATCTCACAATATATATTAAGCTCTCTTACCCGCCTAGCTATCAGCTGAGTATACTGAGAACCGAAATCTAAAATAAGTACGTTTTTTTGCATGGTCAAAAGTAAAAATTTGCAGCTTAATTTCCAGCTTTCAACACATCTTTTTTATGTTGATTTTAGAAAAGACTATAACTTTATCAAAATGAAGTCAGCAAAACTTTCGTTTTCAAGTTGAAGTAATTTCCCGTAAATTTGCAACTCAACAAAATGATATGATAGACAAACTCAATATAATAAAACAGCGTTTTGATGAAGTTAGTGATTTGATTATCCAACCTGATATCATTTCTGACCAAAAACGCTACATCCCACTTTCTAAAGAATACAAAGACTTAAAAGATTTAATGGCTAAGCGCGATGAATACCTTAGTCTAACTGATAGCATCAACGAAGCCGAAGAAATTATTGCTGATGGCAGCGATGCCGAAATGCTTGAAATGGCAAAATCAGAATTAGAAGAAGCCAAAGAAGCGCTTCCTAAATTAGAAGAAGAAATTCGGATGATGCTTATTCCAAAAGATCCAGAGGATGCCAAAAATGCGGTTGTAGAAGTTCGTGCTGGTACTGGCGGTGATGAAGCTAGTATTTTTGCCGGTGATATTTTTAGAATGCTTTCAAAATATTGTGAAAGCAAAGGATGGAGTGTAAGCACCGTAGATTATAGCGAAGGGACAAACGGCGGCTATAAAGAAATTCAATTTGAAGTTAGCGGTGATGATGTTTACGGTACCTTGAAATACGAAGCCGGCGTACACCGAGTTCAGCGAGTGCCTCAAACTGAAACCCAAGGGCGTGTTCATACTAGTGCGGCAACGGTTATGGTTTTTCCAGAAGCTGAAGAATTTGATGTAGAAATTGAACCAAAAGATGTACGCATCGATTATTTCTGTTCATCGGGACCTGGTGGGCAATCGGTTAACACAACTTATTCTGCTGTTCGACTTACTCACGAGCCAACGGGAATCGTTGCTCAATGTCAGGATCAAAAATCGCAACACAAAAACAAAGAAAAAGCTTTTCGAGTGCTGCGTTCGCGTATTTACGAAATGGAACTTGCCAAAAAGCAAGCCGAAGATGCAGAAAAACGTGGAAATATGGTAACAAGTGGTGACCGTAGTGCAAAAATTAGAACCTATAATTATCCTCAAGGACGTGTAACCGACCACCGTATCAACCTTACGCTTTACGACTTGGACAATATTATCAGTGGTGATATTCAAAAAATTATCGACGAACTTAAATTAGTTGATAATACAGAAAAATTGAAACAGGTTTCGGATTCACTATAAGACTTTTGTATGAAAATTGAAAAACTGGTAGAGCAAATTCGTCTTAAAAAATCTTTTTTGTGTGTTGGTTTAGACCCTGATTTGGATAAAATGCCAACTCATTTAGCCAACTCTAACGAAGGAGTTTTTGAGTTCAACAAAGCCATTATTGATGCAACCGCAAGTTATGCTGTTGCTTACAAACCAAATATTGCTTTTTATGAAGCTTTGGGATTAGCGGGTTGGCAAGCTTTAGAAAAAACCATTCAATATTTGAACAACAACTATCCTGAAATTTATACCATTGCAGATGCTAAAAGAGGTGATATTGGAAACACTTCCACAAAATACGCCCAAGCTTTTTTTGAAAAAATGAAATTCGATTCGATTACCATTGCTCCTTATATGGGAAAAGATTCTGTTGAACCATTTTTGGCTTTTGAAGAAAAACAAAGTATCTTGTTAGCATTGACTTCAAATGAAGGCGCTTCCGATTTTCAGTTAATCAACAATAAAAACGAAAGTTTATTTGAAAAAGTAATTCGCATCTCTCAAAAATGGACCAATGCTCACAACTTAATGTACGTTGTTGGCGCAACAAAATCAGCTCACTTTCAGCAAATCAGAAAAATAGCTCCCGATAACTTTTTATTAGTTCCAGGAGTTGGCGCACAAGGTGGCAGCTTAGATGAAGTCTGTAAATTCGGTTTAAACGATCAAGTTGGGTTGTTGGTGAATTCCTCTCGCGGGATTATTTACGCCTCAAACGCTTCCGATTTTGCCGATGCAGCCAAAACACAAGCTCAAAAACTACAGCAACAAATGGCAGTTTATTTATAAAAAGCTGTTTTAAACAAGGAAAACGTATTAAATAGTAGCCAATTCTTTTTGGCTACTAATTTTTTTTAAACGAAATTTACCAACCTAGATTTTTTGGTATGAAAAAAACTATTGATCAGTACAATAGCGTAATTGCTAATTGTTTGTCGCTTTTTGAAAAAAAAATGAGCGATTATGGAAGTGCTTGGCGCATACTACGTTTGCCCTCATTAACCGACCAGATTTTTATCAAAGCGCAACGTTTACGGAGCATTCAAGATAAAAAAACACAAAAAGTAAGCGACGATCCTGCCAGCGAATTTATAGGAATCATTAATTATTCTGTAATGGCACTAATTCAGTTAGAAAAAGGCATTGCCGAACAACCAGATTTAGATACCAAAGAAGCGGTAGACTTGTATCAACATCAAGTCGAAAAAACGCGCCAATTGATGGAAAACAAAAACCACGATTACGGCGAAGCTTGGCGAGATATGAGAATTAGCTCGCTGACCGATTTGATTTTGCAAAAGTTATTGCGAGTCAAGCAAATAGAAAATAACAGCGGTAAAACACTGGTTAGCGAAGGCATAGACGCTAATTATCAAGATATTATTAATTATGCCGCATTTGCCTTAATATTAATCGAAGAAAACAAATAATTCATTTAAAAAACTACTATGAAAAAAGCAATTGTAAACATCGCACGAGTTCTAGTTGGAGCACTTTTTATTTTTAGTGGTTTTGTTAAACTAAACGACCCTCTAGGGTTTTCCTACAAGCTAGAAGAATATTTTGGCGCTGATGTACTTAATTTGGAATTTCTAATTCCCTATGCATTAATGCTCGCCGTATTTATTGTTATTTATGAATTGCTTTTAGGAATAACTTTATTAATTGGTTACGCACCAAAATTCACCCGTTGGAGTTTGCTATTAATGATAGGTTTTTTCACTTTTCTAACTTTTTACTCGGCTTATTTCAACAAAGTAACCGATTGCGGTTGTTTTGGCGACGCCATACCGCTAACACCTTGGCAATCCTTTTACAAAGACGTTGTCCTTTCTATATTAATTTTAATTATATTTTTTAATAAAAAATACCTTAAACCAATTATTCCAAGACCAGGCTTACGCGCGGTTTTTGTGGTATCGTTTGTAGCTTGCTTATGGTTTGCTAATCACGTTTTGGCTCATTTGCCAGCCATCGATTTTAGGGCTTACAAAATCGGAACTGATATTCAAAAAGCTATGGAAATTCCTGAAGGTGCTGCCGAAGCTGAATTTGAATATCGTTGGACATTTGAGGTTAATGGAAAAGAAGAAGTTTTAAAAACCAGCGGCGATTACCCTGACTCTCCAGGCGAATTTATCGGTGTAGAAACTGTAAAAATAAGCGATGGCTACGAAGCACCAATTCACGATTTTAGCTTGCAAAAAGGTGATGAGGATTTCACGAAATCACTACTGAATGAAGAAAAATTGATTATTATTTCAGCTTATAATTTATCAAAATCTGAAGAAAATGGCTGGGAAAAAATAAGTGAATTAGTTCAACAAGCAAAAAATAAAAGTTATAAAGTAATTGGTTTGTCTGCTTCAAGTGATGAAGCTGTAAATGAGCTGAAAAACAAACACCAACTTGATATCGACTTTTATTTTGCTGATGAAACTGCCATTAAAACAATTGTTCGATCTAATCCTGGCATTGTTGTTCTTGAAGATGGAGTAATCAAGCAAAAATGGCATTGGAACGATACTGATAAAACTGATTTAAACTAAGAAAAAAAGCTTTGTTCAACTATATTTTCACAAAACTTGGCTACGCTTTGTTGACGCTTTTTGGCGTAGTTACCGTCATTTTTTTCTTGTTCAATATTCTTCCTGGCGATCCTGCGCAAATGATGCTCGGACAAAATGAATCTGAAGAACAGCTCAAAAATGTACGTGCCAAGTATGGTTTTGACCAAAGTTTAGGCAAACAATATCTTTTATACCTTAATGATCTTTCGCCGGTTTCTGTTCATTCGACTGATGAAAACGATTACACCAATATAGAAGCGGAGAAATATCAGTTGCAACAATTGTTTTGTGTTTCTTCAACTTGTGTCGTTATCAAAAAACCTTATTTGCGAGAATCATTTCAAAAGACAGGAAAATCGGTGGCAAGTATTTTAGGAGAAACGCTGCCTAACACTTTTATTTTGGCCGTGAGTGCTATTTTTATAGCATTATTAGTCGGTGTATTTATGGGGATTTTATCTGCCATTCATAAAGACCGGTGGATTGATCAATTCTTGCAATTATTTTCGACTTTAGGAATGAGTTTACCTTCCTTTTTTAGTGCTATTTTATTCGCTTGGCTTTTTGGATTTGTGCTACACGAATATACCAACCTCAATATGACTGGCAGTCTTTATGAATTGGATGATTTTGGAGAACAAAACCAAATTCAGTTAAAAAACTTAATCCTTCCTGCGCTAGTATTAGGAATTCGCCCATTGGCAGTAGTTACTCAGTTAATGCGGAATGCATTGCTTGAAGTTATGGAGCAAGATTATATTAGAACTGCAAAAGCAAAAGGTTTAAGCACAGCTAAAATCATCCGAAAACACGCTTTAAAAAATGCCCTAAACCCAGTGGTTACTGCTATTTCTGGTTGGTTTGCTTCAATGTTAGCAGGAGCGGTTTTTGTAGAATATATTTTTGGGTGGAATGGTCTCGGAAAAGAAATAGTAGATTCGCTTAATTTGCTAGATTTGCCCGTAATTATGGGCGCAGTATTGATTATTGCGACAATGTTTATTATTATTAATATCTTAGTTGATATTATTTACGCTTATTTAGATCCAAAAGTTAGAACCACATAAAATTACGACAAACTATGAGAAAACAAATTGTTGCCGGAAACTGGAAAATGAATTGCGATTTGTCTGAAACAAAATTGCTTTTAGAAGAACTTACACAAAATTTAACTGAAGAAACTTCTACAGAAGTAATCGTAAGTCCACCGTACACTAGTTTAATGTACACTTTTGATAGTTTAAAATCAACTGCCATAAAAGTAGCCGCCCAGAATTTGCATCCAGAAGATAATGGTGCATTCACCGGCGAAATTTCTGCAAAAATGCTAAAAAGCGTTGGTGTTTCATCTGTAATAATTGGTCATAGCGAACGCCGATCTATCTTTCAAGAAAGTAATGAATTTTTAGCCGAAAAGGTTAATCAAGCTATAA
>JBNJHC010000007.1:0-115860 GCA_051748125.1 Bacteroidota bacterium
TGGTATCCAGGAACATAAGATTGAACTTCTGCAAGCATTTGAGCGACACTTTCTTCAATTTCAGTTTTATCGGCAGGCTCGCTTAGCGTAAAAACTGAATCTCTCATTACCAATGGTGGTTCGGCTGGGTTTAAAACAATAATTGCTTTTCCACGAGTAGCTTTACCAACAATTTCTATGGCTTTTGAAGTGGTTTCTGTAAATTCATCAATATTGGCTCTAGTTCCAGGGCCAGCAGATTTGCTAGCTATTGAAGCAACAATTTCACCATAATGAACTTTTGCGATTCTAGAAACAGCCGCAATCATAGGAATGGTTGCCTGACCACCACACGTTACCATATTTACGTTAGCTTGATTTTGGAGTTGATCAAAATTAGCAGCTGGTACTAAGAAAGGACCGATTGCTGCTGGTGTTAAGTCAATTATTTTTTTGTCAGGAAATTCTGAAATAAGCTTATTATGATGCAAATGCGCTTTGGCTGATGTAGCGTCAAAAACTATTTCAATTTCTTTGAAAATAGGCATTTCAACCAAGCCATCAATTCCTTTGGCAGTTGTTGCTACGCCAAATTTTTGAGCCCTTTTTAGTCCTTCAGATTCAGGATCTATACCGACTAACACAGCGGCTTCTAATTCTTCAGAAGTGCGCAATATTTTAATAAGCAAATCGGTTCCAATATTTCCAGATCCTAAGATTGCAACTTTTGTTTTCGACACCATAATTTAATTTCTTATGCGAATTGATATTTAGCTAGTTGAAATAAATTCAATAGGGTAAAAATCAATAATTATTTAAGCTTGACAAAACTTTGGAAGATGTTTTTTTTGGTATGCAGGATATAAAAATCAAAAAGCCCTGAACAATCAGGGCTTTTTTTGAAAAAATCAATTTGATTTTAGTCTCTTGTGATTTCTAAAATTTCAAAAGCTAATTTGCCGTTAGGGACATCAATTTCGGCTTCTTCGCCTTCTTTTTTTCCTAACAAACCTTTTCCGATAGGAGAATCTACCGATATTTTTCCAGACTTAAGATCTGCCTCGCTTTGCGCGACAAGTTTATAGGTCATTGTCTGGTTGTTTTTTTTATTTTTAAGTTTGACGGTAGAGTGAATTAAAACCTTAGAAGTATCTAATTGCGATTCATCGATGACCCTAGCATTGGCCACCACTTCTTCAAGTTTAGAAATTTTCATCTCCAGCATTCCTTGTGCCTCTTTGGCAGCATCGTACTCTGCATTCTCACTCAAATCACCTTTGTCTCTAGCATCTGCAATTGCTTGCGAAGCTTTAGGGCGCTCGACATCTCTCAGTTGATTTAGTTCATCTTTCAATTTTTTCAACCCTTCCTCCGTGTAGTAAGATACTTTACTCATAATTCCTTCGTTTTGATATATATAAATAAAGAATCCCGCCTTTAGCAGGATTCTAAAAACAAATATAGTAAATTTGTAATTCATAATCAATTAAGTTAATCTAAATTTAAATGAAGAAAATTGTAGTGTTATCGTTTATAATTAGTCTTATTTTTTCTTGTAGCGATGACGATATCCGTAGAGATAATCCTAATTTATTAGATATCAATTTCACTGTAGACTTGAATCGTAATTTACCTCAATTTAATGCTTTAAACTTTCCTGGAAATGCAATTTACTACGGTGCATCAGGAGTTGGAAATGCTGGCATTATTGTAGCTAATACTGGAGGGCAAATTGTAGCTTGGGATGCAGCAGACCCTAATTTGGTGCCACAAACTTGTTCTACATTAGAGATACAAGGCTTGGAAGCTTATTCTTTTTGCGAAAGTCAGCATTTATACAGCCTTGTTACGGGCCAGCCGCTTCAAGACGGATTGCGTTATCCATTGTATGCTTATCGTGTTTCAGAAAATGGCAGCACGATACGGGTTTATAACTAGTAAAAAATAGAAAAAGTCAAGCTGTTTCAAATACCTAAGAATTTATAAAAGGGAATTGGTAATAAAATATACTTTAACCGAAAATATTGAACAGATTTCCGTAAGTAAATAAGAATTGAAATTACTAATACAATAAGTAAGAAGATTCTTAATCATCACTTATAATTCTGTCGCTGTAGTCTTTTTCAGAATCAACTTCTAAATAAAATTCGCAATGTTTTTCTAATGGAGTTTTATTGTTAATGAGTATTGTCTGTTTGCCTGAAACGAGTTCAATTAAATAATGACTTCCTTTATAATAAACTTGTTTTACGCTAGCTGATAACGGTGTTTTGTGTTCAGCTATAAAGATTTCATCTGGGTAAAACACATATTTGTTTTGCGATTTGATGTTGATTTGCATAGCGCTTAAAATGGAATAATCTCCAAAAATTGAAGCGGTATAAATGTTTTTTGGAGAGTCGATGATTTTTTCAGCAGACCTGAAATCAACCTTTTCTCCATCTTTAAGGATAAGAACTTTTTCAGAAAAACTTAGTATTTCTTCTTGGTTATGTGTGGCATACAAACAGGTTATTCCTTCTTTTTTTAAGTAGTGAAACAACTTTCGTCTAAGCTGTCTTTTTCGAAATTGATCTAAATGCGAAAAAGGTTCATCTAGAAGTAAAATTTCTGGTTTTTTAGCTAAAGCTTGTGCCAATGCAACGCGCTGTTTTTCTCCGCCACTTAAGGTTTTGACTAAATTATTCTTTAATGGAATTAGTTCCAGTAAGTCCAGTAGCTCTTCAACAATTTTTTTATTTTTTTCAGGATACATTCTTGAAAGATGCTTGTTTACATTTTCTGCAGCTGAAGTGTACGGCATTAGGTTAGATTCTTGGGTGACCAACTTCATGTAATCCTTACCTGGGACGAGTTGATGTGACGGCCCTAAAATTGCATCATTTTTCCATTTGATGTTGCCCTTATTGAGATCAAGAAGGCCATAAATCAAGGCAAGTAGGCTGCTTTTTCCAGAACCGCTATAACCTGTAACTGCAATGTGTTCTCCTTCTTTTACTTCTAGGTTAAAATCACCAAATAAAGTAGTGCCTTCGGGATATTCAAACGAAATATTTTTTAGTTTAAGCATACTTTAAAGATAAAAAAAGGCCGCATAAAGCGGCCTATGCTATTCACAAAACTTACTTTAATTATTCAATAATAATTTTTTCAGTATGAGAAGTGTTTTTGGTATTGATTTTTAAAATGTACACCCCTTTACTTAAGTTAGAAACATCCATTTTAGCTTCTTGATTAGCATTGATTTGTATGCTTTTTACACTGCTTCCATTCATATTGTATAGAGTTGCTGTAAATTCTTTTATCGCCTGATTATCAACATCAATTTGGATAAAGTTTTGAGCTGGATTTGGCCATACTCTAAATTGATTTTCTGCATCAAAAGATTCATTGCTTAATAAGCAATCTTCGTATTGAGGAGGAACATCAAAAGCTTGACTTTGATCGTTTCTGCTCTGCGAAGAACCTTGACTAGCACTATAACCTAAACCTCTATCTGCAAAAACATTCCATATTAAACATTGGTTATCGCCATCAAAAGCTAATTGATCGGCCATCAAAATCGCATCTCGACCATCAACAAAACCAGGGTTACAATTTTGGAGTTTTAGACCATCAATTACAAGTTGCATAGCAATGTTATTTCCTCCAGAACCATTATATAAATCAGGATCAAAACCATATTCATCAATCAGCGCCCAAGTTAAATCCCATAACATTGTTCCCCAAATAAAGCCAACTCCATGAGGGATTGTGATTTGTGGATTGTTGGTATCATCATAAGTAAATCCGTTGGTAAAAGTTGAAGTAGAATAGGGAGCTGGTCTAATTCCACCTCCATCAGTACCTTGATTGAAAGCATAAGTTCCGTAGCCTCTACCGTCTTGAGCAACGTCGTCTTCTGTCATTGTCATAACTAGACCAATCCAATCGCTCCAGCCTTCGCCCATTTGTTCGTCATTACTCAGGCAACCTGCATTAAGTCTTCCTCCAGTCAATCTTGAAGAAATACCATGACCATATTCGTGGGCAACAATTCCGTTATCCAAATCGCCATCAATAAGATAAGGGCCAGGGTTGTATAAGCTAACATTAACTGTTTCATCAGCTTCTAATTCATCAATAATATTTTCTCCATCAGTATTGGTAACCATTATTGATGGAATTGTAATATTGTCGTTGCTTCCTCCCATTTGAAATGTTCCGCCAGGCTGATTATTCACAATAACGACCGCAACAGCTCCTGCATTTTGAGCGTTTTCAACTTTGATGTTAAAATTACAATCGCCTCTTCTTACAACTGCAATATTACCGTTTAGTTCATCTTCATTTGCAATATCTCCACAGCCAAAATAATCGTCAGCTGGGTCTATGCTTTGAACCAAAACTAGATCAGCTGTAAGCGGATCTCCTGTAAGTGGTGAACCAAAATCAGCACCGCTAGCATCATAAATTCCAGCTAGAAAATCAGGAGAATTGAGTTCCATTTCCTCAGAGCCTTCACCTGCTGTACTCCATAAAAACATACTCATGAAGCCATTTTCCCCATCTGGTGGAGAAGCAAAAAAGGCATTGTTAAACCCGCTTCCGTCTTGTGCAAATGCCATAACGTAGTCACCGCCATTTGCTTGATTACTGTAGTTAACGTCTTGAAAGTTACCTGCTTCTTCATCAAAACCGTAGTGATGCCAAACATCATGCATAATGTTATTCCAATAAAAAAGATTGGTTATGGCAGCTTCCTTATAGGCTTGAGGAGGCGCATTAAGTGATAATGGAAAATCAAAATTTAAATTATCTCCTCCATCAGCAAAACTTCCTTGGTAGTCTCCAGCATGATTTTCTGTAGCAGCTACATTATTTCCTCTCGTAGTAGTAAAACTAACATCACCTTGCGTTGTATGCCATCCAAAAGGGGAAGCGTCTTCGTCTGCAGGATCGGTTACAGTTACGCGATCGCCGTGATTTGGAGATTCAACAGGTACTGGATAAACATTGTAGGTAGCGTTATCTGTATTTGTTGTAAAATTTTGATAAGCTGTTTGCTTTTTCTTTAACTGAATACCTGCCTTATCGTGATTGTGTTTATCGCCAAAATCACAAGTGTTCATCCAATTGTGTTTGCTTAAAATTTCACCAGATTGTGCGTCTATTCTAACACTCCACCAGTTTTTTTCGTTTTTATCGTGAATTGATAAATCCCAAGCCAATTTTATTTCTTCATCTTTTTCATCAGGCGATTCTTCAGCTTGATATACTAAGCTCACAGGAATTTCATTGAATGAGATCCCCGCCTGATTAAAAACAAATGAATTGCTATCAACTGTTCTGATTATTTCTAAGTTTTGAGGTGATTCTAATCCAAGTTGACCAGCAGCTTGAGAAATTGCTTCCGATGCTGAAATGGAATTTGAGCTTTGCTCAATCTTGCTGTTTATGTTTGATTGGAAATTATGTGAAGCATAAACGACTTCGTTGTCTTTTATGGCAAAAGTACCTATAGCATTATAGATATTAATACCATTGTATTGTTGATTGATGTACACATTATGTGTTTGCGTGCTTTCTGAAAAATGACTAGAAACGACTTCAAACTCACTTAAGTCGTTTTCTTGGATTGATAAAGAATTTGCGTTCTCTTGAATGTATCTACTTATAATGCTTTCAAAATCTTGAGCTTGTAAGATAACTGTAGCAAATATAGTCAACAAAAAAGTAAAACTGCTTTTCTTTGAATGTAACATATTTTAATAAATTTTATGAGTGCTTAAAAGTACAATAAAAACTTAATCTAGCAACTGATTTGCAGGCTAATTTTAAGTTTTTCGTAATAATAATAAGTATTTTTTAAGAATTGTCTGACGCATACCATTCTGCAAAAGCAGTTTCAGTTTCCCGAAGTTTTAAAGAGTGTAAGGTGATGTCTTCTGGTAGTTTAGCAATAATTTTTTGGGCGAAATCTTCAATCATTTTTTCGCTGGTCGGCTGGTAATCTACCAAAACAACATTATGACCAGTTGATTTTAATTCTTCCGCAAGTTTAATATGAGGTGTCTCTCTATTTAGGATAATAGCGTGATCCCAAATATCAACGATTTCAGTTTTCACAATCTTTTTTAAATCTCCAAAATCAATTACCATTCCGCGTTTGGCACTCTTTGGTTCAGCAATTGGTTCGCCTAAAACCGTTACGTCTAGCTTATAACTATGCCCGTGAATATTTCGGCATTTGCCATCGTAGCCGTGTAAAGCGTGAGCGGTTTCAAAAGTAAATTGTTTGGTGATTCTGATTTTAGCCATAATATAAAATAAAATGCAAAGATATAATTATGATAAGTTATTTGCCTAAAAAAACAAGTTAGACTGATTTTTTTCTACGCTTCCTTTTGTTTGCAAGATAAACGCCAAGTAAAATAACCATCCCTGCTGCTAATTGCCAAAGGTTAAACTTTTCGTTGTCGATCAATCCCCAAAACAGCGCTACTAATGGAATTAAATAGGTTACTGAAGTTGAAAAAACAGGATTAGAAAGCTGTATAAGTCGGTTGAAGAGAATTTTAGCAAGTGCAGTGCCTAAAATCGCTAAAACGGAAATATAAATCAGGGAAGTTTGAACTTCTTCTTGAGCGATAAACTCAACATTAAAAAAACCTGTAAAATAAAGGATTGCTAATGCAGGAAATAATAATATGATAAACGATCCTGTAGCAATTCCTAAAGCAGAAATATTTTCGAGATATGTTTTAATAATATTAGCATTAAAAGCATACATCAACGATGCAAAAACGGGCAATATTCCATACCAATAATTTTGATCTGGATTTAGTTGGGCGCCTGCTAAAATTAGTCCGATAGAACCAATAAGTCCCACAACAACACCAATAAACTGCTTTTTAACAAACACCGAACCAAAAAAAGCTAACCCAACAATTAAGGCTAATAATGGCACGGTAGAATTGAGTATAGCAGCAACAGCAGAATCGATTTCAGTTTCTGCATAAGCAAATAAAAAACTTGGAAAAAGCGTTCCAATAAAGCCCGATATGCCAATCCACTTCCATTGTTTTGGTTGAATTTGCTTTACTTTTTTAAACCCGATTATAATTAAAAAAATGCTCGTTAAACTTACTCTGAAAGCTCCAAGCTGTAAAGGCGATAAGCCAATTAGGCCTTTTTTGATAAGGATAAAGGAACTTCCCCATAACAAAGCAAGAATAATGAGGTAAAGCCATTTAAGATGTTGATTTTTCAAAGCAAAAATTTTTTGCAAAAATCAGTCAAAAAATGCGATTTAAAAAAGAATAGAAACTAAATAAGTGTGAAGTTTTGATTTGCTTTATTTTTGAAAAATTTCTGTTGAATCCAGATTAAACTTTTATAAATTCAGAAAGTCTAAGCTAAAAACTGTAACAAAAGTTAGTTTTTACGTCTTACTAGTAACATCAAATCATTACAAATGATATCGATTAAAGATTTACACAAGTCCTACAAAGTTGGTAAAAATGATTTACACGTCCTAAAAGGAATCAACCTAGAGGTAGAGGAAGGAGAGCTAGTGGCAATTATGGGTTCATCTGGATCGGGTAAATCAACTTTGCTAAATATTCTTGGAATGTTGGATGAAGCTGACAGTGGAAGTTATACCTTAGATGGTGTACCTATCAAAAATCTAAATGAAAAAATTGCTGCTCGTTATCGAAATAAATTTCTAGGATTTATCTTTCAGTCTTTTAACTTAATCAACTATAAAACCGCTTTAGACAATGTTGCGTTACCGTTGTATTACCAAGGTTTGCCAAGAACTGAGCGGATGGAAAGAGCCATGCAATACCTTGAAAAAGTCGGTCTTATAAATTGGGCAAAACACTTGCCTAACGAGCTTTCTGGTGGTCAAAAACAACGGGTAGCAATTGCAAGAGCCTTGGCAAGTCACCCAAAAGTGTTATTGGCAGATGAACTTACTGGAGCTTTAGATACAACAACTTCATACGAAATTATGGATTTGGTACAACAAATTAACGACGAAGGAAAGACAATTTTGGTGGTTACCCACGAAGATGACATCGCCCAAATGACCAAACGAATCGTACATCTAAAAGATGGCGTTATTATAAAAGATGAAGCGGTAAAACAAGTAAGAGCAAAAGAAAATGTTTAGTTTAGAACGCTGGCAAGAAGTTTTTGATACCATCAAAAAAAATAAGCTCCGGACTTTTTTAACCGGAGTTTCGGTTGCTTCTGGAATTTTTATTCTCGTACTTTTATTAGGAGTTAGCAACGGAGTGCAAAATGGAATTGAAGAACAATTTCAACGAGACGCTTCAAATATCATCAATATTTATCCGGGTCAAACCAGTATTGAGTACAAAGGGCTAAATCCAGGTAGACGCATTCAGTTTAAAAATGAAGATTATGAATTAGCACTTGAAAAACGCTCCGACGAAATTGAATTTAAATCTTCAGTTTATCAAATTTGGAGTGGACTAATCAGTTATAAAAATGAATCTGGAAATTACCGTGTAGAAGGCGTTATGCCCGATTATCAATTTCTAGAAAATGCAGAAATTACAGAAGGACGGTTTATAAATGAAACCGATTTAAACGGTTCAGAAAAATATGCGGTTATTGGTAATCGTGTAAAAAAAGACTTGTTTGAAGGAGCATCGCCACTAGGGAAATATATAACTATTTCTGGGTTAAAATTTAAGGTTGTCGGGGTTTTTACAGATCCTGGAGGAGATCGAGAAGAATCTCGCGTGTATTTGCCATTATCTACTTCTCAAATTGTTTTTGGTGCAGGAACCAATATTAGATCAATGGGCTTTACTTTACCGCGGGTTGATAATTATCAACAAGCATTGATGGAGTCTAAAAGCTTTACGGCGGAAATTGAACAACAATTAAAAAGCAAACTTCTAATTGACCCAAAGGATACAAGCGGAATTTTCATCAGTAATAATATCGAAAACACCAGAGAAATTTATATGCTTATTTCCGCTATGCGAATTTTTTTCTGGGCAGTGGGAATTGCTACCTTACTGGCTGGAATTGTTGGTGTTAGTAATATAATGCTCATTATTGTTAAGGAGCGAACTAAAGAAATAGGAATTCGAAAAGCTTTGGGTGCACAACCGCTTTCAATTATTGGAATGGTGTTGCACGAATCAATTTTTGTAACCACAATTGCAGGTTTTGCAGGTTTGCTGTTTGCACTAGGAATACTTGAGTTTGTGGGGCCAAATATTGAAGAAGACTTTATCAAAAACCCTTCTGTAGATTTTAATATTGCACTAACTACTTTAACGGTACTTATTGTAGCCGGTGCAATTGCAGGATTTTTTCCAGCAAGAAGAGGAGCTAGAATTAAACCAATAGATGCATTAAGAGACGAATAATATGTTTAGCAGAGATAAATGGAATGAAGTTTTAGAGTCCTTAACGGCTAATGTTTTTAGAACCGTACTAACTGCTTTTGGTGTGTTTTGGGGAATCTTTATTTTAGTGATTTTGTTAGCGGCTGGTAACGGATTAGAGAACGGCGTTAAACAAATGTTTTCTGGAATCTCTTCAAACTCCATGTTTATGTGGACGCAAACCATTTCAAAATCATACAAAGGTTTGCCAAAAGGAAGAAATTACAGTTACAAATTGGATGATGTAACCGCAATCGAGCAGAATGTAAACGGATTAAAATATGTTTCTCCGAGAAATCAATTGGGAGGATTTGGAGGTGATAATAATGTCGTAAGAGGATTAAACTCAGGAGCGTTTAATGTGTATGGCGACTATCCAGATATTCAGAAGCAAGAACCGATGCGTATTTTACGTGGAAGATTTATCAACCAAAATGATATTGAGAACAGACGAAAAGTTGCCGTTATAGGTGAAGGAGTCGTTAGCGAGTTATATGCTTTAGGCGAAGACCCAATTGGTAGCTATATCAAAGTTCAAGGCGTAAATTTTATGGTTATTGGCATCTACAAAAAAAGAGGATTTGGTGGCGGAAATGCTGAGGAAGACCAGAAGCAAATTTATACACCTTTTACCGCTTTTTCTCAAGCTTTTAATAAAGGTCAAGATGTTGGCTGGATGGCGATAACAGCAGATGATGGTTATTCGATAACAGAATTGAAACAAGAAATTTTTGACGTTATTAAATCAAATCATAGTATTCATCCGGACGACGATCGAGCAATAGGGAATTTCGATTTGTATGAACAATACTCAAAAGTTACAGGATTGTTTAGAATCCTAAATATTGTAGCTTATGGCGTAGGGATTTTAATACTTATTTCTGGAGTTATAGGAATTAGCAATATTATGCTAATAGTAGTAAAAGAACGAACCAACGAAATTGGAGTTCGTCGAGCGCTGGGAGCAACGCCCTGGCAAATAAGAGGACAAGTGTTGTTTGAATCTGTTTTTTTAACATTTATAGCTGGAATGACAGGAATTGTATTTGCCACAGGAGTATTGGCATTGGTAAATAATTTTTTGCCCAAAGAAAGCGATATGCCATTTACGAATCCGAGTGTAGATTTGCCAACAGTGCTTGTAGCTTTAACCATATTAATTGTTTCCGGATTGCTAGCAGGGTTTATTCCTGCACAAAATGCAATTCGAGTAAAACCAGTAGACGCATTAAGAACCGAATAAACTTATAATTACCTAATTATTATAACAATGAAAAAAATAGTTACCATTATCGTACTTTTAATAATAGCAGCACTTTTTGCAGGATCGCTATATTATTTATATCAAAAAAACCAAGAAAGTCCTGAAGTTTTTGAAACTGAAACACCAACCACTACTACTATTGTTAAAAAAACAGTAGCTACAGGAACTTTGAAACCAAGAGAGGAAATAGAAGTAAAACCCAATATTTCTGGTATCGTCGATAAGCTTTTTGTGAAACCAGGAGATACTATAGAAGCGGGCGAAATGGTTGCACAGCTTAAAGTTGTTCCTAATGTAAACAACCTAAACTCGGCCAAAAACCAAGTTAGACAAGCTAAAATTAACCTGGATAACGAGAAGCGTATTTTTAAGCGTCAAGAAGATTTGTATGAAAAAGGAGTGATTGCTGCTAACGATTATGACTTGGCAAAAAACGCATACGATAACGCTAAGCAAGAACTAATTAATGCTGAAGAAAACTACGAAATTATACAGACAGGAACAACCGAAGGCGTAGGCGATGCTGCAACAACGGAGATTAAAGCGCGTGTTTCTGGAATGGTTTTAAGCGTTCCTATAAAAATCGGAAATCAAGTAATTGAAGCTAATAACTTTAACGAGGGAACCACTTTGGCTACTATCGCCAATGTTAATGATATGATTTTTGAAGGAAAAGTAGATGAATCTGAAGTAGGAAAAATTGAAGAAGGATTGCCGCTAGAAATTACCGTTGGTGCTATCGAAAATCATACTTTTTATGCCATATTAGATTATATTTCGCCTCAAGGTGTAGAAGAAAACGGAGCTGTTCAGTTTGAAATTGAAGGTTCTTTGAGAGATACCGATGAAATATTTATCCGTTCTGGATTAAGTGCCAACGCATCTATAATCTTAGAAAAAGAAGAAGACATTCTAGCTGTGAAAGAGGCGTTAGTTCAATTTGAAAAAGAAGACAAATCTCCTTATGTTGAGGTTGAAGTAGGCGATCAAAAATTTGAGAAACGCAAGGTAGAATTAGGAATTAGCGACGGGATAATGGTCGAAATTAAATCAGGTGTTTCTGAAGACGATAAAATTAAAGTCTGGAACAAAACCCAGGAGCCAACAGCTCAAAGTAGAAGAAGGAGATAATACAAAAAAATAAGCTTTATGCAAAAAACGAAATATTTGAGTGCGCTATTGCTAACACTAAGCTTTTGGGTTAGTGCTCAAGAAAACAACAAATGGACCCTAGAAGAGTGTATAGAATACGCATTTGAAAATAATATAACCGTTAAGCAATCTGAACTTGATGTAGAGGATGCTGATATAGGAAAAAGCGAAGCCATCGGAAATTATTTACCTTCAGTAAACGTCAATATGAATAACGCCTGGGTTTCGGGACTTACACAAAATGTTACTACTGGAGTTTTGGAGGAACAAGTAAACAGAAACTTTTCAGCTAACCTAACTGCAGGCGTTACGCTTTTTGATGGTTTATCTAATCTAAGGCAATTTCAACGTGCCAAAATCGCCCAATTAGCCAGTAAATATAATTTGAATCAGATCAAAGATGATATTGCAGTAAGTATTGCAAACTCTTATTTGCAAGTTTTGGTAAACAAACAAACCTTGGCACTTTTAAAAGAACAAAACCAAGTTACTAAAGAACAAATTAAATTGGCAAGAGAACAAATAAATGCTGGCGTCATTCCTGAAGGCGATGTCTTAGAGATTGAAGCGCAAGATGCCGATGAAATGCAACAAATAGCCGTTGCAGAAAACGATGTTCGTATATCGCTTATTAGTTTAGCTCAAACGTTACTAATTAAAGATTATGAAACATTTGATATTGCCGATGATGACTACGATATTCCGTTAACCGATGTAATGTCAAAATCACCTGAAGAAATAATCGAACGTGCGAAAGAAGAGCGCTACGAATTACTTATAGCTGAACAAGAAGTCGAACTTGCAAAAAAAGACCTACAGCTTTCTAAAAGTCAATACTATCCTTCGCTAAGTGGATTTTTTAACTACAATACAAGAGAGTCTAATCGCGACCAAATTAGGCAGGGCGGAATCGATCCAGACAATCCTACGCAGCAAATTGGTGTAGTTGAGTCTACTGGGGATGTGGTAGTTGCTCCTAATTTTGTGGCTGAAGCTTCAAGCCCCGATCCATTTTTTACTCAAAT
Source organism: Bacteroidota bacterium (assembly GCA_051748125.1). Lineage (GTDB taxonomy): Bacteria > Bacteroidota > Bacteroidia > Flavobacteriales > Flavobacteriaceae > Psychroflexus. The sequence goes on from JBNJHC010000007.1 coordinate 12,834, forward strand.
CCAAAACAACGATGGTTATACGGTTGGAATTCAGTTAGACATACCAATTTTTAATGGATTGTCTGTTAGAAATCAGGTGGCTCGCAGTAAAATAGGTGTTCGTAGAGCCGAATATCAAGAGGAACAAACCGAATTAGATTTAGAATCTAATGTATATCAAGCCTATGTAGATGCGCAAGGTGCAGCAAAAGCATACGATGCCGCGGTAAAAGCGGTAGAAGCTCAAGAAACTGCATTTTATTATGCACAAGAACGTTTTGAAGTGGGAATGAGTAATTCATTTGAATTTACACAATCAAAATTTAGATTAACTAATGCTGAAAATAACTTAATTCAGGCTAAATACGATTTCATTTTTAAAATAAAAGTATTAGAATTGTTCTTCGGAATTAGACCAGTTGAATATTAAAACGTATAGATTTGACAACAATTCTTTCTTTAGAAACAGCAACCACAAATTGCTCGGTGGCACTTTCAGTAGATGGTAAAACAACTTGTATAAAAGAAGTGAACAACCAAAAATATAGCCATGCAGAAAATTTACATCAATTTATCAATCAAATTTTAGATGAAGTAAATCTTAGTGTGAATGATCTAGATGCCATTGCTGTGAGCAAAGGTCCTGGCTCTTATACCGGTTTACGAATTGGAGTTTCGGCGGCAAAAGGCTTGTGTTTTGCAGCAGACTTACCTTTAATTTCGATCTCTACTTTAGATAGTTTGGCAAAACAAGTAGATGCAAATGCTGATGAAGTAATTGTTCCGATGCTTGATGCTAGAAGAATGGAAGTTTATTCTAAAATTGTTGATAGTAATAATAAAACCTTAGAACCTACTGAAGCTAAAATTTTAGACAACACTAGTTACCAAACTGTTTTGGATAAGCAAAAAGTTCATTTTATTGGCAGTGGTGTTTCTAAATTTAAAACGATTTGTCAACATAAAAATGCAACATTTCACTTAGAAAAAGACCCTTCTGCCAGGCAAATGGGCGACATTGCTTATGAAAAATTTCAAGAAAAAGATTTTGAAGACGTAGCTTATTTTGAACCTTATTACCTGAAAGATTTTATGCCGGGTTAGTGAGAATTATAAATTCTTGTTGGTGTTTTCGTAGGCTAGCTTTTCTTTGTATCGCATCCAAGCATCGCCTCTAACTTTTCGCATTAAGTTTTCTACGTTTCGCATAACTGCTAGATTATACACGGCCTTACCAATATTGGTTGCATTTCTCGGCAATGCTCTTAAACTCATAGAAAAGCCTGGTGTTAAATAATGCATGTGATGCCAATATCCTTCAGGCATATAAAGTGTGTCGCCATGATTTAGTTCAGCAACCTGACCTTTTGCTTTGGCAAGCGCAGGAAACTTTTCAAAATCTGGATTGCTAAAATCGATTTCGTTAACGGTAACTAATGAGTTAGGAACTTTATATAAATATTTGGTTTCTGAAGGAGGGAATAACAAACAGCGTTTCTTTCCTTCAAAATGAATATGCAAAATATTGGCAAAATCAATATCATAGTGCATAAACACTTTATTATCTTCGGCACCAAAAAACAAAAAAGGTAAATCTTTTAGAAATTTCATTCCTAAATCAGGTACCTTAAAGTGATTTTGAAGTTCAGGGACTTCTTTAATGAGGTTAAATAAAAAAATTCGATACTGAGTAGGTTGCGATTTTATGAGGTCTACGTATTCTTTCAATTTCATTTTAGCGTGTGGCTCGTTGTACATATACTTCGAGCTTAACGGCCGATTATCGTATAATGGCACTTCTACATCGCCAGCAATTTCTTTAAAATACTCAAAGCTCCAAAGGCGAAATGCTTCCCAGTCGCTAGCTAAATTCTCGATAACAACAGGTTTTTGTGGCTTCACAAATTGCTCGACAAAATCTGCTTTGCTTATCGATTTTACTCTTGGTACTTCGGTAACATTAAATCCCTTACTCATCTGATTTTATTTAAATCGCCATACATTCGTAACCTCACAAAAATACAAAAGAAATATATGATGGCGTAACTATGCCTCTGGATATTAATTACCAGAGGCAATATAAATTATGCTTTGGCTTTTTTGGCTTCTTCTTTAGCCTTAAGATTTCGGTCAATTTTATGGTTTGGTCTAGACCATTTTGGTTTTTCTCCTTTAGCTTGATATGTTGAAGCTTCTGCTTCAACCGTTTTAGGTTGCGACTTTTTGGTAAATGGTTTTTGTGGTGTAAGTCCTAGTTCTTTAAATAAAGCCATGTCTTCATTAACATCAGGGTTTGGCGTGGTTAGAAGTTTGTCGCCAGCAAAAATTGAATTTGCTCCTGCAAAGAAACACAATGCTTGTCCTTCTTTACTCATATCGGTTCTACCAGCTGAAAGGCGTACCTGTGTTTCGGGCATAACAATTCGCGTAGTTGCTACCATTCGAAGCATTTCCCAAATAGAAACTTTTTCTTGTTCTTCTAAAGGTGTTCCTTCAACTGGAACTAAGGCGTTTATTGGAACAGATTCAGGTTGTGGATTTAAGGTAGACAAAGCAACCAACATTCCAGCGCGATCTTCAATGCTTTCTCCCATTCCAATGATACCGCCGCTACAAACGGTAACATTTGTTTTTCGAACATTATCTAAGGTTGTTAGCCGATCTTCAAATCCGCGGGTTGAAATTACTTCTTTATAGTATTCTTCAGATGAATCTAAATTGTGATTGTATGCATATAAACCTGCTTCTGCTAATCGTTTTGCTTGATTTTCGGTAACCATTCCTAAGGTACAACAAACTTCCATATCAAGCTTGTTGATGGTTCGTACCATCTCTAAAACTTGATCAAACTCTTCGCCGTCTTTTACATTTCGCCAAGCGGCACCCATACAAACACGTGAACTTCCCGATTGTTTGGCGCGCAATGCTTGTGCTTTTACTTGGGAAACACTCATTAGGTCATTTCCTTCTATATCGGTATGATAGCGTGCAGCTTGTGGACAATAACCACAATCTTCAGGACAACCACCCGTTTTTATCGATAATAGTGTTGATACCTGTACTTGATTTGGGTCGTGAGATTGACGATGTATTGTTGCCGCTTCATACAGCAACTCCATTACTGGCTTGTTGTAAATAGCTATAATTTCTTCTTTTGTCCAATTATGTCTTACCATAGTATTGTTGTATTATGAGTGTCAAAAATAATAAAAGCTATGGTTTATAGACTGTATTCTATTTCTTTTTTGATTGTTGTTTAAAACAGCTCTTTTAAAATTTGATATGATTTCGGTGACCTAAATCCACTTAAGTGAATTTCATAAAAACGAAGTATTAAGGCAATGCACTGATTTCTATCTTTTTGCGTCATTTTTATAGCCTGATCAGAGCTTTGCAAAATAGCTTTAAATTTTTGCAGACTTCTGTCCTCGATAGTGATTTCTGTGCTTGGTTTTAGTTGAAATTTACCTTCAGTTAGATTAAAATACGGGAATTCAATTTCGCTGGTGTCTGGATAAAATCCTAAAAATTTGGTTAGGTTTACTAAAAAGAATAAGTGTAAGTTAGCAAAATTGTTTGTGTTTTCAAGCTCAACTATTGTTGATTTTAAAAAGGCAAAGAGCGATGCGTTGGCTTCCTCTTCTTGAATAGCTGTGTTTAAAACCTCAGCTAGAAAAATAGCGATAGCTGACTTGTAGATATTGGTTTGCAAATGATACAAATTATGGGCAGGTCTAGCTTCTTTAATAAAATGTAAATTTTTGTTGTTTCTATGCGTGTATTCCAAGTCTAAAATACTAAGCGGTTGAAAAAAAGATGTTTTTAGTTTACCTTTTTTAGTTTTTCTAATTCCCTTTATAATGAAAGAAAGCATACCGTTTTCTTGCGTAAAGCACTTCACAATTAAATCGCTTTCGCCATACTTAATAATCGAAAAAACAATAGCAGTGCTTTTGACTTGCATTAGCGAATAATCATTATTTTTTTAACTTGAGTATCTACTTCATCGGTGCCAGTAACTAACACTAAATAAACGCCCGAAGCTACTTTGTATTGACCAAAAGCTGTGGTGTCCCAAATAACACTTCCTCCTTGAGTAATTTCTTCGTACACTAAATTCCCATTAATATCAGTAATTTTTACATTAGCTTCTTGACTTAAACCGTCTATGGTTACTGTTCCCGAATTGCTTGGGCGAACAGGGTTTGGAAATACTCTTACTTGACTTAAATTTTCTTGCGGTTCGGTAATGTTGCTTCTGTAAGAAACCAAGCCATCTGTAGTTCCTAAATATACAATGCCACTACTGCCATCGATGGCTATTGCCGTTATATTGTTGCTAGGCAAGGGCGAATTATCTTGGGTAAAGTGTTGTAAAACGTCTTGACCATTTGGAGAAACCTGAAAAACACCAGAATCTGCAGTTCCTATCCATTTGTTATTTGCTCCATCAACAGCAATTGCTGTAATAGATTGCTCGTATAAAAGTTCTTGAGCAACACCATCATCTTCTTCGATAATGATGGAGGAAATGTTAATGCCTTCAGCTGGATCAAAAACACTACTAGGATTAAATAAGACCCTTAAACCATCTGATGTTCCTATCCATAACCGATTGTTTTTATCTGCTTTCAGAGCGCTAATTATAGGATTGTCGTTGGTTACGCTTGGAAAATCTACGCCTGCTGTATTTCTGGTGATATTAGCTGTTGCTCCTGTTGAAGGATCATAAGCAAGAATTCCATCTTCAAAACTAGCAGCAAAAATAATTCCGTTTTGGTCGGTGGTTATTTTTGCAACATTTACTGTTTCTGGAGAAGTTAAAGTGTTAGAAAAATTGATTGAAGAAATTTCACCACTAGGAGATTTTTTTTTGATAGGACTCGATGTTAGTGAGTTCGTAAAGTATAAATTATTATCTTGACCAATTACACTTGCACCAATCCTAGCGTCGTTAGTTACATTATTTACATTTTCAATATTGCTGTTATCGGCATTGTCACGATTAATGAGTACTTTGTTTTCTAGGGTTAACAACCCGTCTATAAAACTACTAATATAGACCTTGTTAGGGTTTTCTGAATCAATACTTACATCGGTTAAAACTCTTGAATCACCTAAATCTTCAAAAGTAATATTCGACCATAAATTATTTTTAAAATGACTTATGCCTCTAGAATTGAGCGGGTAAGGATTAAAGAATTGTGTGTATTCTCCATAGGTTACCCAAAGTTCATTTTCTGCAGTTGTTAAACTAAAAACGCGATTTAAAATAGGGCCATCTGGACTTAAAAATTTGGGTTGAGATGCTGAGGGCGGAAGCGTTTCTTGTATTAGACCTAAATTTCTGTCGCCTAAATAAATAAAATCATTTTTAAGAATAGCTGTTTCTAAGTCTAAATTAGCAATACCCGCTGGGTTGAAGGCTAATAGTTCTTCATCTAATTGACTATCATAACCATAAACTTCGGTAGCTGTTATGGCTAATAAATTGTTTTGACTTACTCGTAAATCGCGAATTGGAGTACTGTAAGTATTTTCTAAAACTTGTTGATTATTTTCAATTTTAATAAGTGAATTGTCTAGGCGTGCTAGGTAAATATTATTTTTAAAAAATGCAGCAGCAGTATAGGTTCCGTTAGAAATCTGATTCCAATAGTTGAAATCAATAAGATTAGGATTACTTAAATCAGCATAACGGATACCATCTAAAAAAGTTGCAGCATAAATAGTGTTGGTATTTGGGTTTATGGCAGTTTGATTTACCTGAACTTGAGTTCCATTTTCTCCAATATAAAACGTGTCTCCAAACTCTTCACTCGATAATTTGAACTCTACAATACCAAAACTTGTTGCGATATACAATTTGTTTTGATATTCAAGAAAATGATTAATCGATTTTCGATCGGGGGAAATAGTAACACGATTGACGATATCTACAAGATTTGTTACTTGTTCGCTATCGCGATCGATTAGCTGAATGAGTCCATTGTTGTGCCCAACAACAATAATATTATAATTGGCGGAGTAGTAGGTTTCAGAAATTCCGTTGCCAGACAACCCGTCTACAGTAGTATAGGTCTTGGTTTCTTGTGTTTCAGTATCGTATTCAAACACCGCATTTTCTGCTGCAATGATTAAAATATTATCGGCTTCAGTAATAGATTTTACATTAAAGTAAGACGAATGTGCTTGCCAAGAAATAGAAAAGTCTTGAGCAAACATTAGGCTGCAACAAAAGCAACAAAAAAGCAAGAATGTTTTTTTCATACTTATATTTTTAAAAAAGCTTTAGCCTTGCAAATATGGCAAATATAACCCAATAACTTTGTATAGCTTTTAGTTGCTAAATAAAAAAGACTGTTTCAAAACTAGACGAACAAAATATTTTTTAGTCACTTCTCTAGGAATAATAAAACCGATTTCAGTTGCAAGCCAATCCATTGAAGTTAAGTTGAAACAGTCTTTCTTACAGTTTATTAAACAACACCTTGTGCTAGCATAGCATCTGCAACTTTTACAAATCCAGCAATATTAGCTCCTTTTACATAATCGATAAAACCATCGTCCTGTCGCCCATATTTTACGCATTTCTGATGAATATCTTCCATAATATCTTTTAGTTTCTGATCGACTTCTTCTGCATTCCAATTATACCGAATAGCGTTTTGAGACATTTCTAAACCTGAAACGGCAACACCTCCCGCATTTGAAGCTTTCCCTGGAGAAAATAGAATTTTAGCTTCTTTAAAAACTTCAATAGCATCCGGAGTACAAGGCATGTTAGCACCTTCGCCAACTAACATGCATCCGTTACCAATAAGTTTTTGGGCATCATTTTTATCCAATTCATTTTGAGTTGCACAAGGCAAAACAATGTCTGCTTTTTCACCCCACGGTGCTTTATCCTCATAAAATTTTGCTGATGGATACTGCTCGACATATTCTTTTATGCGACCTCTTTTTTCATTTTTAAGCTCCATTACAAAAGCTAATTTTTCGCTATTAATACCGTTTTCATCATAAATATATCCATCAGAATCAGAAAGGGTTAGGACTTTTGCGCCTAATTCGATCGCTTTTTCGGTAGCATATTGAGCAACATTTCCTGAGCCAGAAACTAAAATGGTTTTGTCTTTAAGCGATTCATTTTTAGTTTTTAGCATGCTTTGAGCAAAATACACATTGCCGTAACCGGTTGCTTCTGGACGAATTAGCGATCCGCCGTAGGCCTCGTCTTTTCCTGTCAAAATTCCTGTAAACTGATTTTGAATTCGTTTATATTGACCAAATAAATAGCCGACTTCACGAGATCCAACACCAATATCGCCAGCAGGGACATCGGTTTCTGAGCCAATATGTCGGTATAATTCGGTCATAAAACTTTGACAAAAACGCATTACTTCGTTGTCAGATTTTCCTTTAGGATTGAAATCTGAACCACCTTTTCCGCCGCCAAGCGGTAGCGTGGTTAGGCTATTTTTAAACACTTGCTCAAAAGCTAAAAACTTAAGGATGCTTATGTTTACAGAAGGGTGAAATCTGAGTCCGCCTTTGTATGGTCCGATGGCAGAATTCATTTGTACCCGGTAACCGCGATTAATTTGAATAGTACCATCATCATCTAACCAAGTAACTCTAAAGAGCACGACTCGCTCTGGTTCTACCATTCGTTCGAGAAGTTTTTGATTTTGGTATTTTGAGGTTTCTTCAATAAAAGGAATAATGGTTTCAGCAACTTCATGAACAGCTTGAATAAATTCTGACTGATTTGGGTTTTGTGCCGAAACCTTGTCTAAAAATTCTTTTACACTAGGTTTCATACGTTATTAAATATCAATATTATACAAAAACAAATATAAAATATATTCTAAACTATTTCCTTAATAGAATCAAAAGTAAGTAAGTTTAAACAATCGTTTAATAGCTTAGTTTTTCTGTTTTAGCAAAATGCGATACCGCTTTTTTGTTTTAAAATGCATCAGAAATATTATTTCATTATGAATATTGTTTTTATATATTTGCTTTTGATTAATATCTAAACTATATGAAAACCAAGCTATTTAGTTTGCTTATTTTGGGAGGTCTTACACTATTTCCGTTATCAAATTATGCTCAAACTTCATTTCATGAACTAAGTTTTGGTGCTGGACCTGTTTCATTTAGAGGAGACTGGGGTGAACGAGGAGATAACAAAACTAATTTAGGAAACACGGGTTATGGTGCTTCTTTAATCCATCATGTCAATTTTGCGTATGGAAATACCAGCGCTTATTTTAACCAACATTTCAAAATGAGAAACCAATTAATGTTTCATTACACCGAGTTGAGTCATTATGGTAGATGGTCTGAAGGAAATAGTACAGGAGCTATCATGTTACAAGAAATGTATGGAGAGACACGTGTTCTAGAAATTGGAACAGGCTTAGAATGGAATTGGTTTGATATTCGATCTTACGAAAGGCAAACCAACACGTTTCAGCCTTATGCAGGTGCAGGAATAAGTTTAGTTTATTTTAACCCGGAATCTGGAACCAATTTAAACGGTAGATTGGGTTCTGTAGAAAATACATTTCCCACCTTTTTGCCAGCAAATTCTGGTGATAGAGAACGAATTAATGACAGTAGTGAAATAACACTTTCTGTTAATTTCCAATTAGGTACGCGATACCGTTTATCTCAGAATTTTGACTTGTTTGCTGAAGCGAAATGGCATTTTTATGGATCTGATTTTGTTGATGGACTTGACCCAAGAGGTAGCCAGAATAAAAGTAATGACTGGATGTTTATGTTTCAAATAGGGGGAACTTACTATTTGGATTAAATGCTTCAGTTTAATAATATTTTTAAAAAATCCTGTTTTAATAAAGCAGGCTTTATTGTAATGATTTTGTTTCAATTGTAAATCTGTAATGATACGGTATTTTACAGAAATAGTAGATTGTAGAAGTGATTTTGACGAAGGCAGAAACCAAAAATAGTCCATAAAAAAACCGTTTCAAATAATTCTTTTGAAACGGTTTTTTTGGTTCTTATAAGTTCAGTTTAACTGTTTTCTTTAAACAAATGAACATCGTGCTGAGGGAAAGGAATTGAACATCCAGCAGCTTCTAATTGAATTTTAGCTTGTTCCATAACTTCAAAATGTATAGGCCAAAATTCTGATGTTTTGGTCCAATAACGTAAACTCAAGTTAACTGAACTATCAGCAAGTTCGGAAACTAAAACCACTGGAGCAGGATCTTTTAAGATTTTTTCTTGTCCTTCTACAATTTTCAATAAAGTTTTTCTTGCTACCTCTATGTCGCTGTCATACGAAATACCAATAGTCATATTTTGTCTCCGCGTTTCTTCAGAAGAATAGTTAATTACTTTATTGTTGGATAATTGTCCGTTAGGAATAACAATACGTTGGTTATTAATGGTGATTAGATGTGTGTAGAATAATGAAATTTCTTCTACCGTTCCTGATTCTCCTTGACCTTCTATAAAATCGCCTACTTTAAAGGGTTTTAATAAAATAATTAGAACACCACCAGCAAAATTAGAAAGTGATCCTTGTAAAGCTAAACCAACCGCTAAACCTGCAGATGCAATTAATGCTGCGAATGAAGTGGTTTCTACTCCTAATTTTGTAATTACTATAATAAAGAGAAGAATTTTTAAGCCTATGTTTAAAAGATTTACAGTAAACCCAGTTATCGCAGGTTCAACCTCTCTTTTTGTTAACATCTTTCTGATCTTGTTTGTCAAGAATTTGATGATCCAAAGACCTAAAATTACTGCTATAATAGCACCAACAATACTAGGCAGATAAGCAGCTATTTTTTCAATGGCAATGCTAGTGTAATTTTCAATGTTTTCCATATTATTGTTTTTTATTTAAAATCGATTTCCCCAAATTTAAGAAATTATTTCTCCATTTTTTACAGAATCACTAGCTGGGTTAATGAATATTAACTTTCCGTTAGCATCTTCTGTCATCAAAATCATTCCTTCGCTTTGCACACCACGTAGTTTTCTAGGTGCCAAATTGACCAATACACTTACTTTTTTTCCAATGATATCTTCTGGTTGATAACTTTCTGCAATACCAGAAACAATGCTTCTAACATCGATTCCTGTATCTACTTTAAGGGCCAATAATTTTTTGGTTTTTGGAATTTTTTTAGCTTCTAGAATAGTTCCAACACGCAAATCAATTTTGGTAAAATCGTCGAAAGTAGCTTCTTCTTTAGCGGGTTCTACCGGGCTATTTTCATTTTCATTAGCTTTTTTGGTCGCTTCTAGTTTTTCAAGTTGCTGGTTGATTTCTTGGTCTTCAACTTTAGCAAATAGAAGTTCTGCCTGACCGATTTGATGTCCCGCTGGAAGCAACTCTTCAGTACTAACAATGTCATTCCAAGTAATATGTTTCACCACATTTTCTTCTTGGAGAATTTTTCTAAGTTTGGTAGCTGTAAAAGGTAAAAACGGCTCAGCGATTATGGCTAATGCACCAGCAATTTGTAGCCCAACGTACATAATAGTTTTTGTTCTTTCAGGATCTGTTTTGGCTTTTTTCCACGGTTCTTCATCGGCTAAATATTTGTTTCCTAAGCGTGCTAAATTCATCATTTCGGCTTGTGCTTCTCTAAACCTATACTTCTCTAATGAATTAGCTATTGTTGTAGTCGATTTTTTAATCCCTTCCAAAACATTAATATCGATTGCTTCAAGGCTAGCTTTTTCAGGAACAACTCCTTGGTAATATTTGTTGGTCAAAACGACTACTCGGTTAACAAAATTTCCGAATATGCCTACTAATTCTGAGTTGTTTCTAGTTTGGAAATCTTTCCAAGTAAAATCATTATCCTTTGTTTCGGGAGCGTTGGCTGTTAAAACATAACGAAGCACATCTTCTTTGCCAGGAAAATCTTCTAGGTACTCGTGCAACCAAACTGCCCAATTTTTTGAAGTTGATAGTTTGCGTCCTTCAAGATTTAAAAATTCGTTAGCAGGAACATTGTCTGGCAAAATATAGCTTCCTTCTGCTTTTAGCATACAAGGAAATATGATGCAGTGAAAAACAATATTATCTTTTCCTATAAAATGAACAAGTTTCGTGTCTTGATCTTTCCAATAGGGTTCCCAGTTTTTTCCTTCTCTTTCGGCCCATTCTTTTGAAGCTGAAATGTAGCCAATTGGTGCATCAAACCAAACATATAAAACCTTACCGTCGGCGCCTTTAACAGGAACTGGAATTCCCCAGTCTAAATCTCGTGTTACCGCTCGTGGTCGCAAACCTTCGTCTATCCAAGATTTACATTGCCCATAAACATTAGGTTTCCAATCCTGTTTATGTTCTTTTATAATCCATTCTTTTAACCAAGGTTCGTATTGGTCTAAGGGCAAATACCAGTGTTTGGTTTTTTTGGTAATCGGTGAATTTCCTGTAATTGCAGAAACAGGATTAATCAATTCATTGGCGCTTAGCGAAGTTCCGCACTTTTCGCATTGGTCGCCATAAGCTTCTTCGTTGCCACATTTGGGACAAGTGCCCGTCACAAATCGATCGGCTAAAAATTGTTCTGCTTTTTCGTCGTACAGTTGTTCTGCTGTTTCTTCAATAAATTTTCCTTGCTCGTACATCGATTGAAAAAAATCGGCAGCAGTTTTATGGTGAATTGGCGCTGAGGTTCTAGAATAATTATCGAACTGAATGCCAAAATCACTAAACGATTTTTTGATTATTGCATTGTATTTATCGACTACATCTTGTGGGCTAATACCTTCTTTTTTAGCTTTTATGGTAATTGGTACACCGTGCTCATCGCTGCCGCAAACAAAAAGCACATCTTCGCCTTTGAGTTTTAAGTAGCGTGCATAAATATCTGCAGGAATATAAACACCAGCCAAATGACCAATATGAATAGGGCCGTTGGTGTATGGTAATGCTGCAGTTATGGTATATCTTTTTGGTTGATTCATGGTACAATTTTTAGAGTGGTAAAGGTAAATAAAGTTTAACTATTCAATTGGCTGAACGTATTTTGATATTGAATTCAAAAAAATCAAAAGTCGAAAATAATTGGTTTTCGACTTTTGGTTGTTCAAGTGCAATTTGAATTTTATTCTTTTTCTCGAACTAATTGAAGTTTTAATTCTTCTAATTGAGTTGAATCGATTTCAGCAGGAGCATCAATCATAATATCTCTTCCTGCATTGTTTTTTGGAAATGCAATAAAATCTCGAATACTTTCTTGTCCACCTAAAATAGCTACCAATCGGTCTAAACCAAAAGCAATTCCTCCGTGTGGTGGAGCGCCGTATTGAAAAGCATCCATCAAAAATCCGAATTGTTTTTTCGCTTCTTCTTCGCTAAAGCCTAAATAATCGAACATAGTTGATTGCGTTTCTTTATCAAAAATCCGAATCGATCCACCACCGATTTCATTTCCGTTTAAAACCAAATCGTATGCATTGGCTTTTACAGCGCCTGGATTTGTAGCTAAAAGTGGAATCTGATCGGCTTTAGGTGCCGTAAATGGGTGGTGCATTGCGTGGTAGCGCTGGCTTTCTTCGTCCCATTCTAACAAAGGAAAATCGATGACCCAAAGTGGTGCAAATTCATTTGATTTGCGGAGTCCAAGTCGAGTTGCCATTTCCATTCTTAAGGCGCTTAATTGGCTTCGAGTTGAATTTGTTTCTCCTGAAAGCACACAAATTAAATCGCCTGGTTTGGCTTCGGTGCGTTTTGCCCAAGCCGCCAAATCATCTTGGTCGTAAAATTTATCTACCGAAGATTTAAAGCTGCCATCTTCATTATATTTTACGTAAACCATTCCTTTTGCACCAACTTGAGGGCGCTGTACCCATTTAACAAGTTTATCGATTTCTTTTCTTGAAAATTCAGCACCGCCAGGAACAGCAATCCCAACGACTAATTCAGCTTCATTGAAGACTTTGAAATCTTTGTGTTGCGCAAGGTCATTCAGTTCGCCAAACTTCATTCCAAAACGAATATCTGGTTTGTCGTTTCCATAAGTTTTCATTGCGTAATCGTAAGTTATGCGCGGAAACTTATCAACTTCAACACCATTGATTTCTTTTAATAAATGACGCGTTAAATCTTCAAAAGTAGTTAGGATGTCTTCTTGTTCTACAAAAGCCATTTCACAATCAATTTGTGTAAATTCAGGTTGTCTGTCGGCACGTAAATCTTCATCTCTAAAGCATTTTACAATCTGAAAATATTTATCCATTCCACCGACCATCAACAATTGCTTGAAAGTTTGTGGCGATTGTGGAAGTGCATAAAATTGGTTGCTATTCATTCGGCTTGGTACTACAAAATCGCGAGCACCTTCGGGAGTAGATTTGATAAGATAAGGAGTTTCTACTTCTACAAAATCTTGGTTGGCTAAGAACTTTCTAACTTCCATTGTAACTTTACTTCGGAAGATGAGTTTTTCTTTTACCGGATTTCGTCGAATATCAAGATAACGATATTTCATCCGAAGATCTTCGCCGCCATCGGTTTCATTTTCAATTGTAAAAGGAGGAGTTTTGGATTCGTTTAGAATAGTTAGTTCATCTACCAAAACTTCGATTTCTCCAGTGGGAATTTGTGCGTTTTTAGACTCTCTTTCAATTACTTTTCCTTTGATCTGAATCACAAATTCACGATTCAGTTTTCGGGCTTTTTCCATCATTTCTTTCGGAGTACGTTCGGCATCAAAAACCAATTGCGTAATTCCGTAGCGATCGCGTAAATCTACCCAAATTATAAATCCTTTATCTCTAGATTTTTGAACCCAACCCGATAAAGACACTTCTTGGTCTTTATGAGCTATACGTAATTCTCCGTTAGTATGACTTCTGTACATTTTTTTTGATATCTAAAATATGAGTTTGCAAAAATAACAAGTTCTGTTATCGATAAAAGCTTAAATCAAAATAGTTTTAAATTGAATTGTTTTGATGCTTTATTTCTTGATGTCGAAAGCAACTAGTTAGGTGGTCGTTGACCATTCCGATAGCTTGCATAAATGAATAAATCGTGGTTGGACCAACAAACTTGAAGCCTTTTTTCTTTAAATCACGACTAATTTCTTGGCTTATTTGAGTTTGAGTAGGAACTTCAGAAAGCTCGTTGTATTGATTTTGAATGGGCGTATGCTGAATGTATTGCCAAATAAAATCGGAAAAACTACCGTATTCTTGACGTATTTGAATCAGTTTTTGTGCATTATTAATGCTGGCTTCTATTTTTCCTCGATGACGAATGATGTTTCTGTTTTGCAAGAGTTTTTCAACTTGCTCATTGTTGAAATCTTTTACCTTTTCAAAATCAAATTTGGCAAAAGCTTTTCTGAAATGCGCTCGTTTTTTTAAAACGGTAAGCCAACTCAGTCCAGATTGAAAACTTTCTAAACACAAAAATTCGAATAAAAGCTGATCGTTTTTTATAGGAACGCCCCATTCTTTGTCGTGATAATCAATATATTCGGGAGTGGCTAAACACCAACTGCATCTTGTTTTTTCTGGCTTCATAATCAATTACATATTTAAATAAAAATCCTTGGTAATAGCGATATATTCATCGGTGTACTCGTGCCTTGCTTTTTCGATGATTAAATGTTCTGGTGTATGATCTTTCTTTTCAAAACCAAATTCAGCTAAACATCTTTTTGTAGGACTATCGGCATTTCCTTTTACGTAACACAATCGATTGAGATGTAATTGATTGTGGTTAGCAATGCGACAAAATTTATCAAAAATATCAACGGGAATAATCGTGGCAAATTTTCCTTGTTTGTGAAGGAATTTGGCAACGCCGTTTAGTAATTCGTCAAAAGGTAATTGGTCGGTAAAACGCGCAGTATTTCTGGCGCTTTCTAGTCGGTTATCATTCTTGTGGTCAAAAAATGGCGGGTTTGAAATAATTAAATCATAGGTTTCATCCATTTCATCAACAAATTCCTGCCAACTAGCGTGATAGCAAAATAAGCGGTCTCCCCATAAACTTTGTTCAAAATTTTCAACGCATTGTTCGTAAGCATCAGGATCCAATTCAATAGCATCAATAAGCTCGGCATTGCTGCGTTGCGCCATTTGTAGCGCAATTATACCTGTTCCTGCACCAATATCAAGTATTTGTTGTGCCTGAAAATTTAAGTCGACCCAAGCTCCTAACAAAACACCATCGGTGCCAATTTTCATTGCGCATCGATCTTGATTAACGCTAAATTCTTTAAACTGAAATGTACTCACTTTTTAGTGCAAAAGTACAGTTTTACTATGGTTAAAAGTGAATTCAAAATCAGAAAAATCACATTCAGTAAGTTGATAAACATTAATATTCTACTAAGAAATGAAAGGCATCTCTTTTAATCGATTGCTTTTTATTACTTTCGCAGCTAAATGTGAATTAAAAATTATTAAAACTGACTTTAAATGAGTGAAATAGCAAAAAAATTTGGAATTAATGAAGCTTTAAAAGAGCTTGGAATTGAAGATAGAAATAATGGTACGTCGGTAGGTACAGATTTCTTTGCAAATGGAGAAGAAATAAAATCTTACTCTCCAGTAGATGGCGCTTATATCGGAACGGTAAAAGCGACAACAAAAGAAGACTACGAAAAAGTAATAACTACCGCAGAAAAAGGCTTTAAGGAATGGCGAAAAATGCCTGCTCCACAACGAGGCGAAGTGGTGAGACAATTTAATGATGAACTTAGACGCCTAAAAGCGCCACTTGGTAAATTGGTTTCTTATGAAATGGGAAAATCTTATCAAGAAGGACTTGGAGAAGTTCAAGAAATGATTGATATCTGTGATTTTGCTGTAGGCTTGTCAAGACAATTACACGGTTTAACGATGCATAGTGAACGTCCAGGTCACCGCATGTACGAACAATGGCATCCATTAGGAGTTGTTGGAATAATTTCTGCTTTCAACTTCCCAGTTGCTGTTTGGTCTTGGAATACTGCATTGGCTTGGGTTTGTGGTGATGCTTGTATTTGGAAAGGATCAGAAAAAACACCATTGACTTCGGTTGCTTGTCAAAAAATTGCAGCCCGTGTATTTGAAGAAAATGGAGTTCCAGCAGGAATTTCTTCTTTGGTTACAGGCGATTATAAAGTAGGTGAATACATGACAAACGACAAGCGTGTTCCTTTAGTTTCAGCTACAGGTTCTATCCGAATGGGTAAAATTGTAGCGCAAGCAGTAGCAAAACGCTTAGGAAAATCATTGTTAGAATTAGGTGGAAACAACGCCATAATTGTTACTCCAGATGCTGATATTAAAAACACGGTAATTGGAGCTGTATTTGGTGCAGTAGGAACTTGCGGTCAGCGTTGTACTTCTACACGTCGCCTAATTGTTCATGAAGATATTTACGATCAAGTAAAAGATGCAATTGTAGATGCTTATAAGCAAATCAGAATAGGGAACCCATTAGATGAAAACAACCACGTTGGGCCACTAATCGATAAAGATGCTGTAAATAATTACTTGAAAGCCATTGAGAAAGTAAAAGAAGAAGGCGGAAATATTCTAGTTGAAGGTGGAGTTTTAGAAGGAGAAGGCTACGAAAGCGGTTGCTACGTAAAGCCAGCCATTGCTGAAGCAGAAAATCATTTTGAAATTGTACAACACGAAACATTTGCTCCTGTACTTTATATTATGAAATATAGCGGCGATTTAGAAAATGCGCTTGAAATGCAAAACGGTGTAGTACAAGGACTTTCATCTGCAATTATGACCAATAACTTAAGAGAAGCAGAGCGTTTCTTGTCTGTAGAAGGGTCTGATTGTGGTATTGCAAATGTAAATATCGGTACTTCTGGAGCAGAAATCGGAGGTGCTTTTGGTGGTGAAAAAGAAACCGGCGGCGGCAGAGAATCTGGTTCAGATGCTTGGAAGATTTACATGAGAAGGCAAACCAATACGATAAATTACACAACAGAATTGCCTTTAGCGCAAGGAATCAAGTTTGATTTGTAAGAGTTATAGGTGTAAAAAACTGCCTGCAATAAACCGTTTGCAGGCAGTTTTGTTTTGTAAAATAACTTTAAATAAAAGTTAGAAAAGAGATAAATACTTATTGTTTAAATATTTGTTGACTAAGTTTTTTGATTAAGTCTAAAAAACAACTTACTTTGCAGGATATTTTATTGTAAAAAAGTAAGAGATTTTATTTCTTGCTATAGTGTATAGTTTAAACAAAACTCTATGAGTGAAATTAAAGCAGCCATAACTGCTGTTGGTTCTTATGTTCCAGAGGACGTTTTAACCAATAAAATGTTAGAAGAAATGGTAGATACCAATGATGAATGGATTACCTCTCGAACTGGCATTAAAGAACGTCGTATTCTTAAAGATCCTAACAAAGGGACTTCTTATTTAGGGATTCAAGCAAGCAAAAATTTATTAGAAAAAAGAGGACTCGATCCTAAAGATATCGATTTGGTGATTTTTGCTACAGCAACACCCGATATGCCAGTAGCTTCTACAGCTGCTTATACAGCATCAAAGCTTGGAGCAACAAATGCTTTTTCATACGATTTGCAAGCTGCTTGTTCTAGTTTTTTGTACGGAATGTCTACAGCATCAGCATTTATAGAATCAGGGAAATATAAAAAAGTACTGCTAATAGGGGCCGATAAAATGTCTTCAATTATTAATTATGAAGATCGCGCAACTTGTATTATTTTTGGAGATGGCGGCGGCGCTGTCTTATTTGAGCCAAATTCTGAAGGAATGGGTGTGCAAGACGAAATTTTAAGAACAGATGGAATTGGCAGAGAGTTCTTAAAAATAGATGCAGGAGGGTCATTATTGCCGGCTTCTGAAGAAACTGTGAAAAATAATCAGCATTATGTCTTTCAAGATGGTAGAACCGTTTTTAAATTTGCTGTATCGAATATGGCAGATGTAAGCGAAAAAATTATGCTGAAAAACAATTTGACGGAAAAAGATGTAGATTGGTTGGTTGCTCACCAAGCTAATAAACGTATTATTGATGCTACTTCTAAACGTATGAATTTAGATCAGAAAAAAGTCTTGATGAACATTCAACGTTACGGAAACACAACATCGGCAACCTTGCCATTATTATTAAGCGATTACGAAAAACAACTAAAAAAAGGAGATAATTTAATATTTGCTGCATTCGGTGGTGGATTCACATGGGGATCTATTTACTTGAAATGGGCTTATAATTCCTAAACTAAAACACCCAAAACTATGGATTTAAAGAAGATTCAGAATTTAATAAAGTTTGTAGCTAAATCTGGTGCAAGCGAAGTAAGTTTAGAAATGGACGACGTAAAAGTCACCATTAAGACCGGTAGAGGAGAAGACAACGAAAGAACCACTTATGTGCAACAAATGCCAATGGGTTCTATGCCTCAACAAATGCCACAACAGGCAATGCCGCAACAAAACCCTCAACAAGCTCCTGCGCAAACAGAAAACACAGGAGGAAGTAATGATGAATCTGGTGCTGAAGATGACAAATATGTTACGGTTAAGTCACCAATTATTGGTACTTTTTACCGTAAACCTTCGCCAGACAAACCACCATTTGTAGAGGTTGGTTCTACCGTAAAAGAAGGAGATGTATTATGTACTATCGAAGCAATGAAACTCTTCAATGAAATTGAAAGCGAAGTTTCTGGTAAAATTGTTAAGGTATTGGTAGACGATTCTTCTCCAGTTGAATTTGATCAACCTTTATTCTTAGTAGACCCATCTTAACAATTGATCGGCTTCCTAAAGCTAGTTGAATAAAAACAAGTTACTATGTTTAAAAAAATTCTCATTGCCAATAGAGGAGAAATTGCACTTCGAATTATTAGAACGTGCAAGGAAATGGGCATTAAAACTGTCGCAGTTTACTCTACGGCCGATAAAGAAAGTTTGCATGTTCGATTTGCAGACGAAGCTGTTTGCATTGGGCCAGCACCAAGTAGCGAATCTTACTTGAAGATTCCTAACATTATTTCAGCTGCAGAAATTACCAATGCCGATGCTATACATCCGGGTTATGGTTTTCTTTCTGAAAATGCTAATTTCTCTAAAATTTGTGCCGAACACGATATCAAATTTATAGGCGCATCTGCCGAAATGATTGATAAAATGGGAGACAAAGCAACCGCAAAAGCTACTATGAAAGCTGCTGGTGTTCCTTGTGTTCCTGGATCTGAAGGCATTTTGAAAGATTTTGAGGAGTGTAAAAAAACAGCTAAAAAAATTGGTTACCCAGTTATGCTTAAAGCTACCGCTGGTGGTGGTGGAAAAGGAATGCGTGCTGTTTGGAAGGAAGAAGACCTTGAAAAAGCATGGGAGTCTGCCCGACAAGAAGCCAAAGCTGGCTTTGGAAATGATGGTATGTATATGGAAAAACTCATTGAAGAGCCAAGACATATCGAAATTCAAATTGTTGGCGATCAAACAGGAAAAGCTTGCCACCTCTCGGAAAGAGATTGCTCGGTGCAACGTCGCCATCAAAAATTAACCGAAGAAACTCCTTCTCCTTTTATGACAAAGGAATTGCGTGAAAAAATGGGTAAAGCTGCGGTAAAAGCTGCTGAATATATTGGCTATGAAGGAGCGGGAACAATCGAGTTTTTGGTCGATAAACACCGCAACTTCTATTTCATGGAAATGAATACGCGTATTCAAGTAGAACACCCAATTACGGAAGAAGTTGTTGATCATGATTTGATTAGAGAACAAATTCTTGTTGCTGCAGGAGTGCCAATTTCAGGTAAAAATTACTACCCGAATTTGCATAGTATCGAATGTCGAATTAATGCCGAAGACCCATTCAACGGCTTTCGACCTTCTCCGGGTAGAATTACTACTTTACACACGCCAGGCGGTCACGGAATTCGATTAGATACTCACGTCTACAGCGGTTATGTAATTCCGCCTAACTACGATTCTATGATTGCTAAATTGATTACTACGGCTCAAACCAGAGAAGAAGCAATCAATAAAATGAAAAGAGCACTAGATGAATTTGTAGTTGAAGGGATTAAAACAACTATCCCATTTCATAGACAATTGATGGATCATCCTGACTATATTTCGGGTAACTACACCACCAAATTTATGGAGGATTTTGAAATTCAAGAAATCGATGAGGATGAAGAGTAGTCGCTAACAAGACAATTCTTATAAAAAGTAAAACTGCCTTATCAAGATTGATAAGGCAGTTTTTTTATACTTCAGGCTAAAACAAAATTATAACTTCACACGAACACCAATTTGAAAATTATGAAAATCAACTGGGTTGTCTTTAAAAATTGGGTTGAGGTTGTATTGTGCAAATGCTGAAATGCTTCCCCAACCTATATAAGAACTTAATCCGTAGAGAATATTATTGGTGTTATAATCGTCTCGAGAACGGTATTTTATGTTGTCGCCATCCTCGTTATATTTGATTTTTTGGGTGTTTAAAAAATTAACTCCTACAAAACCACCAATACCAAAGATGAATTTTTGATCTTTAAATCGTTTGTTTCCATTGTTTAGTACAGCGGTTTCACTAGTTCCAAACTGAAGGTGAAACGGTAAAATAAGATTATCCATTCTAAACTTAGATTTATCCAAATCAACAGTTGCTTCTTCAATTTGAGTAATGTTGCCATCTTGAACTAATAATGAATTGTTTTTAGGCTTGAGTCCATTAAACTGAACCGATACTCCATAATTAAATCGCAAGAAATTAGTTTCTTTAAAAACGCGTGTACTCCATTCATAGCCAATTTCAAAACTTCTACTTCCTGCAAATTTGAAAGGAGAATCGTTTAAACCAAAATCATCAGAAAGTGTGTTGTTGAAAGAAACTGCAAAAAACAAATTGCTACTTGTTCTTGAAGAATACGGTAAATCTCTTTCTTCTAAAGGTTTTTTAGGCTCTTTCTTTTTCTCTTTCTTTTCCAAGTTTTGTTCAATTCTCATAATGATATGATCGAGAACACTAAGTCCAGAATGTTCGTGAAGCTTAATTTCATCATCAAAATTTTCGAAGTCAATTTCGCCAGAATTTCTTTTTTTGAGTTGCGCGTATAAATGTACGAGCTCTTCTATTTCAGCAATGTTTTTAGCCGATTTTTCGGCAGCTGCTTCTTTTTGACTCAAAGCTTCGTCTTCAGAAACTTCTCCTTCATCTCGTTTGTTATTAATCGATTTTATCTTCGTTTTTAACCGATCTTTTTCTTGTTGTTCTAACTTATCGATAAAGTTTTCGATGTCAAGTTTTTCATTTTCGGTAAACTCGGTTGTTTCTTGAGCAGCTAAATCGGTTGTCCAAAGGCTTAACCAAAAAGCTAAAAAAACAGTTGTAATAATTCGCATAGGTTTGTTGTTTTATAGGTTAAAAAAATATGGGATAATGTGCTTATCAAAAAAAATTATTCGCGCGTTTTTGATAAGCAATTCCCGGCTAATTCAAATTTATTTTGAGCTTAAACTCAGTTTTATTTCTTTGAAATTTTCTTCCAATCTTTGCCAGATTTTTTCTTTTAAATTAAGCGTGCTTTCTGGGTCGATTTCAGCTAACAAACTCGCTGGATCAATCGAGTCTATCAGTTCTTTATGTGCTTGCTTTTTTACGTTAGATTTAGCTGCCGCCAATAAATTTTCAACTTCCATCTGCAAAGAATCTTGTTTGATTTCGTATTCAGCTTCAGCTAAGAGTTGTTGTGCCATTGTTTTTTCAGTTGAAGAAATTGCAGGCTTAAAATGGGTGGTTGAATAAATTTTATAATCAACAGTAATTTTTGGCTTGTTGAGCGGTGTTTTTTTAGGTTGAAAAACCAGTTGATTAACTGGTGTAATTACCGCTCTTTTGTTTGTTTTTTGAACAGAGAACTCCTCGGTTTGTATAGGTTTTTCGTTTTTATTTGAATCTACAACCGAATCGGTAGCCGAATGATTACCAAGCGTACTTATTCCGATACTAAGGAGAATGCCAACAAAACTTGCCGCCACCGCCATGATAATAATTTTTTGACGGTATTTTTTCTTTGCTTTTTTTTCCAGCTTTTTGTTGATATTGAGCCACGCCTCATCAGAAGGCGATAGCCTTCTCGACTCTAATTTTTCTTTGATGTTATCTTCAAACTTCTCCATAATCTTGCTGCTCTAATTCTTCAATTTTCTTCTTCAACAAGCGCTTTGCTTTGTATAATTGCGATTTAGAAGTGCTTTCTGAAACCTGTAATCGTTCGGCGATTTCTTGGTGCGAATAGCCTTCTAATACAAACATATTGAAGACTAATTTGTAACCTTCAGGGAGCAAATCGATACAGTGTTGAATCTGCTCGGTTCTGTCTTCAGGAACTGTTTCGATTTCTATTTGTTCATAGTTTTCGATACAATCTGTCGAAAAACTAATCGGCTTTTTTTGACGCAAAAAATCAATAGCTGTTGTTACCATAATTTTGCGAATCCAGCCTTCAAAACTGCCTTTGAACTTATATTGCTGTATGTTTTCAAACACTTTTACAAAAGCTTTCGACATGACATCTTCAGCAAAGTGAACATCAGAAATATACATCCGACAGACGCTTAACATTTTAGGTGAAAAGCGTTTGTAGATATAAAACTGCGCCTTGCGATTTTGCTTTTGCGCTTGTTTGATATCTCGATTAAGATCCTTATGTAAGTTGACAATTTTCACTCTTGCATTTAGCTTCTACTAACATAGACGAAACAACTTGAACTAAAGTTGCCTCATCCTTTATTTTTTTCAAAATTATTTTTAACGTGCTACATACAACACAAAAGATGAAATGATTTTATGCTTTCGCCCCCTAAAACCTTGTAATGTCTAAAGTTGTACTTTTAATAAAAATGGCGTTACTTGTTTTTCTGATTATATTAATAAGAAAAAACTGATAAAACTGCCTTATGAAAAATAGTAGGTTTGTTTTTATGCTGAATATATTTATTAAATCTCTTATGGGTAGTGTGTTTTGTAGGTTTTTTAATTACGTATTTGTCTTGTTTAAAGGTTTAAATATTTTGATTTATCAATATTATTCTTGTATTATTAATTTTTATGTTTATATTAGCAACCTGTTAACGACCGTTTATTGAGATTAATATGATTAACTTCACACACACACACACACACACAGCGTTGCTGGACTTTTGGTGTGTTATGGTTTTACTTAGTACTGCTTATCTGGATTAATTGGTTAGGATTTACTTAGGTGTTTTTTGTTTTTTTTAGAATAAAAAATAATAAACACTAATTTTAATCCAATTAATAATGAAATTTAAATTTTATACCATACTTGCAGTAATATGTTTGTTGTTCCCATCATGTAATTCTGATGATGACTTAGGTACACAAAATATAGTTGAAAAAAGCAATAATAGAGATCAAGCTTACGAGGTTATAGACGAAAGCCGTTTGTCAAGTAAAATACCAACAATTTATAACCAATTGAAAGAGGTTAACAACATATCAATTAATTCTCAAGAGCATTCACCACTTGAAGTTATTTTAGATGAAGTAAATATGATTGAGCACGACTCAATAACAACCTATACATTTCAAGTTGTTAATTATGATCACTTTGGAAGTGTTCCAGCAGAAAATTTAATTTATACCAAATATTACAATGGAGATGGTTTTTTTAGTTTATTGCGTTATGACTTAAGAAAGTCAGATTATCCAAGTGTAATAGACGGTAGTTTTCAGGACTTAGATAACTTTGTTGGCTTGGTAGGTTATACACGGGAGTTGGATGTAAACACTTACCTGTATGAATCGTTTAGTACAACACTTCCAGGAAGCCCTGATAGTGGCTCAGAATGTTTCACATTTGTGAATGCTAATACAGAAATGTGTCCAGAAAACATACATACTTTTACTGAAGTTGAAAATGGAAAATGTAAAGTAGCAGATCCAGGAGATTTAGGGCCGCCAGTTTATGAAGTAATAACAGACTTGAACTGTCTTGAATCTGGAGGCTCTTCTGGTGGTGATGGCGACGGTTCAGGAGGAAATCCTGGAGATGGTAATCCCGACGGAAGTATGTTTCCAGACCCAAGTTATAGTGGTTATGCTCCAGGGGGAGGCGGTTTTGAAGACCCGGGAGATGGAGATCCAGGAGATGGCTCAAATTACACCTTGCCCGGCTTAGCTGATGCAAATGGATTTTCAACTACCTATCCAAACTTAAGTTTTGAGTACAATGCTTTTTATGATTTCTACACTGGTTTAGATGCTGCCACACAGCAAATTTTTAATAATTTTAGCTATGATACTAAAAATGAAATACAGGACTTTTTAGAAGGCGAAGATTATTCTAGTGATGCAGTAGATTTTATTATGGAAGTGATTGAGGTTTTGAATGAAAATCCTGATTTTAGTCCAGATTTTGAATTATCATATAAATCCCCATACAATATTGATTTAACCAATGTTACTCCTGACGAAACAAATCCAGAACCTGAGAAAGAAAGATTTATTGAAGTTTACGAAGCAGTAACAGAATCTTCTATGTTTAAAAATATGATTCAGCAAACCTTTGATGAGAATGAACGTCTGAATGTGAAATTCGAAATTATTGAAAACCTATCTAGTTCAAATACTAATGATCCTGCACACGGTAAAGCAATTTTACATATGGGTACCTTGAATGAAACAGAGGGTAATGAAGCTGTAGATATAACAATTCAAATTAATAAAAACAGTTTAGTTGGTTCTAATTCTGTATCAAAGATAGCTATTGCGAAAACAATTATGCACGAATTTATTCACGCCTATATTTATATAAAGTTAATTAACGCTAACCTTGGAGCAAGTCTTGAAGATTTAAATAACAATGATTTGGCTGAAAGCTTAAACGATTATAATGTAGCACTAGATGGAAATAGCGCAGCAGCTCAACACGAATTTATGTTTGATAAAATGGTGCCAACCCTGTCTAATAATCTGGCACAAATTTTGAACTTGCTTGTCCCTCAAAACCACCAAGCTGGAGCAAGTGAATATAATTTTGAAGGAACGCAAACAGAAGTAGAAGATCCAAGAGATGAAACAAACTTTGTTGACATTACTTTGCCTGATACACCGTGGAATTGGAACGAGTTTTATTACTATTTTAGTTTAGGAGGACTCCAGAATACCGATGCGTTTTACAATAGTATTTGGTTGAGTGAAGGGCATATGTTGTATGGTAAGTATATAAAATACATCGGATTAGGTAATAATCTTTTTAACTAGAAAATATGAAAATAATTAAATTTATAATTGTAATTTTATGTATATCAAGCGTTTATCCTCAAACAAAGAGGCAAATTGAACTTTTTGAAAAACACAAAACAGACACCATTTTTGTTTACTTGCCCATGTTTCATGAGCAACCGCGTATGGGTACACATGAATTTTACAAAAAATCTCCAAATTATTTACGAGAAAAGATTTTTTACTTCGCTGTTCCGGATAGTATTCACGGAGGTAAACAAATTGGCTTCGTTAAATCGCGATATATGAATTTAGCAAAAAAAGTGCCAAATCTTAAGTTAATCGATACAACTTGGATAAACAATAATCAAGATAAAATAGTATATCCTGATGTTTTTCTAAAATACCAATTTATGGAACTTTATGAATTATTTCTTGGCAAAACTAGGTATATAATCGAAGAAGAAAACTTTTTTGGAGAAAAAGTGTATGCTAGAGAAGTTAGACTCTACACTACTTATTCGTGGGAAGAATAAAAAATAATTTCTTCTTATTAAAATACTGGCTTACAAAATACAGAGGCTTTTTACAATAGTATAAGCTTAAGTGAGAATCATGTATTATATGGGTTGTATAAAGAATACTTAAACGTAGATGAAAATTTATTTAATTGATATGAAACTATTTAAATATTTAATGTTTTTTTTAATAGTGTGGAGTTCAAACGCTCAAAGAGCTGGTTTGAAAGAATTATTGCAAAAGTACCCACACGATACCGTTTATGTGTATTTACCTCTTTATGAAAATCAAGAAAATAGACATCAGTATAGTGTAAGATTGTCAAAAAATAATAATTATTTTGACCAAACAAGAATTTTTTATCACGTGAAAGATACTGTTTATAACTCAAGACAAATTGGTTTTGTAAAATCAAAATATATGAATTTTGATATGAAAATTCCTGATGTAAAGCTAATTGACACAACTTGGATTAATGAAAATCAAGATAAAATTATTTATCCAGAAATTTTTCAAAACTATCAAATGGTAGATGTTCATGCTTTTTTTATTGGAAAATTTAAATACCTCATTGAGGAGGAAAATTTCTTTGGAGATAAGATTTATGCTAGAGAAGTTAGGCTCTACTCGACTTACAGGATGCCAGAATAAAAAATCAATCCCACCTAACTTATTTTAGTTGGGGTAGACGCTCATCCTGGAAGTCCAAATCCTGCGACAGATAATACGACAGATCACTTTGTTGTTGTTGTAGGGATGGGGTCAGACAGTGAAGGGGATTATTTTACTTTCTTTGATAATGCATCAGGAAAAGAGCCTTATAGTGATTATGGTGCAAGCACCTCTAATAAATTTTATTTTGATCAGAGCCAAGGCTTGTTAATAGGATCTTCTCAAACTGATTTCAGCGAAAGTAATGATGGATATATTATGACGATGATAAGAAAAAGTAAACCTCTATAGTTATGAAAAAATCATTTTGGACTATTACTCTACTATTTATTATGAAGTGCGGTTACTCACAGGATAGAACCGATACTTTGTATATAGAAAAATCAAAAACACATAGTGTGTATATCTTGCCTGAAAAAAGCTTATCAAAAACAAAGTTTTTGCTAGATAATAAGGAGAGCTATGTTTCACTAAATGTATATCAAGGAGAGTATTATTTATACTCTCCTTGTGACGAAGTAGAACATACACAAATTAAGATTGAAAATGATACTATTCATTTTTATTTAGGAGAAAAAATAAGTTATGAAATAATTAGTAGGGATATGAATGTGAAAAATAATAAGAGAATTTATGTTTTAAATAACAAACAGAATGGTTCTGTTCAAATGGAAGTGAAAACTATTGATGAAGAGAAAGGTATTAAAGTGTTCAGGCTTGTCTTTATGGACTTAAAAAAAGAAGTTTTTTATTTAATGATAAAAAGTGAAGTAGGATCAAAGTTTCCGCTAATTGTAAATGATTGTAAAGATGAAAAAAGAGATGAATTTAAATTTGAAAAACAAAACCTTAAAAAGTATTTTTAATAAAAATGATGTTAATAGTAATTATATATTAGACGCTGTTTCTTTCGATAAATTTATGAGACATAAATTTGGTAATCCAATCTATGAGCTAACAGGTGCAGATGCAAATGATTTAGAAGAAGTTACTGAGTCTTTGGAAGGTAAGAATGGAATTTATGTGATTATCAATTCCAGTCATTCGCAAGCTGGTTATTCAGGACATGTTGACGCTATCATTGATGGAGAATGTATTAGTAATGCTTACGCAACACCTAATGGTGGTGTTAAAACTATAGCGATATGGGAATTAGATTAATTTTTTTAATGTTAATATTACTTTTAGTTTCTTGTAAAACTGAAAGAGAAATCACTGACGTGGGTAGTACAGATAAAGAATATGTAAGAGCTTTTAAAAAAAGTGTATTAATGGGATGCTTAAATGGAATAACTAATCAGGAATTTGGTGAATCCTTGCGAAATAAATATAATGATATTGGTCTATATACGGAGGTTGCAATATTATATCATAGTGAAGTGAAGTTAGCTAGTAAAAAGGGAAATAATTACGCAGAAACTCTAAAACCTGTAAGCTATCCTGACGTTGAAGGTCAATATCAAGGTTACAGTGGATGTGTAGATTATGCATTTTACAACCAAGAAATTGATTCTATCGCTAAAGCAAAATATAGGAATTTGAAAAATGGAAAGATGGAATATTCATCTGATTAGTATTTTTTGAGAAAGAAAAGGATCTTTACAATAACCAAATAGGTAGAAACATTGATCCTGATGGTGGATTTATGTTGATGGTTAAAGTTAAATTTGCAGTAGACAGAGGAGACACAAAATATATTTCACCGACTATTGCGGTTTTACTTAGTACTGCTTGTCTGGATTAATTGTAATTGATTAGAATTTACTTCTTTCTGGGCTAGGATTAGATATAAAATCAAAATAACTCTGGTTGTAAAGAATAACCTGCAAGGTTTCCAAAACTTGCGGGTTTTTATTACTTAAATTGCGCTTTTCACTTGTTTTTTGTAGATTTTTTTGGGTTTTAGAATAAATACATTTATTATGGAGAAAAAAAAGTTATGTTTTTACTAATGGTAATGTTCTTGGTGTCATGTAACACTACACGGGTAAAACATTCAGAATACGATCAATATTGGCTTAAAAATTTTAAAATGTATTATTTTAAAAAATGCTTAAAGCTGGGTTTTAACGAATCGAAAGAAATAAAATCTGTTTTAAAAGAGGATAAAAGTGGTGCTTCAGATTTTGCTCTTGGAATTGAAAATTATAGATTACTCGATAGCCTTGCTGAAGAAACCTCAAAAAAAATTAAAACAGATTCGGTTCAATCTTTGTCAGAAGCACATCAATCGGCCCAGGGAAAAAAAGTGTTTGAAAATTGTTTATGCAATTTTAATGGTAACTTATTGGATTCGATTGCAAAATCAAAATTATAATTATTTAATTGCTATGGCTCTAACTAACCCTGCAAGATTTCCAAAACCTTGCAGGGTTTTATCACTTAAATCACACTTTTCACTTGTTTTTTGTATTATTCGTGCTTGCCATTATTTATTTTTATATTGGCAGCTAATTATCAATCATTTGCTATAGCTGCGTAAAGTATCAGTTATTGGGAGAATAGAATCTGAATATAATTTTTAAGTATAAGTATTATGACATTTAAAAAAGCAACTTTAATTCTTATGATTCTAGTTTCATTTTGTGGGAGGAGTCAAAGTGATACAGGTGAGGATGAGACCAATAAAGGGATTATGAAATCGCTTTCTTTTGAGTTTTCACGCGATTATCGGGGGCTGGACTTTAATCACTTAAACAGCAGGTTGGCAGAATTAGATTTGCCTTCAAGTTTCTCAAATGATGTAGCGGTTAATTATATTGGTTTGGAATGGAATTTCGCTTTTTGGGATAACCGCCCAACTTTCGGGCTTTCGGTTTCTAATGCTCAAAAGGAAAGTATGTACCAATCTGTTGAAAATGAATCTGAACTTTCAAGCTTACGAGCGCATTTTGGCTATAAAGTTATTAATGATGATGCAATACAGTTGAGTTTTAGAGCCGGTTTAGTCATAGATCGACTTTCATTAAACTTACACGATACGGCAGATTCATCTAGCGATTTTAATGATGGATTAATGATTCCTGCAAACCGAAATTTATCAACTGAGGTTGTTTCAGTAGATTTTAGTCCAAAATTTACTTATTATATTTTTAAAAATTTAGGAATATTTGGGTCTGCAGGTTATCAAATTCAATTAAATAGCACAGATTGGAAGAGTAATTCAAGTAATCTTTCCAATGCTCCAAAAATGAGTTTTAATAACTTTTTTGCTCGTTTAGGTTTAACCTATAGGTTTGTTAATTTATAAAATCTATTTAATTATAGTATTATTCCAAAACCTTGCAGGTCTAAATATTAAAGCTTTTGTCAGCCTCACAGTAATTATACTCAATAGAGTTGTTTGCAACTATTGAATTTTTTTTATACATTTATGGTTTATGCAATAAAATACTTTGGTTATGAGCTATAAATTAATAAAAAGTGGACTTTGGTTTTTTGGCTCTTTAGCACTTCTGTTTAGTTTTGGACTTATGTTTTCAAGTCAAATAAGAGATTTGTTTTCGCCGAGCGGAGTTGTAATTGCAGCTATCGTTTTGTGTATTCCATTCTTCATTTTGAAATTATTGTATGAACAGAAAAACCCTCCTTCAAAAAACACAAAAAAAGTAGGATGGGTGATTTTTGGCTTTATATGCTTATATTGGTTATATGAACTTTATGTAAGTTTTTTTGGGGCTTAATAACGGTGTATTGTTATAATTAAATAAGCGGAGAAATAATTTTATTTATTCCTCCGCTTAAAAAAAAGTATTGGTTCAAAAAGTTGCTTTGAGGTTTGTTGTTTACTCCTCGCTTAAAATTTTTTCAGCCTGCTTAATTCCATCTTCAATACGCTTTTGCATCATTTCTGCTTTTTGATGATGTTTTTCTAGCAACTCATATTTTGCTTCAATTTTTTCAGGATCTTTTTCCTGAATTCCTTTGTTGATTTCTTCACGGTTGAAATCTTTTCCGAAAGTTTTCATCCAATCCATCATCATTTGATGTCCTTCTTTAAGCATATCGGTTGTACGCTGAAAATCTTTTTCACTTAAATCCTCTTTTTTGTCTTCTAATTTTGAAAGCAAAGTTTGAATTCGTTCCATTTCAGGCATTACATCATCGTGAATTTGAATGGTTTCTTTCATCTTTTCATCAAACTTTTTAGCCCATTCTTCGGCTTCTGGCATTGTAGCATTTTCTTTCTTTTCTTCTTTTTTGTTATCATTTTTACAAGAAGTAAAGCTAATAGCAGCGCTACTAACTATAAGTGCTAGCATTAAAAATGAGGTAATTTTTTTTAGGTTTTTCATCTTAAAAATAATTTAGGTTTATATAATTTCAAACTGTTTTCCAGGCAATGGTCTTACCACACCTTTGAGCTCCAAATTTAATAGATTTGTGGCTAACTTATGGGTAGGAATCTCGCATTTTAAAGATAATTCGTCTATTTGGGCTTTTCCGATTTCAGTAAGCGCGTCTACAATTTTTTTTTCAATTGGATCAAGTTCAACAAAAAGCGATGTTTGTTTTTTGGGTTGTTGGTCTAAATCCCAATCTAAATAATAAATGATATCGGCTGCAGTAGTTAAGGTGCGTGCTTGGTGTTTCTTAATTAAATTATTGCAGCCTTTACTAAATTTGTCTTTCGGACGACCAGGAACAGCAAAAACTTCGCGGTTGTAGGAGTTTGCAATATCGGCAGTTACCAAAGAACCTCCTTTTTCGGCACTTTCAATAACTATAGTAGCTTCACTCATTCCCGCAATAATTCGGTTGCGTTTCAAAAAATTATTTCGGTCAAACGTATCGCCGCTGCAAAAATCAGTCAAAAAACCACCGTTTTTTTCGATATCAGCAACAAACTTTTTATGTGCTTTCGGGTAGATTTGATCTAACCCGTGAGCTAGGCAACCAATGGTTTGTAGCTTATTGTCTAGTGCAGCTTTTTGAGCTGTAATATCGGTTCCATAAGCAAATCCTGAAACAATTACAGGATCCAAAACAGCTAGCTCTTCTATCAATTCTTCACAAAACTGAATGCCGTGCGAAGTAATCTGCCGCGTACCAACAACGCTAATTATTTTTTTGTTTTTGATGTCGATATTTCCGCTGCTATACAAAAGTACGGGCCCATCAATGCAATGTTTGAGCAATTCAGGATAATGTGGACTTTTGTAATCGGTAACGCTGACTTGTTTCTCTTCAATAAATTTGATTTCGTTTTCGGCTTCTTTCAAAATTGCATCATCGCCAATATATTTTGTTCTTAAAGTACCAATGCCTTCAATTTTTTGAAGATTTGTTTTTTTTTCAGTAAAAACTGCTTTTGCAGAACCTAATCGATCAATTAGTTTTTTGATAGTCGTGTCGCCAATATTGGGCACTTTTTGCAAGGCTATTAAGTACAGAAGTTCTTGAGTATTCATAATAGAAAGCTAAGCGGTTATTTCTGATCTTTTTTGATTGATTTTTCTTCGGTTACTTTTTGAGAAACTTCATCTTGAATTTCTTTTCCTAGATACACCAGCTTAGAGCCTTCGTTAATTATTAAATCAGCGCTATCCGACGGAATTATTATCAATTCACCATCTGGTTCTTTAATGAAAAGCGGAATAGTATCGGCTTCATTATTGGTGTATTTTATAAGCTGATGAAAATGCTCTTTTGAATCGAGAGGTGTTTCGTGTATTTCTGGAAACTTACGGGTTAAATTTACCAGTTTGATATAATCATCGGTGTATGAAAATAAGCCTTCTTTAGGAGTTTCGTCTAGATTTTTCATTTCTTCTGAAGAAACTACTCGATAAACTCCTTTTTCTCCAAATTGACTGGAGAAATTTTCGATTGCTTTTTTATTGACAGCAGAATTTCCGGTAAGTGCCATTAAATAACCAATATCGCTCAACTCGATATTATCGATTAGCTCATCTGAATAAACATTGGCATTAATAGCTTCAATGCCCATTTTTTTGGCAGCTTGAATATTGCTGTTGTTGTTATCAACTATAATAACATTGCGGTTGTTGTCTTTTAGGTATTTTGCAATAATTCTTGAAAAAGAAGAAGATCCGACAATTAGTACGCCATTAGAATCTTCTAAATACACACCGATTAATTTGGCAAAAGGACGTGCTGTTGTAGCGTTAAGTAAAACCGTACCGAGCACAATCATAAATACCAAGGGAGTAATCATTTCTGCATATGGAATACCTTGGCTGGCAAGTTTTATTCCGAATAATGAAGCAATTCCTGCAGCTACAATTCCGCGTGGACCAACCCAACTAATAAACAATTTTTCACGAAAACTCAAGCCTGATTTCATGCTGCTTAAAAACACACCAAGCGGTCGTACAACAAAAACAACTACCCCAAAGAGCAATAAAACATCCCAACTAAATACCATATACAAATCTTGCATATTGATATTTGCAGCTAATAGAATAAATAGAATAGAAATAAGTAAAACACTCAGCGATTCTTTAAAATAAAGCAATTCTTTAAAGTTGGGTAAATCGGTATTTCCCATAATAATACCCATTACCACAACTGCCAAAAGTCCGCTTTCATGTGCAAAATTATCAGCTAAAACAAAAACGCCAAGAACAGTTGCTAGTGTAAAAACATTCATTAAATAATTAGGAATAACTTTTTTCTTGATAAGAAAAGTAAGACCGTAGGCAAAAGTAAATCCAAAAGTAGAGCCAAAAAGTACAATTTTACCAAAATCAACAAGCGCCGTTGTAGTGTATGCTTCGCCTTGACCGGCGGCAATAAATTCGTAGACCAAAACAGCAACCAAAGCGCCAACAGGGTCGATTAAAATTCCTTCCCATTTCAAGATTGCAGAGACGTCTTTTTTTAAGGGAATGTTCCTTAAAATAGGAGATATTACTGTAGGACCAGTTACAATAATCAATGCTGAAAAAAGCAAGGATATTTGCCAGCTTAAATCTAAAATAAAATGTGCGGCAACACCTGCGCCAACAAAAGTAATGATAACGGCAACGGTAATAAGCTTCACAATTACAGGGCCGACGTTTAAAATTTCACTTCGACGCAAAGTTAAACCGCCTTCAAATAAAATAATACTAATGGCTAGCGAAACAAAATAGAAAAGACTTTCTCCAGGGAAAAGTCCATTTTCGCCATTCCAAATAGGTTCTATAAGTTTACTGCCGTCTTCGGTAAAAAGGGTAGCAACTGGACCAACCAAAAGACCAATTAGTATAAGTGGTAAAATGGCAGGGATTTTTAGCTTCCAAGCAAACCACTGCGCAGCAATTCCTAAAATAATTATTCCAGCTAATTCGAGCATAAATCTGCGTTCAATTTTCTTGTTAAAAATAGCATAATTCAAAAGAATACAAAGCCTAACGAGCAATAGATTTCTTAATTTGCACTTTAAATTTTTTTTATGAAACTATATCCAATTGAAACAGGGAATTTTAAACTAGATGGAGGCGCAATGTTTGGAGTAGTTCCAAAATCACTTTGGTCTCGAACAAACCCTGCAGATAATAATAATTTAATTGATATGGCTGCTACTAGTCTATTGATTGAAGACGGAAAAAAACTTATCTTAATCGACACAGGTTTAGGAAACAAACAAAGCGAAAAATTTTTTAGTCATTACCATCGTTGGGGCGATCATAACTTAGACCGATCCCTAAAAAAATATGGATTTCATAGAGATGATATTACCGATGTGTTCATGACTCATTTGCATTTTGACCATTGCGGTGGAAGCATTCAATGGAATAAAAATCGAACAGGATACGAGCCAGCTTTTAAAAATGCTAAATTTTGGACTAACAAAGAACATTGGGATTGGGCAATTAACCCAAATGACAGAGAAAAAGCTTCTTTTCTAAAAGAAAATTTGATTCCGATGCAAGAAAGCGGTCACCTTCATTTTTTAGAACGCACGGCGCAGAGACAATTTCTCGACGAATTTAATTTTGAAGTTCTTTATGTTGATGGCCATACCGACAAACAAATGATACCAATTATTACCTACAAAGGCAAAAAATTGGTTTTTGCAGCCGATTTGTTACCAACAGCTGGACATGTTCCATTGCCTTATGTTATGGGTTACGACACAAGGCCTTTGCTGACTTTAAAAGAAAAAAAGGAATTTTTAGACGAAGCTGTTAAAGAAGATTATTACTTGTTTTTAGAACATGATGCACACAATGAAATAATCAATTTAAAAAACACTGAAAAAGGCCCACGCTTAAACGAAATATTTACTTTTGACGAACTTTTTAATTAATATATAAACCATGAATACAAGAAATCTTAAAACAATTTCAGGAATAGCATTAGCTGGATTAATTTCAGCTAGTTGTAGTACTGGACTTAAATTTGATGCAGAAAAATTGACTCCTTCTGCCGAGGTAAAATCAAAAAATGTTGAACTTACCGAAGATCAACTTTTAACTTGGGGCGCTTCAGACCTTATTACAGATACTATTCCAGGGATGAGTGTCGACAGAGCTTATGAAGAACTTATTAGAGACCAAGAAGGGAAAACCGTAATTGTTGGTGTTGTTGATAGCGGAATTGATAACGAACACGAAGATTTAGTGAATGTAATGTGGGTCAACCCAGATGAAATCGCTGACAACGGTAAAGATGATGATGGAAACGGTTATGTTGATGATATTCACGGATGGAATTTTCTAGGTGATATTGTAGAAGAAAATATGGAATACGTTCGTATCGTTAGAGATTATGAAGACCAATTTGAAGGAAAAACCAAGTCTGATATTGCAGAAGCAGATAAGGACAACTTCAAACTTTACCAAAAAGCGAAAGCCGAATTCAAAAAAGAATACGAGCAAGCTAAAGCGCAACGCGATTACTACAAAGAATTGCTAAACACCATCAATCAAAATTCTGAAAGCTTGAAAAATGCGATGGAAGTAGATGCGCTTAGTATCGAAAACTTAAACAATTTTGAGACAGATTCTACCGAATTGAACAATCAGAAAAGTTTTATGTTGAACTTGATGAATAACATCGGGGAAGACCTTTCTGAAGCTGAAGAACAATTAAATGGTGGAATCGATTACTATTCAACTCGTCTTAAATATCACTTCAATAAAGACCTTAATGCAAGAGCTGAAAACTTAGGCGACGATGAAAATGACTTTAGCGTTACTGCTTATGGAAACAACCAAGTTTCTGGTCCAGACCCAGAAAAAGCTGATGCTAAACACGGAACCCACGTTGCCGGAATTATTGCAGCCGACAGAACAAATGACCAAGGAATGAAAGGCGTTGCTCAAAATGTTAAAATTATGGCGGTTCGAGCAGTTCCTGATGGCGACGAATACGACAAAGATATTGCTATGGGTATTCGTTATGCCGTAGATAATGGAGCAAAAGTAATCAACACTAGTTTTGGTAAATATTTTGCTCGTTACCCAGAAAAAGTAGAGGATGCATTAAGATATGCCGCAGAGAATGATGTTTTAATCGTAAATGCTGCTGGTAACGATGCAGAGGATTTGGATAAGGTTAGAGTATATCCTAACGATCAAACACCAGAAAACGAAACAGAAATTGTAGACAACTTTATCAATGTTGGCTCAATAACTGCTGTTTATGGTGAAGGATTAGTTTCTGGTTTTTCTAATTATGGTAAGAAAAGCGTAGATGTTTTTGCACCTGGTTCTCAAATTTACTCTTCTACACCTTTAGATGAATATGAATTCTTGCAAGGAACTTCTATGGCAGCGCCAGCAGTTGCAGGTGTTGCAGCATTAATTCGTTCGTATTATCCAAAACTTTCTGCTGCCGAAGTAAAAGAAATTATTATGGAAAGTGGAATTAGCTACGATTATGACGTTATTGTAGGTGGAGATCCAAACGTAAAAAAGAACTTTTCAGAGCTTTCTGTTTCTGGAAAAATGGTCAACCTATACAATGCGCTAATTCTTGCTGATCAAAAATAATAAGCTATGAAAGTTAAGTTTTTTATTCTAAGTGTATTTTTGGCGGTTAACGCTTTCGCCCAAAACAATACCAACTATTGGCAACAACACGTTGACTATAAGATGGAAATTGAAATGGACACCGATAACTATCAATATACTGGTGAGCAAGAACTAACGTATACCAATAATTCACCTGATGTTTTGCATCAGGTGTTTTATCATTTATACTTTAATGCTTTTCAGCCAGGAAGCGAAATGGATGTTCGTTCGCAAACCATAAACGATCCAGACCCAAGAGTAGGTAGTCGCATTGGTGATTTAAACGAAGATGAAATCGGTTTTATTAAAGTGAACAAACTTCGTCAAAATGGTAAAAAAGTTGATTACAAAGTAGTTGGTACTGTTTTAGAAGTTACTTTGAATGAACCAATTCAACCAGGAGAAAGTGTAGTTTTTAAAATGGATTTTGATGGTCAAGTGCCGGTACAAATTCGTCGTTCTGGTAGAAACAGCTCAGAAGGAGTTGCTTTATCAATGACACAGTGGTACCCAAAAATGGCAGAATACGATTTTGAAGGTTGGCACGCTCACCCATATATCGGTCGCGAATTTCACGGTGTTTGGGGCGATTATGATGTCAAATTAACTATTGATAAAGATTTTGTTGTCGGAGGAACGGGTTACCTTCAAAACCCAAATGAGATTGGTCACGGATATCAAGACGAAGGCAAAAAAGTGAAAATTAAGCGCAAACAGAAAAAATTGACGTGGCATTTTGTTGCACCGCAAGTGCATGATTTTGCTTGGGGAGCAGATCCAGATTTTATTCACGATAGCTTTACTGCCTATGATGGTACAGAGCTACATTTTCTTTATAAAGACGATGATAAAATCAAAGAAAACTGGAAAAACCTTCAGCCTAAAACAGAAGAATTACTTCGGTATTTCAACGAAAATATTGGAGAATATCCTTACGATCAATACTCGATAATTCAAGGAGGAGATGGCGGAATGGAATATGCTATGTGTACGCTCATTACAGGCGACCGAAATTTTGGTAGTTTAGTGGGAGTAACTGCCCATGAATTGGCACATTCTTGGTTTCAACACGTGTTAGCAAACAATGAGTCTAAACACGAATGGATGGACGAAGGAATGACAACCTATATCTCTGGACACGCTATGAATAAAGTAATGGATGAAGGGAAAGATAACCCTATGGCTAATTCATATCAAGGTTATATTAGTTTGGCGAATTCTGGTTACGAACAACCACAATCTACACACGCCGATCGTTGGAAATATAACCAAGCTTATGGAATTTCAGCTTACTCAAAAGGAGCTGTATTCTTAAGTCAATTGGGATATTTAATCGGAGCGGATTTGCTAAGCGAAACTTTAAAAGAATATTATAAGCAATGGCAGTTTAAGCACCCAACACCAAATGATTTTATCCGGGTTGCAGAACAGGTTTCTGGAGCTCAATTGGGTTGGTACTTGTTGGATTGGACTCAAACTACAAATAAAATAGATTACGGGATAAAATCTGTAGAAAATAAAGAGGGTCAAACAGAAATTGTTTTAGAACGAAATACGTTAATGCCAATCCCTATCGAGTTGGAGGTAACTTATGAAAACGGAACTTCAGAGATGTATTACATTCCGCTTCGTATGATGCGATGGGCAAAACCTGGTGCAGAAAATGTTTTAGACGATTGGGCTTGGGCTATGCCAACCTATACTTTTTCAATAGAAACAAATTCTACTGTTGAAAAAGTTGAAATCGATCCATCTCAATTAATGGCAGATGTAGATCGTTCGGATAATATTTTTGAATTGGAATAATTAAAAATTGTTTGTTTTTAGGTTTTTAAGATGAATTATATTGATATTTTTTGTATGTTTACCTTGTCTAACTTTAAATAAATAAACTATGAAACGTAAAATTGTTATTTGTACACTTTTGTCAGCCAGTATTTTGTCCACTTCTTGTTTGGGCTCTTTTAGTGCTTTCAACAGCTTACGTGATTGGAATGATGGCTTAACCAGCAACAAGTTTTTAGATAACTTGATTTTTTGGGCGCTAAATATCGTTCCAGTTTATGGGCTATTCTTTTTTGCTGATGCAGTTTTTTTCAATTTAATTGAATTCTGGACAGGAAGCAATCCTATTGCAATGGCAGATGGAGAAACCGAAACTCAGTATGCAACTGTAGATGGTACTAGCGTTAGAATGACAGCCTCTAAAAACAAATTTGACATCGAAATCCTTGATGGAGAAAATGCAGGAAAAGAATTAAATATGATTTTCTTGCCAGAAGATAAATCTTGGAATAAAGTTGGAGAAAACGGGGAGTTAACTAAATTAGCTTCTATGGAAGAAGGATTTTATATGATTCATACTCCAGAAGGTGAAACTATCAAGATTGACCCGAATGCCTCTAAAGAGCATAATATGGCTATTCTTGAGCATAAAATGAATGAACTGAATTATTCGTTATATGCTAAGAATGAATAGTTTAGTTTGATTTAACTCAACAAAAAAACCCAGAATTTTCTGGGTTTTTTTGTTTTTGGTATGTTGCTAACAAATTAGTAGCGATAGTATTCTGGTTTAAAAGGACCATCTACTTCAACACCAATATACTTAGCTTGGTCTTGGTTAAGCTTGGTCAACTCAGCACCAACACGAGAAAGGTGAAGTTCGGCTACTTTTTCATCCAAATGTTTTGGCAGCATATACACTTCATTTTTGTATTGGTCTGTATTATTCCATAACTCCATTTGAGCCAAAGTTTGGTTGGTAAACGAGTTACTCATTACAAAGCTTGGGTGTCCAGTAGCACAACCTAAATTTACCAATCTGCCTTCCGCTAATAAAATAATATCTTTTCCGTCGATGGTATATTTATCAACCTGTGCTTTAATTTCTACTTTACTGTTTCCATAGTTGTTATTTAACCAACTAACATCTATTTCATTATCAAAATGACCGATATTACAAACAATAGTTTTGTCTTTCATAGCCTTGAAATGTTCGCCACGAACTATGTCTTTGTTTCCTGTAGTAGTAATTACAATATCAGCATTTCCTACAATAGTTTCAAGTTGTTTTACTTCAAAACCATCCATAGCAGCTTGCAGGGCACAAATTGGATCAATTTCGGTAACCGTTACAATAGCGCCAGCACCTCTAAAGGATGCGGCGGTACCTTTGCCTACATCGCCATAACCACAAACTACTACTCGCTTTCCTGCTAACATAACATCAGTTGCTCGTCGAAT
Organism: Bacteroidota bacterium; assembly: GCA_051748125.1. Taxonomy (GTDB): domain Bacteria; phylum Bacteroidota; class Bacteroidia; order Flavobacteriales; family Flavobacteriaceae; genus Psychroflexus. The sequence goes on from JBNJHC010000007.1 coordinate 52,416, forward strand.
AGCATCTACAGCACTCTCTCTACAACCGTATTTATTATCGAATTTAGACTTGGTTACGCTGTCGTTTACATTAATTGCTGGCATAGGTAAAGTACCATTTTTCATGCGTTCGTATAATCGATGAACACCAGTTGTTGTCTCTTCAGAAAGTCCTTTTATTGCTTTTGCTAATTCAGGATAATCATCTAAGACCATATTGGTTAAATCGCCACCATCATCTAAAATCATATTTAGCGGTTGACGCTCTTCACCAAAAAATAAGGTTTGCTCGATGCACCAATTAAACTCTTCCTCGGTCATTCCTTTCCAAGCATAAACAGCAACTCCTGCTTTTGCCATTGCAGCGGCAGCATGATCTTGCGTAGAAAAAATATTGCAAGAACTCCAAGTTACTTCAGCACCTAATTCAATTAGTGTTTCAATTAAAACAGCTGTTTGAATTGTCATGTGCAAACATCCAGCTATGCGAGCTCCTTTAAGTGGTTTTTCGTTGCCGTATTCTTCCCGCAAAGCCATCAAGCCAGGCATTTCTGCTTCTGCTAATTCAATTTCTCTACGTCCCCATTCTGCTAATGAAATATCGCGTACCTTATATGGTGTGTAAGGAATGGTTGCTTTCTCCATAGTCTTAGTATATTTGTTTTTTTAAAATCGAAGCAAAATTACATATAATCCTATTATTTAGATGCCACTTTATAAAACAATAACAGTTAATCAACATACCAAAGTATTGATTTGGAAGCTGGAAGAAAGCTTAGAAGAACTTTGTCGAGGGATTGAACTTAGAACAAATTCTAAAAACCGGGTTGATGCTATGAGATCTATTATTCATAAAAAAGGTTTTATTAGCATTCGGCATCTACTAAAAGCTTTTGGCTACACAGATTTTGATTTGATTTATGACGATAATGGAAAACCTCACTTAAAAGATGGTAAAAAAATATCGATTACGCATTCATTTGATTTTACTGCTGTAATTGTGAGTAACGTAGAAGTAGGAATTGATATTGAAAAGCAGCGCGATAAAATTAAAAAAATAGCCCCAAAATTTACTCCCATTGAGGAGTACAATGCCTTAGGCGACGGCGAAGATTTAATTCGGAAGTTAACTATAGTCTGGGGTGCAAAAGAATCCTTATACAAACTTTATGGTAAACAAGGCTTACTTTTTTTACACGATATCTTTGTATATGATTTTGATATTAGCGCAACTGAAACGCTTGCAAAAGTTACTTATCAAGGGAAAGAAAAATTATATGCCTTACAGTTTTTAGAGTTTGAAGGCTTTACTTGTGTTTATGCTTATAGAGATGAATAACAATTCAACTAATCTACAAACAATTGCTCAGCGCATTAGCAGAAACACCCGGTTATTGGCCATATTAATCGATCCAGATAAGGCAAATATTTCAAGTCTTGATAAAAAAATTCAGCAACTACCTCTTCAAACAGATTTTATTCTGGTGGGCGGTAGCCAGGTTCCAGAAGGAAAAACACAGCTTGTTGTTCAGCGGCTTAAAGAGCTAACTCAACTGCCAATTATAATCTTCCCGGGTCATTATGAACAAATTTCTACAGCAGCAGATGCCGTACTTTTTTTATCCCTGTTATCGGGAAGTAATCCAGAATATTTAGTGCATCAACAAATCCAGTCAGTCGATAAAATTTGGGGCAGTAAGCTAGAAATCATTCCAACCGCTTACATACTTATTGACGGCGGGAAAAAAACAGCTGTTCAACAGGTCAGTCAGACGCAAGCCTTAAAACAAAATCAGATTCAACAAATTGTAAAAACAGCTTTGGCTGGGCAATTTATGGGCAAAAAATTAATCTACTTAGAAGCAGGAAGCGGTGCAATTGTTCCTGTTTCTCCTCAAGTTATTCGCGCTGTAAAAGAAAAAGTAAACATTCCGATAATTGTCGGTGGCGGAATCAAAAATCTAGAAAGTATCGAAAAAGCTTATCAGGCAGGAGCTAATCTAGTTGTTGTTGGCAACGCTTTTGAAGAAAATCAATTCTATATAAATAACTAAACCTGTTGTATGAATACTATTTTTGAATGGATTTTTGGACAATATAGCGATACACCAACCAGACTAATTGTACTCGAATTTATTGGCGTTTGTTTTGGGCTTATGAGTGTTATTTTTTCTAAACGAGATAATATTTTAGTTTTTCCTGCAGGAATTATCAGCACCTCCATATTTGCTTATATTTTGATGATTTATGGCTTATTAGGCGATACCATTATCAATATATATTATTTTATTATGAGTATTTTGGGCTGGTATGCTTGGACAAGAAAAGTAGATGGGCAAAATTATGTTCCGATAATTTCTTGGGGAAAAAGAGAAAAAATACGAAGCACAATAATTTTCTTTGGGAGTATTATTTTTGTTGCATTGGTGTATGAATTTTTTGACAAATGGGATTCTTGGGTTTCTTATGTAGATATTTTAACCACTGCCATTTTCTTTGTTGCCATGTGGTTGATGGCAAAAAAGTACATCGAAAATTGGATTTTTCTTATTATTGGCGATGTTATTTCAGTACCGCTGTATTTTTATAAAGGATTGATTTTTTCTTCCATTCTAAATATTATTTTTACAATTATTGCAATTTACGCGTATCAATCATGGAAAAAGAACTTGTACAAACCCAAAGACAGCTTGTTAAAGTAGTTTTTTTTGGCACAGAATCTACCGGAAAAACCAGCTTAGCAAAAAAGTTTGCTGCCCTGTATAATACGCAATGGGTGCCTGAGTTCATGCGTCTATATTTAGAAGATAAATGGCAAACCCGAAAAGAATCTTGCAGTCCGGCAGATATTTTGCCGATTGCTAAAGGTCAAATTCAATTAGAAAATAAAATGGCAGCGCAAAGTCAACAAATTTTATTTTGTGATACCAATTTGCTACAAGTATTGACTTATGCAGAAATTTATTATCCATCAAATGATTTTGACCTGCTTCAAAAAGCTAGTAAAAATCATCAGTATGATTTGTATGTGCTAACTGATATTGATGTTCCTTGGGAAGCCGATGTGCTGAGAGACAAGCCTAATGAACGGGAAAAAATGCACCAAGCCTTCAAAAATACCTTAGAGAAAAATAAACTTCCCTATATTTGTGTAAGAGGAAACTTAAACGAACGAGTAAAAACCTTACAACCAATCATTAATCAACTTCTAAAACAAAAGATGAATGAATTTGACGGATAAAGACCTTAGCAAACTAGATACAAAAGGAATTAGCATTCAACAACTACAAACGCAACTAGAAACTTTCGAGAAAGGAATTGCTTTTGCCGATATTTGTGATGCTGCTACCAAAGATAATAAAGGAATTATCGAGCTTGCTGACTCTGAACGAAATCAGTTTATAAACAAATACGAGACCAGTAAGGCAAAAGTCGTCAAGTTTACGCCAGCTAGCGGTGCAGCAACTAGAATGTTCAAAAAAATGTACCACTTGCTTGAAATTTCAGTGAATGAAAATGAGTTTAAAACAAACTTGCTTTCTGAAGATTTTTCCGATTTATATAAGCTAGCCGAGCAATTGCAAGAATTGGCTTTTTACCCAAATATTTTAAAAACAGCCAAACAAAAATACCCTGATTTTGAAAACTTAGAGGTATTTACAAAAGCTTACACCGCTTTTCGGTTGCTTTTAAATCCAAATGACTTGAATTTTGGAAATCTTCCCAAAGGATTGATTCCGTTTCATCAATACCAATCGGTTTCCCAAACGCCATTTGAAGAGCATTTTTATGAAGCAGCCGCCTATGCTTCAAACCAAAATAATGCCCAGCTGCACTTTACAGTAGCCCAGCCTCATATTGAAAAGTTTGAGCAAAATCAGCAAGAAAATCAGCATAAAATTGAGCAAGAAACCGGAAAAATATTTTCGGTAGACTACTCTTTTCAAGAAGAATATACCGATACAATTGCAGTTGATTTAACCAATAAGCCCATTAGAAATCAACAAGGGGAATTGTTTTTTCGCCCAGGTGGACACGGAGCATTAATTCAAAACCTCAATCAAATTGATGCCGATATCGTTTTTATAAAAAATATCGATAACATTCCGCATCGCTCCCTGCTAAACAATACAGCAACTTATAAAAAAGCTTTAGCCGGTGTTTTGATTGATTTACAAGAGAAAACTTTTTCTTTTTTAGAAGAATTGGACCAAAATCCTAGTCAGGAAGTAGTAAGTTCAGCTAAAAAGTTTTTAGAAGAAGAATTAAAAATACAGCCTAAAAATAATGATGTTGCAACCATCAAAAAGCTATTAAATAGACCTATTCGCGTTTGCGGAATGGTGAAAAATGAAGGCGCTCCTGGTGGTGGTCCTTTTTGGATGACTAACGGAAACGGCGAAACATCATTACAGATCGTGGAGAAAAATCAAATTGATTTAAACGATTCTAAGCAACGCAAAATCCTAGAAACCGCTACGCATTTCAATCCAGTAGATTTGGTATGTGGAATGAAAAATTACAAAGGCGAAAAATTTAACCTACTGAATTATGTCAATCCGAATAGAGGATTTATTTCACATAAAACTATTGCAAGCAAAGAAATAAAAGCCCTTGAGTTGCCAGGGCTATGGAATGGTGCTATGGAATACTGGAACACTGTTTTTGTAGAAGTGCCGCTAAATACATTTTGCCCTGTCAAATCGATTACCGATTTGTTGCATCCTTTGCACCTGCAAGAAGCTTAACTTTATCAGTAAAAAACAGGTAAAAAATACTTTAAAATACCTTATTCATCGTCTAAGGCAGCAATGAGTTCATCGGTAATTTCTAAATTATGATACACGTTTTGAACATCATCATCGTCTTCAAACTTTTCAATTAAGTCCAGAATACGCTTCGATTTTTCAATGCTTAAGCTAGTTGTTGTTTTAGGAATATGTCTTATTTCAGCATTTTTAGGTTCGATCGACAATTCCTCTAGTTTTTCGCTCATTGCTCCAAAATCGGTAAATTCTGTATAGACATTCATCAAATCATCATCAGTGTCAATATCGGTCGCGCCTCCTTCTATTAATGCCAATTCTAAACTTTCTTCATCTAAATCGATTTTGTCTTTTTCAAGTGTAAAAACCCCTTTCTTATCAAATAAAAATTCCAAAGAACCATTAGTTCCTAAACTTCCACCGTTTTTAGAAAAAATAGATCGCACCGAAGCTACGGTTCTGTTGGTGTTATCGGTAGTGCATTCTACAAAAATAGCAATTCCGTCAGGGCCGTAACCTTCAAATGTTACCAGTTCGTAATTATCGGCGTCGGCACCAGAAGCTTTTTTTATCGCACGCTGAATAGTGTCTTTGGGCATATTAACACCTTTGGCGTTGGCAATTGCATTTCGCAAAGCTGGATTGGTTTCTGGATCGGCGCTATTGCCTTCTTTTACGGCTACACTTATTTCTTTTATGGCGCGTGTAAACTCTTTTGCTCTTTTTTTATCCTGTGCGCCTTTTCGATGTTTTATGTTTGCCCATTTACTATGTCCTGCCATAACTGATTTTTGATTGTGTGGAAGTACAAAAATGCCATAAAAAAGCTAAAAATCAAAAGATTTTTGACTTTTGAAGTCTTTTTAGCCTTCAAAACTTGTTACTTTTGCGCAAAAAGAAACTTCATTGAATAAAAATATACTTTTCTATTTATCGGTATTTACGTTGTTTGGGTTTAGCTTTGTCGGTTATCTAATTTTATCGTTCTCCGATCAATATAACTACAACGAAATTTTCAACGTAGAAGCACCCGTTTTATCCACAATAATTGGTTTGGGATTCGGTTTGGCAGTAGCATTCTTAGGTTGGTTGATTTTGCAAGCCTCGTATTTTGATAAAGTCAATCAATTTTTTGGAGATTTTTTTTCAAAATTAGAACTCTCTTGGCCCGATGTTTTATTTTATTCTTTTTGTGCTGGTGTAGGTGAAGAAATCTTATTTCGTGGAGCTATTCAGCCATTTATAGGAATTTGGCCAACGGCTTTGGTTTTTGTGTTGCTGCACGGATACATTACACCAAAAGATATTCCAAAATCAGTTTATGGAGTTTTTCTAGTGCTAATCTCTGCCGGTTTTGGTTACTTAATGAAGTATTACGGAATTTATGCTGCCGCAGCAGCTCATTTTATTTATGATGTTGTTATGTTCGGTTTTTTGAAAATCCAAAATGATAAACAACGCCAAGCTGAACCCGATGAAGATGAATAAATCCATTTACTACAAAAAAAGTGAAATTCACTACCAAGTTCACGGCAAGGGCGATACCTTGGTTTTGCTACACGGTTTTTTAGAAAATAGTCAAATGTGGAACAATTTGCTTCCTTTTTTAGTCAATCATTTCAGCGTAATCACAATCGATTTATTTGGACACGGCAAATCCGAATCGGTTGGTTATATTCACACCATGCAAGAAATGGCAAAAAGTGTTGATGCAATTATTCAACAAGAAAAGATTCAGAAAGCTCATATTTTAGGACACTCAATGGGCGGCTATGTTGCGTTAGAAATAGTGGCACAATTTCCTGCTTTGGTAGAAAGTATGGTTTTGCTGAATTCTTCCCCTTTAGCAGATACCGAACAACGAATAATAGAGCGTAACCGTGCCATAAAAGCGGTCAAAATTTATCCGCAAGCTTTTATCCGAATGGCGGTAAAAAACCTGTTTCTGCCCGAACTACACGAAACGCTAAAAAACACCATAGATGAAGCTGTAAAACAAGCCAAAACCTGTTCGCAAAAGACGATTATTGCAACACTTGAAGGCTTAAAATCTCGAAAAAACCACCAGCAAACTTTAACCGATTTTAAAGGAAAAAAATTGCTGATTGCTGGAAAAAAAGATAGAATTGTACCTTATCCAAAACTCAAAACAACTGCAAAGTCTACAGAAACACCGTTGGTTAGTTTAAACGGTGGACACATGACGCATATCGAGTTTCCTGATGAATTGAAACTTATACTCGAGAATTTTTATCGATTAAGTATGCCTTAATTATGATAAAAAAACGACTTTTTTTTCTGCTTTTTTTCGTGAGCTTTTCGGTTTTTTCTCAAACTAAAAAATATACGCATGCTGTTTATGCCGATTTTTTATACGGACAGATTATGCCGCACAGTCCTAATATTATTCACCTAATACAAGGGTCAACCAGTGGATTTGTAGCTGGCTGGAAAAAGCAAACTTATGGGCATCAAGAATGGGAGCAACAATTCAATTATCCTTCTTATGGTGCTTCATTTATGATGCAAAATATGGGTTCGCCTGAATTGGGGAACGTCTACAGCTTGCACGCCGATTATAATTTTTATTTCTTCAAAAGACAATTGGTTTTAGGGGTGGGAACAGGAATTGGCTATGTGCCAAATAAGTATGATAAACGCTCCAATCCTAGAAATGTAGCTTATGGTTCTACGCTTTTGAGCAGTAGTATTTTTAAGTTGAATTACCAAAAAGAACAAGCCTTTGGATTGCCTATCGATTTTTCATTAGGCGCGTTTTTAATTCATTATTCCAATGGAAAATCAAAATCACCGAATACAAGTACCAATAATTTTGGGTTGCAATTTGGATTGACCTATCATTTGGATAAAGATGAAATAGATTTTATAGACGATTCCCTTTCAAGTGAATTGAAAGAACCGTTTCGGTTTAATGTTGCGCTCCTTGGTGGTGCCAACGATAACGGAATTGTAGGCGAACCTCGGTATCCGTTTTTAGCAATTTCAACCTATATCGACAAGCGACTTAATCGCAAAAGCAGCATTCAGTTAGGAACCGATTTATTCCTAAATCAAGCAGTAAAAAAACACTTGGAGTACAACGAAATTATTTATCCAGATGAATTTGAAAATCACAATAAAGACTGGAAACGAGTCGGGCTGTTTGTTGGGCACGAATTGTTTTTTAGAAAAATGAGCTTAATTACACAAATGGGATATTATGTGTATTACCCCTACGATTATTTGAATAGAATTTACACACGAGTAGGAGTTAAACGCTATTTGTCGAATCGTTTTTTTGTTTCTGTAGCCCTAAAAACTCATTTTGCTAAAGCTGAAGCTATTGAATACGGAATCGGAATACGACTCTAAAAAGAATTAAAATGAAACGATTTTTTTATATTTTGATATGTTGTTGTTGGGCTTGTTCGCCTGACGCAATTAATGATTGTCTTTCTTCGGCTGGCAGCTGGCAAACTACAGAAGTGGCGGTAAATGATTTCAACAAAATTATAATTCGCCAAAATGTTGCGCTAAAAGTTACCGATAGCGAAGAAGAATTTGTTCGGGTTTCAGCAGGGGAAAACCGATTAGAGGATGTTGAAATTTCTTCGGAAAACGGTACTTTAGCTGTCCAAATTAAGGACTTGTGTACGGCAGGTTTCAGCAATCCGCCTGTAGTTGTTGAGGTTTCGACTAATCATTTAACCGAAATTAGAAATGCTTCACAATTTAGCGTTACCAGTACCAATGTGCTTACTTTTCCGAATTTGATTTTAATTTCAGAAAACAACGTAATGTCCGACGCACTTGCAGTTGGCGATTTTGAACTGGCAATCGATAACGAAAGCTTGGTTATTAGCAACGGAGGCGTTTCATCTTATTACCTAAAAGGACAAACCGATTTACTGGGACTTTATTTATATCGCGGTGTGGGGCAAGTGCACGCACAAGAACTTACTGCCGAAGCGGTTCATGTAGAACATAAAGCTTATGGCGATGTTTGGGTGTATCCTACGCAGTCTATTTCAGGTGAATTGCGCTCGCGTGGAAATGTGTTTTTAGCAAATATTCCGCCAGTTATAGAAGTAGAAACTTTCTACACCGGCGAATTGATTTTTGATTGATTTATTGAAAACGAGCTTCAATAATCGATAAAAAACGCTCTTCTACAGCTTCTTTTCCTTCCCAATTCTTGTATTCTGGTTTTACAGCTTGCTCCAGAAAATTTTTAGCGTCAGCAAAAGTTTCCATCGTGTTAAGCTGAGAAAGCACGCGGTTATAATCAGAAACATTACCATCAAACAACTGCTTGGTAAAAGCAATTCTGTCGTTTAAGCCAATTTTAATTCCTCGTTTCAATTGTTCGTTAAGCGATTTCTTTTCGTCTGAAAATAAATCGATGGTTTTTTGTGGTTGAACCGGCTCGTCGTCGGTTTTAATTTCTTCTATTGAAGACGATTCTGGGTAAGGAACTGATTTTTCTTCAGCTGAATTAGCTTGTTCTTCTTTGTTTTCTGGTGTTGAAACAGGGGTTTCCGGTGAGCTTTTTTCAGTTTGAACAACAGGAGTTTCCTTTTCAGAAACAACTTTTTTTGCTGGTTTTTCAGTTGATTTTGCTTTTTCTGTAGCAGGTTCAAAATCAGGTAAATCGTCGTAATGCACACCAAAATCTTGATACGGGTCGTCTTGCTTGCTCGTAGCTTTTTGCTCTTCTTTTTTAGCATTGCTTTCCGATTCTTCAATAAAGGCATCTTCGGTTGGCGAAGAATTTGTAGCAGCCGCTGGAGTTTCTTTTACATCGGTTTCTTTGGCTTTTTCTGAAGTAGGTTGTGGTGTTTCAAAATTCTCAACTGTGGTTTGCTCTTTCTCTACTGAAACTTCTTCAGCTTCAATTTCAGCAGAATTTTCTTCTTTATAAGTAGATAGCGCTTCTTCAAAAATACTTACAAATTCTTTTTTCCCGATAGAAGGCTGGTTGCTGTTGAAATGTTTTTCAGCAAAAGAAAGCACGCTTAGTTTTTCATAAAGCAAACCCGTTTGAATTTTTAGTTCGTGAATATCTGATCGGTTTCTTAATTTTAAAATGCTGTGAGCTAGGCTCATTAGCTCATCTTCCAATACTTTCTTCATAACTTTGTGCTTTACTTTTTTCTACGCTTTTATTTTTTAGTAATTTTACCTGATTCAAAAATCAAATGTACTAATTTTATAACGTCCTAAACGATAAAATGTTTCTCGAAAATACCGTTAATCCCGACGAACAATTTGGTTGGATAGAAGTTATATGCGGAAGCATGTTCTCTGGAAAAACAGAGGAGCTGATACGAAGACTAAAACGTGCGCAATTTGCCAAACAAAAGGTAGAAATCTTTAAACCTGAAGTCGATCGTCGTTACGACGAAGAAAAAGTGGTTTCGCATGACGAAAACGAAATCCGTTCTACGCCGGTTCCTGCTGCAGCAAATATTCGTTTGCTTGCCGATTCCTGCGATGTTGTAGGCATCGATGAAGCCCAATTTTTTGATGATGAAATTATTGCCGTTTGCAACGATTTGGCAAACAAAGGAATTCGAGTAATTGTGGCGGGCTTAGATATGGATTTTAAAGGAAATCCTTTTGGCCCAATGCCTAACTTAATGGCAACAGCCGAATATGTTACCAAAGTACACGCCGTTTGTACCCGAACAGGAAATTTGGCACAGTACAGTTTTAGAAAATCGCCTAAAAAAGATTTGGTTTTGCTAGGTGAAACCGATGAGTACGAACCGTTAAGCAGAGCTGCTTTCTATAAAGCCATTACCAACGAAAAAATTAGAGCGATGAATGTAAATGATGCTGTAGAAGTTTCTCCTAAATCTATTGAAAATGAGTCATAAACTCAAAGAAACTAGGTTGGAAATAGATTTGAATGCATTGGCAAAAAATTACCAAACCTTGCATCGTCGACTTCCAGCTGAAACCAAAATAATGGGTGTTGTAAAAGCTTATGCTTATGGAACAGACTCGGTTCAAGTAGCCAAAAAATTGGTTGAATTAGGAGCTGATTTTATTGCTGTTGCTTATATTGAAGAAGGAATACGTTTGCGTAAAAACAATATAAATCTTCCTATTTTGGTGTTTTATCCACAACCCGAAGAACTTACCAATCTTATTGATTTTAATTTGACACCAAGCGTTTATAACCTCGATTTTTTTGATCGCCTTAATCAGGGTTTAAAAAACCAAGAACGCACGGATTTTAAAATTCACTTAAAAATTAATTCTGGAATGAATCGTTTGGGGTTTGATGAGCATCAAATTCCTGAAATAATTCAACGCTTAGAAGCCACGAAACACATTCAATTAGAAGGAGTTTTTTCTCATTTTGCTGCTTCTGGTAATGCTGCAGAAAAAGATTTCACCAAACAACAGATTCAACTTTTTGAACGCGTTTGTAGACAGCTACAAAGCAACTACAAAAGTGATTTTATAAAGCATATTAGCAATTCTAGCGGAATTATAAATTATCCAGAAGCGTCGTTTAATATGGTACGCGCTGGTATAGCTTTATATGGCTACGGAAATAATGCTACAGAACACCAATTATTGATTCCAGTTGCAACCCTTAAAACAAGAATTGCGCAGCTAAGAGAAATTCCAGCTGGTGCTAGCGTTGGTTATGAACGTGAGTTTATAGCCGATTCACCTAGAAAAATAGCTACGCTGCCGTTGGGTTATGCCGACGGAATTTCACGGATTTATGGAAATCAAAAAGCGAATGTTTGGATCCAAGGAAAAAAAGCGCCGATTGTTGGAAATATCTGTATGGATACGCTTATGGTCGATGTAACAGGAATAAGTTGCCAAGTTGGTGATGATGTAGAAGTATTTGGGAAACATCAATCTGCCGTAGAATTTGATATCTACAGCCAAAGTATTCCCTACGAACTTATTACTCGAATCTCTAGAAGAGTTACCCGTGTTTTTGTGAACTAACAAATCAAAATTTGAAGGTATAAAGTGCCTAAAAAAATAAACTGATTATTCGCTAAAAATGCGTTTCCTTTTTGATGTAAAAAAATGTAGTTTTGCAGCTTTGAAAACTACAACACAATGAGCACAACAAAAAAAGTACAATCAGCCTTAATTTCAGTATTTCACAAAGACGGTTTAGCGCCAATAGTCCAGCAATTAGACGAGTTAGGCGTTCAGATTTATTCTACCGGAGGAACCGAAAAATTTATTCACGATTTAGGAATCGACGTAACGCCAGTAGAAGATGTTACTTCTTATCCATCCATTTTAGGTGGACGAGTAAAAACACTTCACCCAAAAGTTTTCGGTGGAATTTTAAATCGTGCTGAAAACGAAAGCGATGCAGCAGAAATCAAGCAATATGAAATTCCACAAATCGATGTAGTTATAGTCGATTTATATCCGTTTGAAGATACCGTTGCTTCGGGTGCTTCTGAAGCCGATATTATTGAAAAAATAGATATTGGAGGAATTTCTTTAATTCGCGCAGCAGCCAAGAATTTTAAGGATGTACTTTGTGTTTCATCAAGAAAAGATTACCAAGAGTTTTTAGCGGTGCTTCAAGAAAATAAAGGAGAAACAACGTTGGCAAATCGCAAGAAATTTGCAGCCAAAGCTTTTCAAGTGTCGTCGCATTACGATACGGCAATTTTTAATTATTTCAACGAAACAGCATCCGAAGCAGCATACAAAATCAGTTTTGACGAAGGAAGAAGCTTGCGATATGGCGAAAATCCACATCAAAAAGGATGGTTTTATGGTAAGTTTGACGATGTTTTTGACCAGTTACACGGAAAAGAATTATCATACAACAACTTGCTAGATGTAGATGCAGCAGTAAATTTGATGCGTGAGTTTGAAGGTGAAGCGCCAACATTTGCTATTCTAAAACACAACAATGCTTGTGGATTTGCACAGCGTGAAACCGTACTAGAAGCTTATAAAGATGCGCTGGCAGGAGACCCAGTTTCTGCTTTTGGTGGAATTTTAATCAGTAATACGACAATAGATGAGGCAACAGCTTCAGAAATTAATTCGCTTTTTTGTGAAGTCATTATAGCACCGAAATTTGATCAGGATGCCATAGAAGTTTTACAGTCTAAGAAGAACCGAAGATTATTGGTTTTAAAAGATTTTGAAGCGCCAAAACAGACCATTAGAACTTGTTTAAACGGAGTTTTGGTTCAAGATAGAGATGCAGTTACCGATACCAAAGATATATTGGAATTGGCTACCAAGCAAGAAGCAAGCCATCAAGAAATAGAAGACTTATTGTTTGCTTCAAAAATCTGTAAACACACCAAATCGAACACTATTGTGTTGGCAAAAAACAAGCAGTTGATAGCTAGCGGAACCGGCCAAACTTCTCGAGTAGATGCATTGCGCCAAGCCATAGAAAAAGCCTTATCATTTAAATTTGATTTGAAAGGAGCAGTAATGGCAAGCGATGCGTTCTTTCCGTTTCCAGATTGTGTAGAAATCGCTCACAATGCTGGTGTTACTGCGGTAATTCAACCAGGAGGATCGATAAAAGACCAGCTGAGTATTGATTTTTGCAACGAAAAAAATATGTCGATGTTAATGACTGGAACACGACATTTTAAACATTAATTTTATTACTTTTAGCAACTGTTTGATTAGAAACTGCTAAACCATTAATTACGACTATGGGATTTTTTGATTTTCTTACCGAAGATATTGCTATTGACTTAGGAACTGCCAATACACTAATTATTCATAACGATAAAGTTGTGGTAGATAGTCCTTCGATTGTAGCAAGAGACCGAATTACCAACAAAATTATTGCTGCTGGAAAAGAAGCGGCAATGATGCAAGGTAAAACCCATGAGAATATCAAAACCATACGGCCCCTAAAAGATGGCGTAATTGCAGATTTTGAAGCTAGTGAGCAAATGATGAGTATGTTTATTCGTGAAATTCCTGCTCTTAAAAAGAAGTTGTTTACACCTTCTCTGCGATTGGTAATTTGCATTCCGAGTGGAATTACAGAAGTTGAAATGCGGGCTGTAAAAGATTCTGCTGAACGTGTTAACGGCAAAGAGGTGTATTTAATTCATGAACCTATGGCAGCCGCAATAGGTATTGGTGTTGATATTATGCAGCCAAAAGGCAATATGATTGTTGATATTGGAGGTGGAACAACAGAAATTGCCGTAATTGCTTTAGGCGGAATTGTTTGTGATAAATCTGTGAAAATTGCTGGTGATGTATTTACCAACGATATTATTTACTACATGCGTACACAACACAATTTATTCATTGGAGAGCGTACAGCAGAGAAGATTAAAATTCAACTAGGATCGGCTACCGAAGATTTAGAAAACGTACCCGATGATATGAATGTGCAAGGACGAGATTTGCTTACAGGAAAACCTAAACAAGTTGAAATTTCATCTAGAGAAATAGCTAAAGCCTTAGACAAGTCTATCTTGAGAATTGAAGATGCGGTTATGGAAACGCTTTCGCAAACACCACCAGAATTAGCCGCCGATATTTATAATACAGGAATTTATTTAGCCGGTGGCGGAAGTATGTTGCGCGGTTTAGATAAACGGCTGTCTCAAAAAACAGATTTACCCGTTTATATTGCAGAAGATCCACTTCGCGCAATTGTAAGAGGAACAGGAATAACACTTAAAGACTTAGAACGCTACAAAGCAGTTTTGATTAAGTAAATACAATGTGAGTTAAGCTTTTGTTTTTATGCAACAAATCATCAATTTTATTGTTAGGTTTAAAACAGGATTGGTGTTTCTTATGTTGCTAACTGTTTCTTTGATTTTAACCATTAGAGCGCATAGTTTTCATCAAAATAAATGGATAACATCTACCAATTACCTTTCAGCCTACTTTTATAAAAATACATCAGCAGTAAGCGATTATTTCAACTTAAAAAAAACCAACGACAAGCTAGTTGAAGAAAACGCTTGGTTAAGAGAAAGGTTGATTAATACGGCGCATTTAGATTCTTTAAACGATGAAGTATTGCCACAAAAAACCGATTCGATTTATGATGTAATTCCAGCTAAAATCATTTCAAATTCTTTTCGAAAGCTCAATAATTATTTACTGATTAATAAAGGTGAAAACAACAAGGTTGTTGCCGATATGGGAGTTGTTTCGAGCAAAGGAGTTGTTGGTATTGTAGAAGCTAGCAATGATAAGTATGCGCGAATTATTTCAGTTTTGAATGCCAATATTTCGATTAATGCTCAGCTCCAAAAATCGAAGCATTATGGATCCTTAACTTGGAATGGCAACAAGACTAATATTACTCAATTATTAGATGTTCCTAGATCCGCTAGCATTGTAGAAGGCGATACCATTATTACTGGTGGAAATTCGCTAATTTTTCCTGAAGGGATTCCAATCGGGAAAGTAGAGAATTATCAATTAGATGAAAATCGAGGTTATTACGAAATCAATGTACGATTGTTTAACGATATGACGAGTTTAGGCGATGTGTATATTATAAGCAATAGAGATAGAGAAGCGGCTATCGATTTAATGAAATTAGAAAATGAATAGTACGTTAATTCAAATTTTTCGTTTTGTAATATTAGTGCTTTTGCAAGCGCTGGTGTTGAATAATGTATTGTTTTTAGGTTTTATAAATCCTTATCTGTATCCGCTTTTTATCATCTTATTGCCTTTAAACCTCAATCAAATTCAAGCGCTATTTTATGCTTTTTTGTTGGGCTTGTCTGTCGATTTTTTTGATGATACGGGAGGTGTTCATGCTGGAGCTTCAGTGCTTATTGCGTACGTTCGACCAATCATATTACGGTTTTCCTTTGGTATAAATTACGATTATCAAACGCTAAAGTTTTACAACGAAGGTTTTAAGCAAAAATTCATTTATATTTTTTTGATGGTTTTTGTTCATCATTTGGCTATGTTTGCTTTAGAGTATTTTAGCCTTCAGCACATCAAAGAAATTTTGATAAACACCGTTTTTTCAAGTATTTTTACTATTTTACTGATGTTGATTACCATAAGTTTAATACGTAAAAGCGAGTCATGAGAAAAATGTTGCCGATACTTCTGGTGAGCCTTTCTTGCTTACTTTTTATTGCTCGCCTTTTTTACCTTCAAGTTGTAGATGAATCCTACGAAGAGTTATCTGTAAATCTTGCTGTGAAAAAAGTGTATGATTATCCACAACGAGGATATATTTTTGACAGAGACGGGCAACTTTTAGTTGGAAATCAGCCTGCTTATGATGTAATGGCTATCCCCCTAGAAGTACCAAAATTTGATACAACAGAATTTGCTAGTTTACTTAATATTACTCCAGAACGACTCAAAAACCAACTAAGAAAAGCGTGGACATATTCGCCTAGATTACCTTCAATTATTACCCCGCAACTTACCAAAAAGGAATATGCATACCTTCAAGAACAAATGCATAAATATCCTGGCTTTTATATTCAGAAAAGACAATTAAGAGATTATCAAACCGAATATGGCGCCAATTATTTAGGATATATTGCCGAAGCAAATCGGCGCGATATAGAGAAAAACCCATACTATCAATCGGGTGATTTAATAGGTCGTCAAGGAGTTGAAAGTCAATATGAAGATACTTTAAGAGGTGTAAGAGGCGTAAAACACATTCAACGAGATCGATTCAATAGTGAATTGGGTCCCTACAAAGACGGTGCTTTTGATACGCTGCCACAAAAAGGTAGCGATTTAACGTTAACCATAGATAGCGAGCTTCAAGCTTATGGAGAAAAGTTGATGAAGAATAAATGGGGCGGAATTGTAGCCATTGAACCTTCTACGGGTGAAATTTTAGCTTTGGTGACGGCGCCCAGCTATGATCCCGATAAGTTGGTAGGAAGAAAGCGTTCCAGAAATTTTACAAAAATGTATTATGATACAATTTCGCGCCCGCTTTTTGATCGTGGACTGCAAGCCGAATATCCGCCAGGATCTCCGTTTAAAGCGCTAACGGGTTTAATTGCCTTAGAAGAAAATGTGGTCGATATAAATGAAAAATTTTCTTGTAATGGAGGTTATACCTACGCAAGAGGAGCTAGGATGGGCTGTCATAGACACAAAAGCCCCGTAAGTTTGGTGAACGGTTTGGCGCATTCGTGCAATTCTTATTTTGCCCAAATCTATAGAAGAACGGTAGAAAAATACGAAACGCCACAAGAAGGAATCAACCGATGGAAAGATCATTTAAGTTCATTTGGGCTAGGCGATTTTTTAGGCTACGATTTGCCTTCAGGGCGACCAGGTTTAATTCCTAGTGGCGAATATTACAACTGGGCTTATCAATATCCGAAATACCGATGGTTTGCAGTTCAAACTATTTCTAATGCAATCGGGCAAGGCGAAGTTCAAACAACACCAATTCAATTGGCAAATATTACGGCAGCTATTGCCAACAAAGGTTGGTTTTACCGACCTCATATTTTGAAGAAAGTGGATGGAAGACCGATAAAAGATCCAAAATATACCCAAAAAGAACAGACGACAATTTCACCAGAACATTTTGATCCTATTATAGAAGGAATGCACGATGTCTTTAATATAGGAACAGCCAAATTTCTGAAAGTTCCCGGTATAGAAATTTGTGGAAAAACAGGTACTGCTGAAAACAAAATTAAGATTGATGGAAAGACAGTTCAACTTACCGATCATTCTATTTTTACAGCTTTTGCTCCTAAAGATGACCCTAAAATAGCCATCGCTGTTTTTGTAGAAAATGGCTATTGGGGTTCGCGTTACGCTGGAAGAATTTCTAGTTTGATGATAGAAAAATACCTGAAAGGAAAGATTACAAGAACCGATTTAGAAGATTGGATTTTGTCACATAGTTTAGAAGAAGAATACGCTAAACCTTATAGCGGAGAACCGTTTGAAATCAATCAATAATGCCCAAAACAATATTTAAATTAGACTGGTTAACAATTTTGATATTCATCATTTTGGTGGCTTTTGGTTGGGCTAATATTTTTTCAACTACATTGACGGTTGAAAATCCTGAAATTTTTGATTTGTCTACTATTTACGGTAAACAATTGCTTTGGATTTTACTCAGCATAGTTCTCATCGTTTTGGTTTTGGCACTTGAAGCTAAATTCTATATGCGCTTTGCCAGTGTTTTTTATGCGTTTGCAATGTTATCTTTAATAGGCTTGTTGTTTTTCGGAAAAACCATTGCTGGTCAAACAGCTTGGTATTCTTTTGGTAGTTTTAGCATTCAACCGGCAGAATTTGTTAAAACAGCAGTTGCTCTAATGATTGCAAAGTATCTAACAGGCATCAATATCAACCTGAAAAACTTTACCGATCAAGTAAAAGTTTTAGCCATTATTGCCTTACCAATGGCTTTAATTCTACTTCAACCAGATGCAGGAAGTGCGCTTATTTATGTTGCATTTGTCATTCCTTTATACCGAGAAGGACTCCCGCATTTGTATTTGATAATCGGTAGTTTAGTGATAAGCATCTTTATACTGACGCTTAAATTCGGTTTTGCTTGGATTTTACTTGCAATAATAATCATTGCTTTATTGATTAGTTTTTTTAGACGAAAAGAAAAAATCAATTATATATTTTTTTCCTTCTTTACCTTGTTGAGTATTGGTTTTGCTTACTCGGTAAATTTTATTTTTGAAAATGTCTTGCTACCTCATCAAAAAGATCGTTTCAATATTTTGCTCGGCAAAGAGTTTGATACCAGCGGTAGTGGTTTTAATTTATACCAAAGCAAAGTTGCTATTGGTAGTGGCGGTTGGACGGGAAGAGGCTGGCTTAATGGAACCCAAACGCAAGGTAAATTTGTGCCCGAACAACATACCGATTATATTTTTAGCACTGTTGGTGAAGAATGGGGATTTATAGGTAGTTCACTAATTGTGCTGCTGTTTACATTTCTAATTCTTCGGCTTTTTTACCTGGCAGAACGTCAAAAATCGCGGTTTAGTAGAATTTATGGATACAGTGTTGTGGCTATTTTGTTTTTCCACTTTTTTGTAAACATTGCTATGGTTCTAGGGCTTTTTCCAACCGTAGGTATTCCTTTACCGTTCTTTTCATACGGCGGATCTGGTTTGTGGGGATTTACACTCTTAATTTTCGTTTTCCTGAAATTAGATGCAAAGCGAATGGACTTATAATTAATGGATTCTTTGTTGTCATTTAAACTTTGTTTATCACCATTTTAGAATAAATAGTTTACATTTGAAGTAGGCTCAAAATCAGCTGTATGATTAACAAGAGACTATTAATAAAAAATCTTTTAGCACACAATGATGAAAACAGTTTTTACGACAAAAAACTGAAAGTTGATATTGGCTCCAAAGAAGGAAAAGCCAAATTTCTTAAACATATTTGCAGCCTTTCAAATACCAACCCAACCAATAATTCATACTTGGTAATTGGCGTTCAAGACGATGATAATAAAATTATAGGAGTCGATTTTTTTGATGATTCCAAAATTCAAAATCTAATTAATGCTTATCTAGACAATCCGCCATTAGTTAGTTATGAAAATATCCCTTTTCCGCACCTTAAAGACGACAAAGTAGTGGGTTTGGTGACCGTTAGACCCAAAAATGATTATAGTATTTGTTCGTTGAGAAAAAATATCTGGAAGTATTATGGCGGGACTGTCTTTATGCGAGAAGGCAGCATTAGCAAGCCCAAATCTTTTGATATAAAAATTCGAGAAACAAATCACCAAATGGTTGAATCTATCGAGCGAAATTCACAAAACAACATTCAACTTACACTCGATAGTTTTTATGATTTTATGAAACAAAACGATGCGTTTAACCCATCGTATAAAATTTTTAAAGAATACTTTGTATTGTGTTGGGCTGGAAAAAAGAAAACTGTCAACCAAAAAAACTACTATTCCAGAGTAAACATTGAATTGGTCAACGAGCAGGTAAAACTTTTTTATTCAGCTTTAGATGAAGTAGAAATTTTTATTGAAGAGGATCATTTCAAGGTATTAGAATATGTTCATCTCGGATTAGAAAACAAATTCAAATATTATCCATTAGAAAAAGTTCGTATCGATTTTAATAACAACATGACTTATGAAATCAATTCTGAAATAGTTTTTGAACCCCCACAATTCGATAAAAAGTCCTTGCATCATTTTTTTAATAATAACAATTCGCTTTTAGAAAAACTGAAACATAACAAGCACTTAAACCAAGCTGAAGAAAAGGATTTGTATAACTTGCCTTCTGTTTATTTGATTTGTTATTTAAACGGTTTTGATTTAGCACTAACAAAATTGGAAGAAGCTAAACCTTTTTTGAAAAGTTATAACAAAAAAGTATACCAAATTTATAAAGAGAAACTACGAATATTACGAAAGTTAAGATACAATGAATAAATCGAGAACCCTTGTTGTAGGAGATATCCATGGAGCTTTAAAAGCCTTAAAACAAGTTTTAGAACGCGCTGAGATTACGTCTAATGATAGAATAATTTTCCTAGGCGATTATGTAGATGGTTGGTCTGATTCTGCCCAAACACTTTCATTTTTAATTGAATTGCAGGCCAAATATGATTGTGTTTTCATAAAAGGCAATCACGACGATTTGGTTCAGGACTGGTTGGTTACAGGAAATGCCTTACCTAAATGGACTGAGCACGGTGGAGATAGTACACTAAAAGCTTATCAAAATATAGATAAAACAACGAAATCAATTCACATAAAATTTTTAGATCAGCTTAAAGATTATTACATCGATAAGCAAAATCGCTTGTTTGTGCACGCTGGTTTTACCAATTTACGCGGTCCTGAAAATGAATTTTATACCAATATGGTTTTCTGGGACAGAACTTTATGGGAAGTGGCACGCTCCACACCTGAAGATATGGATACTTCTAACATGCATTTTCCCGATCGATTAAAACTTTACGACGAAATCTATATCGGACACACGCCTACTGTTCGTATTGGAGAACACGAACCGGTAAATTTCCATAATGTATGGAACCTAGATACAGGTGTTGCTTTTAAAGGAAAACTCAGCTTGCTAGATATAGAAACCAAAGAAGTATGGCAAAGCGATCCGGCATATCAATTATATCCCAACGAAAACGGCAGGAACTAATTACTTAGCTGGATCTTCGACGGCTGCTGCGGCTAGCATAAAATAATGCAAGTCGGTGTTTTTTATAAACCCAGGCAAGTTTTCGCTGCCAGGGCCAAACATAGCAAGTTCGACAAAATCGCCAGAATGATTCATACTAATCCAACCAACAGAATGGTATTCTCGTTGAATGTCAGCAAGTAAACTAAACGGCAATTTTCGATAATTGTAAACGCCCGTTTCTTGCTTTTCTAGGTTGTTGTAATAATCTAAAATCTGTTTTGCATCATCTTTTGAAGGAGCAACAGTATTAGCAAACTCTATTCTTTCGCGAACTTGTTCAACTTTGTAAGAAGAATCAATTCCTTGTAAAATCCAATCGTTAGATTGCTTAAAATGCTGCAATCGATCAAAGTTTTCATCGGCATTTTTACCGTACAAAATTCCTGGATTTGCATTTCCGTGGTCGGTAGTAATTATCACCAGCGTTTCGCCATCTTTTTCAGCAAAATCGATAGCAGTTTTTACGGCTTCATCAAAATCAATTTGGTCGTAAAGCATTGCGCCAGCATCATTTGCA
The DNA here is from genome assembly GCA_051748125.1 of Bacteroidota bacterium. Lineage (GTDB taxonomy): Bacteria > Bacteroidota > Bacteroidia > Flavobacteriales > Flavobacteriaceae > Psychroflexus. The sequence goes on from JBNJHC010000007.1 coordinate 73,853, forward strand.
TGAGCTGCCCAATCTACTTTTCCGCCTTCAATTTGTAACACAAAACCAGATTCGTTTGTACTGAGTACATCAATTGCTTTTTGACTCATTTCTGCCAAAGAAGGTGTGTTTTTACTTAGCGTTTTATCATTTATTCTGTCTAAGCGATAAGCAAGCGCATCTTCATCAAATACTCCGAGAATTTTTTTGTCTTTAGCAGAATTCATTTCACTTTTAGAAGTTGCAATTTGGTAGCCTTTAGATTTAAAAACACGATACATATCTTTTTGGTCGCTTCTTAAGTTTGGGTCAAAATATTTTTGTCCGCCACCTAGTATTACGTCCAGTTCTAAATCTGCATATTTTTCAGCAATTCCTTCCTGATCGTTTCTAGAAGCAGAATTAACACAAAAGCCTGCTGGCGTTGCGTGAGTAACAGGAACCGAAGTAACCACCCCTGCTTTTTTGCCCGCTTTCATAAATTTTGGCCAAATGGGATAATGTTTTTCTTTGTTTCTGCCAATATTGATTCCACCGTTAGGAATTCGGTGTCCACCGCCCCAAGAAGATGAAGCTGCAGCCGAATCGGTTACAATCGAACTAGCCGAAGCCATATCCATCAAACTTCTGCTCACCCGATTTTCCCGATACAAATTCAGCCAATTACTTGAATTGCCAAATTTCTTATGTTTCAGGCTGTCTGCCATCGTTAGTGTGCCAGTACTCATCCCGTCGCTCACACAAAAAATTATATTTTTCGCTTTTTTTGATGAACTGTTTTTTGAATTTGATACCTGGGAACAAGCGCCTAACATTCCTAATCCGGCTGTTGCTAATGCGCCGTTTTTGAAAAAATCTCTTCTTTTCATAAGCTGAATTTATGCTTTCAAAAATACAATTTGAAAGTTAATTGAAGATGAAGTTTCTGTAAATCAAAAAAAAAACCCTGAGTATTAACTCAGGATTTTTTATAAATTAAGGGCTAAGTGCTTAAATATCGTTTAGCATGTTCGAAATTTCATCGAGTTTAGGCGTAAGAACGACTTCTATTCTTCGGTTTTTAGCTTTTCCTTCTGCTGAATCGTTAGGTGCAACTGGAGCGTGCTCACCTTTACCAGCAGCAGTTAGGTTTTGAGGATCGATTTCGTTGTTGTTAAGCAATAATTTGAGTACTTCGGTTGCTCTTTTGGTAGATAAATCCCAGTTGCTAGAAATTTGACCGCTTCCTCTGTACGGGTCGTCGTCGGTGTGACCTTCGATTGATACAGCAATATCTGGATTTGCAGCAAGTACTTTTCCTAATTCTTTTACAGCTTCTTTTCCTTCGCTGCCTACATTCCAGCTACCAGAACCAAATAGCAATTTATTTTCCATAGAAACATAAACTTTGCCATCGCGCTGCTCGACTGTTAAACCTTTGCCTTCAAAATTTGTAAGTGCTTTTGAAAGATTTTCACGAAGCTGATTCATTTTTTCTTCTTTTTCGGCAATCAAACCTTCTAACTCATCTACTCTTTTAGAGCGATCGGCAAGGTCTTTTTGTAGTTTTTCTAGTCGATTTTGTTCTTGGCTTAGCGTTTTTTCTTTCTCTTCTAATTCTTTGAGTAATTCTCTATTTTTCTTAGAGTTTTCAGCAAGAGCAGAAGAACTGTTTTCTTCTAGCGCATCATAAGATTTTGAAAGGTTGTTGTAGTTGTTTTGCATATTGGCATATTTGGTACGCAACTCACTTTCTTCGTCTTTTAGTTGATTGTATTCTTTCTCTAAATCTTCTAAAGTGGCGGTTTTTTCAGCTAAGTTTTCTTGGCAATTTTCATTTTCACTAGAAAGCTCTTCATAGTCATCAACTAAGTCGTTGTACTTGATTTCCATTTCTTTAAATTTTTTCTGACTTACGCAAGAAGATAGCAGAAGTGCTGGAATAGCTAGGCTTAAAATTATTTTGATTGTTTTCATTTTCTATGAGTTATGATTTATAATTGAACGTAAATTGTATTTTCTTTATTGTAATTCCAGTAAAACAGGACAATGGTCGCTGTGTTTTGCTTCGGGAAGAATGACCGACCGATCGATGCGATTTTCTATTGGATTTGATACCAAATGATAATCTAAGCGCCAGCCTTTATTGTTTGCTCTGGCGTTAGCGCGATAGCTCCACCAAGAATATTCTTCTCTGTCTGGATGTAAATATCGAAAAGAATCGATAAAGCCACCGTTCAAAAATGTAGAAAGCCATTCTCTTTCTACCGGTAAAAATCCAGACACATTTTTTAAGCGAACAGGGTCATGAATATCAATAGGTTCGTGGCAAATATTATAATCGCCACAAATTACTAAGTTAGGGATTTCTTCGGTTAGTTTTTGGATGTAGTAGTAAAAATCATCCATATAAGTGAGTTTAAAATCTAAGCGATCCATATTTGTTCCCGAGGGAAGGTACAAACTCATAATGGAAACATCGTCAAAATCAACGCGAATGTTTCGCCCTTCTTTATCCATATAATCGATACCAGTTCCAAATTCAATGTGTTGAGGCTTTTGTTTGCATAAAACACCTACTCCGCTGTATCCTTTTTTTTCAGCAGAAAACCAATAACAGTATTGGAAACCAATTTCTTTAAAAAGTTGTTCGTTAATTTGGTCAGGCTGTGCTTTAAGTTCTTGCAAACATACCACATCTGCATCGGTAGCTTTTAGCCAATCAACAAGACCTTTTCGTATAGCAGCACGTATTCCGTTTACGTTGTATGAGATAATTTTCATAAGTGAGTTTTGAACTCAAAAATACAAGTAATTAGGCAAATAATAAACGAAAGTTGCTAGTTAAAAATGCTTTTAAAATTGATTGATCATTATAGTTAAATTAAGCTTTTTTCATTTTCGGATTAGCTTGAAAAGGCTTGTATTCAGGCACCAATAATTTCATAATTGCTACTGATTTTTCTATGTCGCAATCGGCAATGGCTTTGTTTAGCTCTTCAATGTAGGAATTGTTCTCTTTATTGAATTCGAATGTGCTTTTTGCAATAAGAATTTTTTGGTGATGTGTAGGTTGTGTATTTTCCTCATCGGCTAATAATTCTTCATATAATTTTTCGCCAGGACGCAAGCCAGTATAGTTAACCTGAATATCTTCATTAGGTGTAAATCCAGATAAGCGAATCATTTTATGTGCTAGGTCAATAATTTTTACGGGTTTACCCATATCAAAAACATAAATCTCGCCCCCTTTACCCATAGCGCCAGCTTCCAGTACAAGTTGACAAGCTTCATCGATAGTCATAAAGTAGCGTGTAATTTTTGGGTCGGTTACCGTTACTGGTCCACCTTCTTCAATTTGCTTTTTGAAATGCGGAATGACCGATCCGTTCGATCCAAGAACATTTCCAAACCGAGTGGTCATAAAAGTGGTTTTTGTCAATGGGTCTCTGCTTTTCGATTGGATGTAAATTTCAGCACTTCGTTTGGTGGCACCCATTATATTCGTTGGGTTAACAGCTTTATCTGTCGAAATAAAAACAAATCTTTTTATATTGAATTTTATGGATAAATCTGTTAGGTTTTTGGTGCCGTAAAAATTAACCGAAAGCGATTCTATAGGATTGGCTTCCATCATAGGAACATGCTTATAAGCTGCGCCATGGAAAACTATTTCTGGTTCAAAGAAGTTAAAAATAGCTTCTAACCTTCTGTAATTTGTAACATCGGCAATTACTTTTTCAAAATCGATTTCCGGGTGGTTTTTGTCTAAGAAAACACTAATTTCGTGCAACGGCGTTTCAGCTTGATCTAAAAGAATAATTTTTTTAGGATGATAAGCGGTTAGTTGTCTAACAATATCGCTACCTATAGAACCGCCAGCTCCAGTTACTAAAATTATACGAGATTCATACGTGCCGCGAAGTTTGCTTCGGTTTAAGCGGATGGGCGAGCGTTGTAATAAATCTTCAAGATTAACTTCTTTTATTCCTGAAGAAATAGGTTTATCCCAATCTTCAATTTCAGGTAATTTGTATATTTTGAAATTGTTTTCTAGTAAATCTGAAATCAATTTGCTTTCAGATTTTATAATGTCTTGAAGTTTTTGGGCAGAAACAATAACCGCCTTAGCTTTTTTTGAACTATTCACTAAATCACTTACACACAAAACAGGAAGAGTAAAAATTCTGGTTTTAGGAGGTTTTTCGTTTTCAGAAATAAAACCAACAATGTTAAATTTTCTTTGTGTATCTGAAAGAATACTTTCTGCAATTGCAACATCGGTTAGTCCAGTTCCTAAAATAAATGCGTTAGTAGAGTTGCTATTTGCTTGAATTACTTGATAGATACGCTTAACAATAATTCTAAAAAAATATAAAGAAGAAAAGGCAATAAACCCATACACAATTACACCTGCATCAACAATTATTTTTCTGCCTAAAAAATAAAAAATAATATGGTTAATAACGAGTACCGTAACTACCGTAGAAATTGTGGTTTGTAATTGCCTAAAGGCGTCTTTGAAACCTGTATAACGAACAATACCTGAGTACGATCTAAAAATGAAAAAATAGAAGACCTGAATGCCAAACAAAGCCCATAATTCTGGGCTTAAATTGATTAGCTTTAACGGGTTGGAGCTTTCTATTGTGCTCACCAAAATAAAGGCAAATTGACTTGCAGAAAAAGCGATAAAGCAATCTATCAAAAAAATCAGCCAACGAGGCACATAATTTTTCGATAGCTTTTTACTAAAACTTAGGATGAGTTTTTTTAGATTATTCAAAGCTAATTTGGTTAGGTTTAAGGTCCAAAATTACAAAAATAATCAAAAAGATAAACTAATCTTTGCTTTTTGAATTTATATGGAGTTGATTTTTAGCTTATATAGCTAATTCAGGTTTGTTTTTAGTAAAATTAAAATAGAAAAAATTATATTTGCTGCATGAAAAAAATCATTTTATTTTTTATTGCCGCTTTTCTTGTGGCTAGTTGTGCGACAAGAAAAGATGTTGTTTACTATCAAGATATCGATGACATCAACCTCTCTGATGTAGATGAGGTAAATTCTCACCCTCAAGTTCAGGTCAATGATTTATTAAATATTAAGGTGAAAACCTTAAACCCTGTTTCGTCAATTCCTTATAATTTAGAAATGGGAGAAGGTTCTGCTCGCCAACCGCAACGTATAGAGTTGTTAAGACTTACGGCTTATTTAGTTGATGACGAAGGTAACATCAATTTTCCGCAACTTGGAAAAGTAAATGTTGCAGGAAAAACAACACAAGAAGTGCAAGACTTATTGCAAGAAAAATTATCTGAATTTTTGATTGATCCAACCGTTGTTTTGCGATTAGTCAATTTTAAATTCACCATTCAAGGCGAAGTTAATCGTCCTGGAACTTACGATATTATCGAAGAAAACCTAACACTGCCTCAGGCCATCGGTATGGCTGGAGACTTTAGTATTAACGGAAGAAGAGATAATGTTACACTTGTACGCCATGAAAATGGAGAACGAGTTGTTAAGCGAATCGATTTTACTAAATCAGATTGGATGAATACTCCTTATTATTACATTAGACAAAATGATTTAATTTACGTAGAGCCGAATAATCCAAAAGTAAAATCTGCTGGATTTGTAAGTGGTGTTGGCACATTATTGTCGGTAGTTTCTATTATGCTAAGTGCTATTGTAATTATTGTTAGATAATCAATTATGGAAAATCATAAACCTTCTACTTATATAGATGAAAAAAGCGACGCAGAAGACATCAAACGTCTTTTGATGCGTTACCTTAAATACTGGCCGTGGTTTGTGCTTTCGGTTGTTGTTTTTGTTGGACTCGCTTTTGCCTATTTGCGTTATACTGAAAAGGTGTATCAAACAACAGCCAAAATCCAAATTTTAAAAGACGATACAGGATTAGATTTGTCTGGACTTAGAGGCGGAAATCCGCTAATTGACATGAGTAAAGTCAATTTAGAAAATGAGTCAGAAATCCTTAAGTCAAGAAGAATAACACAAAAAGTGGTTGCTAACCTAGATTTGCAAACTAAAGTCTATAAAAGTGGTCAGTTTAAATCGTCAGAAATTTGGGGGGAGCAAATTCCATTTACTGTTAAATGGGATGACGAAGAATTTAAAAACACAAATTCTAATTTAATTGAAGTAGATGTTCTAGATGCTACCGAATTTGAAATTACTGAAGAAAAAACAGGTTTTTCAGGAACCTTCAATTTTGGTGAAACTGTAACAATTGAAGACCCTGAAAAAAATCAACAATTCAAGTTTCAAATTCAACTAAAAAATACTTCAGAAGAATTTAGTGATGTTGTAAATAGTGAATATTCAATTCAGTATATTGGTTTTGAAAATGCTGTTTCCAAACTTTCTGAACAAGTTAATGTTGAAAATTTAGGCGATAGAAGCGAGATTCTTCAAGTTTCACTTAGTGGGCAAAACAAGCAAAAAAATGAGGATGTTGTTAATACGCTTATTCATCAATTCAATGAAGATGGAAAAGAAGATAACCGCCAAATCGCAAACAGAACCGAAGAATTTGTTATAGAGCGACTAAAATTTCTCGATCAAGAACTCGATACAGTAGAAACCGATTTGGTTGATTTTAAAACTAAAAACGAATTGGTTACCATAGAAAGCAATGCTCAAGTACTTTTTACCAAAAATACGGAGGCAGAAATGCGCTATTTTGAACTTGCTCAACAGCTTTCTTTACTTGAAGACTTCAAACAAGAATTAGAAAAAACTGACGAATTTCAACTCTTGCCAGCTAATATTGGTATTGAAGATGATGCCGTAAACAAATTTACTGAAGAGTATAATAATAAAGTTTTGGAGCGCCAAGATTTACTTGTCTCATCTACTGATGAAGACCCGCAAATAGTGGCCATCAATAAACGATTAGATAGAATTCGAGAAAATATCTATAAAACAGTTGAAGTCTATGAGCGCGGTTTGAAAATTTCTATGCGACAGGTAGCCGAAAAAGAAAACAAAACCCGATCTGGAATTTCTTCTTTACCAAGCAAAGAAAAACAAATACGTAACATTACTAGACAGCGTCTCGTTAAAGAAGAACTTTTTGTTTTCTTGCTTCAAAAAAGAGAAGAAGCAGCATTAACTTCAGCTGTTGTTTCAGATATAGCTAAAGTTGTTGATTTTGCATACACCGCACCAAATGCCATTAGTCCAAAGCCAAAAATTATACTTTTAGCTAGTGTTTTACTAGGTTTACTCATTCCGTTTGGAATTCTCTACGTCGTCTTTTTACTCGATACCAAAATCAATAATAAAGATGAGATTAATAGCGGTTTAGGAGGTATGATGCCAATTGTTGGAGAAATACCAATGGTTGGAAAGAGAGAAAATACCATTGTTGCTAAAAATGATAATTCAGCTCTTGCTGAATCGTTCAGGATTTTGAGAACCAACTTGAATTTTATGGGATTATCAAAATCCAAAAAAAGTACAGAAGGGAAAGTAATTTTGGTAACTTCTACTACAAAAGGAGAAGGGAAAACATTTACTGCAGTAAATTTAGCAGCAACTATTGCTTCAACCAAAAATAAAGTCTTGTTGGTTGGAGCAGATTTAAGAAATCCACAAGTACATAATTACCTCGGGTTTAAGAAAACCATCAAAGGCTTAAGTCAATTTCTAGTTGATGATACCACTAGTCTAACAGATATAAAGCTAGATAAAGTTCAAGATAAATTTGATTTTGATGTCGTCCTTTCAGGCGATATTCCGCCAAACCCATCAGAACTGTTGCTCAATGGGCGCTTTGAAGAATTTGTTGAACAAGCTAAATCCCAATACGATTACGTAATTATAGATAGTGCACCAACAATTTTGGTAACCGATTCGGTAATTATTTCTGATAGTGTTGATGCGACTTTATATATGATTCGTGCCGGTGTGACCGATACACAGCTGCTTGAACACATTCGAGATACTTATAAAAAATCTAAACTGAAAAATATCGGTATCGTGTTTAACGGACTTTCTAGCGATGGTGCTTATGCCTACAATTATGGCTATGGATACGGCTATCAAGTAAAGACAAAAGGGAAAAGAAATCGACTTAAATTTTGGTAAAGAATTGTTTTTACAACAATTCTTTATTCGTATAAAGTTGTTTTTTTAAAAAATATAGTAACTTTACTTACTTAAAGTGTAAAAACTTTTTTATAATCCTGATTCCTATTACAATGAAGTACGAAGTGTTGATTACAGACGACGATAAAATGGTGCTGTTTATTCAAGAAAAAATGATGAAAGCCAGTAGCTTTTTTGACACACCTAAAAAGTTTGCTGGCGCTCACGAAACGCTAGAATATCTTGACGAAAACCAAAATGAAGTACAAAACTTCCTTGTTTTTTTAGATATCAATATGCCGTATATGAATGGTTGGGAGTTTCTACAAGAAATCGATAAGCGCGATTATTCTGATAAAGTTAAGGTTATTATGGTTACATCATCTATTGATGAAGGAGACCAAGTAAAAGCAAAAAATTATCCACGCATTATAGACTTCTTGATAAAGCCAGTTAACAAAGAAACGCTTCTAAAACTCAAAGAAAACCCAAATCTAAAAGAATTCTACGCTTAAACTTTTCGTTTTAGCTTTTTGGAACGATTTTGGCAATGTATCTTTTACGTTTTTTAAATTATAAACGATGAAAAGAATAGTTTTTTTAAGTCTGTTGCTAGTGTTTTTTTTAGCTTGTAAGGATAAGCAATCCGATCAATCATCTCGTGGAAGCTATAGCGCTTCTTCTGGAAACATCAATTCGCTGAACGTAGTTTTAGAAAGCGATGATTGGAACGGAGAAATTGGCGAGTCTATTCGCGAGCACTTTGCTGCCAATGTAGATGGTTTACCGCAGCAAGAGCCATTATTTAACCTTAACCATATTCCGCCGCAGGCATTTTCTGGTTTTGGTCGTAAAAACCGTTTGTTTTTAAAAATTGAAAAAGGGAAACCATCCGTATATAAAAATTTTACAGATAGTTTTGCAAAACCTCAAACAGGTATTGTTGTTGGAGGAAAAACCGAACAAGAAGTCATTCAACTTTTAGATAATCATAGTCCTGAAATTATAAAGTCATTCAAAAAAACTGAAATCAACGAGCAATTGCGTCGTATTGCTAAATCGCCAAAAGATATTCAATCCTTAAAAGAAGCCTTAGGTGTAAGCTTGCTTTTTCCATCAGCATACCGATATGCCAAAAGAGATAATGACTTTTTCTGGATGCGAAAAGATATCAAGAATGGTAACATGGAATTGCTAGTTTTTGAAACACCAATTTCAAGTATAGAAAACGATAACGAACCTATCGATAATATTATTCGAATTCGTGATTCTATTGGGAAAAAACATATTCCAGGTCCACGAGAAGGACAATTTATGGAAACAGAAGAAGCCTATGCGCCTTATATAGATACCATCACGTTTAGAGGTAGAAATGCTTTTGAAGTTAAAGGTACTTGGGAAGTAAAAGAAGCCTTTATGGCAGGACCATTTTTAACCTATGCCATTAAAGATGAAAAAAATAGTCGTTATGTTATTGCAGAAGGTTTTGTCTTTAAACCTTCTTATGCCAAGCGTAACCATATTTTTGAAATTGAAGCTATACTGAAATCATTAGATTTTATAGAATAAAAAAATCCGTCTTGAAAAACTTTTCAAGACGGATTATACTATAGAATTATTTTCTCTAGTTAAAACTTTTAAAACCTAAGCGTGGCTCCTACCAAAAAGTTGATTCCTGCTTGTGGATAAAATCCAGCACCATCAAAAGTGGTAATACCTCCATCATCATTTGTTTGATCAAAAGTGTAGTAATATCCATTTGACTCGTATTTAACATCAAAAATATTATTCACTAAAGCATTCAACATAATCGATTTAAAGAAACCAACATTTTTCATTTCATAAACGATATTTAGGTCATTGGTGAAAAACGATTCCAATTTAGAAGTCTTAGCTTCGGTATTCGACATATATTGTTCGCCAACATATTTAGACAGTAATCCGATTTGAAACTTTTCGTTAGGATGAAACATCAACATATTTCCAGCAATTACACCAGGTGAAAAAGATATTTCTGTTGAACCTAATTCAACCAATTCGCCATCGAGTTGAGTTACGTAATCTTGATTCTGATTTCTACTTAACGTAAAATTAGGGCGAGTGCTTAACATTGGAGAAATCTTGATATCTGCATCTACTTCAATTCCCATGCGGTAACTTTCACCAACAGTTTCTCGAATTGGACGACCAACATCATCAAGTTGACCACTCATAACCATCTGGTCTTTATAATCCATATAATACACGTTGGTACTTACGGAAACTTTTTCAGAAACAAAACGCCAACCCAACTCATAATCATCTAACTGCTCTGCATCGCGAATACCTTGATCAACAAAATCGGTTCTTCTAGGTTCTCTGTTAGCTCGACCGTATGAGGTATATAATTGATGTTTATCGTTGATTTGATACGTTAAACCAGCTTTAGGATTAAAGAAATTATAATCTTCATTAATTGACAGGCTTTCTAAAGCTGAGGTAACACCAGATGTTTGATAATTGATAAATCTACCTTGCAAATCTCCAAAAGCACTAAACTTGTCGTTGAAACGATAAGTAGCTTTAGTAAACACGGTTGTTTCTCTCTTGGTGCCGTTTCCATCATAATACAAATCTCCTTTCTCTGAGTTGCCAGCAACTCGTGCCCAAATAACTTCGCCAAAATGATCGTTGGAATAATGACTATAAAAAGCACCACCGGTAATATCCCAATTATTGTCCTTGTAATTGGCGCTTGCATTTAATACATAGTAATCGTTGTCGAGCCATCTTTTTCTAATAATATCGGTTGATTCAATGGTTTCTCCATCAACTTGAACAGGTTCAATCCCGTGAAACTGCATGTCATCATCCTCTCGAAATTGTTCAAAATAACCTCTGCCATAAGTGTAATTTAAACTGAGATTGGTCGACCAATTTTTATTGATTTTTTGGTTCCAATGCAATTGATAATGATCTTGTTTGTAGTTATCAATTTCATTATCATAAAAACGCGTGTTTCCTTCGCTATCGGTATATTGTCCTGATGGATTAAACGTGCGGTCTTCTTCTAGCGTTTGTCGATCAACACCATTCCAGGCTTGATAAGTAATGTTATGACCACCAAAAACAATAGCTTTAACAAGCGTATTATTATCTTTGTAACTTCCTTGTAAAAAATAAGATTTTAAGTCAGAAAAAGCACGATCAATATAACCATCTGATTGAATATTAGACAATCGACCTTGAACTTCAATATGATCGTTTAGCAAACCAGTACTGAACTTTACATTGTGTTTTCTGGTATTAAACGAACCATAGGAATTGCTGACTTCGCCATATGCTTCTTCTGAAATTCCATCGGTTAAAATATTTAAACTGGCACCAAAAGCACCCGAACCATTTGTGGAAGTTCCTACGCCTCTTTGCAGTTGCATGTTTTCGGTAGAACTAGCAAAATCAGGTAAATTTACCCAAAAAGTACCTTGGCTTTCTTGGTCGTTGTACGGAATTCCGTTTAAGGTAACATTTACTCTAGAAGCATCGCTACCTCGTACTCGAATTCCCGTGTAACCAACGCCATTTCCTGCGTCTGACGTAGAAACCACCGAAGGCATAAAATTAAGTAGTATAGGAATATCTTGTCCTAAATTTCGCTCCCTTATTTCTTCTTTAGAAATATTGGAGTGCGTAATAGGCGAATCTGCTTTTACACGAACAGATTGCACCAAAACTTCTTCTAAAGATTCAAAAGCATCCGACATATCGACGTTTAATTCTACGTCTTCTGTCAAATTGATTTTGACTTTTTTTCGGTTACCAAAAGAAAAAATCAAAGTGTAATTTCCTTCTGGTAAACTAAGTTCATAGTTTCCATTTTCATCCGAAAAACTGCCTTGATTTGTTGCTTTTGCTTGAACGCTAACTCCAGCTAGCGGAGTTTCATTGTCGGTGATTTTTCCCGAAACAGTGTAGTTTTGAGAATGGACTTGAAGTGCAAATAAAATCAAGCCCCAAAAAAATAACTTTTTCATTCGTAATGTGTTTTACGAATAAAAGGGGTCATTATTCTGGTTAAAATTAAAAAATAAAAAATCCTGAAAACCACTTTGGTCATCAGGAGTAATACGCAATCAAAGACCCGTAAGTCTTTGTCTCCCTTGGCAGCATTACCCGCCCAGGTTCATTGGGTATAATCTCAGCCTCGCCGAAGCGAAACACCCCTTGTTGAGATTTCTGGTGCAAATTTAGGTTTTTTTAAAGATATTACAATAACCGACTTGGTTTTTATTTATTTTTTGAGGATTGTAAAAAAATAAAATCATGCTAAAATTAGTTCATGCTACTGTGTATAGCAATTTAAGTTTACTTATTTTTAAGGGGTAGATTATAAAACCTTTTTAATATGAAGATCAAATTTTGTGGAGCAGCAGAAACGGTTACCGGGAGCTGTCATTTGGTAGAACTCGATTCTGGAAAACGAATTTTGTTAGATTGTGGTTTATATCAAGGCTCTGATTCTAATTTTAAAACCTTTAATGATGAATGGAAGTTTGATCCTTCAACAATAGATGCTTTAATTCTATCGCACGCTCATATCGATCATAGTGGAAGAATACCTAAACTAGTAAAAGACGGTTTTAAAGGCGAAATTTACTGTACCAATGCAACTAGAAATTTATGTCGAATTATGTTGGCTGATTCTGCGTTTATACAAGAACGAGAAGCCGAATCTGCTAACAAACGAAGAAGTCCAAATCAGCCCGAAATAGAACCACTGTATACCTCCGAAGATGTGCATGTAGCCATGCAGCAGTTTATTGCTATTGGTTATGATAAATGGTTTCAGATTGATGAAAATTTAGCGTTTCAATTTAGAGATGCTGGGCATATTTTAGGAAGTGCAACGGTAACGCTTCAAATTGTTGAAAATCAAAAACGCACCTATTTAGGCTATACAGGCGATATCGGTCGTTCTAATCGGCCAATTCTAAAAGATCCTAAACCTATGCCAAAACTAGATTACCTGATTTGTGAATCTACTTATGGTGATAGGCTTCATTTAAATTTAGATGAAGACAGAGAAGAATTGTTAGAAATTATCTATCAAACCTGTGTTGTAAATAAAGGAAAATTAATTATTCCAGCCTTTAGTATTGGGCGGACACAAGAAATTGTCTACCTGCTCAATCAATTAGAATATGAAGGACGGCTTCCAAAGTTGCCCGTTTTTGTCGATAGTCCTTTAGCAATTAATGCAACCAATATTTATTTGATGCATCCAGAATGTTATGACGACGAAATTCACCAACACATTTTGGAAGATGAAAACCCGTTTGGTTTTAGCGGATTAAAATACACGCGTCATGTGCAGGAATCAAAAGCTATAAATCATTTAAAAGGCCCTGCAATTATCATTAGCGCTTCTGGTATGATGACAGCTGGAAGGATTAGACATCATTTGTACAACAAAATTGAAGATCCTAAAAACACCATACTTGTGGTTGGTTTTAACGCTCCTGGAACGCTTGGAAGAATTTTGGTCGATGGCGCAAAATCTGTGAAGTTGAGAGGCGAAGTTAAACAGGTAAAAGCCAAAATTAAAATCCTAAACTCATTTAGTGCGCATGCCGATCAAAAAGAAATGATTGAATTTTTGAGTAATCAAGATCAATTAAAAGAATTGTTTTTGGTGCACGGCGAGAATAAAGCTCAGCTTATTTTCAAAAAAGAACTAGAAAAAAACGGTTTCAAGAATGTTTCTATCCCTGCATTGTTTGAGAATGTAAAATTGGTTTAATTAACGATACTTGTCATTCAATCCTTTGATATCCAGAATCAAAGAAGTTATTTTTTCTAATCGCTTGAGTTGAGTAGATTCTCGTTTAGCCGAATTAATATGCTCGTGATATTCTTTTTGTTTGTAAGGAGTAAGTTTTTCGAAAGCTGCTTTTAGCTCAGAGTTTTCATCAAGGGTTTTTTGAAGCAATGACGATTTAATTGCTTCTGATTTTACTTCTTTTTTCCAGAACTTTCCATCTTTTATAAGTTGAATGGCTTCTGCTACATATAAACGAATTACGTCAAGATCAATTTCTTCTTTTGAAGTAAACTTAAGATGACGCATAGCTTTGGTTTTGCCTTTTTGCGCATTAACCAACAAGTGCTTAGGATCTGATAAATAAACACCGTGATAAAACCACAAACCAAAATGATTTTTGAATCCGAAGCAAGCTACTACATTTTTTTCCTTCAAGGTATAAACCTTTGTTCCCCATTTGGTGGTAGGTGTCATTTCAGTTGATTGTAAAACAGCATCAATCAACTGAATTTCCTCCTCCCATTGATCAGAATAATTAGGCATAACAAATTAGTTCAGTTTTCCGAGCCAATTCTTAAAACTAACTTCTTTAGAAATAATACTATTTAATTCACTAATAGCTACTCTTTTTTGTTCCATTGTATCACGATGACGAATCGTAACAGTTTGGTTTTCTAAAGTTTCGTGGTCTACCGTAATGCAAAACGGAGTTCCTGCAGCATCCTGACGGCGATAGCGTCTTCCAACGGCATCTTTTTCATCATAAATAACATTATGGTCCCATTTCAATTCATCAATTATTTGATGAGCAACTTCTGGCAGCCCATCTCTTTTCAATAATGGAAAAACGGCCGCTTTTACCGGCGCTAAAATTGAAGGTATTTGAAGCACAGTTCGGCTACTGCCATCTTCTAGCTCTTCGTCTTTTAGGGCGCTAGAAAAAACGGCTAAAAACATTCGATCTAAACCGATAGAAGTTTCGATAACATAAGGAACATAAGATTTGTTGAGTTCAGGATCAAAAAACTGTAGTTTTTTACCCGACATTTCTTCGTGCGCTTTCAAATCGAAGTCTGTTCTTGAATGAATTCCTTCTAGTTCTTTAAAACCAAATGGAAAATCAAACTCTATATCGGTAGCAGCATTGGCGTAATGAGCCATTTTTTCATGATCGTGAAAGCGATAAAACTCTTCGCCAAGCCCTAATGACTGATGCCATTTTTGACGTTGCTCTTTCCAGTATTCAAACCACTTTAGCTCTTCGCCTGGGCGAACAAAATATTGCATTTCCATTTGCTCAAATTCGCGTTGGCGAAAAACAAATTGGCGGGCTACTATTTCATTTCTAAAAGCTTTACCAATTTGTGCTATCCCAAAAGGTATTTTTAAGCGTCCTGTTTTTTGTACATTCGCAAAGTTGACAAAAATTCCTTGAGCCGTTTCTGGTCGCAAATATAAATCAGAAGCAGAATCTGCAGAAGCGCCTAATTTTGTGCCAAACATCAAATTGAATTGCTTTACGTCTGTCCAGTTTTTTGAACCAGATTCTGGGCAAGCAATCCCGAGTTCTTCTATGAGTTGCTTTACATCAGCTAAATCTTCATTGGTTAATGAGTTAGCCAAACGCTCTAAAATTTCTTTGCTTTGTTGGCGGTATTTAACTACTCTTGGATGAGTAGAAACAAATTCATTTTCATCAAACTTATCGCCAAAACGCTTTTTCGCTTTTTTGATTTCCTTTTGTGCTTTTTGCTCGATTTTTTCTACATAATCTTCTACCAAAACATCAGCTCGGTAACGTTTTTTAGAATCTTTATTATCGATAAGCGGGTCGTTAAAGGCATCTACATGGCCAGAAGCTTTCCAGGTTTTTGGGTGCATCAAAATTGCAGCGTCTAAGCCTACAATTTCTTCGTGCAATTGAACCATACTTTTCCACCAATACTTTTTGATGTTGTTTTTGAGTTCTACACCGTTTTGACCATAATCATAGACCGCACTTAAGCCATCATATATTTCACTTGAAGAAAAAATATACCCATACTCCTTTGCATGAGATATTACTTGCTTGAATTTGTCTTGTTGTTTTGCCATAGCGCAAAAATATAAAATTGCAGCTTATCCAAATAACAATATAGACAATTATAATCAAGATTATAAACTGCTGTTTTTTGGGGCGGTTTTGTTGACTTCATCATTTTTTTATAATTTTATCGGTAACCAATTTTTTTATGATGATTCTAAATGATTTTTATAACTTCTTGTTTCCTATTATTTGTGCTAGTTGCGACAATGCATTGCTTAAAAGCGAAGACACTATTTGTACAGTTTGTAGAACAGATTTACCGTTAACACAAGATTATGCTCATACCGATACAGAAACCTATAGAGTGTTATACGGACGAGTTGATGTTGATCGTGCCACATCCCTACTCTTTTTTGAAAAGCAAGGTTTGACGCAAGAATTAATGCACGATTTGAAGTATAGAGGTAACCAGAATGTAAGTCGAGTTTTAGGGTTTTGGCACGGCGAATTATTGAAAAATGCAGGATGGAACAAGTTTATTGATGTTGTTGTTCCTGTGCCTTTGCATAAACAGCGTATGAGAAAACGAGGTTTTAATCAAGTTGAAAAATACGGACGGGCAATTGCTGAGGTTTTTGATATTAATTACAACAACAAAATTTTGAAACGCAAAAGCGCCACCAAAACACAAGTGTTTAAAAGTCGATTAGCGCGAACAGATGTTACTGAAAAGAATTTCTATTTAAATGATTTTGATGATGCGCTAAAAGGTAAGCATTTTTTGCTGGTAGATGATATTATAACAACCGGTGCAACGCTAGAAACCTGTGTTAACGAGTTGCTACAAATTGAAGGAGCTAGCGTAAGCATTGCAACAATGGCAATAACAAAATAATTTTATTTTTTAACTAGTGATCTTGGCTTCTTCTTCGGCGTCTATATCTTGAACACTTTTTATGGGGTAGAAAAAAGAGGTAGGATAGCGTCTAAAATACACAAAAACAGAATTAAAAATAGCTACAAATTCTTTAATGGGGATTTTTCTAGATCGAAATGCTAAAATCATTGATAATGCAAAGCTAACACCAAAATTTATGAGTCCAATTAATCCGATAGCTAGAACACCCATCAATATTGTTGAAGTAGTCACGCCAAAATCTTCACCATAAATACCTAATGCTAAATTTCCGCTAGAAAAAGAAATGTGTCTTATACCTAAATCTAATCCAAAGAAAGTACCAACGGCGCCTGTACTTCCCATAAAAACACCAAACCAGAAGTTAGACATAATTCCGGGCCATTTTTTTTCAATAAAACCAGCAATCTTTTTTGCTGCATTTTTTCCAAATCTTCGTTTTAGAAACGGGTGTTCCTGAATGCGATAATAAAAATCGCTAAACTTGTTTCTGTTTGAAATTACCCCAGCAATTACACCTGATAAAAACAAATAAATGCCCGCTATTCCTGCATGAAATAAAGCAGGTGATTTAAAAATGTTTAAATCGTTTAGCAAAGTTTCACTTTTGAAGGCTGAAATGTTATAAGAAAAAATTAAATCAACTAAAAAAACAACTAGCATAGCTGTAGGGAAAGCTAAAATTACATTCCCGACAAAAGCGATAAATTGCGAACGGAAAACACTCGCAAAAAGTTGTGCAAAAGCCAAATGTTTGGTTTTTCTTTTTCCGCCTTCTCGTAAACCTTTTTCTAAGGCATTTATCAAAGTAGAAGCAGTCATTGCGGGTTGTTTGGTGGCTAAGGTGAAACTTAATAAGTATAACACAATAAAACCGATGGAGTAGTTCATACTCATTACAAAGGCTTTACCAAAATCGCTAACATTTAGACTGTAAAGCATGGTTTTACTAACACACATCAAGCCGACAATCAATCCGCCACCAGATGCTGTTTTTAGCATTTTGAAATAGCCTTTTTTGTCTTCGGTGATGTATTTTTCGCCGGTATTTGCGGTTTGCTGAGTAACTTCTTTTGAAATTAACAAAGTTCCTTCATCAACAAATTTAGACAAATCGTTTTTATGGCAATGATATGTAATAAGTTTTATACCTAATTCAATAGAGTTTTCTTGAAGTTTTTCCTCACTGTTGGCAACTACCAAATGGAGTGTAGCTTCCAATCGATTGAGTTGCCGTTTCATTCTTAATAATTCCTGATTTACGCGTAGCGAAATACCAAACTTACCAGAATTCTTGAATGCTTTTGAAACATATTCTTGACACTGACTTAAGAGCACTTTTAGCTGATTGAAATCGATGTCTTCTTCTTCAATAAAATTGTGTTCGTTTTTCAAAATTCGTTGTTCAAACTGACTCAAATCGTTTTGAAAAGCAACAAAAGGGCTTTCTAGATTGTTGTACTCAGGAACCATTCGTATTACCTCAGACTCCATTGCTTGTCCGCAAACACGGAGCGTCAAAATTTCAAAAGCATATAAAATTTGAGACAAGGCGCTGCCTACTTCAACCGAATGATATAGCGCTTTAAAATCCATCAAAGTAAATAGGTCGTTTAGCTCTTTTTCAGGAATTTTATTTATCCAATCGGCATCATTTGAACGGTAAAAAACTTGATTTAAAACATATTCTAAAGTGTCTGGTTTAGGTTGATGAGGAAGAAATTTTGAAAAGATTTTTTCTTTTACCTCATAAAAAAAATCAGTAGCAACAGGGATTCCAGCATCTGAAATAATGTCGCTGAATTTTTTATCAGATAGGATTTTATTGAGGTATGCAGCAAGACGTTTACGGTAGGTGTTCTTGTTTTTGAGAATATCATTAAGAATCTCAATTGAAAAAACTTCGATTTCTTGCTCTTCTGTAGCTTCGAGATATGAATTGCGAATAATTTCAACCAAAACCTGCAAAGGCTCTAAGTCAATATCATCGCCTTCCTTTTTCCAGTCTTTATCTTTTTCAAAGTAATACTCGAAATACTCGTGAAAACTTAAATCAACTATTTTTCTACCTCCTAAATTCATAATCAAATTTAAAACAACTAAATTATAAAAAGCACAAACTTAAAGTGATAATGTTTTGTCAATTTTAAAAACTTTATTCGATTTTAATTATATAAACTATTAAATAGAGGAACTTTATGAAATGATAGGCTTTTTTGATTTCGACTGACATTTAAATCAAATTAATATGCTTTGATTGAGTTTTTTAACTAATTAAAACGCTAATAATCAGAGTTTTGAAGCTTTTTATTTTTAACCATACCTTAACAACACAAATTGCATTATTTTTTCAATTTGCAGGCTTGTAAGAACGAACAAGTTGTTGAACAAAAACAATTTTATGGAAGATCAGAATTCAAGTGTTGATATTGCGAGTATCAATGAAAAAATACAGAGAGAAAGTGACTTTGTAGATATTTTAAAACGCGAGATGAACAAGGTGATTGTCGGTCAAAAACACATGATCGACCGTTTGCTAATCGGTTTGTTAGGAAAAGGACATATTTTGTTAGAAGGGGTTCCTGGATTAGCAAAAACACTCGCAATCAATACCTTATCGCAAGCTGTTCAAGGATCGTTTAGTCGAATTCAGTTTACGCCAGATTTGTTGCCAGCAGATGTTGTGGGAACAATGATTTATAATATGAAGGAAAACGATTTCAGTATTAAAAAAGGACCCATTTTTGCCAATTTTGTCCTAGCCGATGAAATTAACCGTGCTCCTGCTAAAGTGCAGTCGGCTTTGTTAGAAGCTATGCAAGAAAAACAAGTTACTATCGGCGATGAAACTTTTATATTAGAACAACCATTTTTGGTAATGGCTACGCAAAACCCTGTAGAGCAAGAAGGAACTTACCCATTGCCTGAAGCGCAAGTCGATCGTTTTATGCTTAAAACCGTAATTGATTATCCAAAAATTGAAGAAGAACAACTGGTGGTTAGAGCTAATCTTTCAGGAAGTTTTCAAAAAGTAAATCCTGTGGTTTCTACAGAACAAATCCTTTCTGCTCAAGAAGCGGTAAGAGATGTTTATATGGATGAAAAAGTTGAAAAATACATTTTAGATATTATTTTCGCAACCAGATACCCAGAAAAATATAAACTAAAAGAACTCAAACCGCTTATTAGTTTTGGGGCATCTCCTCGAGGAAGTATCAATTTAGCTACAGCTGCAAAATGTTTTGCATTTATCAATAGACGTGGTTATGTCGTTCCTGAAGATGTTAGAGCGGTCGTTTACGACGTGCTTAGACATCGTGTAGGAATAACCTATGAAGCGGAAGCCGAAAATATTACTTCTATGGATGTGGTAAGCAAAATCGTTAATGAAATAGAAGTCCCGTAATCGTAAAAATTACCGTTTAAAACCAGTTTTACTCAATTTCAAAATTGATGGCTCAACCTATGGATACAAAAGAGCTTTTAAAAAAAGTTAGAAAAATCGAAATCAAAACACGGCGCTTAAGCGATCACGTTTTTGGTGGCGAATATCATTCTACTTTTAAAGGTAGAGGAATGACTTTTAGTGAAGTTAGAAAGTATCAATTTGGAGATGACGTGCGTGCCATCGATTGGAATGTTACGGCAAAGTATAACGAACCTTTTGTAAAGATTTTTGAAGAAGAACGCGAGTTGACGCTAATGCTTTTAGTTGATGTTTCAGGATCTTCTGCATTTGGAACCAACAAAACATTTAAACGAAACATAATTACCGAAATAGCAGCAACATTAGCATTTTCGGCAACACAAAATAACGATAAAATTGGGCTGGTGCTTTTTACCGATGAAATCGAATTGTATATTCCGCCTAAAAAAGGCCGCTCACACGTTTTAAGAATTATACGTGAACTGTTAGAGTTTCAACCGAAAAGCAAAAAGACAAATTTGTCGAGCGGAATCAAGTTTTTGTCGAGTGTGCTAAAAAAGAAAGCCATCGTTTTTATGCTTTCTGATTTTATGGACGAAGGATACGAACATCAATTAAAAATAGCATCGCAGCGTCACGATATTACAGGAATACGAGTTTTTGATGAGCGAGAAGCTGAAATTCCTAATGTTGGAATGATTCAATTAAAAGACGAAGAAACCAACGAGATTATTTGGGTAAATTCTTCTTCCAAAAAAACTAGAAATAGGTATGCTTTGCATTATAAAAATCAAGTAAAATATTTTGAAAATGCCTTTAAAAAAAGTGGAAGTGGTTATTTGAGTACGCAGGTAGATCATAATTACGTTACAAAACTTTTAGGTTATTTTAAAGCGAGATAAAATGAAGTCAAACACGCCTGTTTTTTATGTTGATTTTGTTGTAAAAAATCTTTTTTTACTCCTAGCTTTTTTAGGTGTAAATAGTGGTTTTTCTCAACAAGCAACTGCTAGTTTAGATCGCGACAGTATAAAAATTGGCGAGCAAATTATTTATACCATAACGGTAGAAACTTCAGCAGACGATCAAGTTGTTTTTCCTGAAGACCAATCGTTTGTTCCCTTGGAAATGGTAGAAGCTTTTAAAATTGATACCAGTCAAATAGAACCAAAACTGAGACTAACCAGAGAATATGCCCTTACTCAATTCGATTCTGGAAGTTATGTTATTCCGCCTCAATTTATTCAACTAAAAGAAGGAGAATTGCTTACGGATTCTCTAAAAGTTGAAGTGCATAATGTTGAGGTAGATACCACGAAACAGAAATTGTTTCCTGCCAAAAATTACATCGAGGTTAAACGCCCGTTTTCAATTCCAAGTTGGGTGTGGAAAAGCTTGGTTTCGCTATTGATTTTAGCCGGATTGGTGTACCTGATTTATTTGCTTTGGAAACGAAAAAAAGAAAAAGCAGAAAACTTACCACCTTACGAGCAAGCGCTAAAATCGCTTCAGGAATTAGATGAAAGTCCGCTGATTAAAGAACGTAATTTGCGAGAATATTATTCCATACTCACCAATATTAGTAGGCGTTACCTAGAAGATAAAGTTGAAGTTCGAGCCCTAGAATATACCACTCGAGAATTGGTAGATGAACTTCAGCAAATGAAAAACGCTGGAAAAATAAATCTAAGCCAAGAAACGATAAGCGACTTTAAGCAGATTTTGGAACGCGCTGATTTAGCAAAATTTGCAAGATCGCAACCCGATGTCTTAACAGCCAAAGAAGACCGAAAATTTATTCAAGGTTTTACCGATGAAGTAAATACCGCAATTCCTGAGCCAACAGAAGAAGATTTAATGCAAAATCAGGCTTACCTAGAAAAACAAGCCAAAAAGCGTAAAAAACTAAAGATTATTGCTGGTGTAATTCTTGGAATATTAGTCGTTGCGGCAGGAATTTCAACCCTTATAGCAACCAAAGGATACGATTACGTAAAAGATACTTATTTTGGTCACCCGAGCAAAGATTTATTGGAAAGTGAATGGGTAACCAGCAAATATGGCTATCCGCCAGTTAGCCTTACAACACCCGATGTTTTAGTTAGAGGCGAAATTGAAATTGCAGAAAAAGCTCAAAAAATGCTTGAAGGAAATGAATCCTTCAGTTTAGGTGGCATTTATGGTAACTTTTATATGGTGGTTAGCACCCTAGAATTTAAAGAAGAAACCGAATTCGATTTGGCAACAGCCGTCGATGGTATTTATGAAAACCTTGAAGCTAAAGGCGCTTACAATATTCTAACAAAAGAAAGCGATTATGAAACTTTAGACGGTGTAAAAGGGAAAAAAGTTTCTGGAAGTTTTGCTATCGAAAATCCGTTTACAAAACAAGACATTAAAAAAGAATATCAAATATTAAATTTTGGTGAAATGGGAGGCTATCAACAAATTACAATGATTTATGATGCTGAAGACTCCTATGCAGAAGAAATTGTTCAGCGAATTTTGAACTCTGTTGAACTTAAAAACATTCGAAATTAATGAACTTTTTTGACAACATATTTTTTGAAAATCCAGCTTGGTTTTGGTTGTTGCTAATCATACCATTGCTAGCGATTTGGTATTTCAAAAAACGCAATCAACAGCAGCCTAGTGTAAAAATTTCGAGCATAAAAGGTTTCAAAAACACTTCGAGTTTGTTGCCGAAATTGCGTCCAGTTTTATATGTGTTAAGACTGTTAGCCTTAGCTTTATTTATTACAGCAATGGCTAGACCACGAACGGTCGATGTTACTACACAAGTAAAAGGCAACGAAGGAGTCGATATTATAATGGCTGCCGACGTTTCTACGAGTATGTTGGCTCAAGATTTTGATCCTAATCGCCTCGAAGCACTCAAAAAAGTAGCTGTTGATTTTGTCGATCGCCGAGTAACCGATCGAATTGGAGTTGTAATTTATGCTGGCGAAAGTTACACCAAGACACCACTAACAAGCGATAGAAGCCTTGTGAAATCTGCTATTCAAGAAATAGATTTTAAGTCTGGTATCGACGACGGAACCGCAATCGGAATGGGAATTGCTACTTCTATCAATCGATTAAAAGATAGCAAAGCAAAAAGCAAAGTCATTATTTTACTAACCGACGGAGTCAATAATTCTGGCTTAATCGATCCTGAAACAGCCACAGAAATAGCAGCCGAAAAAGAAATAAAAATTTATTCCATAGGAATTGGTACTAGAGGAAAAGCGATGTCGCCTGTAGCTATTTTGCCTAACGGTGATTTTAGATACCGCCCAGTTGATGTAGAAATCGATGAGGAATTAATGAAGTTCATTTCAGAACAAACTGGTGGGCGTTATTTTAGGGCGACAGATGAAGCTTCACTAGAAGAAATTTACGACGAAATTGATTCCTTAGAAAAAACAGAAATTGAAGAAGAAAAATTTTATGATTACGAAGAAAAATTTCGCCCATTAGTTATTTTAGGTGGTATTTTACTGCTTATAGAAGTTGTTTTAAAATTCACCCTGTTTAGAAGTTTTGTGTAATGTATGTACTCGATGAAACATATTATTTTTGGTTTTTAGCTGTAATTCCAGTAATTATACTCTTGTATTTAGCATTGGTTTTTTGGCAAAAAAAAGCGCAAAAAAAGTTTGCTGAACCGCAACTTTTAAAGACACTTACTCCCGACAAATCCCGTTTTAAATCTGTATTAAAAATAGTACTTATCAGCTTGGCTATTGCTTTCTTTGTATTGGCTTTAGTAAATCCCAAAATGGGAAGTAAAGTCGAAACGATTAATCGAGAAGGAGTCGATATTGTTTTTGCATTAGATGTTTCAAAAAGTATGTTAGCCGAAGATATTTCTCCTAACCGAATACAAAAATCTAAACGAATTATCAATCAGTTGATAGACAATTTGTCAGGAGATCGAGTTGGAATTATCGGTTATGCAGGCAGCGCATTTCCACAGATTCCAATTACAACCGATTATGCGGCAGCAAAAACGTTCTTGCGCTCGATGGATACCGATATGGTTTCGAGTCAAGGTACCGCAACAAAAGATGCTATTGAACTTGCTCAAACTTATTATAATGATGAGACTAAAGTAAGCAAAGTCTTAATTATTTTAAGCGATGGAGAAGACCACGAACAAACTTTTGAAGAAGCGGTTCAAAATGCTGCAAATGAAGGAATAAAAATCATTACAATTGGTGTAGGAACCGAAAAAGGCGGACCAATTCCTATCCGTGGTAACAGCGGCGAACTTGCTTATAAAAAAGATAAGGCTGGAGAAACCGTAATTACGCGTGCAGATATTAAAACATTAAAGCGTATTGCTGAAATTGGCAACGGCAAGTATATAGAAGCTCAAAACACATCAACCGTAATCGAAGAAGTTATAAATGAATTAGCAAACCTTGAAAAAGCAGAATTCGAATCTAAACAATATGCAGATTTTAAACATCGTTTTCAGTGGTTTTTAGGTTTTGGCATAGTTTTTTTAGTTTTAGACATATTGTTGCTTGAAAGAAAAACCAAATGGGTAGAAAAATTAAATCTTTTTAATGAAAGGAAACAAAAAGATGATGCGTAAACTCGTTTTTATGATTGTTTTTTTAGGAACGCTTTTCAGCTTTCCTCAGCATTCTTATGCGCAATCTGCTCAAAACAAATCAGTAGAAAAAAAGGTGAAGCGTTATTTATCTGAAGCTGCCAAACACATCGAAACCGATAATTTTTCTGAAGCTGAAGCTGCATTTAGAAAAGCTGTTTCTGCCGATCCAGAAAACGATTTGGCGCGCTACAATTTTGGTAATTTATATTTAGAAAACGACAAACAAAGAGATGCGTTTTTACGCTTGTTAGAAGCAACCGAAAAATCTGAAGACAAAAGTTTACGCCATAAAAGTTTTCATAATAAAGGGAATCTTTTAATGAAAGAAGAACGCTATTCTGAAGCTGTAGAAGCTTACAAAAATGCTCTTAGAAACAATCCTACCGATGAAGAAACTCGCTATAACCTAGCGCTAGCCAAAAAAATGATGGAAGACGAAGGCGGCGACGGTGGCGATGATGATGATAATGAAACTCAGCAACCAGATGAGAGTGAAGGAGATGGTGAAGATGATGAGGAACAAAATCAAGAAGAAAAAGACCAAGAAGGCGACCAAGATAGCGATAGTAGCGGTGGTGATGAAGAGCAAGAAAATGAAGAAGATGGCGATGAAGGCGAGCAGAAAAATGACGAAAGTGAACAAGAACAACAAAACGAGCAGCCTACCGAAGGAGGAAGCCAAGATGAAAACCAAGAAGGCGATTCGCAAGAGCAAACTCCTGAGTCTATGCAAGGAAAACTCTCGCCAGAACAAATGCAAAACTTACTTGAAGCTATAGAAAATAAAGATCGAGAAGCGCAAGAAAAAGTAAACGATCAAAAAGAAAAAGGAACTAAAGTTAATTCAGATAAAGATTGGTAATGAAAGCCGTAATTCAACTTTTAGGAATTTTGTTTTTCGGATTGATTTCTGCTCAGGCACAAGTTAATTTCGAAGCTGAGGCTAGTCGCGATAAATTAGGACTTAACGAACGACTAAAGGTCGAATTTACAATCGATAAAGATGGCGATAATTTTAGAGCGCCTGATTTCAAAAACTTTAAACGGCTTGCTGGTCCTAATCAATCTATTAGTCAAAGTTGGGTAAACGGAAAAAGCTCGTTCAAAAAAACCTATACTTATTTTTTAGAACCCGAGAAAAAAGGAAAATTAACTATTGGCCAAGCCGAAATTGAAGTAAACGGAAAAGTTTATAAAACTTCGCCTATTGATGTTGAAGTAACTTCAGCTGTCGACCAGCCAAACAGCGCCGCCAGCAGAGCCGAAAGTCAGGTTTCTGATGCCATTCATTTGGTTGCTGAAGTGTCTAAATCTAAACCTTACTTAAATGAAGGTATTTACGTCGTGTACAAACTTTTTATCGGTAGAAACGTCAATATTCGAAATTTTAGACCGATTGATGATCCTAAATTCAAAGATTTCTGGAATCAAAATATCGATATAGATGAACTCGAGCTCAAAGAAGGCGAATACGCAGGTGAACCTTATCAATATGTTGAACTGAGGCGAACCATTTTGTATCCACAAAAAACGGGCGAACTTATTATAGAGCCAGCAACCTATTCACTTTCTGTTGAGGTTCCGACCAACAGACGCGATATTTTTGGTAGACGACAATACGAAATGGTCGAACGAAAAGTTTCTACTAAAACTAGAAAAATTGAGGTTAAACCACTGCCAAATGAAAACAAACCAGCTGATTTTAGCGGAGCAGTTGGGCAGTTCGATTTTGATGTAAAACTCAGTAAAAACGAAATAATCGCGCAAGAAAGTTTAAGCGCAACGGTTGAAGTAAAAGGAAAAGGAAATTTAGAATTGTTTTCGCTACCAAAACTAAAAACACCTTCAAAACTCGAAGTTTATGATCCCGAACGCAACAAAAATGTTCGAGTAGATGCTAGGGGAATGCGCGGATCGATTTCAGAAAAATATACCATCGTTCCGCAACAAAAAGGAAAATATCCGATTTCATCGATTAACTTTACGTATTTCGATCCCAAATCAGAAAGCTATAAAAGCATATCTTCAAATGAGTTGTTACTTGATGTTAAACCAAATCCTAATCAAGAAAAACCAGCAACCGATTCTGTTGTAGCATCGGAAGAAGACCAACACAAACAGCGTGTAGTTACGCCAGATATGCAGTTTGAATACATTCAGCTTAAAACAAATTTAAAACAACTTGCATCTTCCGCATTTTTCAAAAGTCGAACTTTTTGGATTTTATTTTTGCTTCCATTTTTGTTAATCCCGATTTTAATCCTTGTCGTAAAGAAATTTGCTAGTCGATTCGAGGTAAAATCAGATCAAAAGCAGAAAAAAGCAAATAAGTTAGCCAAAAAATACTTGTCTGAAGCCAAACAAAAAATAGGCGATCAAGAGCACTTTTTTGAAGCGTTAGAACGCGCGTTGCATAATTATTTGAAAGCTAAATTAAGCATTACAACCGCTGAAATGAGCAAGCCGAAAATCAAAGAAATTTTAAGCAGCAAGAATGTTAGTCAAGAAGTTATTAGCGATTTTATAAAAGTGCTTGAAAATTGTGAGTTTGCCCGATATACGCCTTCTAGCAATCAAGCTATGCAGGATGATTATGATAAGGCGGTGGCGGTAATCGCAAAAATGGATAAAAATTTATAACATGAAAAAAGCAATTTTAACCATACTTTTATTCATTTGTCAGTTCAGTTTTGCTCAAGTTGAAATGTTTGATCAAGCAAATGAAGCTTACGCCGATGGAAATTATCGCGAAGCGACGCGTTTGTACAAAAAAGTTCTAGACGAAGGAAAAACTTCTGCAGAACTATATTACAATTTAGCTAATGCCTACTACAAGCAAAATAAAGTTGCCGAGAGCATTTATTATTACGAATTGGCTTTAATGCTTTCGCCAAATGACGACAGTATTTTGAATAACTTAGCTTTTGCTGAAAACATGACTGTCGATCAAATAGATCCTTTGCCAGTTGCCGAAATCGATAAGAAAATTGAAGCTTTTGTGTTTCATTTCAATCGAGATACGTGGGCAAAAATAGCTATAGGTTTTTCGTTTTTGATGCTGCTTTTCTTCTTGGGGTATCTTTTCGCTAAAACCGCCAACAAAAAACGACTTTTCTTTACCTTTTTTATATTGAATTTATTGTCGAGTGTGTTTGTTTTTTGGGTAGCTCAAAAGCAAGAAGACATGACACAGCTACAACGTTATGCTATTATTTTTCCTGAAGAAATAGATGTTTATTCAGAACCAAATGCCAACCAAGATGTTGCTTTTTTATTGCATGAAGGAACTAAAGTAAAAGTCTTAGACAACTTCAGAAATTTTACCAAAATTGAATTGAGTAACGGCAGTACCGGTTGGACTCAAGAAACCAATTTGCGAGTTTTAAAGTTGAAATAATTGTTTTTCTGAAATACTATTCAGTTTCGAAAAACTAAACACCTATAAATCCTTGATTTTTAACCTCAGCTCGCTTGAAGCGAGATAAATCAAGGAGAATCAGGCTCTCTTTAGGGTCGGGGCAAAGCTGATTTTTAGTAAATAAAATTTTGTCGTGTACTAAAATTCAGTTTATAAATAAAGGGAAATGAATTTTAATCAGAAATTGCGTCTTCAACATCTTTGGGCAGGTAATCATTTTCTTTAGCGTAAGCTACAATATCTGGAAAATAGGTATCTACAGCAGCATCAACAACACTATAAATTACCGATTCATTAATTTTTTGGTGTTCTATTATTAACTCTTTTTTGTTGATTACGTTAAAAATAAGAATCAAAAAAACAAGCACTAAAGTAATTTTTAAAAAACCAAAAATAGCTCCCAAAAACCGGTTAAGCATTCCAAGCGCAATCACTTGAATTAGCCGTGTGAGTAGTTTTCCAATAATTGAAACAATGACAACTATAACTAAAAAGCTAAGGATGAACGAGGCGAGTTGTACATATTTAGGATCCCAACTAACCCAATTGTAGAGGTAGGTTTCTACGTATCCAGAAACTTTAAAAGCGCCAATAATTCCTAACAGCACCGATAACAAGGAAGTGAGTTCTATTACAAAACCTTTTTGAAAGCCTCTAACAAAACCAATTACCAAAAAAACGCCAATTACAATGTCTATTACATTCATCGCTGTAAATATAGCAATAGCGGAGAATATGAAGAAAACTTTTATAGAAAACCTTCTACAATAGAAAAGTTATCTTTGCACAGGTTTTTTTAAGTGATAATTATAACATTTCCCGCATCACTTTTTTCAACTTAAAGCTTACTTTTGCATTTATGGCAAGAGACGAAAAAATAAAAAAATACTGGGAAGAAATCCTGCAAAAAATAGCCGTGGATTTTGGTGATGGCGAAGTGCTAGATATCGATGCTATTATTTATTTAATCGGTGTTCAAGAATATGGCAGGCCTCAAAAAAAATTTAAAAAAGACGATAAAATCAATTTAATGCACATTGCCATTTGTCGACTTTTGGAACCTTACGGCTATTACGAATTTGATTTTTTTGATGATGATGGATGGCCGCATTACAAAACGCTTGCAAAATTACCGACTTTAAAAGCTGGTGAACAAGCAGTTTTGATGAAGGAAGCGATTGTAGATTACTTTTTAGAAAAAAAATATATAAGCGATGAAAACTAAAATTCAACTAATACTATTTTCTCTAGTGTTTGGTCTAGTAGCGTGTAGTTCAGACGACGATTCTGTTTCACTTGAAGGTGATATTATTGTAGGCGAATGGAAACTGGAAGAAATAATTGTAGACGGAAACAAAATAGTACTTCAAAACTGCGAAGACGAAGAACGCTTAATTTTCCGTAGTGATGGGAGTTTTAGAGTTGAAGTTTACCAACAAGATTCTGAAACGCAAGAATGCGAAATTTCTAATGTTTTTACCGGCTCTTGGGGAAAAGAATCAGAACTTACTTACACCACAACAATGCAAGGTTCTACGGCACCATTTCAGGTTAATTTTTCATCGGATGGAAATGAACTAATTGTAAATGAACAAAGCTTGGACCAACAAGCTACCCAACAAAAAATTTACGAAAGACAATAAAAATAGAAATAAAGTAAGATAGCTTTATAGCGGCGCAAATTTTGTTAAATTTGCGCCTTGTTATTTACCTTGAGTTATGATAGATAAGATAAAAGAATACATCAGTGAAGTAGAAGCTTTTCAGGCCGATACAATTGAAGAGTTAGAGGCTTTTAGAATAAAAATTCTTGGCAAAAAAGGAGTTTTAAACGACTTTTTTAAAGCTTTTAAAGAAGTTCCTAACGATCATAAAAAAGAGTTTGGTCAAGCTGTGAATCAATTGAAGCAACAAGCACAAGATAAAGTTGAATTACTCAAGGAAACGATTCAAAATAAAACTGAAGAAAAAGGAATTTATGGCGATTTAACTCGTCCTGGCGAAGCTGTAGAAATTGGTGCTAGACATCCTATTTCAATTGTTAAAAATGAAATTATTTCTATTTTTTCAAACATTGGATTCAACGTTTCTGAAGGGCCAGAAATTGAAGACGATTGGCATAATTTTACAGCATTAAATCTACCTGAATACCATCCAGCTAGAGATATGCAGGATACTTTTTTTATTCAGCGTGACCCAAAAGATATTTTATTAAGAACGCATACATCCAGCGTTCAGGTGCGTTATATGGAAAATAACCAACCGCCAATTCGTACAATTTCACCAGGTAGAGTGTTTAGAAATGAAGATATTTCTGCTCGCTCGCACTGTATTTTTCACCAAGTGGAAGGATTATACATCGATAAAAATGTTTCTTTTACCGATCTTAAACAAACATTGATTTATTTCACAAAACAACTTTTTGGCAAATCCAAAATCCGTTTGCGTCCATCTTATTTTCCTTTTACAGAACCGAGTGCTGAGGTCGATATTTATTGGGGATTAGAAACCGAAACCGACTACCGTATTACTAAAGGAACAGGTTGGTTGGAAATTATGGGCTGTGGTATGGTCGATCCTAATGTATTGACTAACTGCGGAATTGATGCTGAAAAATATTCGGGTTTTGCCTTTGGAATGGGCATTGAGCGAATTGCAATGTTGCTGTATCAAATAGGCGATATTAGACGTTTTTATGAAAATGATGTTCGCTTTTTGAAGCAATTTAAGTCTCATATCTAAACCTGCTTTTGATGAAAAAAGATATTCAAATTCCAGAAGTTGAAGGCGTTTTGGTCGCTGCCGTGCAAGAATACAATCAAGCATTTAAACAAAATGAATGGAATGTCTATTTAGTCAATACCAATTCATATCCACTAGACACCGTTTTGATTAAATCCTCTGGCGGAAATGAGCAAAAATCTACTTCAGTATTGCGCAAACAAATCGCTTTGTTGCCAGCAAAATCCTATGCCAAAATTGAATATGTGCAGGACGAAGTCTTAGTTTTAGAAAATCGGTTTTCAGTAAGCTTTTTTGTTGATAATCGCCTGTACGACAAAAACTTTGTTTTTCCTGCAAACCATATAAAAAACAGCAACTTAACTCCAGTAGAAGCTACGCCTTTTGAAGGTGTTTTGGCTTCATAAAAAATTAAGCCGGTAGTTTTTTAGCTTTTCGAAAATTCATAAAAACAATGGAAGACAAAATCATCAAAATACCAATCCATTTGTAGATGTTTTGTTCTTCGTTAAGAATAAAATAACCCATTAATACAGCAACGGGAAGTTCGATAGCCGAGACAATAGCGCCTAAGCCTACATTTACTTTAGGCATTCCTGCAGTAAAAAATAATGGCGGTAAAACCGTTCCAAATAAAGCTAAAACAGGTCCCCAAAGCAAAAATATTTCCCAGTTGAATTTTTCTTGTATTAATTCGGGAAAGGCGTAAGTACCAACAACTACAAATCCACCAACCATCATCCACTTGCTTCGAGAAACCGAATGAAATCCTAGTGCTACTCGATTGGAAGTAAAAATAGTAATGGTGTAAGAAAGCCCTGCTAAAAATCCATAAAAGACACCGAGTAAATCTGCTTGAACTTCTGCAAATAACAAATCTGCAGCCAAAATGGTGCCTGCCAAAATAATAAGAACTGAAATAATTTTTCTTCGTGTTGGTTTCACTTTATTTATCAAGACATCTAATACTACGCCCATCCAAACACTTTGCATCAGTAAAACAATACCAACAGAAACTGTAATGTGTTGCATGGCTAAATAATAAAAGATACTGGTAAAGCCTAGCGACGTACCTGAAAGAGCCAAAAAGAATTTGTCTTTCATTTTTTTACTTTTGCTAAGCGATTGTGTGTGTTTTTTTGCAACAAACAAATTCAATATTACTAGAAAAACTAGACCAATGGCTAATTGCGAAAAAGTAACTTCTTTTGGGGTAAAACCTTCTTGGTAAGCCAGCTTTACAAAAGTGGTAAGCATGCCATAACAAGACGCAGCAATAGCGACAAAAATACTGCCTTTTAGTAAGTCATTCATAGTTATTAGGGAATTATGACAAAATCAAAAAAAGGAAGCTTTTAATCCATTTTTTCAGCTAATTTCAAAAAGACTTTTTTTGGATTTTTATCCCGATACAAAATTTTATAAACTGCATTAATAATTGGTGTTTTAACTTTTTTGTCGGAACTTTGGTTAATGTCGTAAGCACTTTTTACGGCATAATAACCTTCAGCAACCATACTCATTTCCATTTGAGCGCTTTTAACGGTATAACCTTTCCCGATCATATTTCCAAAAAAACGATTTCGACTAAAAACCGAGTAACCAGTTACTAGCAAATCACCCAAATAAGCAGAATCGTTGATGTTTCTCTTCATCTTGTAGCGCTTTTTAATAAAGCGTTTCATTTCTCGAATGGCATTACTCATCAACACACTCTGAAAATTATCACCATAACCTAAGCCATGTGCAATTCCAGCAGCAATGGCGTAAATATTTTTAAGTACAGCCGCGTATTCTGTACCAATAACATCTTCGGTGACTTTACATTTGATATATTCGCTACTCAAAAATTGTGCAACTGTGTTTGCATTTGCTTCATTAGCACACGCAATAGTTAAATAAGAAAGGCGTTCTAGTGCAACTTCTTCTGCATGACACGGACCGGTAATTACCCCAATATTATCATACGGGATTTGGTATTTTTCGTTGAAATGTTCACCAACAATAAGATGGCTTTCTGGAACAATTCCTTTTATAGCGCTAAAAATTATTTTTCCGTCAAGACTTACTTTCAGCTTATTGAGTTCTTGGCTCAAAAAGGCTGAAGGTACAACAAAAATGATAATATCTGCCGTTTCTACAGCTTTATTGATGTTGTTGGTCAACACAAGTTGATCGGTGTTAAACTCAACTGAGCTCAAGTAATTAGGATTGTGTTGTTGCGTAGAAATATGATCTATAGCTGCCTGATTTCGCATGTACCAAGTTACTTGCTCTAGGTTTTCGCAGAGCATTTTAACAATGGCAGTAGCCCAACTTCCGCCGCCAATAACTGAAAAATTTGGGTGTGCATTATTCATAATTTCGACTTTGATAGAAACCCCAAAAATAAGGAAATTGACTTGATTTTATGCCGTAAATAGGATTTACCTACAAAATTTGAAGTAAGACTAGTTTACTAATTCCTGTAAAAATTCATTTCATCGATATAGTTCCATACCGATTGACTTAATAACGGGCGTATGTTTTTCCCTTCAGCTATCGATTTTCTGATTAAAGTTGCCGAAATATTCATAATTGGAGTGTCCGTAAAATTTATTTTAGGATGGTTTCTGAATTGCTCCGGGATTTCTTTTGATGTTATTCTTGGACAAACATAAATAGCATGGTTTTCTAGAATAACATCATAATTTTTCCATTTATGAAAACTCACCAAATTATCTTCTCCCATAATTAAAGAAAACTTTTTATTGGTATATTTTTCTTGTAAACTTACCAGTGTTTTGGCTGTATAATTAGGTTTTGGTAAAGAAAACTCGATATCGCAAGGTTGTATTTTTTCGTAATCTTCTGTAGCGCGATGCACCAACTCCAAGCGTTGATAATCATCTAACAAAGAGGTTTTATTTTTAAACGGACTTTGCGGAGTAATGACCATCCAGACTTCATCTAAATCGGTAAATTCAACCAAATGATTTGCGATAATTAAGTGGCCAATATGAACAGGATTAAACGTGCCAAAATAAAGTCCGATATTCTTCATTATTCTTCTTTTATGTAGTTTTTGACCATCTCGTAGGCTTCTTCCAAAGCAACATCGAGCTGGTTGTTTACAATAATTCGATCAAATTGTGGAGCTGTTGCTAATTCTATTGAAGCTTTTGCTACCCGCATATTAATTTTGTCGTCCGATTCTGTTTTTCGCTTTTTTAGTCTGATTTTGAGTTCTTCAATGCTTGGAGGTTTCACAAAAACAGCTAATGTGCGATCGGGATATATTTTTTTAATATCGAGTCCACCAACAACATCAATATCAAACACTACATGTTTGCCTTTTGCCCAAATGCGTTCGACTTCTTTTTTTAACGTGCCATAAAAATTGTCGCGATAAACTTCTTCCCATTCCAAGAAATCATCGTTTTTGATGTGGTGTTTAAATTCATCTAAACTCATAAAATAGTAATCTTTTCCGTGTACTTCATGTGGGCGCGGATCGCGAGAAGTTGCCGAAATTGAAAAATCTAAATTCAGTTCTTTTTTGCTTAATAAATACCTGACAATGGTGGTTTTTCCAGAACCAGAAGGCGCAGAAAAGACAATAAGTTTACCGTTGTTTTTCATTATAACACATTCAGTAATTGTTCTTTTATTTTCTCTAATTCATCCTTCATTTGAACGACGATTTTTTGCATTGGAGCAAAATTAGATTTACTACCCACAGTATTGATTTCACGACCGATTTCTTGACCGATAAATCCTAGTTTTTTACCATTAGCGCCTTCCTCATCAATTGTTTCTATAAAGTAAGCTAAATGATTTTTTAGGCGGGTTTTTTCTTCTGTGATGTCGTATTTTTCTAGGTAGTAAATAAGTTCTTGCTCAAACCTATTTTCATCTACATTTTCTTTTAGTTCTTTTACGGCAGAATGCAATTTGGCTTTTACCGCTTCGATACGCTGCGGGTCGATTTCAATAACTTGCTGAAGCAAATCTTCTAGTATACCAATACGTTTTCTAAAATCGTTTTCTAAGCTTTTGCCTTCGTCTCTTCTGTACTGAACAATTTTTTCTAACGCAACATCAAGTGTTTCTAAAATAGCTTTAAATTCTTGCTCTTCAATTTCAGATTTATCGGTGCTAACTGCATCAGGAAGCTGTAAGGCAATCTGCAATATGGTTGCTTTTTGACTGGCCTCAACCGGAGTAATGGCCTCAATTTGCTGCAAGTAGTTTTTTACTACCGCAGGGTTTATTTTTGTGCTAGATTCTTCGCCTGTAAGTTCTACCTGCATCGAAAAATCTACTTTACCGCGATGCAAAGCTTGATTTATTTTATTGCGTATTTCGAGTTCTTTTTCTCGGTATTGTGAAGGCATTCGCGCATTCATATCAAAGTTTTTGCTGTTTAGCGATTTAACTTCGATACTTATTTTTTTATGAGGAAGCGATAATTCGCTTTTCCCATAGCCGGTCATGGATAAAATCATAGCTTAATTTATAAGTTTGCAAAGGTAACGGAGTTGAAATGAATCTACAACGTTATGCCTTAAATTAGCTTTTTGAATTGCTGTTTGCAGTTTTGTTCTCTTTGAGCAAATCTCTAATTTCTGCTAACAATTCAATATTTTTAGGAGTTACTTCTTCAGCGTTAGACTCGTCTTCAGCTTTGCTTTTAAGTCGATTGAATAAACGAATGATTAAAAAAATCGATCCTGCTACCACTAAAAAATCGAAACTGTTTTCTATAAAACTCCCGTAATTTATGGCAATAGCATCTTGAGTTTCGCCTGTTTTAGATATGGTGGCTTCTTGCAAAACCCATTTCAAATCGGTAAAATGAATTTCTCCAGTAAAAAAACCTAAGGGCGGCATAATTATATCTTTTACCAACGAAGAAACTACATTGCTAAAAGCAGTTCCAATAATAATTCCGATTGCCATATCAAAAACATTTCCTTTGATGGCAAATTCTTTAAACTCTTTTATGATTTTAACCATAGTTACTTTTTGATAACTAAAATATAAAATTTAGCTGAAGACGTTTGTGTTTAAAACGAGTAAATCAAAATTGCATTTTTATCCCCTTTTACTGAAAAAATAAATTTTTCGCCACCACTTTTATGCAACTGAATTTCGGATTTTCCAAACACCGGAAATCCATTTATAAGCTTACCTAAATCATTGAACAAATACACTTTTTCAGCTTGTAAATCGGTTATAGAAATATAGGTTTTATTGTTGAGTTGAATTAATTTAGGCGTGGTATAAACACCATAATCTAGCTTGTTTTCTTTCTCGTTTAAATGAAGCTTGTTCTCTGAAATTACCGCAATAAAATCTTTGTTAGCGGCAATTTTATGGTTGTCTAAGTAGTTTTTTGAAAGGGTTTCGACTTTACCTTTTTCGTTTATTTGAACCAGATCCCCATTTTTATTTGTGGTAACAAATTCTTGGTTACGCAAATAACATTCATTATCAGAAAAATTAAAATCAGTTTTGTATTCGATGCGTTTTTCTCCAGTACGACTCAAAATGTGGTGTTGTTTGTTTTCTTCAGAAACGATAATGTAATCTCGGTTAGCAATTCTAAAATGTTTTGGAGAAAAGGAAATATCATTCTTAGCGAGGTCAAAATCAAATCCTTTTACTGCTTTTCCTTCTTTGTTGAACATTTTCAAGTTGTTCCCTTGCGTAATCACAAAGCGGTACTTTCCATTTTTATCGTAATCGAAAATACTTAAACCTTGGGTGATTTTTTTAGAAAATTCTATTGGAAATGGATCTACTTCATTAGCATCTTTATCCAATAAATACAACTTGTTTTCGGTAGTAAAAACCAATTGAATTCGTGTGTTTCTGTAAATATCAATTTCTTGAATATCGCCAACAATAGGAGCATCCAGTTGTTTTTCCCAGATTTTATTTCCCTTGGTGTCGTACAGAAAAAGCTTGTTTTTAATATCCTGAAAAGCAATATCTTTTTGTTGAGTTCGCCAGTTGGTGAAAAAATAAGGCCCAACAATAATGTCGTTTTCGTGCTTAATCCGGTTAAGTTGGGTTACCTGATTTTTGTCTGCTTCGTTTGGTGTATAAAGCGGAGCAACAAGGTTGAGGTGCGCGTAATCGTCCTTTGCATTTAACTGCATTGCAATTAATGGAAAGTTTTTTAGCTCAATATCAGCAAAGTTTTTTCGCAATTGAGCGGTAGTTCCTGCTTTTTGTTTCTTTTTGATATTTTCGGTAAAACCGATGGCCAAATAAGAACTTTTTTTACTGAGTTCTTCTAAGGTTTTTTGATAGAAAGAACGCTGATTTATAACGGCTTGATTTTGATAATTGATAATCAAGTTTTCCAAATGTTCGATGTAATAACTAAAAATAAAATAGCCATCAATTTTGACGTAAAATGAAGGCGGAGTAACATCAAAAAATGGTCTCAAGTTATTGAACAGCAAGGTCTTATCTAGTCGAAAAATTTCATACGAACGATAGCTTTTTTCGCTTTTAGAAATGTTGGCTAACTCGCGTTCAGTCTCGCCAGAATTTGTGCTGTGTAAAGTGATTAGATGCCCGTTTTCTAAACTTATTTTCCCGATTTCATCAATGGTTTCAAACATGGCGGTTTCTTCCCATTCTAAAACAGTAAAATCATTTCTTTTCAGTTGTACTTCGCCCCAATCTGAAATAGGAAACACTTCAAAACTAAGTGCATTCATAGGAATTATCTCCCCAATGTTTGTGGTACTTTGTTTTTGGTTGGACAAAATGTGTAAGATTCTTTTTTCATCTTTTTTAGGCAGCGTAATGCCGTTTAGCTGAAGTTGATTTTCACCTAATTTAAGGTCTAAAGTTGCCCAATCTGAAAACTGCCTAATTTTAAAAAATTGGCGATCAAAAAAATCTTCCAAAACCGGTGTAAATTCCTTTAAATTAAAAAATATAGATGGCGAAGAACTGGAGGCAGATTTTATCATTTTATGAAAACTCGGACTTCTTTTTCGGTTAGAATTTCTGTCGCGAATAATGTTTTCTAAAATAATTTTCGACTCGCTAGTAATTTGTTTGGAAGCGATTTGAGTGGTATAAATACTTTTTTCTTTCCAGAAATATTCATCGATTTGATGCCCGTCGTAAGTAAGCGATTTTTTGTCAGAAAGCGCTGTCGAATCGATACTAAAAGCGTTTTCTGCATCGGTAATTACAGTAGAATAATAATCTTTTTTTCCAATTTTTGTAAAACACAAAAACGTTTCTTGGTCAGTGTTGAGGTTTTCTAAATAAGCGAGTTGTTGAAGCAACTCATCAATAGCAGGTAAACTTAAGTTTTGCGCAATCAAATGATTTTCGGTTGCGGCATTAGTCAATTCTTGAAGCGAATTGCTTTGCAAGAAAAACGCAGTTTCGTGAGGTACAAACTCGACTAAATCCGCTGTTTTAGAATGATTAGAAGTGTTGCAGCCAATTGTTAGCACGACTAGACCGAAAAGCAAAACGAGTTTATTCATCCAGATTATTTTTCTGCAAATTTAGTAGTTATTTTGGTTAACTAGAAAGTCAATTTCAATTGATTTGGAAGTAATTTAAAGCTCTTCCGGTGGTATTTTGTAATGCCATATTTTTCGATGGCTGCACGGTGCTCCTTGGTTGGGTAGCCTTTGTTTTTTGCCCAATTGTACATCGGAAATTCTTGGTGAATTTTTTCCATAAAATGATCCCGAGCTGTTTTTGCCAATACAGAAGCCGCCGCAATACTAAGGAATTTGGCATCTCCTTTAACAATGCATTGATGCGGAATTTCAGCATAATTTTTGAATTTGTTTCCATCGACTAAAATAAATTCGGGTTGTTTGCTAAGCTGATCGATCGAGCGATGCATAGCAGTAATCGATGCATTTAGAATATTGATTTCGTCTATTTCTTCCATCATTACGTGGCAAATACCGAAAGCAACCGCTTCTTCCTGAATAATTTTTTGTAGCAAATTCCTGTTTTTTACTGAAAGTTGCTTCGAGTCATTCAAGATGGAATTAGAAAAATCTTTATCTAAAATTACTGCAGCAGCAGTAACAGGACCCGCCAGGCAACCTCTTCCTGCTTCATCGGTGCCGCATTCTACGCGTGTTTTCTTTAGGTATGGTTTTAGCATTTTCAAAAGTAATAAAATCTATCAAGATGTTTGATTTTAAAACTTCTTTCGCTAAAAAATGATACTTTTGCCACTGTTTTTGATATTTCAATGAATAGAGCTTTTTTACTTGTCGGTTTTCTTCTGATGATGTTTTCTTCCTTTGCTCAGCAGCGAGGTAATTTGCAGCGTGGCGGTGGGCAAGGTCAGCGTGGGCAACAAAATCAACAACAACCCAATACGCAAACCGTAAAGGCCAAAAAAGATATGCCTCCAGCTACCGATTACAAAAGAATTTCGGTGGCAAGAGATACTGTTTTTGTAGACACCACACTTTCAATAGCCAAACAATACAAAGCCAATTTTTTACGTCAAGACAATTTTGAATTAATTGAAGGGCATAATGTCGGAATGGCTTACAATCGCTTAGGATACGATTTTAGCACATCGTCTTTGATGCCTGGATTTGGTGCCAGCGGGAAGCATTTTAATTATTTAGGAGTAAACGATGTTTTTTATAATCACGTTCCGACGCCGCTTACTGAAATTTATTTTAGAACGGTTTTAGAGCAAGGCCAAAACATAAAAACGCTTTTTACCACGAATGTAAGTCCGCGGCTAAACCTAACAATTGGCTACGAAGCTTTAAACTCGCTTGGGCATTATGTTCATTCGCGTTCTACCGTTGGAAGTTTTCAAGGAAACTTGAGTTACCGAACCGAAAACGACCGTTATCATTTGCGTTTACACATTACCAAACAAGATTTGACCAACGAGCAAAATGGGGGAATGACGCCAAACGCAATTGAAGCTTATCAAAACCAAGTGGAAGAACTCGAGAACCGGACTTCTGTAGAAGTTCAACATCGAGATGGCGAAAGTAATTTAATAGGCCGCCGGTTGTATTTTGATCAATTTTATAAAATCAACAAAGGAGATTCTACGCAAAACAATCAAATTCGCTTAGCCCATAGTTTAAAGTTTGAAGAGCGAACCTATAAATTTCAACAAGGAGAATCTTACGATATTTATGGCAATGCTTACCAAAATACCGATATTGATAATCGCGCAAAATATAGTGATGTAACCAATACAGCTAGTTTGTCTTATCAACAAAATTTGCTGGGAGAGTTTGCTTTTAAAGCTCAACACGCTTATTTCAATTATGGTTACAATTCAGTAGTCGTTACTGAAGATGAAATTATTCCTTCGCGCTTAAACGGCGATGTAATAAGTATCGGCGGTACCTATAAAAATCAATTTGGACCGCTGGATTTGGAAGGCGAATTAATGCACAACCTCGTCGGCGATTTTGATGGTAGTTTTTTGAAAGCTCGTGCTGGACTTCAGCTTAGCCAATCTTTAAAAGCCAATGCCAATTTAAATATCAGCTCTCAAGCACCTGACTTTAATATGCAAATGTTTCAAAGTGCATATACCAATTACAATTGGATAACCGATTTCAATAATATTCAAAAACAGTATATCGGCGGGAATTTAGTACACGATAAATATGGATTTGTAGAAGCTTCTTTAACTCAGATTAGAAATCACGCATATTTTGGAGTAGAAGAAGGTACAGAAGTTACAGACTTCAACGATTTACATCAACATATAAAACCGCTTCAAGCATCGGATAGAGATGTACGGTATTTAAAATTAAAAGCTGGAAACGAATTCAATTTAGGAATTTTTGGAAACACCAATACGGTAATGTATCAGAATGTGTTTAATGGCGATGACATTTTGCCTACGCCAGATTTTGTTACCCGAAATTCGTTTTACTACCAAGATTATTGGTTCAACAAGGCTACATTTATACAAACTGGAATCACTTTCAAATATTTTACCGATTTTAATTCAATGGCATTCAATCCAATTCTGAATGAGTTTGTGATTCAAGACTTACAAACTTTAGACGGTTTTTATACGCTCGATGTGTTTTTTAATGCCAAAATTAGAAGTGCTCGGTTGTTTTTTAATTTAGACAATATCACCACTTTATTTGAAGGCAACAATAACTTTGCTTCACCGGCATATCCATTTCGAGATTTCACCTTCAGGTTTGGTATAGTTTGGGATTTGTTTCTCTAAGAATATTTTTTTGATTTCTCTATTAGTTGTATAATTGCTCTTTAAGAAAACCCCATTTTTATGAAGAAGTTGCTCATTTTAGGATATGTATGGCCAGAGCCAAAATCTTCTGCTGCTGGAGCTAGAATGATGCAGCTAATACAACTTTTCTTGTCGGCAGATTTTGAAATTGTGTATGCTACACCAGCGCAAAAAACCGATTTTTCTGAAAATGTAAATTCACTAGGAATTCAAGAAATCAGCATTCAAATAAACGATTCTAGTGTCGACCAGGTTTTGCAAGAAATCGATCCTACACACGTGCTTTTTGATCGATTTATGATGGAAGAGCAATTGGGATGGCGAATAACAGAAAATTGCCCTAATGCCGTAAAAATTTTAGATACAGAAGATTTGCATTTTTTGCGAAAAGCTCGTCAAAAAGCACATCAGGAGAACAAACCTTTTACGAAAAGCGGATTGTTTACCGATCAAGCGAAACGGGAAATTGCTTCGATTTTACGCTGCGACCTGAGTCTTATAATTTCTGAAGCTGAAATGCAAATGTTGCTGAATAATTTTGATATTAAACCGCAGCAAGTGTTTTACTTGCCTTTTCTACTCGAAGAAGAACAAATCAACCGACAAGTGCAGCGTAAGAAGTTTTCTGAACGGAAAGATTTTGTAAGCATTGGTAATTTTTTACATCCACCAAATTGGGATCAAGTTTTGTATTTAAAAACTGAAATATGGCCGTTGATTAGGAAAGAACTACCA
>JBNJHC010000008.1:0-112363 GCA_051748125.1 Bacteroidota bacterium
TTTCGTGATACCAAATGACCTCGCCATCTTCTTCTAAAGCAGCCAAGTAAAAAGCTTTTTGATTTCCTGAAGCCTCTCCGTAACCATTGATGCTAATAAGATCGTTGGAATTCCGTTTGGTATCGGCGATATAATAGCGGGAAAGATTGGCATCATAGACGAATTGGTAGTCGTAGGGACCATTAGTACCAGGCTCTAAGTTAATAAGTGTAAAATCTATTAGGCTTCCATCTTCATCATATTTAGCAATAACAGTTTGCGAATCATCCTCATCAACTTCTAATTGCCCCTCCAAATGAGTTCCTTCTACTAAATAAAGTAAGGTGTGTATCGTATTATTCTCATCAATATCCATTCGCATAACAGCACTATTATAGGTGGATGAAATAGGTCCTTCAGGCTCTACTAACCATTGAAAATCGCCATCTTGGTCATATTTAATGATAAAAGCTCCTTTAAACGAATCATCTAAGTTCCCTAATACTGGGGCTGGATTTTTTATAGTGTCGGTATCAAAATGAACAGGTGTTGAATTATGACGATTTATTGTTTTACCAGTAACGTAAACATTATCGTTATTATCAATTTTAATAGAATTAGCAAAATCATGAAACCCACCGCCAATGGATTTTTTCCACCTAAGCTCGCCATCACAATCGGTTGAAAAGACAAAAATGTTTTTATCTCCAGAATTATCTCCATACGTGGTAATGCTTTCACCGTCATAATCTACATTGCTGCTACCAACTTCAGCTAAAAAGTAGTAATTGTTTTGGCTGTCTACGGCAACTTCTAGTACGCGTTCTCTACCCGTGCTATAAACACTGCTGCCTGCTGATAAACTAGTATTTCCACCGCCTCGTTTTGCCCATTGCCAATCGGTTTCTTGGGCGTTTAGGTTAATATTGGCTAATAAACTTATGCTTAATATGTAGTAAAATAGTTTCATTTTTTTTAATTTTTATAGATTATTTCAAATTTTTGATTCCTAGACTCTTTCAATTCACGATTCTTAACAATATTATAAAAGATTTTAGCACCTCACAAGCACAAAAACTGCCTATTTTTTTTGGGAAAACATTAACAATTCGAGCTAGCTCCTTGATTTAATAGGCTTATAACCAGATTTATACTTGATTTTGGAGTGATAAAAATTGAGAAAAAAATTCTTTTTTATCAAAATCTATTCTAATTTGGGATAAAAGAGGGAGTGGTAATTTAATTAATTATTAAGCTAATTTTTACTAAATAGTTTTAGTTTTTTATCTTGATAAATGTTCATTAGTTACAAGATAAATATTTAAAATCATCAAAATTTCTAGGTGAAATTCAAGTAAATAGGTGAAAAAATTCTTAAATAAAGTTGGACTTTTTTAAAAAAAATAAAGAAAGCTTTCTGTTGTGTGAAATTCTTGCGAATTGCAGATTAGTTGTTCATACGCAAAATCAAATCTACTAGACGAGAAGAATAACCTCGTTCATTGTCATACCAACCAATTAGTTTAACCAAATGGCCATCGATTACAGAGGTCATTTCTGCATCAAAAATACAAGATGCTGTTTGCCCGATAATATCGATAGAAACAATCGGATCTTCGGTATATTCAATGATATTTTTAAATTGATTTTGAGCAGCAGTTTTGAATAATTGATTTACTTCTTCAATCGAAGTACGTTTTTTTACATTTAAGGTCATATCCGTCAACGAACCATTGG
Organism: Bacteroidota bacterium; assembly: GCA_051748125.1. Taxonomy (GTDB): domain Bacteria; phylum Bacteroidota; class Bacteroidia; order Flavobacteriales; family Flavobacteriaceae; genus Psychroflexus. The sequence continues at coordinate 1,717 of JBNJHC010000008.1, forward strand.
GCACAGGTACCCGAATTCCACAGCCACCAATTACTTCACTTAAGTCAGGAAAAATTTTGGTCAGTGCTTTGGCAGCACCAGTAGTTGTGGGGACAATAGATTGTCCAGCTGCACGTGCCCGCCTTAAATCTCGGTGGGGTTTATCGTGTAAATTTTGATCGGAAGTGTAGGAGTGTACCGTTGAAATATACGCTTGTTCAACTTGTAAATGATCGTGAATAAGCTTTAGCATTGGTGCAGCATTATTAGTTGTGCACGATGCATTTGAAATAATTTTATCTGCTGCATTCAATTCGTGGTCATTCACTCCTAAAACAATCATTTTAATGCTATCATCAACTGGTGGAACGCTCAAAATTACTTTAGACGCACCTGCCGTTATATGCTGATTAATTTCTGGTTTTGTTTTGAATTTCCCTGTACATTCAACCACTAAATCAATTTGAAAATTGCTCCACGGAATGTCTTTAATAGCAGGAAAATTGAGTATTGGTATGCGTTGGTTTTTGGTGATGAAATGATTGTTTTCAACAGAAATTGCTTTGTTGAATCTACCGTGAATTGAATCATATTTAACCAAGTGCGCAAGTGTTTTGGCATCGGCTAAATCATTGATGGCTACAATTTCAATTAAAGGATGTTCATCAATCAACCTAAAGAGGCTTCGGCCAATTCTGCCAAAGCCATTAATTCCTACTCTAATTTTTTTCGGCATAAGAGCAGTTGCAATTAGTTAATATGTTTTTGAGCTTTGTAAGAAGAACGTACCAAAGCTGAACTTTCTACGTGTCTAAATCCAAGCTCTAAACCAATTTCTTCATATTTTTTGAATTGATCGGGAGTAACAAACTCCTGAACAGGTAAATGTTGTTTGCTTGGTTGTAGGTATTGCCCAATAGTAACAACATCTACATCTACCGATCTTAAATCTTTTAGGGTTTGGATAACTTCTTCTTCTTTTTCTCCCAAACCAAGCATAATTCCTGATTTAGTACGGTTCACGCCTTGATCTTTCAAGTATTTTAAAACGCCTAAACTTCTATCGTATTTAGCTTGAATTCGTACTTCTCTTGTTAGTCTTCTAACGGTTTCCATATTATGTGAAACTACTTCTGGATGAACTTCAATAATTCGATCGATATTGCGTTCTACACCCTGAAAATCTGGAATAAGCGTTTCTAGCGTTGTTTCAGGATTCATTCTTCTTACCGCTTTAACGGTTTCTGCCCAAATGATAGAACCCATATCTTTTAAATCATCGCGATCCACCGAAGTTAATACGGCGTGCTTGATATTCATTATTTTAATAGAGCGTGCAACTTTTTCAGGTTCATCCCATTCTACGGTTTCAGGTCGTCCTGTTTTTACGCCACAAAATCCGCAAGAACGAGTACAAACATTACCTAAAATCATAAATGTAGCTGTACCTTCTCCCCAACATTCTCCCATATTTGGGCAACTTCCTGAGGTACAAATAGTATTTAAGTCGTACTTATCGACCAATTTACGAAGGTGTCTATATTTTTCACCGGTAGGCAACTTCACTCGCAACCACTTCGGTTTTCCTTTTGTGGTGCTTCTTGCTGTAGATTTTTTTACTTCTGGTTCTAATGTTGCTGTAGCCATAACTATTTATTTCGTTAGCAAAGATAAGAATTTTGAGAGAGATGCTCGCCCGATTCTCGATAGTCGATTTAGTTTAAAGAAAATTATAAGAATTTTTTAATCATTTGTGGTGCTATTGATTCGTTAATCAAATTTTTTCAAGACTTCCAAAAGTCGTTTTTTTGCTCGCAATGTTCTTACTTTTAGATTATTGACGGGTAAATTTAATCGCGAAGCTATTTCTTTGTAGCTTAATTCTTCAAAATAGCGAAGGATTAAAATTTCTTTATAAGGTTCTGGCAAGGCATCGACTTGCCGCCGAATATGTTCTCTATCTTGTGCTTTTATAATTTCTTCTTCTGCACTCGGTACCGATTCTTTTGCCGATTGTTTTAAGTAGTTTTCAATTGAATGTGTGGCGATTGTTTGCTTTCTAGCATCGTCTATCGATAGGTTTTTGGCAATCTGAATCAACCAAGTGCTAAATTGATAGCTTTCATCAAATTGATGAATTTTATCAAATGCACGTGCAAAAGTTCGAATAGTAATTTCTTCAGCTTCATAATTACTTTTGCCGTATTTTAATAAATAATGCAACAGATAATTCCAATAATGACCAATTAAGTATTGTAAGGCCTGGCGGTCGCCTAATTTTGCTTTTTGAATGCTGAGTTGTTCGTCCATACTTACCAATTCTTCGGTTTTTGGATGATGTTGAATAGGGCAATATACAATTGAAAGCAAGTTAATTGAAATTCTAATAGCGGCGACCAAATCAGCAAATCTTTTTCGTTGAAATGTTTATACAAGCGCTGATGGGCGAGTATTTTTATAGCCCAAATATTCAATAAAATCAATAAGATATATAATGAAAACGGAGTAAATAGCAGCAATAGCGTCAATAACCAAAACAAAAACCTAAATACAAAAAGGCTTCCTAAAAGCAGTTGATGTATAAGGGAATAATGTTGTGCTGTGGTAATATGTCTTCTTTTTTGGCGTACATAATCACGCCAAGTTTGTTGAGGCAAGCTATAAGTAAAGCTCTCTGGATGAAGTAAACACGCAATGCTAGCTTTTTTGCGAGCTGCTTGAATGAGTAAATCATCATCTCCTGATTTTATGTGTTGATGATTTTTAAAACCATTAACTTGCTGGAACAAACTTTTTTTATAGCCTAAATTTCGTCCAACACCCATATAAGCCTGATTCGTTTGTGCTGCACTAAAATACTGAAAAGCGGTTTGTAAGGTTTCGTAGCGAATGATTTTGTTCAGCCAAGTTGGTTTTTTTTGATAAGCTGAATAGCCTAAAATTAAATTGTTTTGTTCAAATTTTTCTGTATAATAAGCAAGCCAATTTTTTGATATCGGCATACAATCTGCATCGGTAAAAACAAGATTTTCATAAGCAGCTTGTTGAATACCAAATGCTAAAGCTCGTTTTTTGTTTGGGAGCGAGTCGTTTAGATTGAAATAAGAAAAGTGAGTGTGTTTTTCAGCTGTTTTTTTTAGCCAGTCTGCTGACTCATCGGTAGAATGGTCGTTAATAACAATTACTTCAAAAAGAGAAAAATGTTGCTGAAGAATTTTTTCGAGGTGTTGCTTCAGGTTAGGATACTCGTTTTTAGCAGCAATAATAACCGAGACGCCTTCAACTTTTGTTGTTGGCTTTGAAAGACTAGGGTGGGAGGTGTTTAAAGAACCAAAATAAAAATCAAAAAGCAAATAAACAAGGCATACACCTATGTAAAAGTAAAACAATAGGTGGACAACCATCACGTAGCAGAATTAATTTTGCACTTGATCTTTTTTGCAATCTTGTTCTTCAGGCATTTTACCACAAAAACTGCAAGACTCCCCATTTTTGTTTAAATAAGGACTCTGACTAGCGCAAGTACCGGCGAATTTACCGTCTTTCTTACCCCAAATTTTGATGGCTATTCCTGCTACACCAATTCCTAATAACACGATGCTTAAAAGTAATATTTTCATACTGCAAATATAATGAAATCTACGTATTCAAAAAAGCATTTAACAAGCAAAACAGGGCTTTAACAGTTTTAACAAGCCTAGCTTCCATCAATATTTTCAAACTTTTCGATAAGTGTTACGGGTTTTTGTAAAATCAAGTTGTTTGGGTAGGTTATCAATTCATTTTTATCATTTCTTAAATGAATTTGAAAGGCTTTAATATCTTCAATTATTCCTTCTATTGGCGCGTCTTTATCGTGAATTTGAATTTTGTCACCGATTTTATATGGAAATGAAAAAAACATTATTATCCCTGAAGTAATATTGCTTAAAACCGACCATACGGCAAATAGTCCAATTCCGATTACGGCAAAAACAGAAGAAAAAATAATGGTGACTTCTCTGATGTCTACACCCCAAATTACTAGTAATGCAAACAAAGCAATAAAAAACATCAATACATTGATGTATTTGAACATCAATTTTGTTCTTGCAATATTAAAACCGGCTAGTAACGCAATTTTGTTAGTACTTTTTTTAAGTGCAAACTTCCAAATAATAAGACTTATAATAATGGCTACCGAAAAAATGATTTCGGTTTGATGCTGTATAATTACTGTTTTCATTTATAATTGGTGCTTAATTCTAATGAATCGCGTAAATGTAAATCTTTGCGTTTGTTTTTGTTCCAATAATCAACTCTCATTTTTTTCTTGAATTTAGCTATTGTTTGTAAGCGGTTTCCTGATTCATCAAAAAAGGTTTCTTCCCAAGACTTCATCAAATAAGGAAATCGGTTGACTTGCGTAATGCTCAAACTACGTTCTAATTCTGGGTAATTTATAGTAGTTGTAAGTTCAGCTTTGTCTTCTTGTTGTTCAATTTCTACTTGATAAGCTTTTGTTTCTAAATTTTGTAAACCTAAATATTCAAAACTCGGAATCATTTCAGTTATAGTTGTATCGATTTTTTTAGGGCGAATTCTTAAAACCGACCAAAGTCCATTTTCAGTAAGTGTTGCTTTTAGTTGAATTTGTTGATCGCCAATTTTTTCAAAATACGAATGACGTTCAATTTCAAACTTACCGCGATTGTTCATTTGCATATAAGATTGTCCGCACCATTCTTGAATGCTAGCGCTTATTTTAAGCGGATATTGACTGTTTTCTAAAGGGAAAAAAGTACTTTCCATAATATGATATGGATAAATTCCTGTATAAAAATCCTTTGTCAAATTCAGTTTTAAAACTTTTTTGTCATCATTACCAGGCTGATCTGATTTTACCTGTTTTTGAGGATTCATATCTTCGGTAACAAAAATCAGTGTGGCTTCACCTTTGCGCTGCTCGCCATACCTGTTTTGTACAAGTTCATAACTACTAATTTCGGCCTTTCCATCAAACCAATGGTTTTTAAATTCATCAGAAAGTGCTGGTGTGTCAATTTTTTCTGGTGAATGTTGACAAGCTATAAAGGAAAAACTGAATACTAAAAGGAGTAATTTTTTCATTTTGAAATAATTATACATCCCTACAAAGATATAAAAAATAAAGCCCGCTAAATTAGCGAGCTTTATGTATTGTATTTATAAATGCAACGAATAATTACGACTCATAAGTGTCAATAATATCGTTTAGCGTTTGGCTTGGTCGCATCTGCTTGCTTACTAAATCCTCGTTTGGTAAGTAATAGCCATCGATATCAATTTGCTTTCCTTGAGCAGCATTAAGCTCTTGCATAATTTGCGCTTTTGCGCTGTCTAGGCGTTTAGCTACAGTTTTAAATTCTTCCTGAAGCTCTTTGTCCTCGGTTTGCTCAGCAAGTGCTTTTGCCCAATAAAGTGCTAAATAAAAATGCGTTCCTCGGTTATCGATTTCGTTTACCTTACGGGAAGGTGAATTGTCATTTTTTAAATAAGCAGAATTAGCTTTGTTTAGCGCTTTTGAAATAATCAAAGCTTTTTCGTTGTTTGATTTTTCTGCCATATCTTCAATAGAAACGGCGATAGCCAAAAACTCTCCAAGCGAATCCCATCGCAAATGCCCTTCATTAATAAACTGCTGAACGTGTTTTGGTGCCGATCCTCCAGCTCCAGTTTCAAACAATCCGCCTCCAGCTAATAATGGAACAATAGAAAGCATTTTGGCGCTAGTTCCTAACTCTAAAATCGGGAAAAGATCGGTTAAGTAATCCCGTAAAACATTTCCTGTTACAGAAATGGTGTCTTTTCCGTCTTTTACACGTTCGCAAGTATAACGCATAGCATCAACAGGATTCATAATTTTTATTTCAAGCCCGTTGGTGTCGTGATCTTTTAGGTAAAGTTCTACTTTTTCGATAAGATTACGGTCGTGTGCTCTATTTTCATCTAACCAGAAAATTGCTGGGTTGCCTGTTTTTCTAGCTCTGTTAACGCCTAGTTTTACCCAATCTTTAATCGGTAAATCTTTGGTTTGACACATTCTCCAGATATCGCCAGCTTCAACAGTATGACTCATTAATACGTCCCCGTTTTTATTGATAACGTCTACTTTTCCATCAGTAGAAATTTCAAATGTTTTGTCGTGTGAACCATATTCTTCCGCTTTTTTTGCCATCAATCCAACATTAGAAACATTCCCCATTGTTTTTGGGTCAAAAGCACCGTTTTCTTTGCAGAAGTCGATTACTTCTTGATACATTCCTGCATAACTTCTGTCAGGAATAATGGCTTTCATATCTTGTTGTTTGCCGTCCCAGTTCCACATTTTTCCAGAAGTTCTAATGGCTGCTGGCATCGATGCGTCTATAATTACATTACTAGGAACGTGCAAGTTGGTAATTCCTTTGTCAGAATCAACCATAGCAACATCAGGTTTTTCGTTGTAAAGGTTTTTGATGTCGTTGCGAATTTCTTCTGCTTTTTCGGCTGGTAATTGTTCAATTTTGTCGTACACGTCGCCTAATCCGTTGTTGGCGTTTACACCAATTTCTTTGAATTCGCTAGCGTATTTTTCAAAAATTTCTTTGTAATAAACTTTAACGGCGTGACCAAAAATAATAGGGTCAGATACCTTCATCATAGTTGCTTTCAGATGAACTGAAAATAAAACACCTTTATCTTTTGCATCCTGAACCGCTTCTTCTAAAAAAGCGGTCAATGCTTTAGCACTCATTCGAGAAGCGTCGATAACTTCACCAGTAAGAAGAGGTGTACTTTCTTTTAAAACCGTAACATTTCCATTGTTGTCGGTCAATTGAATTTTAACGTCATCATCAGCATTCATTACCACTGATTTTTCACTTTCATAAAAATCGCCTGTATTCATATGAGCAACGTGGCTTTTTGAATCTTTGCTCCATTCGCCCATAGAATGTGGATTGTTTTTGGCATATTCCTTAACAGGCTCTGCCACTCGGCGATCAGAATTTCCTTCTCGAAGAACTGGATTTACAGCACTACCTAAAACTTTGGCGTATTTGGCTTGCAATTTTTTGTCTTGATCGGTTTTAGCTTCTAATGGATAATCGGGAATATCAAAACCTTTGGCTTGTAGTTCTTTAATAGCTTGTGTAAGCTGAGGAACAGAAGCACTAATATTTGGAAGTTTTATGATGTTTGCTTCTGGTTTTTTGGCAAGATCTCCTAATTTAGCCAAGGCATCCTTAATTTGTTGTTCTGGTTTTAATACATCAGAAAAAGTAGCTAGAATACGAGCTGCTAGCGAAATATCTTCAGAGACGATATCAATTCCAGCAGATTTAGTAAATCTTCTTACGATAGGTAATAAGGAATAAGTGGCTAAAGCTGGCGCTTCGTCTGTTTTGGTATAAACAATTTGATTGTGTCTTTCTGCCATAGTTATGAGTTTTGAACGGTTGTTATTTTTGATTTTTTTTGCTAATTCTGAATTTTTTTTCAAAAAAAGCCATCAATTTTTATCGATGAAATATTTCTTAAAATTTGATTTCAAATATACTAAAATCAGTATTTTATTGAAAGCATTGTAGTATTAAAATAACACTAAATGATTTCAGTTAAAACAAAAAAAAACCTCTTGATAGCTCAAGAGGTTAATCGGTAAAAGAAAAATGAATTTAGTTAACTCTTTTTTCTTTAATTCTAGCTTTTTTACCAGTAAGTTCTCTAAAGTAGTAAATACGAGCTCTGCGTACGCTACCTCGTTTATTTACTTCAATTTTTTGAAGTGCTGGCATATTGACAGGGAAAATTCTTTCCACACCAATAGTACCACTCATTTTACGAATCGTAAAAGTTTTTGTAGCACCAGAACCTTTTACTTGAATAACGGTACCTTTAAAAAACTGTGTACGTGTTTTCTGACCTTCTTTAATTTCGTAATAAACAGTTAAGGTGTCTCCAGCTTGAAATGCTGGAAAGTCTTTTTTCTCGACAAATTCGTCTTGAACAAATTTAATTAAATCCATTTGTTTGTTTGTTTAGATTGTGCAAGTTAACATTCGCGATTTTCGCCAGAGGTTAAATTACGGTTTGCAAATGTATAACTTTTTTGAAAAATAAAAACGCCAGCACTCAATTTATTCATCTAATAAATCAGGTCTTCGGTTTTTGGTGTGTTCTACGGCTTTGTTCTCGCGCCATTCTTCAATTTTTTGAAAATTTCCTGAGGTTAGTACTTCAGGAACTTCCCAACCTTTATACGTAGCTGGACGTGTGTAGATAGGAGGAGCTAACAAATTATCTTGAAACGAATCGGTTAGGGCAGAGGTCTCGTTTCCTAAAACACCAGGAATTAATCGAACAACTGCATCGGCTAAAATAGCAGCGCCTAATTCGCCTCCAGACAATACATAATCGCCGATTGAAATTTCTTTTGTTATAAAATGGTCTCTTACGCGTTGATCGACTCCTTTATAATGTCCGCAAAGGATAATTAAATTTTGTTGCAACGATAAACGATTTGCCATTTGTTGGTTAAGTGTTTCGCCATCGGGAGTCATATAAATAATTTCGTCGTAATCGCGTTCAGCTTTCAGTTTTGAAATGCATTTATCAATCGGTTCAATCATCATTACCATTCCAGCTCCACCGCCATACTGATAATCGTCGACTTGCTTATACTTGTTGTTGGTGTAGTCGCGTAAATTATGAAAATGAACACTTACCAATTCTTTTTCGATAGCGCGTTTCATAATAGAAGCCTCAAACGGACTTTTGATTAAATCCGGTACAACGGTTATTATGTCAATACGCATCATATGGTTGAGTTAAAAGTGAAATGATTGAGGCGAAAATTAACTTGGTTTATTACCTTTAAGTTTACTTACTTTATTTTTTTCGTCTTGAAGTTCGCGTCCTAATTTTTGTTGTTTTTCGAGTGCATTTCGCTTGTACTCTTCAAAATCAGATTCTACACGTTTGATATTTTCTTTAATTTCCTTAGTCGATTGATGATTGCTTCTATATTTCAACAAGAAAATAATCAATACCAAAGCTAACACGCCAATAATTGCCCACATCGTAGTTTGGTAGGCTGCTTTTTGCATCGGTGCACCAAAAAATAAAATTTGATCGCGTTCAGTTTCAATTTTAGTTAAATTGTTTTTAGTGTCATCAAGTTGACTTTGTAAAGCAATGATCTCTTCTTGCTGGTTTTTGATTTCGGCATTAAGGCTGCTTATTTCAGATTGAAATTCATCAATGCGCTCGGCTAAACTTTTTTTATACGCCGCTAATTTGGTTTTTTCAATAACTTTATATTCCTGATAGCTGCCTGAAGCATCAACAATAGTTTCTAAATCGTCCACCAATGTAGTTGACTCGTTGGTGTCTTCTTGGTTGTTTTCTGCCGAGTTCTCTTGTGCGAAAGAAAAACTGAAAACAATAGCAAATACAAATAATAAGCGAAAATTAAGTGGATTCATTTAGCTTTATTTTTAAAGTTATAATTGTGGTTTTGTAACCGATAAATATAAAATCTGCCTCAAAACTACAACGCCAATCGATTCAAAATATTTTTGACTAGATAAGTTTTGAGACAGTTTTTTATTAATGATAACCTTTTCTAGTAATACGTAAAGCGTCTTACGTTGGTTACGTATTTTGCTAAGCGAATTACTTGATGGCTATAACCATATTCATTGTCGTACCAAACATATAAAACAGCGCTAGTACCATTGTCGTGTACCAATGTAGCTTTACTGTCGTAAATACTTGGTGCCGAAATTCCTACAATGTCGCTAGAAACCAATTCATTATCGATAGAATATTTAATTTGCTCTACCAAATCGCCTTCTAAAGCGTAAGTTTTCATTACTGAATTAATTTCTTCAACAGAAGTAGATTTATTCAGGTTCAACTTTAGAATAGCCAACGAACCATTAGGAACTGGAACACGAATAGCATTCGATGTCAATTTTCCTTCTAAAGCAGGTAAGGCTTTAGAAACTGCTTTTCCAGCACCGGTTTCTGTAATTACCATATTCAATGCTGCTGCACGACCACGACGGTATTTTTTATGCATATTATCAACCAAATTTTGGTCGTTAGTATAAGCGTGAATAGTTTCTAAATGCCCATCATTAATACCAAAACTATCTTCAATTGCTTTTAAAACTGGCGTAATAGCATTGGTGGTACAAGAAGCAGCCGAATAAATGAATTCTTCGTCTGGATTGATTTCGTTTTGGTTAACACCGTGTACAATATTTGGAATTCCTTTTCCTGGAGCTGTAAGTAAAACGCGCTTCGCACCTTTCGATTTTAGGTGTCTGCTTAAAGCCTCTTTATCTCTAAAAGCTCCCGTGTTGTCCATAATTAAAGCATCCTTGATTCCGTAAGTGGTATAATCGATATCTTCAGGTGCATTGGCAGAAATTACGTGTACCGTTGTACCGTTAATAATCAATGCGCTTTTGTCTAGATCAACTTCAACAGTACCGTCAAAATCGCCGTGAACAGAATCGTTTTTAAGCAACGAGGCTCTTTTTTCTAACACAGTTTGATCAATTGTGCCACGCGTTACAATGGCGCGAAGTCTCATCTGGCTTCCTTTTCCAGTTTTTGCCATCAATTCGCGCGCCAATAATCTTCCAATTCTACCAAATCCGTACAAAACAACGTCTTGTGGTTGAATAGGATCCATATTTTTGGCACCTGCTAGTTTGTTAGAAACAAATTCAGAAATATCTTTATGGTCAATATTTTCTGAATGATATTCATAAGTAAGCTTTCCGATATCGATTTTTGCCGGTGGTAAATCCAACTGATTAATTGCCATTGCAATTTCGGCAGTATCAAAAATAGAAATCGGTTTTTCTACAAATTTTCCTGCGTAATTGTGCAAGTTGATGATTTCGCTTACATTTTTGTCAATAATAGAATTTCTAAAAATAACAAGCTCTATCGATTTGTCGTACCACAAATCGTTTACAATCTTTATAAATTTTACGGAAGTTCTTCGTTTGTCTGCCTGTAAGGCTAGTTCTTTTTCGTATAAATCTGGTTGTGACATCGGGTTGAAATTAAGTTGTAATAATTAAAAAAAATATTTCTGCAAATGTATAGAATTCAATCTTTTTGACGATTAAAATTCCTTATAATAATTTGTTGAATAAATTATTTTTGACTACAACATTTTATAAAAAAATGCTTTTGTTTTTTGGATTGAATTGATTTCGTTTTTTAAATTATTTTCTACTTTAGCTGAATAGATTTATAGTTGAGATAAATCAGTATCAATTTGATAATGAAAGCCTAATAATTTTGGAGTTGAACGACGGTTACCGACAACAAGGGAAAAGAAAACTTTTGGTAGAAAAATTACGCCAAAAGGGAATTAAAGATGAATCGGTTTTAGCGGCAATTATGAAAATTCCGCGCCATTTGTTTATGGATTCTAGTTTTGAAGACCATGCTTATCAAGACAAAGCTTTTCCTATTGCTGCTGGGCAAACTATTTCTCAGCCTTATACCGTCGCTTTTCAAACAGAATTATTAGAAGTTAAAAAAGGCGAAAAAATTCTTGAAGTAGGAACGGGAAGTGGTTATCAAGCTGCTGTTTTACATATGATGGGCGCTAAAGTTTATACCATCGAGCGCCAACATAAATTGTATAAACTAACGAGTCAATTTTTACAAAAAATCAACATTCGACCAAAATACATGAGTTTTGGTGATGGCTATCAAGGATTGAAAGAATACGCTCCTTTCGATAAAATTATTGTTACCGCAGGCGCACCTTTTGTACCCAAAGCGCTTTTAGCTCAGTTAAAAATTAACGGTAGATTGGTTATTCCTATTGGTGAAGATCCGCAAATAATGACTTTGATTATTCGTACAGGAGCAACTTCTTTCGAGAAAAAAACTTTTGGCGAATTTCGTTTTGTGCCAATGCTGCAAAACAAAAACTAAGCTACAATTAGTTGATAAAATCCAACAAATCTGTTCCAAACATTACCCCGCCAGATCGCCAGCCGTTATGGTAAGGTTGAACGTAATCTACTCGTAAAAAGCGCAGTTTTCCAATTCCAATATTATCGACACCAATCGAGAGTTCAGAATAAGGTTTTCTGTTTTCGGTAACCAATGTTTTGGCTCCGGCAATCAGGTTTAAATTAAGCTGACGAATACCTGGTATTTTATTCAATATAAAACCATTAAAATTATGTTCTGCGTGCCAATCGGTGTAATTTTGATTGGTAGAAAACTCATAGTAAGGCATCAAATTGAAACGGTTTAAGTAATTTGAAGCCGTTTCAAAATAGGTTTGATTTCCGTTGAAATGTTTTAAATCTACCGCTGAAACGCTTTCGTCTCCAAAAAATGTTCCTGCATTGATGCTGTAAGCAAATTTCCCTAAGTTTTTAAGATTGATGTTTTGAGTGACGCGCACTTTTAAAACGTCAAAATTATAATCGCTCAAATCGGCAGCAAAACCTTTCTCGTAAACAAAACTCAAGGTCGGATATTTTGAGCTTGGAATGTTGTATTTGCCATCTGGTCGCGAAATGTATTTTTGCCCAAAATTAAATATTCCTCCTATTTTAGCTATTGCAATTTGATGTTTTTGAAAAGATTCTGAACCAAAACTAGCAGGCGCAAACGGATTGTTTGCTGTAAATCCATCGCCGTTGTTTACCCAAATTCTAGAATTGGTAGCGTTGGTTAGCGGACTTCTTTCTTCAAAACCAATGCTCGCAAAACCTCTAAATCCGTTAAAAAACTCTTGACTATAAAGCGCTTCAGCAAAAAGTCGATCGTAAAGTTTGATATAGCTGCGTTCAAAAAACGTGGCTGCAACAGTGTTTATAAAAGGAGAAATCGGATCAGTATTATTAATTTGCTCCGCCATCAATCCTGCTGAAAACTTAAAAACAGGTCGATTTGTGTTGTTGAACATTTTGGTAAAACTGGCTTCTCCTCTAAATTTTTCATCAGAAAAACCATAATTTATTTCAGAATCGATGAGCCACATTTTGGCTTTTGGTTGCTCAGGGTCGCGTTTTGCATACCGAAATCCAGAACTAATATTCCATCCTTGTACGTTGTTGTAACTAATCTTGTCGATTAGTCCTTTGTACTCAAAACTTCGCTGTTCGACAGAATTTTGATAAGTGTAACCACTAACAATATCAAAAACTCTAAACTTGTTGTTTTTCTGATCGATTGAATCTAAATATTCAGGCGAGCTACGTACTTCTAAAATACTGTCTTTTTCCTTGTAATCTTTAGTTTCAGTTTCGGTTAGCGGAATTGGGCGATTGGATTTCCAATACGTAGAATCTTTTTTGTTGGCGTTTTCTTCAAAAGAAATAATTTCTCTGCCAAAAAAATCATTTTCAAAATCAGGATTGATTTCGTGGTTTTTATAGAAGCCTAAAAATTTTCCGTCGCCTGTAATTCCAAAAAGTCCAAAATCAAATTCCAAAGACTGCGAAACCAGCACCCACATTTCATTTTCTTGGTCGTAAGTAAAGTTTTGTTTGTGTTCTAAGGTTTCTAGCGGAGAAACGTTCATCGCTTTTCCAGTGGTGGTCAACTCGGTACCAAAAATTTCCCAAGTGTCTTCAACTATATAAATAAAACCTGAAAAAATACGATCGTTTTCTCGTTTGGGAATTACTTTTACTTTGTTGATTAAAAAACCGTTTTCATCATAAAAAACACCGTCTAATTTGTAGTCATAATAATTGAAAGCATAATTCGCAATAGGAGAAATTAAATCAACATTCATTTCAATCGTGTTGTTGTAATATGAAATATTGAAATCTTCTGCATTGTTGAAGCTAAATCCTTGATCGTCGCCGCTAACTCTAGAAGCAATAATATGTTCTTTAAAATTATTAGGTTGTTGGTAATTTATTGTTGAAACGGTTTCGCTTAAATAAATAACGCCAGCACCAGTAGAATCTACATTTTTTTCAACTTCTTGAACTTTTATAATAGCATTTGAAGGAACACTGTTGACTTTCCAAATACTTTTGGAGTAAAAATCAGCTTTAAATGATTTGGTTTTAGCCGCGTTTTTTTTACGATTTTCAATGGCATTTCGAATAACTCTGTTGGCTGGATTTTCACCAGCAGTAACCACTACATCATCTAAAGAAGTGGTTTCTGGCGCTAACTGAATTTGTACCGATTCTTGATTGGTAGCGACTTTTTCTTTATGGGTTTGATATCCCAAATATTGAAAAACCAAGGTGTAATTTTCTTTATCGGAAGCAGGATTTAATTCAAAAAAACCATCGGCATTGGTTGTTGTTCCTTTGTAGGTATTTTCAATAAACACATTTACAGACTCTAACGGCTCGTTGTTTTCGTCGGTAACAGTTCCTGAAATTTGACTCCATAACAATAAAGGAAAAACTAAAAATAAACCTGATAGTAGTTGATTTTTCATAGTATAGTTTCGTTAAAATGATTTTTTGATGCGGTCGAGTCGGCGTTTGTTTTCACGTTCTTTAATGACTTCTCGCTTATCGTGAATTTTTTTACCTTTAGCCAAAGCTATTTGCATTTTTGCTAATCCGCGTTCGTTGATAAACAAACGCAATGGAATAATGGTTAATCCTGTGTTTTTAACTTGCTTGTGCAGTTTTCTTAATTCCGTTTTTTGCAATAGAAGTTTGCGTTCGCTTTTTGGGTTATGATTAAAATGAGTAGCGTGAGAGTATTCCTGAATATTCATATTGATTACAAAGAGTTCACCTTTGGAGTTGAACTCACAAAAACTTTCAGCAATGCTAGCTTTTCCTTCGCGAATAGCTTTTATTTCGGTTCCGCGTAGAACAATTCCAGCTGTAAATTTGTCTAGAAATTCATACTGAAATTTAGCTTTCCTATTCTTTATATTGATGTTGTTTTTACTCATAAAAGTTTTACTTTCGGTTACAAATCTAGTTATTTTTGATGGATGATTTATCTCATTACTACAAATGCATAAAAAAAAGCCATATTTTTAGTATGGCTTCTAGTTGAGGTTGGTTCAATTGGCTTAAAATTCTAATGCGACATAAACCTGAAAGTTTGAGTTTCTAGCTTCTGCGCCTAAATTAGCTGCCTCTTCATCAACTATGTTTTGGAGTCCGTAATAATAACGTGCACCAATAACAATTGGACTTAGATTTACGCTAGCACCAACAGCTAGACCGTAATCAAAATCTTTGAAATTACTCGTACTAATATCTTCAGAAAAAGAATAACCGCTATTGGTTTCTCCAGAAACGTTAGCATCTAAAAGATAGGAGACGTATCCACCACCATCGATGTAAACTAAATCAGCAAAACCTATAGAAGCTACAACAGGAAGTTCTAAATAACTTAAACCAAGATTAGCTTCTCCTAAACTACCTTCAACTTTAGAACCTTTGGAAGTATATCCAAATTCGGCTTGTAGAAAAAGTAAATCTTCAATAATGCTAGAACGAGAATATATAGCTAAATTTAAACCAGTTCTAAGGTTGGTGTCATCTGGTTCATCAGCATAGAAGTTGGTCAGGTTAAGCCCTCCTTTAATACCAAATGCAGATCCATCTTGAGCTACCACTGAAATCGGTAAAACTATTAACGCAAATAATACTACTAATTTTTTCATTTTATTTATTTTTGTTTGGTTTATTTTCAAATATAGTTAATAATTTAATGCTTTGTGTTTTTAAAATGTTAATAAATAATATTTTATTTGATTTTTCAGCTTTATATATATGGAAAATAAATTCTGGTATAATTTATTTGATGATCTCATAGCTGATGATACTTTCTGATTAGAATTAGCAAAGCTTTTGCCTGGTAGTATTTGCGCAGTAATCTCGAAGAAAATTGTTGCTTTATATTTGGTTGAAAAATGTTACGAATAATTTATTACAAATAGTTATTTATTGATAAATAAATCATTATTTAATCTTTATGTATTGTTTTGTTAATGCTTATTCAATTTGAATAAATAATTGTTTAATGTAAATAGTTTTTTTATGTTTGGTAAAACGAATAACCTATTCATCCTTAACCAAATGTATGGCTAATTTTTATCCTAAACAGTTGAAGCAATTTCCTGTTGAATTGTTGTTAGATTCAATTTCAGATTTGGTGCTTCTTGTTCAGTTTACTTCAGAACAACTCGTCGAAATCCAATATGCTAATCCCGCTTTTTTGAAGGCTTTTAACTTAGAACATAATTCTTTTCCAACGCAATTGGATGAAGTTTTATCTCAACAAGTGTATGCCCATATTTTTGAAAAAATCAATAACTACCAGTCTAAAAACTCATCAAACACAAGTAAAACTGAACATTCATATTTAGATGAACAAAAACAGAATTGGCTAAAATTAAATCAGCTAGAAGAAGTTGATTCCTCTACATATTTATTGATTTCTAATTCATTTACTGCACAAGAATCTAGTGTTTCTAAAACAGCCTTAGCACGCGTGATGGAGCAATCCTTGGATGTAATTTGCACCATCGATAAAAATGCTTGTTTTGTAGATGTAAGTAGCGCTGCCAAAACGGTTTGGGGATACACGCCAGAAGAATTGGCAGGAAAACCTTATATGGATTTTGTCGTTGAAGAAGATTGCAAAAAAACGCAGCAAAGCGCCGATGAAATTATTGGCGGCAAAAAAGTGACCAATTTTAAGAACCGTTATCGAAAAAAAGACGGATCAATTATTACCTTAATTTGGTCGGCTCAATGGGATGAACAACATCAAATGATGTATTGTGTGGCGAGAGATGCCACCGAAATGTTAGCAGCACGAGAAAAAGCATTGCACAATGCCCAACTAATGCGAGAAGCGCAACGCTTGGCAAAAACAGGAAGTTGGGATTATGATTTTAAAAACGATAAACTGACTTGGACCGACGGTGTTTATGATGTTTTTGGAGTAAATAAAAATGAATTTGAGCTCAATTTAGAAAATTTTATAAAACTGGTTCATCCAGATGACCGAAAACAACTTGAAAAAAACAGCGATAAAGTCAAAAATGAAGGAACACCAGCAACTGTAGAATATAGAGTTGTACTTTCTAATGGCGAAAATAGGTTTGTAGAAGAAAAAATTTATGCCCAAAAAGACGATTCAGGAACAATAAATCGCTTGTTTGGAACGGTACAAAATATCACTGAAGCCAAGAAAGAGCAACAAATCAAACAAATTGAATATAGATTTTTGAAGCAAGCTTTAAACGAAAGTATTGAAATAAAACCACTTATAAAATCATTTTTAAACGAAGTTGAACATCATTTTGAACAACTAAAAATCACTATTCTTAAAGTTGAAAGCAACAAACTATACAGTTATTTGGCTCCCAGTTTACCTGAAACTTTCTTATCTGCTTTTGACGGAGTTTCAATTGGTCCTGAAAAAGGAGCTTGCGGTGCTGCAGCTTTTACCAAAAAGAAAGTAATTACCGAAGATATTGCAACACATAAAAATTGGAAAGAATTTAAAACGATTCCGCTTCAATTTGGATTAAAATCCTGTTGGTCGCAGCCAATTTTCGATAGCAAAGGAGAAGTAATTGCTGTTTTAGGAAATTATAAATTGTGCGACAAAAAACCAGCCGATTATGAAGTAGAAAGCTTCAATCGATTGGCTTCTTTACTCGGAATTGTAATCGATAACAAAGTCAAAAGAGATGAAATTCAAAAAGTGAATGAACGCTATAAAACCGTGAGCAATGTTACTTCTGATGCGGTTTGGGATTTTAATTTAAAATCGAAAAAATTATACTGGGGAGAAGGTTTCGATAAGTTGTTTGGTTTAAAAACTGAATGGAATAAAGATAATTTTGCAATTTGGCAAAAACGACTTCATCCAGAAGATAAAGAACGTGTTACCAACGATTTTAAAGAGATGATAGCTGGCGACATCAATAATTGGAAAGCTGAATATCGCTTTCAAAAATCGAATGGTAAATATGCTTATATTCTCGATAAAGCATTAATTTTAAGAAATGAGGAAGGCGAAGCCACTAGAGCTGTTGGTGCTTTGCAAGACATTAGTGCAAAAAAGGAAGAAAAACAGCGTTTGCAATTAATGGAAAGTGTAATAAAAAATACAAACGACGGTATTTTGATTACAAAAGCACATCCAATTAGCAATGATGGGCCTGAAATTATTTTTGCCAACCAAGCTTTTTTAAAAATGACAGGTTACAGTCTAGAAGAAGTAGTCGGCAAAACACCGCGTATTTTTCAGGGACCTCGATCAGATCGAAAAGCTTTAAATGAACTTAAAATAGCACTAGAAAAAGAACAACCTAAGGAAACAACTACCGTAAATTATACCAAAACAAATCAACCTTATTGGGTTAATTTTAATGTGAGCCCTATTAAAAATGAAAGTGGAAAAGTAACGCATTTTATTGCAGTGGAACGCGATATTACCGAACAAAAAAATCAAGCTTTAGAAAAAGAATTGATAGCGAACACAACTTGTATTTTCAACAATAACGAAAATCTTATCAAAAGTTTAGATCAGTTTTTGCCATATATTGCTCGATTTGGCGATTATGACACAGCAGAGATTTGGTCTTCAGATACGTTTGATCATTCGCTTAAAATGTTGTCAAAATTCGCCACTACCAATGCAGGAAAAAATTTCTACAGAGAAAGTCGAGCGACCGACGTATTTGCTTATGGCGAAGGAATTCCCGGTACAGTATGGAAAAGTAAGCAATTTCAATTATGGGAAAATGTTGATAATGATAAGAAATTTATTCGCTACCAATCAGCTAAAGTTTCTGGAATGAAACATTTTTTAGCTTTGCCGCTTTTTCATCAATCAGAATTAACGGCGGTGTTAGTTTTAGGAACTCAAAAAGGTAAAGAACAACTCGATTTTTATTTACCTATTTTAAATGAGCTTCAAGAGTTTTTTGGTGCAGAATTACATCGAAAACGATTGCAAGATGAACTCAACAACCTTTTTCAATCGGCTCCAGATATTATTTGTGTAACCGATTTTTATGGTGTTTTTAGAAAAATAAATCCTGCCGTAAAAGATGTCTTGGGCTATTCTGCAGAAGAGCTAATCGGGAAAAAGTTTTATGAATTTGTTCATGCGGAAGATGTAAAAAAAACCCAAAAAGAAGTGGAGGTGCTGAATAGGAATTTCCCTTCTTATAGTTTCCAGAACAGGTATGTTTCTAAATCGGGCGAGCTAAAATGGTTGAGCTGGACGGCAACTCCTTCGCCAGATGAAGGATTGATTTTTGCCGTAGCAAAAGACATCACCGAATATAAAATAACAGAAAAGAAATTAAAAGAAACCAACGATCGCTTTCTAAAAGTAGCGCAAGCCACAAACGATGCGATTTGGGATTTTAATCTAGAAACCGAAGAGTTGTTTTGGGGAGAAGGATTTTATACACTTTTTGGTCATCGGCCAAGTGATTTTGACTCAATTCAGGACTGGATAATTCGAGTACATCCTGAGGATTATGATCGTGTAAATGAATCTTTTCAGTCGGCACTTAGTGAGAAAAACATTCAAAAATGGGAAGAAACGTATCGGTTTAAAAAAGCTGATGGTGATTATGCACATGTAATTGACCGTGGTCTAATTGTTAGAAATGAACATAAGAAACCTACTAGAATGGTCGGGTCTGTAATTGATATTACGTATCAAAAAAAGCATGAAAAAGCATTGCTGGAATTGAATCATCAACTGAAAAAACACACCAAAGACTTAGAGCTTTCAAACGCCGAATTAGAACAATTTGCTTATGTAGCGTCGCATGATTTGCAAGAACCATTACGAATGATTACTAGTTTTTTGAGCCTGCTTCAAAAGCGATATGAAGAAGACTTAGATGAAAAAGCGCATCAATATATTCATTTTGCGGTCGATGGTGCTACTCGAATGCGACAGATTATTTTAGATTTACTAGAATATTCGCGTGTTGGTAGAAAAGATACCGAAAAAGCAAGTGTCGATTTGAACGAGCTTATAACCGATTATCGATTATTGCGAAAGAAAAAAATGGAAGAAATTCAGGCAACAATCGAAACATTTGATTTGCCAACCATAAAAAATTCGCCAGCAGCCTTAACGCAAATTTTTCATAATATTATTGATAACTCATTGAAATACAGTCGTAAAAATGTGGCAACAAAAGTTGTTGTTACGGCTAAAGACAAAGAAAAATACTGGGAATTTAGCATTTCAGATAACGGAATAGGAATTGAAGAAGAGTACTTTGAAAAAATTTTTGTAATTTTCCAAAGACTTCATGGAAGAGAAGAATACGACGGAACAGGAATGGGCTTAGCCATTGTGAAGAAAAATATTGATAGTTTGAACGGAAAAATATGGGTCGAATCGACAATTGATAATGGCTCGACTTTTTATTTCACCATACCAAAAGAAAAATGAAAACAGCAAATATACTTTTAGTAGAAGATAATGAAGGCGACATTTTGCTTACCAGAGAAGCTTTATCTGAACGAAAACTCGTCAATGAAATTAGTGTTGTAAAAAACGGTCAAGATGCTATTGATTTTGTTTTTAAACGCGGAAAATTTGCTGATGCTTTTACACCAGATTTAATTCTTTTGGATGTAAACCTACCCAAAAAAAGCGGGCATGAAGTGCTGAAAGAACTCAAATCTAACCACGAAACAAAAGTGATTCCGATTATTATGCTTACTACTTCTTCTAACGAAAAAGACGTATTGCAATCTTATCAAAATCACGCTAATAGTTACATCACCAAACCTATAGATATGGAAGCGTTTATAGACGCTATCGCCAAAATAGAAGAGTTTTGGATTCAATTGGTAAAGCTACCAAAATTAAAAAAATAACATGTCTAACGATCAGTCGAAATACCATATTGTAGTAGTAGAAGATAACCTAGGCGATTTTATTTTGGTAGAAGATTACCTTGCAGAACATTTACCTAAAACAAAATTATCTCATTTTACCAATTATAGCTCTTTTCAATCTTTTCTAAATCAATCGAAAAGTAAAGAAATTGATTTATTACTCTTGGATTTATCCTTGCCGGATATTGGTAAAGATGAATTGATTAATGAAGCTGAAAAAATCGGAAAAATTATGCCGGTAATTATCTTAACAGGATATTCTGATTTAGATTTTGCAACCAAATCGCTATCGATAGGTATTACCGACTACTTGATTAAAGACACCATCAATTCATTAGTGCTCTATAAAAGTGTTATTTATTCTTTAGAGCGCCATCGATTTTTGCAGACATTGCGGACTTCAGAACAACGTTACATGAATTTATTTAATTTAAATCCTGCGCCCATTTGGGTGTATGATTTACATTCGCTTGAGTTTTTAGATGTTAATGAGGCTGCTGTAAAACATTATGGTTATTCGCGGGAAGAGTTTTCAAACATGAGTGTAAAAGATCTTTTTCCGCATTATTATTTACCTAAAACAGCAAAAATACACGAGGCATTCAATAAGAAATCTGATAAAAACGTCGTTCAGCATCAGAAAAAAAATGGCGATATTATTTTTGTAGAGATTATTAGCAATCGATTTGATTATAAAGGTTCTGAAGCAAAAATTGTGTTGGCAACCGATGTAACTCATAAACGACTACAAGTTGAAGCCATTAAAGCTCAAAATCAAAAATTGCGCGAAATTGCTTGGACGCAATCGCATGTGGTACGCGCGCCAGTAGCTCGATTGATGGGAATTATCGATTTAATAAAATCTGATCCAGGTTTGAGTGAAGAAGAATTACAAGAACTAATGGATTCTATTTTACATTCAGCTGAAGAAATTGATCAGACGATTCATAAAATCGCCAAAAAATCTAAACATATCAAAGGAATTAATCCTTCTATGGATAATCAAAATGGAGCATCAAACTAAATTTTAAAATATCAGAAATGACCAAAACACTTTCAGTAGGAGATTATTTAGCAGAATGCCCAAGCGATAAAAAGGAAGCGTTGCAAAATTTACGAAAAACCATTCTTGATAAGCTTCCTGAGGGATTTAAAGAAACCATCAGCTACGGAATGATTGCTTATGTAGTACCGCATTCTGTTTATCCAGCCGGTTATCATTGCGATACTTCACAACCATTACCGTTTATAAGTATCGCAGCCCGAAAATCGCATATTTCATTTAGCCATATGGGGATTTACGCTGACGAAGAATTAGCAAACTGGTTTGTAGAGAATTATAAAAAAATAGTTGGTAAAAAACCAGCTATGGGAAAATCTTGTATTCGTTTCAAAAAACGCGATCAAATTCCGTTTGAATTGATGACAGAATTGATTCAAAAAATGAGTGTAAAAGATTGGATAGAAATCTACGAAAGCAAAATTAAACGATAATCAAAATGAAACGATTCTACTTGGTAATATTAGGATACTTACTTTTTAACTTTACGGTAAATGCGCAAGTTGATAATCCTAATTATGATGAAGAATTAGCTAAAAAACTAGGTGCTGATGAATATGGGATGAAAAGCTACACCCTAGTAATTTTAATTACGGGCGATGAACAACCAACCGAGGCTTCCAAAACAGCAGAATATTTTGAAGGTCATATGGAAAATATCCATCGGTTGAGTGAAGAAGGAAAATTGATTGTTGCTGGACCAATTTCAAAAAATGAAAATGCTTATCGCGGAATTTTTATTTTCGACCTAACCGATGAAGCTGAGGTTGAAGAAGCGCTAGCCGGCGATCCCGCAATTCAAAATGGCTTGCTGAAGGCAGAAATTTATCAATGGTATGGTTCTGCTGCATTACCCGAATATTTGGAAAAAAATGATTTAATTTGGAAAAACAAACCATAATGATTAGTTTTGGTATGTGTTTTTCAGGAAGTACTAACTTTTAAACTTAAAAATTATGAATATTGTAGGTCCTTGGTAAATTATAATGGTGTCGATAACAGTTTTTGTTTTTGTTGTTCCCACGTTATATGCGTTGGTTGATATTGCTAAAAACAATTTTGAAAAGAATAACAAATTATTTTGGCTGTTGTTAGTGCTTTTTACTAATTTTTTCGGTGCAATTTTATATTTTACAATAGGAAGAAATCAACGTTTAAGTGTTTAGTAGATATATAGAATTTAATCAACAAACCCTGATATAAATTATCAGGGTTTGTTGATTGAAAATTAATGAGAATAAGTGTTTTTTAAAACATCAATTATTGAGCCGATTTTAGTTCAGATTGATTTCTGAAAACCAATTCTCCGTCAAACTGATCGAGCAGAATAATACTATCTGTCGTTACTTTTTCAGCTAAAATTTCTTTCGATAACTTATTCAGCACTTCGCGTTGAATAACTCTTTTTACGGGTCTAGCTCCATATTGCGGATCAAAACCAATTTTTGCTAAATGCATTTTAGCTTCTTCGGTAGCATCCAAAGTTATTCCTTGTTTGCTTAGCATTTTCTTTAATCCATTCAATTGTAAACTCACAATTTGCTTGATGTCTTTTTGGTTAAGCGGACTAAACATAATAACATCATCAATACGGTTCAAAAACTCTGGACGAACGCTTTGCTTTAGCAATCCCATAACTTCAACTTTTGCACTTTCCATAGCGGTATCTGCATCGGCAATACTATCGTATTTTTCTTGAATAATATGACTACCAATATTAGACGTCATAATGATGATTGTATTTTTAAAATCGGCTAAACGACCTTTGTTATCGGTTAGGCGACCTTCATCTAATACTTGCAATAAAATATTGAAAGTATCTGGATGCGCTTTTTCTATTTCATCGAGTAAGACAACCGAATACGGTCTTCTTCTTACCGCTTCAGTAAGCTGACCACCTTCGTCATAACCTACGTAACCTGGAGGCGCACCAACCAAGCGAGAAACAGAATGGCGTTCTTGGTATTCACTCATATCAATACGAGTCATTGCATTTTCATCATCAAATAAATATTCAGCTAAGGATTTTGCTAATTCTGTTTTACCAACACCAGTTGTACCAAGGAATAAAAAAGAACCAATTGGTTTTTTCTGATCTTGTAATCCAGCTCGGCTTCTTCTAACTGCATCACTAACTGCAACAATAGCTTCCTGCTGACCAACAACTCGTTTGTGTAATTCGTCTTCTAATTTCAAGAGTTTTTCGCGTTCAGATTGAAGCATTTTAGTCACCGGAATACCTGTCCACTTGGCAACAACTTCAGCAATATCATCATAGTTTACTTCCTCTTTAATGAGTGTTTGCTGATTTTTTTGAGTTTCAACTTCTTTTTGAAGTCGTTCCAAAGTTTCTTGCGCATCTTTAATTTTTCCGTATCTAATTTCAGCTACTTTTCCATAATCACCTTCACGTTCAGCACGTTCAGCTTCTAATTTGTAGTTTTCAATATCTTGTTTCGCTTTTTGAATATTTTCTACAACATCTTTTTCGCTTTTCCAACGTGCGTTTAGGTCGTTTCTGTCCTCTTTCAATTCAGCTAATTCAGCTCGAAGCGATTTGACTTTTTCTTCATCTTTTTCACGCTTAATAGCTTCAATTTCGATTTCCAGTTGCATAATTTTACGATCTAGCACATCGAGTTCCTCAGGCTTAGAGTTGATTTCCATTCGCAACTTTGAAGCTGCTTCATCCATCAAATCGATAGCTTTATCTGGTAAAAAACGGTTGGTAATATACCGCTGTGAAAGCTCAACTGCACCAATAATAGCATCATCTTTTATGCGAACTTTATGGTGAGTTTCGTATTTTTCTTTAATTCCTCTTAAGATAGAAATAGCACTTTCGGTATCAGGTTCATTTACCGTTACTTTTTGAAAACGTCTTTCTAGCGCTTTATCTTTTTCAAAATATTTTTGAAATTCATCTAAGGTAGTCGCTCCAATAGCTCTTAGTTCGCCGCGTGCTAATGCAGGTTTTAAAATATTGGCGGCATCCATAGCGCCTTCTCCACCACCGGCTCCAACAAGTGTGTGAATTTCATCAATAAAGAGAACGATATCGCCATCGCTTCCTGTCACTTCTTTGATAACTGCTTTTAAGCGTTCTTCAAATTCACCTTTGTATTTCGCTCCAGCAATTAATGCCCCCATATCAAGCGAATATATTTTTTTCGATTTTAAGTTTTCGGGCACATCACCAGCAATAATTCGGTGCGCCAAACCTTCTGCAATGGCTGTTTTACCAGTTCCTGGCTCGCCAACAAGCATCGGATTATTTTTGGTTCTACGCGATAAAATTTGTAGAATTCGTCTAATTTCTTCATCGCGACCAATTACAGGGTCAAGTTTTCCTTCCTCTGCTAACTGATTTAGGTTTTTCGCATACTTGTCTAAAGAATTGTACGTTTCTTCAGCACTTTTTGAAGTCACTTTATCGCCTTTACGCAATTCGTTTATCGCTGCTTCTAGGTTTTTTTCAGTCGCTCCCTGATCTTTTAATATCTGTGCAACTTTGCTAGCGCTTTTAAAAATTCCTAAGATTAAATGTTCGATAGAAACATATTCGTCTTGGCGTTTTTTAGCAATGATTGATGCCTCATTCAAAGCTTTTGCTGCTTCTCTTGAAAGCATAATTTCGCCGCCGCTAACTTTTGAAAAGCTTTCTAATGTTTTGTCTAAAACGTCTTTGAATAAAGCAATATTGATGTTTAGCTTCTTTAAAAGAAACGGAGTTACGTTTTCATCAACAATCAAAATCGCTTTAAATATATGTTCGTTTTCAATTTGTTGATGGCCAAATTCTTGAGCAAGCTGTTGAGCCTGCTGTATCGCTTCTTGCGATTTTATGGTAAAATTGTTTAAGTTCATTTTGATTACTCTTTTGATTCACTTTCTATTTTTCAAAAGCTATACCGTTTTAAATTTTGACAAAAAGTCAGTTTATTTACTGATTATTGATGACGTTTTGTCGCTTTTAGAGCTGGTGTTCTGTAGAGTAAAGATAAATCAATTCTTTTGAATTGATAAAAAATAGTATTTTTGTTAAGAAATTGTGTGATTTCAGGGCTTTAAAAATTTCAGCATAAAAGAAATATTAGTATATTTCGCCAGTATTCTACGCTTATGAAAGAAACAAAGTACACCGAAGAAAATATTAAATCCTTAGACTGGAAAGAGCACATCCGTATGCGTCCTGGAATGTATATCGGAAAGTTGGGAGACGGCTCGAGTGCAGATGACGGAATTTATATTTTACTGAAAGAAGTGCTGGACAACTCAATCGATGAGTTTGTCATGGGTTCTGGAAAAACCATAGAAATTTCGATTCAGAATAACCGCGTAATTGTACGCGATTATGGCCGTGGTATTCCGCTAGGAAAAGTGGTAGATGTGGTTTCAAAGATGAATACAGGCGGAAAATACGACACCAAAGCATTTAAAAAATCAGTTGGTTTGAATGGTGTTGGTACCAAAGCTGTGAATGCTCTGTCGAGTTATTTCAGAGTTGAATCGAGCCGTGACGGCGAATCGGTTTCTGCTGAATTTGAACAAGGAAATTTTCTTGGTCAAGAAGAATTGTCGGAAACTTCCAGGCGGCGAGGAACGAAAGTAACTTTTATTCCAGATGAAGCTATTTTTAAAAAATACACTTTTCGCTTGGAGTATATTTCAAAAATGATTCGGAATTATGTTTATCTAAATCCGGGTTTAACGATATATTTAAACGGCGAAAAATTTTATTCGGAAGAAGGGCTGAAAGATCTTTTGGGCGATAGTATCAAAGAAGAAAATCGACTGTTTCCGATTATTCATCTTAAAGGAGACGATATTGAAGTTGCTTTAACATACAGCAAAGCTCAATATAGCGAAGAATATCATTCATTTGTAAACGGTCAACATACAACTCAAGGAGGAACGCATCAATCTGCTTTTAAGGAAGCTGTGGTAAAAACGGTAAGAGAATATTACGGGAAAAACCACGATCCAAGCGATATTCGTAAATCTATTTCGGCAGCTATCAGTATAAAAGTAATGGAACCTGTTTTTGAGAGTCAAACAAAAACCAAATTAGGTTCTACCGATATGGGGGGGGACAAACCTACAGTGAGAACTTATATATTGGATTTTCTCAAGCAGAAATTAGATAATTACCTGCATAAAAATCCAGAAACAGCCGACAAACTCCAACGTAAAATTTTGCAGGCAGAAAAGGAAAGAAAAGAGCTTTCTGGTATTCGAAAATTAGCTAAAGAACGCGCTAAAAAAGCGAGCTTGCACAACAAAAAACTGCGTGATTGTAGAATTCATTTAGCCGATACCAAAAAAGAAGGTTATCTAGATACAACTTTATTTATTACCGAAGGAGATTCGGCTAGTGGAAGTATTACAAAATCTAGGGATGTCAATACTCAAGCAGTTTTTAGTTTAAAAGGAAAACCGCTAAATTCTTACGGACTCAGTAAAAAAATTGTTTACGAAAACGAAGAGTTTAATCTTTTACAAGCTGCTCTAAATATAGAAGATTCGCTGGAAGATTTGCGGTATAACAATATTGTAATTGCAACCGATGCCGATGTAGATGGGATGCATATTCGATTATTGATTATTACGTTCTTTTTACAGTTTTTTCCAGAACTCATACGCGAGGGACATTTATATATTTTGCAAACACCGCTTTTTAGGGTTCGAAATAAAAAAGAAACTATTTATTGCTATTCTGAACAAGAACGCCGCGATGCTATAAAAAAGCTCACAGGAAAACCAGAGATTACGCGCTTTAAAGGTTTAGGTGAAATTTCTCCAGATGAATTTAAACATTTTATTGGAGATGATATTCGCCTCGATCCAGTGATGCTCGATAAAGACAAAACAATAGCTGAATTGCTTAAATTTTATATGGGAAAAAATACACCCGACCGACAAGAATTTATTATCGATAATTTACGCCTAGAAGTTGATTTAGTAGAAGAAATAGAGGATGAGATTAACCAACTATAAAACCGTACGAATTATACCAGGAGTTTACTATTTTTCAATAGTATTTTTCTTCTTAGTGGTGTTTTTAAATATTCAACTAGACCACACGCTTTTTCCTTCCAAAAAGTATTATTATTTGTTTTCTGGAGGAATTGTTTTGGCGTTGATATATACTTATTTTGGAGGAAAGTACTTTGAATATGATAGCGAAGGTGAAATTGTAACGTTCATCAACAGAGGAGTTATTTTATCCAATTTCTTTAATTACAGGGATACGGTTTTAGAAGTAAAACGCAAGCGTATTGTCGATTTTAAAATTATCAATTTTTTGATTTATAAACGCTTGGTCATTACCGTAAAAACAAGACACGGATTGGTAAAAAGACATACCAATATTACTTTCTTAAGTCCAAAGAAAACAAAATATTTAAGCCAATCGCTAAACAAATTAGTGACAAAAAACCAAGATAAGAAAGAAAATTAATCTATGAGCGAAGAACAAAATCAAGATAACCATAACAACGAAGAACTCATTAAGGTAACAGGAATGTACCAAGATTGGTTTTTAGATTATGCATCTTATGTTATTATGGAACGAGCCGTTCCTGCTCTTGAGGATGGTTTTAAACCCGTACATCGTCGAATCTTACATTCTATGAAAGATTTGGATGATGGTCGCTATAACAAAGTTGCCAATATTGTTGGACATACCATGCAATATCACCCACACGGCGATGCTAGTATCGCTGATGCTATTGTGCAACTTGGTCAAAAAGAATTATTAATCGATACGCAAGGAAACTGGGGTAACGTACTTACGGGAGATCGTGCTGCCGCTCCTAGATATATCGAAGCTAGGTTATCAAAATTTGCTTTAGACGTTGTTTTCAATCCAAAAACAACGCAATGGCAAATTTCTTATGATGGACGTAAAAACGAACCGGTAAACTTACCTGTAAAGTTCCCTATGATTCTCGCGCAAGGAGCCGAAGGAATTGCCGTTGGATTAAGCACGCGAATTTTGCCGCATAATTTTATTGAATTAATCGATGCTTCTATCAAACATTTACAAGGAAAAAAATTTACATTATATCCCGATTTTCCAACTGCTGGAATAATGGACGCATCTGAGTATAATGATGGTTTGCGCGGTGGTCGAATTCGTTTGCGTGCCAAAATAGAAGAACTCGATAAGAAAACCTTGGTTGTTAAAGAGATTCCCTACGGAACGCACACCACATCATTAATCGATTCTATTTTAAAAGCCAACGATAAGGGGAAAATAAAAATCAAAAAAATTGAAGACAACACTTCTTCAGAAGTTGAAATATTGGTGCATTTACCCAATAATGTTTCACCAGATAAAACCATAGATGCGCTGTATGCATTTACGAGTTGCGAAACGTCAATATCGCCTTTAGCTTGCGTAATTACTGAAGATAAACCGCAATTTTTAGGAATTTCGGAACTGTTGAGAAGAAGTACTGATAACACCTTGCAACTGCTAAAGCGTGAACTCGAAATAAAACTTGACGAACTTGAAGAAAAATGGCATTTTGCTTCCTTAGAACGAATTTTTATTGAAAATAGAATCTATCGTGATATTGAAGAAAAAGAAACTTGGGAAGATGTTATCGAGGCTATTGATAAAGGTTTGCAACCACACATCAAACACTTAAAAAGAGCCATTACAACGGAAGATATTGTTCGGTTGACAGAAATTAAAATCAAACGAATTTCAAAATTTGATTTAGACAAAGCGCAACAAAAAATTGAAGCATTAGAAGCTGAAATTGAAACGGTAAAACATCATCTTGATAATTTGATAACCTATGCTATAGACTATTTCAACTATTTGAAAAAAACCTATGGCGAAGGCAAAGAACGAAATACTGAAATTCAGCCTTTTGAAGATATTGAAGCCACAAAAGTTGTTATAAGAAACAACAAACTTTACGTCAATAGAAAAGAAGGTTTTATAGGGACTTCATTGCGGAAACACGAATATGTGACCGATTGTTCAGATATCGATGACATTATTTGCTTTACCGAAGACGGAACGATGATGGTTACAAAAGTAGAAGCAAAAACTTTTATCGGGAAGAATATTATTTACGTAGGTATTTTCAAGAAAAAAGATAAACGTACCATTTATAATATAATTTATAGGAATGGTAAGCAAGGTTATAATTTTATGAAACGCTTTGCTGTTACATCTATTACCAGAAATCGAGAATACAATATAGGCAAAGGAAAACCCGGCACAAAAGTCTTGTACTTCTCGGCAAACCCAAATGGAGAAGCCGAAGTGGTTAGCGTTTATCTAAGACAAAAAAAATCAGTTCGAAAAATAAAATTCGATATTGATTTTTCCGATTTGAATATTAAAGGGCGTGGTGTAAAAGGAAACCTTGTAACAAAACTACCAATAAAAAAAGTTGAATTTAAAGAAGAAGGTGTTTCAACCTTAAAACCACGAAAAATTTGGTTCGATGATACTGTTAGGCGACTAAATGTAGACGAGCGAGGCGAATTGCTTGGTGCATTTAAAGGAGAAGATCGCATTCTTATCATCAATCAACAAGGCGTTGCAAAAACCATTCGTCCAGAACTTACGGCTCGTTTCGAAAAAGACATTATTGTAATGGAAAAATGGCAGCCAAAAAAACCGATTTCTGTTATTTATTGGGAAGGTGAAAAAGAACGCTATTACGTAAAACGATTTTTTATTGAAAATGAAGAACGAGAAGAAAAAATTATAACCGATCACGAAAAATCTTATTTAGAATTGGTTAGTACCGATTATATTCCAAGAATTGAAATAGAATTTACCAAACCAAAAGGAAAAGATCGACCACCAAATGAAACTATCAATCTTCAAGAATTTATTTCTGTAAAAGGAATTAAAGCAATGGGAAATCAATTAACTACCGAAAAAGTTAATCAAATCGATTTGACAACGCCAATTCCATTTGAACCAGAAGAAGATCCTTCAGCTGAAGATTTAGATGTAATTGATGAAGAACAAATACAAGCTGATAACGATTCAAAAAGCCAAGCGAGCTTATTCGACTAAAAAGAATATCACCTTGTAAATGAGTATATTAAAAATAAAGTAAAATCATCAACAGGTGTTAATTTTTTTTATAAATTTGAAGAATTATCGTTAGTTGTTGTTTCAAATGAAAAACTTAATACGTCTTATCGTTGTTCTGCTTATTATTGGTTGGGCTTTAGGCTATTTTGGTTTTACAGAAACAGTAGGTAAGTTTATTCATATACTATTAGTAGTTGCTGTAATCGGAATTTTATATCGGCTGGCAACAGGAAAGAAACTTTAAATTAGTAATCACTCAAAATCAAATTAAATATGAAACGTAAATTTTTAACATTAGCATTATTAGCTGGCTTTACAATAGGTATTTCTAGCTGTAAAGAGAAAACTCCAAAAGAAAAAGTAGAAGATGGAATTGAAGAAGTTGGAGAAGGAGTAGAAGATGCAACAGAAGACGCTGGCGACGCTGTAGAAGATGCTGCAGAAGACACTGGCGATGCAGTTGAAGATGCTGCCGAGGAAACTGGAGATGCAGTAGAAGACGCCGCTGATGATGTTGAAAAATCGGCAGAAGAAACTGGAGACAAAATGGAAAAAGCATCAAAAGAAGCGGTTGATAATGCAAAAAAATCGCTTAATGAAGGTGGTGATGCTATCGAAAATAAGAGAAAAAGTAAATAAATAATTCATAACAATAGAATTATTAAGTTTTAAAGAGGTAATTTTTTACCTCTTTTTTTGTGAAATATTGCTTCTTAAAAATCAATTTTCATCAACTCATTTTAGCAGTCTAATCGCAATTAAATTTGTATTTTTGCTAACCACTTAAGAATAGTTAATGGCTAAAAAAAGCACTAAAAAATCCAAACCTAAAAAAGATAAGGGCAAATTCAAATTGCCAAACGTTAGCTTGTCTAAAAAACAGCAAGTTATTTTAGGAAGTTTTTTATTTTTTTTCGGTATTGCCTTAATAGTGGCTTTTGTGTCATTTCTTTTCAATTGGCAAGCCGACCAGAATATCATAGACGATTTTTATAACCGAAATCAAGCTGCCAAAAATTGGCTGAGTAAATTTGGTGCTAACGTAAGTCATTTTTTTATTTATAAAGGCTTTGGAATTGCTGCTTTCAATATTGCGATTTTGATTGCCTTATCTGGTTTGTATTTGTTTTTAAACATTCAACTAAAAAAACTTCACAAGAAATGGTTTTGGGGATTGTTTACAATGCTTTGGCTTTCTGTTTTCTTCAGCTTTATAATTCCGTCTCAACCTATTTTAGGAGGCGTTGTTGGTTTCGAGCTAACCGATTTTTTATTCGATTATATCGGTAAAATCGGTGTAGGAATCACCTTGTTTTTCTTCTTTATTCTATACCTCGTATTACGATTTAATATCACTCCAGACCACGTAATAACTTTGTTTCAAAAAACAAAATCCGATGTACAAAGCGATTTTGATTCTTTCAAAAATAAAGAAACAACAGCCAATAGCGAGGGAGACAAAAACGAAGAAAAGTCGCCAGAAGCTTCACCTCAAGTAGAAACAACAAACGAAGAAATTTCGCTTGATGCCAATACAGAATCAACGGCAGAAACGCAAACAGAATCCAAAGCTGAAAAGGAAAAAATTGTTATTTCTACCGATGAAGAAGACGATGTGGCAATGGAGGTAGAAACTGCTGAAGAAGAAGATGAAATTGATGAAACCAGCAAGAAATTAGTCGAAGATTTTGGTGAATTTGACCCTACTTTGGAGTTAGCTAATTACCAATTTCCAACAATTGATTTGTTGAAAGATTACAACAAAGGCAAGGGAATTACCATCGACCAAAGTGAACTTGAAGAAAACAAAAACAAAATTGTAGAAACCCTAAAAAACTACAAAATTGGGATTGCTGAAATTAAAGCAACAGTTGGACCTACCGTAACTTTATACGAAATTATTCCAGAAGCTGGCGTACGAATTTCAAAAATTAAAAACTTAGAAGACGATATTGCATTGTCGCTTTCGGCTCTCGGAATCCGAATTATAGCACCAATACCTGGAAGAGGAACAATCGGGATTGAAGTTCCAAATCAAAACCCAGCAATCGTTCCTATGCGCACAGTTGCTGCTTCTAGCAAATTTCAACAAGCTGAAATGGCGCTGCCAATTGCTTTTGGAAAAACAATTTCTAACGAAACTTTTGTAGTGGATTTGGCAAAAATGCCACATTTGCTTATGGCTGGTGCAACGGGACAAGGTA
The DNA here is from genome assembly GCA_051748125.1 of Bacteroidota bacterium. Taxonomy (GTDB): domain Bacteria; phylum Bacteroidota; class Bacteroidia; order Flavobacteriales; family Flavobacteriaceae; genus Psychroflexus. The sequence goes on from JBNJHC010000008.1 coordinate 34,921, forward strand.
AATCGGTTGGTCTTAATGTGATTTTGACTTCGCTTTTATACCAAAAACACCCTGCAGAGGTGAAATTTATTTTAGTCGATCCGAAGAAAGTAGAGTTAACATTATTCAACAAAATTGAACGCCATTTCTTAGCAAAAATGCCAAATGTAGAAGAGGCAATTATTACGGATAACTCTAAGGTAATCAATACTTTGAATTCGCTTTGTGTAGAAATGGATGAGCGCTACAATCTTCTTAAAGATGCCATGGTTAGAAATATTAAAGAGTATAATCAAAAATTTAAAGCACGAAAACTCAATCCAGAAAACGGACATAAATTTTTACCTTATATCGTTTTGGTGGTCGATGAGTTTGCCGATTTAATTATGACTGCCGGTAAGGAAGTCGAAGCGCCAATTGCACGTTTGGCTCAGCTAGCTCGTGCTATTGGAATTCATTTAATTATTGCTACTCAACGTCCATCTGTAAATGTAATTACAGGTATGATTAAGGCTAACTTCCCTGCCAGAATTGCGTTTCGAGTAACTTCAAAAATAGATTCCAGAACAATTTTGGATGCTGGTGGTGCCGATCAATTAATCGGTCGAGGAGATATGCTTTTTACCCAAGGAAATGACTTAATTAGATTGCAATGTGCTTTTGTCGATACGCCAGAAGTCGAAAAAATAACGGAATTTATCGGTTCTCAAAAAGCTTATCCTGATGCGCACATGTTGCCTGAATATGAAGGAGAAGAAGGCGGCGCCGGAATAGAAGACAATGTTGATGAACGCGATAAACGTTTTAATGAAGCAGCAGAAATAATTGTTACTGCACAACAAGGTTCGGCATCTTTATTGCAACGTAAAATGAAATTGGGTTACAATCGTGCTGGTCGAATTATCGATCAATTAGAGGCTGCAGGAATTGTCGGCCAATTTGAAGGAAGCAAAGCCAGGCAGGTGTTGGTTCCTGACTTAAATGCTTTAGATGAATTATTGAATAAGAATTAATATTAGATATGAAAAGAATACTTTTAATTGTTTGTTTTGGTTTGTTAACGTCAATTGGTTTTGCACAATCTGATGCAGAAGCCGAAAACCTAGTTAACGACGTCTTAGAGAAAGTGAAATCATACGAGAATATCGTCATCGATTTTAGCTATATTCTCGAAAATCAATCCGAAAATATAAAACAAGAAACCCGTGGTGATGTAACTATTAAAGGCGATAAATATCACTTAAATTTAATGGGAGCTACCCGAATTTTTGACGGTAAAAAAATGTACACCATTGTTCCTGAAGATGAAGAAGTCACTATTTCTAATTACAACCCAGAAGATGATGATGAAATTACACCTTCAAAAATGCTGACATTTTATGAAGAAGGTTACCAATTTGAAATGGATATTACCCAAAATCACAAAGGCAGAAAAATTCAATTTGTAAAATTAACTCCAATGGATTCTGATGCCGAAATTAAGGAAATTTATCTTGGAATAGACCAACGCACCAAACACATTCACACCTTGATTCAATTACAAGAAAACGGTACAAAAACTGAAATTAAAGTGAAAAGCTTTAAAACCAATCAACCGATTTCTAAGATTTTATTCGACTTTAACGAAGAAAAATACAGCGATTATTACATTAATCGACTAGATTAAAATTGAAAATACTCGATCGATACATACTCTTTTCATTTCTGAAAGTATTCTTTTCAGTACTCGTTATTTTAGTGCTGATTTTTATGCTTCAGGCTATTTGGATGTTTATTTCAGATTTTGCAGGAAAAGATATAGAGGTGGTGGTAATCGCCAAATTCCTATTCTATTATTTGCCTTATCAAATGCCATTATTTTTACCATTAACAATTTTGGTGGCTTCGATTATGACGTTTGGTAAATTTTCAGAAAATTACGAGTTTGCCGCTATGAAATCGGCAGGAATATCGCTGCAACGAGCAATGAAAAGCCTTATCTTTTTTATTGTTTTACTTGCTTATGCTACTTTTCTATTTTCAAATACGATTATTCCTTGGGCTGAATTTAAAGCCATCAACCTTAAAAATAACATTGCCAAAGTAAAACCTGCGATGGCAATTTTAGAAGGAGTTTTTACTGAAATCGGTGATTATAACATTAAAGTCGATAAAAAAACTGGTGATAATGACCAATTCTTGCACAACGTTATTATCCATAAAAAAGAAAAAAGACATTCTGGAAATTATACAGTCATCAAATCAGATTCAGGTGAATTGGCTTCAGAGGAAAACTCTAATTTGCTAAAACTGATCTTGTTTGACGGTAATTATTACGATGAAATTCGACCTAAAAACCAATCAGACCGTAGGCGCTTACCATTTGTGAAATCTGAATTTGATGAATATACCATTAATATTGATTTATCTCAATTCAATGATGTCGATTTAGACGATGAAAGTGCGACGCACCCATATAGAATGCTAAATGTTAAAGAATTGCGCGTTCAAGTGGATTCTTTTTCTCGTGCGATGAATAATTCAAACATTCGCTACAACAAAAACATCACTCAACGAAATGGATTTACACGTTATGCTAATAATCAAGGCGAAAACGAATCAGCAGCTAGTATTGACGGAAACGTTTTGCCGCAATTGCCTCAACATAATCAAAAAACAACCATCCCTTTTTTAAATCCAGAAAAATCAGCTAACAAAAAATCAAATGATTCATCCATAGATAGAACAAGAATCGGAAGAACTAAGTTAGCGAACTTATCAAACTCAATTGATCTTGATTCGATTAAATCAAATCAAGAAGAAATAAAAAGTATCGCAGGAACTACAGATGTCAATGAGTTAATTTCGATTTACGAAGAACGCGAACAATCTCAGATCTACAGTCGGGCATTGAGTTCTATCAATAGTATTATTCCTCAAGTTCAAAATGAAAGCAATAAGTTTAAAAACAAATTTGCATTGCTCAACAAAACCGAAATGCAATTGCATAAAAAATATGCATTAGCTGTAGCTTGTGTAATTTTATTTTTTGTGGGTGCGCCTTTAGGAGCAATAATTAGAAAAGGAGGAATGGGCTTGCCGCTCATTTTTGCAATTATCTTATTTTTAATTTACCATTTTATTGGAATATTTGCTCAAAACAGCGCAGAAACAGGAAAAATAAGCCCTTTTTTAGGTGCTTGGATTTCCACTTTTATTATGTTGCCCTTAGGAATTTATTTAACTTATAAAGCCACTACCGATCAAGGATTTGTTAAGCTCGATTTCTTAACCGAACCCATCCGTAAATTGTTAATTAAACTCAAACTGAACAAATTCAAAACACGCGAATAATTACATTTGCACAACCTTAAATTATAATGATGTCAAATTCTGAAAATGCCATTCAATTATCTACTATTGAAGAAGCAATCGACGATATAAGAGCTGGAAAAGTAATCATTGTAGTCGATGATGAAGATCGTGAAAATGAAGGAGATTTTTTGGCTGCTGCTGAAAAAGTAACGCCCGAAATGATTAATTTTATGGCAACTCACGGACGTGGACTTATTTGCGCTCCACTTACCGAAAAACGTTGCGAGCGACTCAAACTCGATATGATGGTTAGCAACAATACCGATCCTATGGAAACTGGTTTTACCATTTCAGTTGATTTAAAAGGAAACGGCGTTACAACAGGAATATCAGCTTCCGATCGTTCTAAAACTATTCAGGCACTTTGTAATAATGATACAAAACCTCAAGATCTGAATAGACCGGGGCACATTTTTCCTCTAAAAGCTAAAGAAGGTGGAGTTTTAAGACGAACAGGTCATACCGAAGCTGCTATCGATTTTGCTAGACTTGCTGGTTTGCAACCTGCCGGTGTTATTGTTGAAATCATGAATGAAGACGGTACCATGGCTCGTTTACCACAATTAGTTGAAGTGGCTGAAAAATTTGATTTAAAACTCGTTTCTATTGAAGATTTAGTGGCTTATCGCATGCAACACGATTCGCTTATCGATAAGAAAGAAGATTTTGATATTCAAACAAAGTTTGGAGATTTTAGGCTTCGAGCTTATCATCAAACGACCAATAATCACGTTCATTTAGCATTGACAAAAGGAAGCTGGAAACCAGACGAGCCTGTCTTAGTTCGTGTGAATTCTACATTGGTTAATAACGACATTTTAGGAACGTTGACTAATGATGCTGATAAAAAATTAGATGGAATGTTTCAAGCCATCAATAATGAAGGCAAAGGAGCAATTGTTTTTATCAATCAAGATGCGCAAGGCCTAAACTTATTATCTCGTTTAAATCAACTCAAAGAATTGCAATCTAATGGAATTATGAAAGCTCCTAATGTTATTATGGATAATAAAGATTTTGGTATTGGCGCTCAAATTTTACACGATATTGGAGTGCATAAGATCAAATTGCTTTCTAATAGTCAAAAGAAAAAACGTGTAGGAATGATAGGATATGGATTAGAAATAACAGATTATATCAGTTACTAAGATTATACTTCAAAAAAAAAGAAGCTGTCGTTAAATATAACTTTTCAACCTAAATTATACAAGTTGAAGTTTATTTAGCGACAGCTTTTTAAATTGTCATTTACACTTTTAGCTCAAACCTTTTTGTGCAAGCCTCTTTAAAACAGCCCATTGTTTAAGTGCATTTCTAGCTTCAACAGCTGGATAACCTAACATGGTTTTACCAGCAGGAATATCGCCAGTAACGCCAGAGCCAGCACCAACAGTTGCACCATCGCCAATTTTTACATGATCTTTAATGGAAGCACTTCCACCAATAACTACCCCGTTACCAAGTGTAACAGAACCAGCTAAACCGCTGTTTCCTGCCATGATACAGAACATACCAAGTTTGCTATTATGACCTATCTGAACTAAATTATCAATTTTGCAGCCATCACCAAGTATGGTTTCGCTAAATTTAGCACGATCGACACAAGAATTTGCGCCTATTTCAACAAAATCACCTAAAACCACTCGACCGATTTGAGGAACTTTAACCAATCCTCTTGCAGGATCTTGTTCAAAACCAAATCCGTCTGCACCGATACTACAATTTGGATGCAGAATACAATAATTTCCAATAATACTATAATCGCGAACAATAGCCCCCGACCAAATTATAGTGTGATTTCCAACAACTGAATGATCCAAGACAACTACATTAGGATAAATTGTAACGCCGTCTTTAATTTCAACTTCGGGTCCGATGTAGCAATTTGCACCAATTTTAACTCCATTTCCAATTTGGGCAGATTCGCTAATAACCGCTGTTGGATGAATTTCACTTTCAAAATGGGGAGCAGGAGGAGCGAATAATTGCAATACTTTTATCATTGCTAAAGACGCATTATCAACTTTAATAAAAGCGCGTCCTTCGCCTGGTTCGATGCTTATATCTTTATTTACAACAGCAACACTCGCTTTGGAGTCTTTCCACTTTCGTTCATATTTTTTGCCACCAATAAAAGTGATTTCTCCAGGTTTTGCTAATTCTAATTCTTCCGGAGCAGAAACAGATTGTTTAAAATCTCCAATTAATTCACCTTCTAAGGCTGAATTGATTTTTTCTATACTTATTGATTTCATAAATTTAATTTATGAGTTACAATAACGCAATTTAATTTTAACTAAACGAGCATATTTGAATAAGATTTAAATTTGATGGTAGAATCATATTTTGTAATATGGTGAAAAACTACTTTAGTTTAGCTATTTTTGCGATAGATAATTCAACTATATGAAAACATTTGCTATTGCTTGTCTATTTTTTCTGTCGGTATCTATTTGCGCTGCTCAGGAAGTTTTATATAAAGGTTTAAAAAAAGGAATGAGCAAAGAAGAAGCGAAAACAGAATTAAGAAATCATCCAGAAAAATACCAGAAAATCGATTTTGAGAATTCAACTTTTTGGTCGATTTATGAAAGAGATTTAGTGTTTAGCCAACATCAACTGATGGCGGTGATGATGAAACCACATGATATGGAATACGGCTTAAATTACACCGATACTTATAAATATTTAATTCATACGCGCTCCTTTTTCAAAGATTTGGATTATGCTGTTTTAGCTGAAAACCAATATTGGTCTCGGCCACAAAACTTTGTGAAACTCGATAAAGATTATGCCGTTTTGTTTCAAAATCCTGGTAAAAACTTAATCGTAAATATGAGTGTAACAACTATAAGAGGACGGTACATGCCTTATTTAATGTTGTTTTCGGCTCAGGATTTGTCGCGTTTTATAGAACAGGATTTACCTTCTAAAAACAAAACGGGCTTCTAAAAAAAAATCTGCTTTAAATTAATAAAGCAGATTTTTTAGAACTGAAATAAGCAAAAACTTATTTTGTGAAAAGCATTTCTCGGTATTTGGTCAATGGCCATAATTCATCATCAACTAGGAGTTCTAGTTTATCACAATTATAGCGAATAACATCAAAAAATGGTTTTACGTCATCACAATACATGTGTGCTTTTTGTGTAGCATCAGTTAATGCGTTGGCACGTTTTCTAGCTTCAATCATTTCAGAAGTAGCTTTGTTAATTTTTTCGATATGACCCGAAATAGCTTCTATGATATTAAGTTGCTCTTTAGCTGTTTCTTTGTATTTGTCGCCATAAATCTCTTTCAAGCCTTTCACGTTTTCAATCAATACATTTTGGTATCGAATTGAAGTCGGAATGATATGATTACGTGCAATATCACCTAAAATACGTCCTTCAATTTGTATTTCTTTAGAGTAATCATCAATTTCTATTTCGTAACGCGCTTGTACTTCAATTTCATTCATGATTTCTAACTCACCATACAAATCGATTGCTTGTTTAGAAATTTTTGCTTTTAGTGCAGTAGGCGTAGTTTTGTTATTGCTTAAACCTCTTTTTTCTGCTTCTTCTTCCCAAGCTTTTCCGTAGCCATCGCCTTCAAAACGAATTTTTTTCGATTTTTTAATGTACTCTCTCAATACATTAAAAATAGCATCATCTTTTTTCATTTTTTTGGCAATCAACGCATCAACTTCTGATTTAAATTCACGAAGCTGTTTAGCAACAATGGCGTTTATGGTTGTCATTGGGTCACCACAATTTGCAGTTGAACCAACTGCACGCAATTCAAACTTATTGCCTGTAAATGCAAACGGTGAAGTTCTATTTCGGTCGGTATTATCCATCAATATTTCTGGAATTTTACCAACAACATTCAATTTTAATTCGGTTTTTTCTTCAGGAGAAAGTTTTCCATCGGTTACTTTTTCTAATTCATCCAAAACTTCAGTTAATTGCGAACCGATAAAAACCGACATAATAGCTGGCGGAGCTTCGTTTGCGCCTAAACGATGATCGTTAGAAGCAGAAGCAATGGTTGAACGTACAATTTCTTCGTAATCGTGAAATGCTTTTATGGTGTTAATGAAGAAGGTTAAAAATTGTAAATTCTTCATCGGTGTTTTTCCAGGACTCAATAAATTTACTCCAGTATCGGTAGCTAAAGACCAGTTATTATGTTTTCCACTTCCGTTTACGTTAGCAAATGGTTTTTCGTGAAATAAAACTTTAAAATGATGACGCTCTGCAACTTTTTCCATAACATCCATCAATAATGAATTATGGTCTACTGCTAAATTTGCTTCTTCAAAAATAGGAGCCAATTCAAATTGGTTTGGCGCTACTTCATTATGGCGCGTTTTTACAGGAATCCCCAAATACATACATTCGGTTTCTAAATCACGCATATAATTTAGCACACGAGAGGGAATCGAACCAAAATAATGATCGCTTAATTGCTGTCCTTTTGCTGGCGAGTGTCCTAAAAGTGTTCTTCCAGACATGTTTAAATCTGGGCGCGAAGATGCCAAAGCAGAATCGATTAAGAAATATTCTTGTTCCCAGCCTAAAGTAGCATTTACTTTGGTCACTTTTTTATCGAAATATTTAATGACATCTGTAGCAGCTTTATCTAAAGCGGTAAGCGAGCGAAGTAGCGGCGTTTTGTAATCTAAAGCTTCTCCAGTATAAGAAACAAAAATCGTAGGAATACAAAGGGTAGTTCCCCAAACAAAAGCAGGCGATGTTGGATCCCAAGCTGTATATCCACGTGCTTCAAAAGTATTTCTAATTCCACCGTGAGGTAAACTAGAAGCATCTGGTTCTTGTTGAACTAATTGCGAACCGTTAAACTTTTCGATCGAACGACCATCTTCAACTGTTTCAAAAAAGGCATCGTGTTTTTCGGCAGTCGAACCCGTTAGTGGCTGAAACCAATGCGTATAATGAGTTGCACCCTTCGAAATTGCCCATTCTTTCATCCCTGTTGAAATATGATCGGCAAGATTTCGATTGATTTTTTCCCCTTTTTTGATGGCGCTCATCACACTATCAAACGAATCTTTAGTAAGGTATTGACGCATAGCGTTTTCATTGAAAACATTGCGTCCAAATAATTCTGACCGTCTGATGCTTTCATCAATTGGTACAGGTCTTCGGTTTAAACTTTCTTTAATTGCATTGAATCGTAAAGTGCCCATAATGTGATTTTAATTTGTAAGCAAAAGTAAGTATTTTTTTAAAAGTGATGTTTTTTTAAGGGGTTGAATTTTGTAAAAATTACCTTTTAGATATTTTAACCCCTATTATTTGTAGGTTGATTTTGTTTTTAGCGTTGTTTTTGAATCTTTTTTGTACTGAAAGTAACTTTTCGAACCAGGAAATAACAATTGCTTAGCTTCAAAAAAAATATGTCCTACTGTTCTGAATAAAACCTATTGAAAAACTGAAGGAAAGAGCAATAAGTTTTACTTTATATTTTACTGGTAAATCATTTGTCGGTTTTTCGATACATTTAGTACTTTAGCCATCAAATTATTTTTTAAAATGGCAAATAAATCAGCTAAGATTACTCCATTAATGAAGCAATATAATGCGATTAAAAGCAAATATCCAGATGCTTTATTGCTGTTTAGAGTAGGAGATTTTTACGAAACTTTTGGCGAAGACGCCGTAAAAACCGCTCGCATACTCAATATTGTTCTAACCAATAGAAATAATGGAGGCGAACGAATTGAGTTAGCTGGTTTTCCTCATCATTCCCTTAATTCTTATTTGCCTAAATTGGTAAAAGCAGGCGAACGTGTTGCAATTTGCGATCAATTAGAAGATCCAAAAGCGACCAAAAAAATCGTAAAAAGAGGCGTAACCGAATTAGTTACTCCGGGTGTTGCTTTAAATGATGAAGTCTTGCAAAGCAAATCGAATAATTTTTTGTGTGCGGTACATTTTGCTAAGAAAAATATGGGAGTAAGTTTTTTAGATATTTCCACGGGTGAGTTTTTAACTTCTCAGGGAAACCGTGATTATATCGATAAATTACTTCGGAATTTCAATCCCAGTGAAGTCTTAGTTCCCAAAAAATACAAATCAGATTTTGATCAACAATTCGGGAATGATTTTCATACCTACTATTTAGAAGATTGGCTTTTCAAAATAGATTATGCCAAAGAATCTTTGAACCAACATTTTGATACTACTTCACTCAAAGGATTTGGCGTAGAAGATTTAACCGAAGGATTGATTGCTGCGGGAGCAATTTTGTATTATTTGCAAGAAACCAGTCACGATAAACTCACCCACATTACCAATATTTCTAGGATTGCTGAAGACCAATATGTGTGGATGGATCGCTTTACTATACGAAATTTGGAGTTGTACCATAAAAACTCTTCCGAAGCCGTAAGTTTGCTTGACATTATCGATAAAACTATTTCCCCAATGGGAAGTCGATTGCTCAAGCGATGGTTGGCTTTGCCTTTAAAAAATAAAATTGAAATCGATAAGCGGCACAAAACGGTAGCTTACTTTTATCAGCAATTCGATTTGCAAGAAAAAATTCAGCTTCAATTGAAGCAAATTAGCGATTTGGAGCGGTTGATTTCTAAAGTAGCCACCCAAAAAATTAGTCCGCGTGAGGTTAATCAACTTAGCAATTCGTTAGCAGCCATAGTTCCGATAAAGGAAATTTTGGCAGCATCCGAGAATGAAGAATTGCAAGTGCTAGCTGACAACATTAATTCTTGTGAACTATTGCAGGATAAAATTACTACTGCATTGCAAGATGAAGCACCCGTAAATGTGCAAAAAGGAAATGTTATTGCCGACGGCTTTTCTGAGAGCTTAGACGAATTGCGAAAAATTGCATTTTCAGGAAAAGATTACTTAGATGAAATGCTGAAACGTGAAGCTGAAAAAACAGGAATAACAAGTTTAAAAATTGGAAGCAATAATGTTTTTGGGTATTATATTGAAGTTAGAAATACGCACAAATCAAAAGTTCCTGAACATTGGGTTAGAAAGCAAACCTTGGTTAGTGCCGAGCGCTACATTACAGAAGAGTTAAAGGAATACGAAGCAAAGATTTTAGGAGCTGAAGAAAAAATACTTCAGTTAGAGCAAGAACTCTTTACCGAACTGATAGTTTGGCTGATGGATTATATCAAAGTAGTGCAACAAAACGCTCATATAATTGCCAAAATAGATGTGTTCTGTAACTTCGCTCAATTGGCACGAGAAGAAAATTATGTACAGCCTCAACTTACCGAAGAATTTGATATTCGCATAGAAGATGGTCGCCATCCTGTAATCGAAAAACAACTTCCGCCAGGTGAATCGTATATAGCAAATGATATTTATTTGGACCGAGAAAGCCAACAAATGATAATGATAACGGGACCGAATATGAGTGGTAAATCGGCTTTGTTGCGCCAAACGGCATTAATCGTTATTTTGGCACAAATCGGTTCGTTTGTACCGGCAAAAAGTGCCGAAATCGGATTGATCGACAAGGTTTTTACTAGGGTAGGAGCGAGCGATAATATTTCGCAAGGCGAATCTACTTTTATGGTAGAAATGAATGAGACAGCTAGTATTTTGAATAATATTTCAGATAGAAGTTTGGTTTTGTTGGATGAAATTGGTCGGGGTACCAGTACCTATGACGGAATTTCTATCGCTTGGGCAATTAGCGAATATTTACACGAGCATCCAGCTAAAGCCAAAACACTTTTTGCTACGCATTACCACGAATTGAATGAGATGACGCAGCAATTTTCACGCATCAAGAACTTTAATGTTTCGGTAAAAGAACTGAAAGACAAAGTTTTGTTTTTACGAAAACTTGTTCCCGGTGGAAGTCACCATAGTTTTGGAATTCACGTAGCCAAAATGGCAGGAATGCCGCAATATGTTATTCAGCGTGCCAACAAAATCCTTGAAAAACTTGAAAAATCGCATTCTTCTGATGAAATTTCAGATCAGATAAAAACGGCTTCCCCCGAACCACAGCTTAGTTTTTTTAACCTAGATGATCCTTTGCTAGAAAATATTCGCGATGAAATTATCGATTTGGATATTGATACCTTAACACCCGTTGAAGCTTTGATGAAACTGAACGAAATCAAACGAATGTTGAAAAAAGACTAATTTTAAATACGAACCAGTGAAAAAGGATAGTTTTTCTGTAAACAACTAAAATTAATAGCAACTTACACCGATATCAATGAAATTTAAACAAGAAGTTATCATCAATCAACCAATAGCAAAAGTCATTGAATTATTTGATGATCCAGATAAAATGGGAGATTGGATGGAAGGCTTGCAAGGTTTTGAACGCATAAGCGGAACTTCTGGTCAACAGGGAGCAAAATCAAAGTTGAAATTTAAGATGGGAAAACGCGAAATTGAAATGATAGAGACCATCACCACTCGAAATTTACCAGATGAGTTCAGCGCGATGTATGAAGCAAAAGGTGTGGTTAATTATATCAGCAATCAGTTTGTTCCAATTTCAGAAATGCAAACGCAATATGTAGCTATAAATGAGTTTCAATTTAAAGGAATAATGAAGCTAGTAGCATTTTTGATGCCCGGAGCGTTTAAAAAACAGTCGCTAAAATACATGAATGATTTTAAAAACTTTGCCGAGCAATTTGAAGAAGAATCCTTGTAATCACTAGAGTAAGTCATAAATGTCGTATAAATGTCGCCAACAAACCGTTACCTGTAAGCGGTATCCTTGCTTAGTTTTGTTGAAACTTTAAAAGAGAACTTAATGATGCGTAATATTGGTTTTAAAATTAGACAAATACGAAAGCAAAAAGCTTGGACACAAGAAGACTTAGCAGAATTAGCTCAAGTGAACTTAAGAACAATTCAACGAATTGAAAACAGTGAAAATGAACCAAGTGGCAAAACTTTACAATTAATTTGCAGTGCTTTAGAGGTAAATATTGAAGAGGTTATGGATTTCGGTAAGGAAACCGATACTAGCTTTTTACTATTTTTCCATCTTTCAGTACTAAGCTTTATTCTTATTCCTCTAGGAAATGTAATTCTTCCACTTATTTTATGGATCAATAACAAAAATAAGATTAAAGAATTGAATAAGTTAGGAGTAAATATTTTGAATTTTCAAATTATTTGGTCAATTCTGGTTTTTATATCAATTATAGGTTTTGCCTATTCAAAAATAATGCATTATGCTTACACAAATCACTTTCTTGGTATATGGCTAGGTTTAGTAGTTCTGAATATTTTATTACCCATCTATTATGCTTTTAGCACCAAGAAACAGCAAAAGCCCGCCTTTTATCCGAATTTAATTAAGTTGTTGGAGTAAGTTTTTAGAAAGAAGGCCTTATATTGAAAAGCCTGACTGATAGAAGGATTCTATAATAAAAGCCTGAAAAATCATTAAATTTCATTAGTTTTTGTTAATTTAGACTTCCTTTTAAACCAATTTATTATTCAATGGCTATTAACAAATATTCTTATGCAAAAATTCCATCCATACATTGGTTATTGCTGATTTTGATTGATGGGCGGTAATCAAGTTTTAAAAAATAATTCAAGATGAACGAGCAAAATATTATAATTTACAATACAGCTGATGGAAAATCTGCAGTTAGTCTTTTAGCAAAAGACGGTAAAATTTGGATGAACCAGAATGAACTCGCTGAGCTTTTTGACACCTCAAAACAAAACATCGGGCAACATATATCTAAGATCTTAAAAGATAATGAGTTAAAGGAAGAGGCAGTTGTAAAGTATTACTTTACAACTGCCTCTGACGGTAAAAATTATAAAGTCGCTTTTTATAGTTTAGACATGATTTTAGCTATTGGTTTTAGAGTGAGAAGTAAAAGAGGTACGCAGTTTCGAATGTGGGCTAATCAAAACCTTAAAGAATACATGGTTAAAGGTTTTGTTATGGATGATGAACGTTTGAAGAACCCCGATGGAAGACCTGATTATTTTGATGAATTATTGGAACGTATTCGTGAAATTCGAGCTTCAGAAAAACGCTTTTATCAAAAAGTCCGTGATTTATTGGCATTGAGTAGCGATTACGATTCAACAGATAAAGCAACTCAAATGTTTTTTGCAGAAACTCAAAACAAATTATTGTTTGCAGTAACTCAAAATACAGCCACTGAAATTATTGTAAATCGAGCCGATGCAAATCAACCTAATATGGCATTAACCTCTTGGGAAGGTGATAAGGTAAGAAAACAAGATATTGTTATTGCGAAAAACTATTTAACAAAAGACGAAATAGACACATTGAGTAGGTTAACAGTCATATTTTTAGAAACAGCTGAGCTTAGAGTTAAAGAGAGGAAGGACATTACACTTTCTTTTTGGAGAAAAAATGTCGATAAAGTATTAGAGTTTAATGATAAAGAAATTCTACAGAATTCAGGCTCTGTTTCTCATAAACAGATGGAAGAAAAAGTAAAGTCTGTTTATGGAACATTTGATGAAAGGAGAAAAAAAGCTGAAGCACAGGAAGCAGATCTAGAAGATTTGAAATTGTTGGAATCTAAAATTAAGAAGAATAAAAATAATAATTAACAAAAGGAATTGATTGCTAAAGAAATCTTGAATTCAACACATAAATGCAACTTTTAAATTTGAAATCTTTAATTAATTTTTCAAAAACCAAATAAAATAAACATCAATAACCGCCATCTAACTCCCTATCAACGACTTTTTAAAAGCCAAAAATGTTATAATACAGTCGATGGAAATCTGTAGTTAGGCTTTTAGCTAAAGATGGTGAAATTTGGATGAACCAGAATAAACTTGCTGAGCTTTTTGACAACTTAAAAAATCTATAAAACAAAAAACCACATTTTTACAAATGTGGTTTTTTGTTTTTCGTGACCGCGGGAGGATTCGAACCCCCAACCCTCAGAGCCGAAATCTGATATTCTATCCAGTTGAACTACGCGGCCTTTATAATTTTAAGAAAGCAACTTTTTTACGACGACAGAAATAGTTTTTCCATCAGCTTTACCAGCTAAATCCTTAGAAGCAGTTCCCATTACTTTACCCATATCTTTCATAGAAGTAGCGCCCGTATCAGCTATAATTTTATTAACAGCAGCTTCAATCTCTGATTCGCTCATTTGTTCAGGAAGAAAATCTTCAATGATTTTGGCTTCGTTGCGTTCTGTTTCTGCCAAATCTTCACGACCTTGCTCTTCATAAAGTTGAGCCGAGTCTTTTCGCTGCTTTACTAATTTCTGAACGAGTTTTAATTCTTCTGCTTCTGACATTTCTGAAGCACCAGCACTGGTTTTAGCTTTTAAAATTTCACTTTTTATCGATCGTAATGAAGCTAAAGCAACGCTGTCTTTTGCTTTCATCGCTTCCTTCATTTTGGTCATTACTTCTTTTTCCAGTGACATAGCTTATTTTTTGCGCAAATATACTAATCTATTTCAAATTATATCTCGTTACAATTGACTTCTGTAAAAATTTCTATGCAATCTTTTACATGCGTTCGGGTACATTAATTCCCAATAAACCAAAAGCTTTTTTGATGGTTTTACCAACCGATTCAGCTAGTTGAACTCTAAATTTGATTTGCGTTTCATCATCGGCTCCCAAAATACTTACATTTTGATAAAAGGAATTGAATTCTTTTACTAAATCATACGTATAATTTGCAATAATCGCCGGGCTGTGCTGAGCTGCTGCTTGCTGAATTATTTCTGGATAAAGTGCTAATTGCTTGATGACTGATTTTTCCTTTTCAACTAAAGAATAAGTAGTGATTACTTTCTGATAATCGTTTGGTGCTTTGCGTAAAATCGATTGAATTCTAGCATAGGTATATTGTATAAACGGCCCTGTATTCCCTTGAAAATCGACTGATTCTTCTGGGTTGAATAAAATTCGTTTACGCGGATCTACTTTTAAAATGTAGTATTTTAAAGCTCCTAAACCAATGGTTTTATACAAGGCTTCTTTTTCAGCTGGTGTATAGCCATCGAGTTTTCCCAAATCTTCAGAAATTTCTTTTGCGGTAGTTGTCATTTCTTGCATCAAATCGTCTGCATCGACAACAGTACCTTCGCGACTTTTCATTTTTCCACTAGGTAAATCGACCATACCATAACTTAAGTGAAAGAGTTTGTCGGCCCAAGAATAACCGAGTTTTTTTAAGATTAAAAACAGCACCTTAAAATGATAATCTTGTTCGTTACCAACGGTGTAAACCATTCCGTCCATCGCAAAATCTTCAACACGTTGAATAGCCGTGCCGATATCTTGCGTCATATACACAGCGGTTCCGTCGGCTCTTAAGACCAATTTTTCGTCTAAACCTTCATCGCTTAGATCAATCCAAACACTGCCATCTTCTTTTTTGAAGAAAACCCCTTCAGCTAAACCTTTTACAATAACGTCTTTGCCGAGTAAATAAGTGTCGCTTTCATAGTAATTTTTGTCAAAATCAACGCCTAAATCAGCATAGGTTTGTTCAAATCCATCGTACACCCACTGATTCATTTTTTTCCATAGCGCAACGGTTTCGCTATCGCCTTCTTCCCATTTTTTGAGCATTTTTTGTGCTTCGAGTAGGAGTGGAGCTTGTTTTTTTGCAACTTCTTCTTCCGTTCCGTTGCTTACCAATTCAGCGATTTCTTTTTTGTATTCCTGATCAAATTTCACATAATACTTCCCTACTAACTGGTCGCCTTTAAAACCACTGGATTCGGGTGTTTCTCCTTCTCCAAATTTTTGCCACGCCAGCATCGATTTACAGATATGAATACCACGATCGTTGATGATTTGGGTTTTGTAGACTTTTTTTCCGCTGGCTTTTAAAATTTCAGCAACAGAATAGCCTAATAAATTATTTCTAACATGGCCTAAGTGAAGTGGTTTGTTTGTGTTCGGAGATGAATATTCAACCACAATGGTTTCCTCAGTTTCGTTGGAATGACCAAAATTGGCATTTTGTTGTAAATTGTTGAAGTTTTCAACAAAGTATGCATCGCTTAAAACCAAGTTTAAAAATCCTTTTACCACGTTATATGCTTCAATTTCTTGCGTGGTTTCCACCAAGTATTTTCCTATGGCACTACCGAGTTCTACAGGATTGGTTTTTACAGATTTCAGCAATGGGAATACAACTAATGTCAAATCGCCTTCAAACTCTTTTCGAGTAGATTGAAATTCAAATTCACGTAGCTGGACGCTGAATTTTTCTTGTAAAAAATCACTTATATGGTCGGTAAGTAAATCCGTTATCTGCATGCTAAAAATTTTTCAAATGCAAAGATAATCCAAAATTTAGAAGACAATCCCATATTTGGCTATAGAATTGCGTACTTTTAAAATAAAAAAATGCTTCATAACGTTTCGTATAATCGTCCTAAAATAAAAGCTGAAATTGATGCTGAAGTCGGTCGTGCTTTTAATTGGATCGATCGTTTCAAAATGAAAGGAATTGGTTCGGGTAGACTGCAAATTCATTCGTGTAGTATTCAAATTCATAATTTATTGGTGCTGGATAATAATGCCAATGTCTGCGGAATTGAACTGCGTCCTAACGGAATTATTTTGAGCTTTCGATCGCTTTTGGAGACTTATGCCTTGGTGATTCCACTTTGGAAATTGAAAATTTATAAAGGACAAGCTGAAGTTTATTCGGTTTATCGCGATAATTATTTTGTCAAAATCAAAGCAACCGAAAAACGACATCATCAGTTTATGCAGAAAATAATTCAATATAAAGCTGAAAATTATGATGCGGGGCAATTGCGTTGATTTTTGGTGAAAAATTTAAAAATAATAGGTGGTTTTTTTGGTATATTTGAGTTTGTATTGCCCATCAATTTTTATTCAATTTAAGCTTTAAGAGAATGTAATTTTTTAACAAGCTATGCTTAACTTCATACTTTAGCCATACTTAAGCTATGGAGAAGCACTACTTAATACTTAGCTAAAACTGGGCTTGATTTTATTGATTTAACTCATTTCAAAAATTGATTTTAACTGAATTAACTAACGAGAAGCTAATTAAAACAAAAACATGAAAATTTTACTTACTGGTGCCAACGGTTATATTGGTATGCGCTTGCTTCCAGCTTTATTGGACCAAGGTCACGAAGTGATTTGTGCCGTGAGGAGTATCAATCGTTTTTCGGTAGACGAAGCGACTAAATCGGCTATAGAATGTGTGGAAATCGATTTTTTAGAACCCGTTGAAAATTCGCCTATTCCTGCTGATATTGATGCTGCTTTTTATTTAATTCACTCCATGTCGGGTTCTACCGATGATTTTGACGAGTTAGAACGCACCACAGCCGAACATTTCAATCAGCATTTGGCACACACACAAGTGAAGCAAGTAATTTATTTAAGCGGAATTGTAAATGAAAAAGAACTTTCTAAACATTTGCAATCGCGCAAGCAGGTGGAAGATATTTTGTATCAAGGTAATTTTAATTTAACGGTTTTACGAGCAGGAATTATTGTCGGGTCGGGAAGTGCTTCATTTGAAATTATTCGGGATTTATGTGAGAAACTTCCGCTTATGATTACGCCCAAATGGGTAAATACCAAATGCCAGCCCGTTGCCATTCGCGATGTGCTCAAGTTTTTAATCGGTGTCTTAGGAAATCAAGCTTGTTATGACCAATCTTTTGATATTGCTGGCCCCGATGTGTTAACCTACAAGCAAATGATGAAAATCTATGCGCAAGAAAGAAAATTGAGTTTGCATATTATCGATGTTCCTGTAATGACACCAAAATTGTCTTCGTATTGGCTGTATTTTGTAACGGCGACTTCGTATAAATTAGCACAAAACTTAGTCGATAGTATGCGTGTTGAAGTGATTGCAAAAGAGGAGCGTTTAAAAGAAATTCTTCAGTTAGAAACATTGAGCTACCGAGAGGCAATTCAATTAGCTTTTGCAAAAATTGAACAAAATCAAGTTTTATCGAGTTGGAAAGATTCAAAAGTAAGTAGTCGATTTTCGGAACGCGATTTAAACAATTTTATTCAAGTGCCGCAATATGGTTGTATGGTAGATGCGCAAAAGATGAGAGCAACAGATGTTGAAAAATCCTTGGCTAAAATTTGGGCGATTGGTGGCGATAATGGCTGGTATTATGCTGATATTTTATGGAAAATCAGGGGTTTTTTAGACAAATTGGTCGGTGGGGTTGGTTTACGCCGCGGTCGAACCAATAGCAACAGCATCAACCCAGGAGATTCCTTAGATTTTTGGCGTGTCTTGCTAGCTGACAAATCAAATAAACGCTTGTTGTTGTTTGCTGAAATGAAAGTTCCGGGAGAAGCTTGGCTGGAATTTTTAATCGATGATGAAGGAGTGATTCACCAAACCGCTACTTTTCGACCAAAAGGTTTGCGAGGTCGCTTGTACTGGATGCTGATGCTGCCTTTTCATTATTTTATTTTTAGGGGAATGTTGAAGCGAATAGCTAAATAATTCTGTTAACTGTTGTTTTCGACTCCGCTCGAACTTAAAACAAGTAAATTGGTAAAACCCCGTAGACTGAATAACTCGATGGTAATCGAATTGTATCGAAGTCTAAGAGAAATTTGAATCGATAATTTTGAATTGGAAGAGTCAAGGAGTTGAAGGTTAAAGGGGTTTTTGCTCTATTAAACTCTCAATGTCGATTGAAATTAGCGGAATTCTTTTTTTTGTTGCCCATATGGCGTGAACCCATGTTTTGTTGAATGAATGCAGTATAGTCTCACGTTTTTTTAGACGAGGATTTAATTCATGAGCTAAAATTCAATAACCTAGCTTTTAGTTAATGACCACAAATGTACTTACGAGCACTTATCCATTAATGATCCAGTAGTTGATTTGTTTTTTCTTGCTTTCTTTCATTTTTTTGTAAAAATGTGAAATGATTTTTTCTTTTAAAGGATGGTTTCGTTCTAGGCAATCCTTTCCTTTGGAATCAATAACTTTTAAACACGCAAAATATTCTTTTCTGGTCTCTGTTCCATCAGCAATAACTGTAAATGTTTCATTATTGTCAAAAAGTGTAATGTCTTTCCAGATTTTTCTTTTAGTGAATGGCATATACAACGAATTTTTTTGCTCATCCCAAAACCCAAAATCAAGGTACATTAATTTCATGGTGTCATATGCAGATTCAATATCATAAAACCTTAATTCATTATGATTAGTAGTATCTGTGGTTGAACTCTTTGTATTTTCAAAAATCTCTAAATCTTCATAATTGGTTTTAATCGTAATATCTTTTGAAGAAGAACAAGAAGTTAAATTAAGTACCAACAAAATGATAAAAAGTCTTTTCATAAATATTATTTTTTTAGTTGCGAATCTTGTAAATGATTTGTAATAAACAAAAAATGCAATCAATTTTTATTGTATGAAATTGATTTTATAAAGATACACAAAATTACAATTCAGTCAACTGGATAGAGTTTTGAAGTATAAATTTTGAATTGATAATTTTGAAATGTCTTGTCGCTCTGTAGAACTTCAATTCTATTTGCCTTTGTTGAAATCACCAATCCATCGCTTTTAATTATTATTTGCGAAAAACCAAATGAAAACTTTTTCTGTTTCAATCGAAAAACTATATTTGTCATTCACAATATATTGTTAATCTTGGTTAGGTCGTTTGGAGTGAAAAGAGAAGTAAGCTCCTACTACACCTAATAAAGTAGAATAAAATCGATGAAAAAATCCGCTTTAGCGTTGTTTATATTGACTTTACTATTCATGTCTTCATGTATAGGTCCTAAGAAATTGATTTACCTTCAGCAAGATGAAGATAGTGAAGCTGCTCAAGATTCGCTATTAACGCTGCAAGAAGTACAAAAACCTTACCGCGTTCAAGTCAATGATATTTTGAGTATTCGGGTAAAGGCAATCGATCAGGAATTGGTTGGGATGTTTAACCCGATAGACGATTCTAATGCCGATGCCACTACCGAAGAAAAAGCTTATTTCGACGGTTACCGCATCGATAGGCGAGGGGAAATCCGCATTCCAACGATGGGGAAGCTCAAAGTGGTGGGAATGACACTTGAAGAAATAGAAACCCTTATTGAAAAGGAGTTGCTAGAGAGTTATTTCACCGAAAAAGCCAACTTGTTTGTTACCGTCAAATTGCCGGGTATTCGCTATACCACAATGGGTGAAATTGGTTCGCCTGGCGGACAAGTGGTTTATAAACAGCAAGTAAGCATAATGGAAGCCTTGGCAAATTCGGGTGATATTTTAATGACAGGCGATCGAAAAAATGTAAAGATATTGCGACAATATCCTGAGGGAAAACGAATTCACCACATCGACTTAACGTCTATAGATGCAGTCAATTCGCCTTATTATTACATTCAACCAAACGATTTGATTTTGGTTAATCCGTTGCCACAAAAATCCTACGGAATCGGTACCGATGGATTTGGAACATTAGCAACGGTACTCGGATTAGTTTCTACGGTAGCAATATTAATTTGGAGATTTAATAGGTAATGCAAGACGAAGAATTTAGCATAGATGAATCAACTGTCAATTTCGATTTTAAAGGATTTCTCTTTAAAATACTAAGTTATTGGTGGCTGTTTTTAATCAGTATCATTATAGGTTTAGGCGTTGCTTATTACATTAGTGTCCGAAAATTACCCGTATATCAACTTTCGAGTTTAATTGCGGTTAAAGATAATTCTAATCCTTTATTCACTTCCAATACTAGCCTAACTTTCAATTGGGGCGGCACTTCCAGTAAAGTCAATTCCACAGTTGTAACCTTACAAACCCGTACACACAACGAAAAGGTCGTCAAGGAATTAGAGTTTTACATCAATTACTTAAGGCAAGGCGAGTATCAGATTGAAGATGCCTACGGAAAAGTTCCTTTTGAAGTTCAATTAGATTCTTCTGCACTACAATTGCTTAACCAGCAATTTAAAATTCGGTTTGTGGACGAAAACAGCTTCGAATTAATTTTTGAAACGGAAGAAGCATTTGGCGGAAAGCTTTATAATTATTACACCGAAGATGAAGTTCAAACCCATTTTATCGCTCAGGATTTTATTAAGGAATACAAATTTGGCGAAAAAATTGAAACGCCATTTTTCAACGGAATTATTAATCGTTCTAATATTCCTGTTCAGCCTGGAAGCGAATATTTCTTTAGTTTTAGTCATTTGAATTCCGTCGTCAGCACCTACCAAAATATAATGGTCAATGCTGAAAAAGACAAAGGTTCTATTTTAAATTTGACCTTGCGTGGACAGAACAAAAAGCGCATTGTAGATTACCTCAATACCACCGTTGAAGTCTTGAGTCAAGATATGTTGGATCGTAAAAATTTATTTGCTACGAAAACCATCAATTTTATCGATTCGATGTTAGTCGATCGTGCGCGTGATTTACGCGAAGTTCAAGATGAACTAGACAGCTTTAAAACCGAACGGAATGTATTTGATTTAGATGCCGAAAGCGAGCAATACCGTACACGATTACTAGAACTTGATAAAGAAGAACGCGAAGTTCAAAAAAGCTTAAATTATTACGAAATATTAGAAGAGTATTTGCGTACCAGAAACGATTATTCAGATGTTCCTGCTCCTTCCGTTTCTGGAATTACCGAACCGAGTATTTCGAGTGCGGTCAATAAAATTATAGAACTTTCTGAGCAACGAAGCTCGTATCGTTATTCAGCAAAACCAGAAGCGCCTGTTATTTTTGATGATATCGACCGTCAAATCGATGCAACCAAATCGGTTTTACTCGAAAATATCGAGTCTTCTCAAAAGTTATTGCAGCGTGAACTCAACAACATAAAAGCTGATATTTTTGAAATTGAAAACAAAGTCAGAGAACTGCCACAAGATCAGCAAGATTTACTAAAAATCGAGCGTCGCTATGAGCTTTCACAAGAAACCTATAACCTGTTTTTATCCAAGAAAAATGAGGCGGGATTAATTCGTGCTGCTAATGTTTCAGATGTTATTGTAATCGATGAAGCCAAAGATGTTGGCAGCGGAAAAATCGGTCCTAACAATCAATTGAATTACGTTATGGCATTGTTGATTGGCGGTTTTGTGCCGTTGATATTTGTGTTTTTGTTAGTCATGCTCGACAACAAAGTCAACAACCCTAAAGACTTACTCAAAAACAGCCAAATCCCGATGCTTGGAGTCATTGGCAAAAGTTCTATTAAGGGGAATTTAGCGGTGCTAAAAAAACCTAGAGGAGCTGTAGCTGAAAGTTTTCGAGCGATAAGAACCAGTTTGAAATTTACGTTTAAACAAAAAGAAGACAACAGCTCTAAAGTGTTGATGAGTACTTCGTCCATTTCTGGGGAAGGAAAAACCTTTACGGCTATCAACTTGGCTTCGGTGTTTTCGTTAAGCGGAAAGAAAACAGTTTTAGTGGGATTAGATTTGCGTAAACCTAAGATTTTTGATGATTTTGGAATCAATAACAAACTCGGTGTTGTTAATTATTTAATCGGTCATAATAGCCTAGATGAAGTTACCCAGTTTTCGGGTTATGATAATTTAGACCTTATTACTTCTGGTCCTGTACCACCTAATCCATCCGAATTATTAATGGATGATCGAATGGATGAATTGATGACTTCGTTAAAAGAAAAATACGATTATATCATTTTAGATACGCCGCCAATAGGATTGGTTTCAGACGCTTTAAACCTCGTAAAACACGTTGATGCCACATTGTATTTGGTTAGACAGAACTACACCAAAAAAGCCATGCTAAATGTGATTAATGATAAGTATCATTCTGGCGAAATAAAAAACATAAGTTTCTTGTTGAATTACTTCGAGCAAAAAGCGAAATATGGCTATGGTTACGGATATGGCTACGGCTATGGTTACGGCTACGGCTATGGAAAATATGGCGATGCTTACCTCAAACGCGATAAAAAACGCAGTTGGATCAGGCGAATTCTTACAGGGAAGTGATTTTCAATTTTGAAATGCGAAATAATAATTTTGAATTTTGAAATGTGAATTGTAAACGGTTCTCAACACTTCAACTTCACTCAGTGCCGGCAATCTCGAACTTGAAACAGGAGAGAAACAAAAAAAGGAAAGCCGAACTTGAAGCATATAAAATTATAGCTAAAAGCAATACATTGATGTTTAGCTTCGAGCCTCTCAATTCTTCGAGATAAACTCAGTCGAGAAGTGGCTCATTTCAGACTCTTTAACTTGACAGGTTGGGAGAATCAAAGCGATTTGAAATAATAATTTTGAATTGATAATTTTGAAATTTGAACTACACTTAAAAAAATATTTTTAAAGTTCTTTTTTTGAGAACTAATTGTATATTTGTATCATAATTTGGCTCATGAAACGAATTATTGCGAAAAGTACGCTGAGAGAATTTTGGGAAAAACACGCTGATTCCGAACAGTATTTGAAAACTTGGTATGATACTGCTAAAAGTGCTAACTGGTTTTCTCCAAATGATGTAAAGCAGACTTATGTTTCAGTAAGTATTCTAAAAAATGGTCGAGTTGTTTTCAATATAAAAGGAAACTCTTATCGGCTTGTAGTTAAATTTAACTATGAAAAACAATGGGCGTTTATTCGATTTATTGGAACTCATCCTGAATATGATAAAATAAACGCTGACACGATTTAAACAAAATTGATTATGGATTTAAGACCTATTAAAAACGAGAAAGACTACCGAAACGCACTTGAACGTTTGGAAGTGATTTTTGATGCTCCAATTGATACAAAAGAAGGTGATGAAGCTGAAATTTTATCATTGATGATCGAAAATTATGAAAATGAACACTATCCAATCGAGTCACCAGATCCAATCGAAGCGATAAAAATACGTATGGAAGAATTGAATTTGCGTCAAAAGGACTTAGTAGGGGTAATTGGCGGAAAGAGCCGAGTATCTGAAATCTTAAATCGTAAAAAGAAGTTGACTGTTGAAATGATTAGAGAATTAGAACGCTTACTCCAAATTTCAGCTTCAGTTTTAGTCAATAACTATCAACTTGTTAAAAAACAATAAGGGGTAACAATTCATAATTGTAATTAGTAAATTGAAAAAACCTCGGAGGCTGAGTGACTCGATGGTAATCGAGTTGTACCGAAGTCAAAGAATTTTGAATTGCGAAATAATAATTTTGAATTTTGAAATGTGAATTGTAAACGGTTCTCGACACTTTGACTTCGCTCAATGCTGGCAAGCTCGAACTTGAAACAAAGGAGGGACTCGAACTTGAAACAGGAGAGAAACAAAAAAAAAGGAAAGCCGAACTTGAAACATATAAAATTATAGCTAAAAGCAATACATTGATGTTTAGCTTCGAGCCTCTCAATTCTTCGAGATAAACTCAGTCGAGAAGTGGCTCATTTCAAACTCTTTAACTTGACAGGTTGGGAGAATCAAAGCGATTTGAAATAATAATTTTGAAATCTGAACTGTCAAATTTGAATTTTGAACTATCAAATGTAAAATACAAAGCCCTAAAAAATCCCTTTGTATAAAAAATTGTAGAACTAAAGAATATCTGTATTTTTGGGAAAAATTAATCAATAGCAAGTAAATTAATCAATGTTATGAAAAACAATATGATACCTTGCTTTATAACATCTTTTGAAATCTTATGGAATATAAAATAGCGATCATCGGTTTGGGGTATGTGGGCTTGCCATTGGCAGTTGCATTTGCTGAAAAATACGAAGTTATTGGTTTTGATATCAATCAAAGTCGGGTAGATGAATTGGCGAAAGGCCACGATCATACGCTGGAAGTAGCGGATGAAGATCTGCAAAAAGTGCTTCAGCAGAAAGGTCAGTTTGGTTTAAAAGTTACTGCTAATCCTGATGATTTGGTTGCGGCAAATTTTTATGTCGTTACGGTGCCAACACCAACGGATAAAAATCGCCAGCCTGTTTTAACGCCATTGATTAAAGCTAGTGAAACCATCGGGAAACAGCTTCAAAAGGATGATATTGTCGTGTATGAATCTACGGTGTATCCTGGCGTAACGGAAGATGTTTGCGTGCCGGTGTTAGAAGAATTTTCAGGAATGACTTTTAATCAGGATTTTTATGTGGGCTATTCCCCTGAACGCATTAACCCAGGTGATAAAAAACACACGGTTACCAAAATTTTGAAAGTAACTTCTGGGTCAACTCCAGAAATTGCTGAGCGAGTTGATGAAGTCTATAAAAGTGTTATCACTGCTGGAACGCATTTGGCTTCTTCCATAAAGGTAGCTGAGGCGGCTAAAGTGATTGAAAACTCACAACGGGATATCAATATCGCTTTTGTAAATGAACTCTCTAAAATATTTCGATTATTAGCTATCGATACCGATGATGTACTGGAAGCGGCTGCTACGAAATGGAATTTTATCAAATTCACTCCCGGATTGGTTGGAGGACATTGCATTGGAGTAGATCCGTATTATTTAGCCCAAAAAGCACAAGAAGTCGGTTATAACCCAGAAATCATTCTTTCAGGGAGAAGAATGAACGACGGAATGGGACGTTATGTAGCTAACGAAGTCATTAAATTGATGCTAAACAACGAGGCTAAAGTCAAAAATGGTAAAGCCTTGGTGTTGGGAATCACTTTCAAAGAAAATTGTCCCGACACACGGAATACGAAAGCAATTGATGTCATCGACGAGCTAAAAGCTTACAACATGGAAGTTGATGTTTGCGATCCGTGGGCAAATCCAGCTGAGGTAAAAGAACTTTTTGATATCGATTTAATCAGTAACTGCAAAGATTTAACCGAAACCTATGAAGCAGTTGTATTGGCCGTTTCTCACGAAGAATTTTTAGAACTGGATTATTCCCGTTTAACAAACGATAAAGGAGTGGTTTTTGATGTAAAATCAATTCTACCAAAACACATCGTAGACGGAAGACTGTAGTATTCCATTCAAATTTTATATATTGTACTATTAGCGGTTGGTTTGAAGCATTCAAGTCAACCGCTAAACTGTTTATAGACGTGTTTTGTAAGCGTTAAAATAATTAAGAAAATGCCCTTGTAATTTTTTCCATTTTCTGTATTAACTCCTATATTTGAGCTTTCAATAATGAATCATTTTCGCACAGTAAGCCAATCAAAAATGGGACTTGCTGCGGCGAAGCCGTGGAGAGTTTTGGTCGCTGACGCTCCCGTTGTGGGGTTCGCCTCGCTTCGCTTGCTCACTGTTATGGGGTTGCTATCGCAACTGTTTAGGCGATAGATTTGATTTCAAAATACGATTTAGGTACTAAGCATAACAAATTACAACAGCGAGCTTTGCGAGCACCACAACAGCAGATAAGCGCAGCGATATCTGCCCCACAACAGAAACCGAAGGTTTCCTACAACACTTTTTGAAGTTAAGCCAAATTGTATAAAACAGATTAAAGTTGTATTTTTACTAAAAATCAAGTTATGAAAAGGGATGTGCTTATTAGTCAAACAATAAAAAAAATCAAGCAATTACCTGATTACAGACTAAAAGAAGTCAATAGTTATGTTGATTTTTTATTGAGTAAAATTGATGATCAGATTCTGTTAGAGAATATTAAAGATTTGTCAATGCAATCAGATTCATTTGATTTTTTAAATGATGATGAAGAATTATATGAGGTTTCTGATGTTAAGGAACATTACCAATGAGAAAAGGAGACATTGTTTTAATTCCATTTCCTTTTTCTGATTTGACAGGAACAAAAAAACGACCAGCTGTAATTTTACTTAATGCTGCTGATGATGTGGTGTTATGTTTTATCACTTCACAGTTAAAATGGAAATCTGAATATGATTTAACACTCATGCCATCTGAAAAAAATGGTATTAAAAAAGAATCTATCATTCGCATAACGAAGTTGGTAACTTTAAGCAAAGATCTTGTTATTGGTAAACTAGGAGAGCTTGACCAAGAAGAAACTCTTCTTTTAAATAAAAATATAATAAGAGCTTTTAGGCTAAATAACAGCGAGTAATGTTGTTAGGTCGCTGGTGCTCTCGTTGTGGGGTTCGCCTCGCTTCGCTTGCTCACTGTTGTGGGGTCGCTGGCGCTCCTGTTGTGTTGCGCCTTTCGGCGCGTTGTGGGTTGCTATCGCAACTGTTTAGGCGATAGATTTGATTTCAAAATACGGATTTTAGGTACAGAGCATAACAAATAACAACAGCGAGCTTTGCGAGCACCATAACAGGCAACTTGTTGCCGCCACAACAGCAGATAAGCGCAGCGATATCTGCCCCACAACAGAAACCGAAGGTTTCCCACAACACTTTTTGAAGTT
The DNA here is from genome assembly GCA_051748125.1 of Bacteroidota bacterium. GTDB lineage: Bacteria > Bacteroidota > Bacteroidia > Flavobacteriales > Flavobacteriaceae > Psychroflexus. The sequence continues at coordinate 62,538 of JBNJHC010000008.1, forward strand.
AAGCCAAATTACATAAAACAGATTAAAGTTATATTTCTACTAAAAATCAAATTATGAAAAGGGATGCTTCAAGAATTTATGGACTAATCAATGAATAAAAAAACATTAGAGCATATCATCAATACTGGTGAAACAACAACTGTTGAGTTTAAAACAAACTTTAACAATGAAGTTGTTGAAACATTAGTAGCATTTGCAAATGCGCAAGGCGGTAAGGTGTTGATTGGGATATCAAATGACAAAAATGTTGTTGGGGTTTCATTACAAGAAGAATCTGTTCAAAACTGGATAAATGAGATTAAACAAAAAACAGCGCCAAGCCTTATACCTGATGCAGATGTTTTGGAAATAGCGTTTAAAAAAGTATTGGTTTTTACCATAAAAGAATACCCTATTAAACCTGTTTCATTTAGAGGGAGATATTACAAACGTATGGCAAACGCTAATCATTTATTAAGTGTAGAAGAAGTTGTTAATATGCACTTGCAAACTATCAATTCTAGCTGGGATTACCACACCAATAATTACTCTAAAATAGATGATATTTCTTTTGAAAAAGTACAATCAGCCATCGAAGTTATAAACAAAAATGGAACAATCATAAATGAAGATCCTATTAATTTTTTGTTTAAGAAAGATCTTATAAAAAATGAAAAACTCACCAATGCAGCTTTTTTACTTTTTACAAAAAAGGATACAGTTATCACTACTGTAGAACTGGGACGTTTTCAAACCTCCATCATTATAAAAGATAACGACCGCTCACAAACAGACTTGATTGCTCAAGTCAATCAAATTATCGGTTTTGTAGAGAAACATATCAATAAAGCTATTATTATTACGGGCAAAGCACAGCATACCCAAGAGTGGCAGTACCCTATGGAAGCCATAAGAGAAATAGTTTTGAATATGGTAGTGCACAGGGATTATCGAGATACAGCAGATTCTATTGTCAAAATTTTTGACGACTATATAGAGTTTTTTAACCCTGGTAGGTTGCCCGAAAACATAAGCGAAAAAGATTTAATAGAAAACACTTATACATCGACGCCTCGAAATAAGTTAATTGCCGATATATTTAGAAGTATGGGGCTTATAGAAAAATATGGTTCTGGTATAAGGCGTATTATTAATTATTGTACTGAAGCGGGATTACCAAAGCCTACTTTTCAAAACCAAGGGAATGGTTTTTTAGTAAGGGTATATGGAAAAAAGGCAGAAAATGTCGTAGAAAATGTCGTAGAAAATGTCGCAGAAAATGTCGCAGAAAATGAAAAAAAGATATTAAGGCTTATAGATAATAATTCTAAATATTCTGCTAAGCAAATGTCAAAACTACTTGGTCTTACACAAAGAACTGTGCAAAGATACCTCAAGGAACTGCAAACTAAAAATATAATAGAAAGAATCGGTCCCGCTAAAGGTGGTTATTGGCATATTAACAAAAATAATGACTAACCGTATAAACAAATTAAAACACTTAGAAAGTTGTGATGTTCGCCTCGCTTCGCTTGCTCACTGTTGTGGGGTCGCTGACGCTCCTGTTGTGTTGCGCCTTTCGGCGCGTTGTGGGGTTGCTGTCGCAACTGTTTAGGCGATAGATTTGAATTCAAAATACGATTTTAGGTACAGAGCATAACAAATAACAACAGCGAGCTTTGCGAGCACCACAACAGCAGATAAGCGTAGCGATATCTGCCCCACAACAGAAACCAAAGGTTTCCCCACAACAGGGAGGGAGCGCAAGCAACCCGACCACCACAACAATAAGATAACACACAAATGAATAAATCACAATCCAAGGACTGGCTTTACGAAATCAATTCAGAAAAAAGCTTATTCGATTTTAATTTTAAGGAAATATGGCGGTACAAAGACCTCTTGTTTCTCTTTGTAAAACGCGATATTGTTACGGTTTATAAACAGACTGTTTTAGGACCGCTTTGGTTTTTGATTCAACCGTTATTTACTTCGGTTATTTTTACACTTGTGTTTAATAATGTAGCCAGTATTCAGACAGGTACGGTTCCTAATTTTTTGTTCAACTTAGCGGGAATTACCGCTTGGACGTACTTTAAAGAATGCCTAACTGGAACTTCCAATACCTTTACAAAAAATGCGGGAATCTTTGGTAAAGTCTATTTTCCGAGAGTAATTATGCCAATGTCGATTACCGTCTCTAACCTGTTGAAACTCGGTATTCAACTGAGTATTTTTACGGGTTTTTATATCTTTTATGTCGCTACAGGAAGTAGCGCTTCACCTAATTTTCATTTAGTGCTTTTTCCTGTTTATGTGTTTATGATGGGAATGACAGGTTTAGGACTGGGAATGATTCTTTCAGCTATGACCACTAAATACCGCGATTTAACAGTACTTATTGGTTTTGGTGTGCAGTTATTGATGTATATATCAGCAGTACCTTTTCCGATGAGTGAAATTTTAGAACGCAAACCCGAATTTTTCTGGGTGTTTAAATACAATCCGTTAGCTCAAATTATAGAAGGATTTCGTTACATGACACTAGATACTGGCTTATTTACATGGGGCGGATTTTTCTATGCGCTGGTATTTTCTATCGTCGTATTTTTTATCGGATTAGGAATTTTTAATCGAACAGAGAAGAGTTTTGTGGATACGGTTTAGCGTAATGGAGGAATGGTGTAATGGAAGAATGGAGGAATAGAGGAATAGTGTAATGGAGGAATGGTATAATAGAGGAATAGTGTAATGGGGGAATAGTGTAATGGAAGAATGGTGTAATGGAAAAATGGTATAATAGAGGAATGGTGTAATGGGAGAATGGTGTAATAGAGGAATAGTGTAATGGGAGAATGGTGTAATGGAAGAATAGTGTAATGGAAGAATAGTGTAATGGAGGAATGGTATAATAGAGGAATAGTGTAATGGGAGAATGGTGTAATGGAAGAATAGTGTAATGGGAGAATAGTGTAATGGGAGAATAGTGTAATGGAAAAATGGTGTAATAGAGGAATGGTGTAATGGGAGAATAGTGTAATGGAGGAATGGTATAATAGAGGAATGGTGTAATGGGAGAATGGTGTAAAGGAAGAATAGAGTAGTAGTGTAATGGAATAATGGAGTAATTGAAGAATGGTAGTCAAGTAGTAGTTTAATAGAAAGTTAGTGTATTAAATGTGTAGAAAAAACAAAAATAAACTTAATTGTATTAAGTATAATTTTATCTTACCACTATACCACTATACCACTATACCACTATACCACTATACCACTATACCACTATACCACTATACCACTATACCACTATACCACTATACCACTATACCACTACACCACTACACCACTATACCACTATACCACTACACCACTACACCACTACACCACTACACCACTAATAACTGAAATAAACAAATGAACAACATCATACTAAAAGCCGAAAACATCTCCAAACAATACCGACTTGGCTTGGTAGGGACGGGGACGTTGAGTCACGATTTAAATCGTTGGTGGCATCAAATACGGGGGAAAGAAGACCCTTATTTAAAAATTGGTGCGGAGAACGACCGCAGTAAAAAAGCGGAAACCGATTACGTCTGGGCATTGCGGGATATTAACTTTGATGTCTATGATGGCGATGTACTGGGTATTATTGGAAAAAATGGCGCGGGTAAATCTACCTTGCTCAAAATTTTATCGCGGGTAACTACGCCGACTACAGGAAGCATTAAAACCAAAGGACGTATTGCTTCTTTACTAGAAGTAGGTACGGGCTTTCATCCTGAATTAACGGGTCGAGAAAATATTTACCTCAATGGCGCTATTTTGGGGATGACCAAAAGTGAAATTAAAGCCAAGGAAGAAGAAATAATAGATTTCTCAGGTTGTGCCATGTATATTGATACGCCCGTAAAACGCTATTCCTCAGGAATGCGGGTGCGATTAGCTTTTGCCGTTGCTGCCCATTTAGAACCCGATATTTTGGTGGTAGATGAAGTCCTAGCCGTAGGTGATGCCGAATTCCAAAAGAAAGCCATTGGCAAAATGAAAGATATTTCAGGTAACGATGGCAGAACGGTTTTGTTTGTGAGCCATAACATGGCAGCGGTGAAAAGCTTGTGTACACGAGGGATTGTGTTGGAGAATGGAACTTCTGTTTTTGAAGGGACAGCAGAGGAGTGTGTAAGTTATTATTTGAAAGATGGAAAATCTGAAGCTAATAATGAAAGAGTATTTAAAAATGTAGAAAAGAATGATGTTTTTAAGCTAAATTCAATTTCGGTTTCAAATGCAGGGAGAAGTTTTGGAGAGCCGATTGTAGAAGACGAGGAAGTTCATTTAAAAACTTCTGTTTACATAGAAAAAGAACCAGAGCGCTATCATATTACTTATCATTTATATAACGAACTAGGAGAAGCTATGTTTAGTCTGTCTAACAGAAGGGCAGATGTAAATCTAGTTAATGGTGTAAATCATCTTGTCTGTAAATTTCCAAAAGGGTTTTTACAGCCAGGTAATTTTTCATTAAAATTTCTACTTGTGAAAGATAGAAAAAAAGCTATTTACATAGAAGACTCTATTGTTAGTTTTACAGTAGTAAATGCCGGTAGAGAACTTGGGGTTTATATGGGGAAAGAACCTGGTTTTATTATACCTAATTTAGAATGGAAACAAGACAATAAATGATCAACGTCACCAAGACATTTTTTCCGCCCATAAAAGATTACCAAAAGCAAGTGCAACGCATTTGGGATAACCAGTGGTTGACCAATAATGGGGAGTTGTATAAAGAGCTGTCACAAAAGTTAAAAGACCATTTAGGGGTAAACCATATCATCCCGATGACCAATGGTACGTTGCCAATTCAAATCGCGTTAAACGCCTATGGAAATGAAGGCGAAATTATTACCACGCCTTTTTCTTATGTGGCAACCACAGCAGCTATTGTTTGGGAAAAATGCACCCCAGTTTTTGTGGATATTCATCCCGAATACTTAACGATAGATGAAACCAAAATAGAAGCCGCTATTACCGATAAAACAACGGCAATTCTAGCCACGCACGTTTATGGAAATCCGTGTGAGGTAGAAGAAATAGCACAAATAGCAAAAAAGCACGATTTAAAAGTTATTTACGATGCAGCACATTGTTTTGATGTAGCGTATAAAGGACAATCCGTTTTTAATTACGGAGATGTAAGCACCTGTAGCTTTCACGCCACCAAATTATTTCATACTGGAGAAGGTGGAGCGCTATTTTGCCAAGACGAAACTACCAAACAAGAACTATGGTTCCGACATAATTTTGGTCATAAAGGACCAGAAAAATACCACGGCTTAGGTATTAATGCCAAAATGAGTGAATTGCAAGCGGCAATGGGCTTAAGCGTTTTACCGTATATGAAAGAAATCATTGCTGAACGTAAACGTGTATGCGACTATTACGATGCACATCTTGATTTTAGTCAATTGAGTAAATTAAAATTAAGAGAACACACTGAATGGAATTACAGTTATTACCCAGTAATTTTTAAAACAGAAAAAGAGCTTTTAAAAGTAAAAGCAAGATTAGAACACGAAAACATCAACCCAAGGCGTTATTTTTACCCGAGTTTGGAAGAACTGCCTTATATGCAATCATCCAATTGTTCAATAGCTCAAGATATGGCTAAACGGGTGTTATGTTTGCCTGTTTACGATAGTTTAGATGGCGAAAGTTTAAAAACTATTCTAAACATAATCAACTTAAATATTATATGAAAAACAGCTATAGAATAGCCATAAGTTGTATAGGTAGTGGAGTAGGTCAATCTGTTATAAATTCACTAAAAAATGCAAATCTTTCTTTCTTTACATTAGGTTTAGGTACAAACCCTTATGCCTTTGGAGCTTATGAATGTGATGCTTATGATTATACAAAATCAATTTATGAAGAAGGTTTTATAGATGAATTGATTGAAAAATGTAAAGCTTACAAGATTGATTTAGTAGTGCCAGGTTTAGATGATGAAGCTTTACTCTATGCTCAAAACCTTGATAAGTTTAAGGCGGCGGGGATAAAAACGATTGTCTCTGATGCAGCATTGATTGAATTGTGTCGTGACAAGGAAAAAATGAGTGAAGTGCTCAATCCTATTGTTGATATTTTTGTAAAAAGTTATAAAAAAGAAACCCTTAAAGAAGATATTAAGAATGGTAAAGTAGATTTTCCATTTATAGCAAAACCGCGAGGAGGGTTTGCCTCACGAGGTATTGAAATTATTCGTGATGAGAACGATTTGCAGAATATAAAAGATTACCATATTGTCCAAGAACTTGCAGTTCCCTTAAAAACGGATCCGTATTTCGAATATTTTCAAAAACAAATACAGAAAAACAGTAATCCCCAAGTTGCTGAAATATCTATTCAGTTAGTTTACGGTGAAAATCAAAATTTGATAGGAAAAATGGCTTCTTACAATAAGCTTCATAACGGGATTCCTATTGAAATTTTACCGTATGATCATCCTGAAATGTGGAAGGTAATAGATCAACTTTCTATTGAATTATTAAAACTAGGATTACGAGGGCCTATCAATATTCAAGGACGTATGACTGAAAAAGGTTTAAAGTTATTTGAAATGAATCCAAGATTTACGGGAATAACTGGATTACGTTCTTTAATGGGGTTTAATGAAGTAGAAGCTTGTGTAAAAGAGTTTTTAGAAATTGACAAAGGGCAAAACCAAATTCGTTTTAACGAACTAAAATTTGGGATGAGACAAACGGCGGATAAAGCTGTACTGATTGAAAATAACAATAAAATTTCAGAACAATTTAGTCAGTTGCACCCTAATCAAAAAAAGGCGATAAAACCAGTACTTTTAGTTACGGGAGCTAGTGGCTTCTTAGGGAAAGAATTAATCAAAAGTTTAAAAAAAGAAAATAAATTTGAAGTCTGGCTACTTGGCAGAAATAAACAAAAACTCAAAGACGTTTTTGATAAAACATTTATTTGTTTTGATTATGACGATTTCCAGAATGACCGCATTCACCTAGGTTATGTCGACACCTTAGTTCATTTAGGCTTTGCCAGACCACATAAAAGCAACCTAGAAATAGCACAAAGTGTAGCCTTAAGCAATCAATTATTTACAAAAACGAGCTTGCATCACATTCCATACATTATTAACATTTCATCACAAAGCGTTTATGGTAATTCATCTAAGCAGCCTTGGACAGAAAGTTCACCAATAAATCCACAAACTACTTACGCGCAAGCTAAGTTTGCCGTAGAAACTTTTCTCGAAAACATGAACCAAGTTAATTTACATGGAAAATATACGTCTTTAAGGTTATCTACATTAGTAGGTACAGATAAACAGAATATAGATTTCGTATCTAAAATGATTGAATCTGTTCATAAGAATCAGCCATTACAAGTTTATGGTGGAAATCAAGTTTTACAAAGAATGGACGTGAAAGATACAGCTGAAGCAATATATCAAGTAATTCTTCAACGTAAATCTATCAATAGAAAAGCCTATAATTTAGGAGCTGTTGAAAAACCAAGTGTGTTAGAATTAGCAAAACTAATTAAAGATGGATTTGAAAGAATTAATTTCAAAAATCAAATAGAAATTGAACAAGTTCGAACTGATAAAACATATCCAAGCATCGTAATGGATTCAAATTTATTTTATAAAACATTTGACTGGAAACCAGTTACACCAATAGAGGATAGCATAAAGGGAATGATTGAGAAATCTATTAATAACTATCTATGAGTTACGAAAAAAACAACACCCTAGAAGCTGCTTTAAAACAAATCAACTCATTATTAAAACCAGTTGAATTAGAAGAAGCTTCAAAAATTAGTCAACCAAAATATCCCAATTTATTTTTAATTGGAGGACCGCGTTGTGGAAGTACACTTTTTACGCAGTGGGCAGCCGATTCGAATATCTTTTCGTATCCTTCTAATTTCTTATCACGTATGTATGAAGCTCCCTATATAGGGGCGTTAATATACAATATCGTTACAAAAACGGAGTATCAGTATCGCGATGAGTTTGCAGACGTTAATGCAGATTTTAAATTAAATTCATCTATCGGAAAAACCAAGGGATTTAAAGCACCACACGAGTTTTGGTATTTTTGGAGACGTTTTATGAAATTCCCTGAAGTACCGTTTTCAGAGAAAGAGTTTGAAGAACAATTTGATTTTGAAACGTTTCAAAAAGAATTAGCTCTAATCCAAAAAGCATTTGATGATAAACCATTTTTATTTAAAGCTAAAATAGCCAATTGGTATTTAAAGCCACTCCATAAGAATATTGACAAAGCAATTTATTTGCATTTACATAGAGAACCTGTGGCTATGACTCGATCCTTGCTCAAAGCAAGAGAAAAATGGGTGGGTAGCCGAGAAAAATGGTTTTCGTGGAAACCGAGAGAATATGATATGATAAAAGATATGGATGTTTACCATCAAGTGGCAGGGCAGATTTACTTCTTAGAAAAAGAGATTTTAAAACAAAAGGAATGCTTAGGCGACAGATATATATCATTTAGCTATGAAGAGTTTTGTGAGAATCCAGAAAAAATATACCAAGAAATTACAGCTAAAATTAAACACTTTTCTCCAGAATTTACAATTCCTAAATATCAAGGTGAGTCAAAATTTACACCTTCCAATCCAATTTCAGAAGAGGATAAATTTATAAAACAAGCCTTTAATTATTTTGAAACTAAATATGGTAAATTAGAATACTAAAGTGGATATATCTAAAATATACAAGGAACGTTTTGCATTAGAAAAGGAATATTTAGGGACAAATAAGCCTGTCAATAAAATTTCGCCACTTGTTTCGGTTTGTATTGCTACTTATCAGCACGTTAATTACATAAAAGACTGTTTAGAAGGTGCATTAATGCAAAAAACAGATTTTGATTTTGAAATTATTTTAGGAGAAGATGAAAGTACAGATGGGACAAGAGAAATTTGTATAGAATATGCAGAGAAGTACCCTGATAAAATCAGATTGTTTTTAAGAAATCGAGAAACCTCACAGTTATACGACAATAAGGATAATTTTATTTGTCGCTTTAATGGTAAGTGGAATAGAGAGTCTGCCCAAGGTAAATACATCGCTATGTGCGAAGGCGACGATTACTGGACTGACCCTTTAAAATTGCAAAAGCAGGTGGATTTTCTGGAGGCTAATCCAGATTTTGTGGTGTGTAGTCATAACGCAAAAATTGTAGATCAAAACGGGAAATTAATTCAAGAAAAAAAACTCCCAAAGCTCAATGAAGATAAAATTTATTCTAGCACGGAGTTGAAGAAAGGAGCATTTTTACTGACTTTGTCTATAGTTTTTAAAAATCTACCGATTTTTAAAAACTATCCAGAAGAGTCATTTAAAGTATTAAACGGAGATACATTCTTAATCAGTTTGCTAGGTAAATTTGGGAAAGGATATTACATGGAAAATATACGACCCGCTGTTTATCGAGTTCATTCAGGAGGTATTTGGAGTACTAAAAAAAATGATAAAATATTTGCAACGCAAAATAAATTAAAATTATTTCAAGCATTAAAACAACTTCATCATAATGATGATGAGCTAGTTATCTATTTCGAAACTAAAATAACAAATGCTTATAGATTGTTATTAAGAAACTTAGAAAGACTAGCATTCAACGAAGTATTGAGTGTTAATAAAAACTACATAATAAGACATAATTTTGTAAGAGAACGATATCGAATAAAAGAGTTGTTAAAAGAGAATCTGAACTATCTAAAATCAAAAACCTAATACCGTATATTATTTGTTGCACGCCATTTTAGTTAAATAGTTAACAAAAATCAACCAAAAACCTACTCACGCAACCTATAAAAATGCTCAACAATCGCCATCCATTCTTTGCGTTCCTTTGTTGCAGCACGTTGGTAGGTGTCCGTGGGATAGTCTAACTGTAGCGAGTATTTATTCTTGCTTTTGTTGAACCATTGTCTAAATGCCACATCTTTTATCAAAATTGTTTCATCCTTTTCAGACATTTTACGGTATAAAAAAGAAAGCATTTTATGACTTGTAATTTGTTTTGCACAGGCATCAAAAAACAGAAAATCCTTAGCGTCTTTAAAGATATGCTTGGGATAATCAATTTCAGCAGTTTGCTTGGATTGTTTAGAAGTATTTTCAGCCGCTTGATGAGGTTGGGAGTTATCATTCAGTTGGAGGTAGGAATCAAATTCAGTACGGACTTCATCAAAAAGATGGTCTTCTTCCAAATCAAGGAAGTGTATAATTTCATTGATAAGATGTTCCATCCATCTTTTACAAACTTGGTGAAATTGAGCGGTTTCAGTTTCACTTAAAAGCGGTGGATGCAGTAAATGCTTTAAGTCGGTTCGATGTAGGCTAATTAAATCAGCAGGAATAGCATTTGAATTAAACTTAAAATTAGTTAAGGCATTAATAATAAGAGCAGTCAAAATGGAATTAGCTATTTTATCAAATAATTCTTTAACTTCAAGGAATGATACAATTTCTAGATTAAGTTCTTTTGAGGTCAAATATTCTTGAAAGGATATATCAGTATTGAGGTATGGAGGGATAGCTTTAATCAATTTCTCCAGTTTTTCAATGCAAGGTTTAAAAGATGAAATTTCTTTCAGATAGTCGTTAGTAAGGGCTGGTTTTTGCGTATTCATCAAAAAGTTATACTCAATTTTCCAATAATAGGAGAGTAAATATTTTTTTTGATTATTTGAAGTAATAGAGCAGCGATGAAGAGTATGTTCATTATATAAATCAAGCAACTCATTTTGGTCAATCTTTTTTTTGTAGTTGTTGTCATTAACAACACCTCCGTCAACATAAAATAGGTAAGCAATCATGTTTTTTACAAACTGTTGCGGAGCGGTAAGTTTACCAGCATTATAATCTTGAATTCTATAGGTAATGTCTTTTTCAAATGGATTGGTCGAGTATAAATCAAAATTCATTAATTATATTTTTATAAATTAGCGTGATAATTTACTATAAAAATATATTTTAACAAAATAAAAAACTAAAAATAACAGTATAGTTAATAAAAAAGTAAGCGAGCTTTAAAAAAAAGCAGCCGAGGTTTAGTAGAAAAGTAACCAAGGTTTTTGAAAAAAGTAGCCGAGCTTTTGCAGAAAAGCAAGCCAACTTTTTAGTAGAAGCAGCCGAGCTTTTTTACAGCAGGAGAGAAATATAAACTAGAAGCGCCTGTTAGGCACAAAAAAAGCCGATGCATCACACACCGGCTTGTACCTAAAAACTTAACAAATTTTAGTCACTGTCAGGTCTTAAAATTTTAAAGTCTAGGGTATTCAGCGCCTTCTTAACATGTTTAGAAGGTCTATAATTGAGCCTAATACGTTTCAAGTTGCTGATATCAACATCTTCAGGTGTCTCACTCCCCGAAGAATTTACAGCCACTTGAAAGCTACCAAGTTTACCCAATTCTACCACGCGACCTTGTCGCAGTTCGTCTAACATATTATGGACAAAGGCATGAAGAACCGCTAAACAGTCAGGTTCTCGCACCGTAGATTGATTGGATATGAGGTAAGCTAAATGCTCTAAATCTGAATTGCCATTTTTAATGGCTTGTAAGTAAAACTTTTCAGGCGCTTCTATATTATTTGGGTTTATTTTCGCCTGAACTTTTAGTAAATTAACCCTATTATTAAAATTAGTAATCATAAAATTTAATTTTTAAAAATTTATTATTAATAGTTCTAAAATCCCGGTGAGTAGAAGTGGCTACCACCTCATAATTAAGTAGAACTAAGCTTAATTATTTCTCAATTTTTGCACTAAAACTTTATTTCATTCGCATTATTTTTTGTTTTAACTGCAAATATATGAGCTATATGTCTTAAACCCTGTACAAGAAAATAGAGTTTACGGGCAAAATAAATGAATTTACTCAGTTATTTTGCAAGTCATTGGTAGTTAGTCTGTTGTCTGTTAATTTTTAATTTTTAATTTTGAAATAATAATTTTGAATTGTGAAATTTGAATTGTGAATTGGAAAAGTCAAAAAATCAGTGACCAACATTCTCAGGGTAAACAATACTGTTTAACTTCGAGCCTCTCAATTCTTCGAGATAAACTCAGTCGAGAAGTGTCAGTTGTTCTCGACTCCGCTCGAACTTGAAACAAAGATGTAACTCGAACTTCAAACAAAAGTAGAAGCTCGAACCTGCAACAAAGAATAGTTTAAGTAAAATCGGTACTTGACCCTTCGATATTGCTCAGTTTAACTTCTATACTGTTTAGCTTCGAGCCTCTCAATTCTTCGAGATAAACTCAGTCGAGAAGTGTCAGTTGTTCTCGACTCCGCTCGAACTTGAAACAAAGATGTAACTCGAACTTGAAACAAGAGCGAAACAAAAAAAAAGAAATCCGAACTTGAAGCATATAAAATTATAGCTAAAAGCAACACAATACTGTTTAGCTTCGAGCCTCTCAATTCTTCGAGATAAACTCAGTCGAGAAGTGTCAGTTGTTCTCGACTCCGCTCGAACTTGAAACAATTGACGTTTCGTTTATCTTCGAGCTAGTTTATACTGAGTCCTCAATCCTTCGGGATAAACTCCGTCGAGAAGTAGCTGGTTCTTGAAACTTCAATTCAATATTTCAAGCCCTTGAACTAAATTAAGGTGAAAAAGTTGGGAGAGTTGAAATGGTAATTTTGAATTTTGAAATGTATTCGGAGTAGAATAAATTTTTTCGTAAATTTGAATTTAAAGAAAATTAATAATGGATATTCAAACAACAAAACTTGAACTCTTAAAAACTATTATGGATAATGAAAACGCTGAATTTATCCAAAGAGTTGCTGATTTTGTTAAAAAGGAAAAAACTGACTTTTGGGACGAATTAAGCCTATCTGAACAAAAAGAAATTAAACAAGGAATAAGCGAATTGAATGAAGGAAAAAGAGTATCGTATGAATCCTTTTTGAATAAAATTTCTTGATGAAAGTATTTTTATCTGAACTTGCCGAATCAAAACTTATTAAATTATCTGAGTACTTGTTAGAAAACTGGAACCTAAAAACTCGTGATAAGTTTATTTCAAAGTTGACTGATAAAATAAAACAAATATCTATTCAACCAAATAGTTGCCCACAATCAACTGAATTTAATGGGTTTTATAAATGTGTAGTAACTAAACAAACTACTTTTTATTACAGAATATTAAATGAAGAAGATGAGATAGAGATTATCACAATTTTTGACACTAGACAAAATCCTAACGAATTAAAAAAAGACATTGAATTTTGAAATAGCAAATATGAAATCTGAAATATGAATTTTGAATTTTGAAATGTAAAATGTAAACGGTTCTCGAAACTTCAACTTCGCTCAGAATAGACTTCTTCACTGTTTAGCTTCGAGCCTCTCAATTCTTCGAGATAAACTCAGTCGAGAAGTGTCAGTTGTTCTCGACTTCGCTCAAACTTGAAACAAAGAAAAGCTTGAGTTGAAACATTTTTTTTTGAAAGAGCAGTTTAAATGAAAAAAGAAAAGTATAAATATTCTGCTGAGAAGGAATTGATGTATTTTGAGTTCTTTAGTGTTGGTCCAAAAGGAGAGATTAAAAAGGTTATTGAATTTTCAGAGACCAACGTTAAAGATGTTTATAATCTTGCTTTTGGTGATTTTGACGAAAAAACACAGCGAATAAGTGACAGTGTTGTGACCAATAATGGCGATAGCTTAAAAGTACTTGCAACAGTGGCATCTTCTGTTTATGCGTTTACAGCTGAACGAACTGACGCCTGGGTTTTTGCGACAGGAAGCACTGCTGTTAGAACAAGGTTATACCGTATGGGATTAACGAACAACCTGGCTGAGGTCTCTAAAGACTTTCACATATATGGTTTAAAGGACGATAAGTGGGAAGATTTCTTAATCGGGGAAGATTACGAAGCTTTTTTAGTCAAACGAAAATAGTTACATTTGTAGTATGAATCCAAAAGACCTAAATAAGAAAAAAACACCGATTGTAAAAATCGATAAAGGACTCGAAAAGTATCGAGGTAAGGTTCTTTTTCCCAAAAAACTCAAGAAAGCTAACGAAATTCTTGACAGAGTTGGACTGCCTAAGGCTTAATAAGCACAAGTCCCTAATATCACCTAAATCTTTTTAGTACGTTCTCTTTCTGTTAACTGTTAATTTTGAAATGTAATAGGCTTTAAGCAGTAGGCTGTAGGCAGTAAGCAGTAGGCTGTAGGCTGAAATTGGTGAATGGTGATATCGGATTTTGAAATAATAATTGTGAATTTTGAAATGTAAAATGAAAAATGTAAACGGTTCTCGACACTTCAACTTCGCTCAGTGCTGGCAAGCTCGAACTTAAAACAAGAGCGAAACAAAAAAAAAGAAATCCGAACTTGAAGCATATAAAATTATAACTAAAAGCAACACAATACTGTTTAGCTTCGAGCCTCTCAATTCTTCGAGATAAACTCAGTCGAGAAGTGTCAGTTGTTCTCGACTCCGCTCGAACTTGAAACAATTGACGTTTCGTTTATCTTCGAGCTAGTTTATACTGAGTCCTCAATTCTTCGAGATAAACTCAGTCGAGAAGTAGCTCATTTCAATCCCTTGAACTTGATAGGGTGGTTAAAATAAAAATCATTATTTTTGATAAACGGCAATAAATTAGATTGAAATGGATTCGACTGCACACATAAAAAAGAACCTGATTTCAAGAATTAAGAATTCAAAAGATTTGGATTTTTTAAAAGCGCTTCAGCAAATATTGGACACTTCCGAACAGGAGCTGTACCAATTATCAACCGAACAAAAAGAAGCAATTTCAAAAGGTAGCGAGCAAATCAAGAAAGGTCAATTTTCTAGTAACGAATCCGTAATTTCTGAAATGAAAGAATGGCTGTCAAAAAAATAATATGGTCAGCTTTAGCCAAATCGGAGTTTCGTGATATTCTTGAATTTTATACACGCAGAAACCAATCAGCTACCTACAGTCTAAAGCTTTTAGAAGAAACAGAAGAGGTATTAACTACGCTGTCAAAAAATGAATTTATTGGGCGATTAACATCAAATAAAAAAACGCGCGTACTACCAATGAAAGCCTATTTGATTTTCTACGAGATAAACGAAAAGACCATCGAGATAGTTTCATCTGGGATAACCGGCAAGATCATAAAAAACGTAGGATTAGATAAATAACCAAGTATAATAGTAAGTTTTATAACTAAACATATAGACAAGCTGAGTTGGATTTTGAATTTTTAATTGTGAATTTTGAATTTTCAATTATGAATTTTGAGTTTTGAATTGTGAATTTTGAGTTTTGAAATATCACTGCCTGGACTTCGATACATCCGTCTTGGATGTTGAAATGTGAAATAGAAAATGCGTGAGGCGTTGGCAGTAACGGTAAAAAACCGTTTCCAATAGCTAATTTCCGATATAAAAGCATAAATTTATGAGCAAACTTAACAGGATAATGGATAAACGATTTGCTGATATAATTCGACTGATTAAAAAATCTAGGGTTAAGGCTATAAAATCAGTGAATGCTGAACTAATTAACCTGTATTGGAATATTGGAGAGTACATTAGTAATAAAATTGAACAGTCAGAATGGGGTGATTCGGTTGTAATGGAATTATCAAAATATATTCAGAAAACTGAACCTGAACTCAAAGGCTTCTCCGACAAAAATATTTGGAGAATGAAACAGTTTTACGATACTTACAAAGACTTTCCAAAACTCTCAACACTGTTGAGAGAAATTAGTTGGTCTCACAATTTAGCTATTTTCTCTAGGTGTAAAACTACAGAAGAAAGAGAGTTTTATTTGAAATTGGCTAAACAAGAAAATTACAGTTTCCGAGAACTTGATCGACAAATCTCTTCAAGTCTTTTTGAGCGGACAATGATTGGAAACTCAAAACTCTCGACAGAGTTGAGAGAAAATAACAAAGATTTAATAAACACATTTAAGGATAGTTATGTTTTTGAGTTTCTGAATTTACCTGAACGTCATAGTGAACACGATTTACAGTATGGTCTTATTGAGCAAATGAAAAATTTTATCCTTGAACTTGGCAAAGACTTTTTGTTTATTGGCGAGGAATATAAATTGCAAGTAGGGAATAGTGACTTTTTTATAGATTTGCTATTTTATCATCGCGGACTTCAGTGTTTGGTAGCTTTTGAGCTCAAAACAGACAAGTTTAAACCCGATCATTTAGGACAATTAAATTTCTATTTGGAAGCATTAGATAGAGACATAAAAAAGGCAAATGAAAATCCAAGTATCGGAATTTTATTATGTAAGGATAAAGATAGTGAAGTTGTTGAATATGCATTAAATAGAAGCCTTTCACCAACAATGGTTTCTGATTATAAAACACAACTTCCTGACAAAAAAATATTACAGAAGAAATTACACGAATTATTTGATAGTGATTTGTGATTTCGGATTTTGAAATAATAATTTTGAATTTTGAATTGTGAATTGTGAATTGTGAATTTTGAATTTTGAATTGTGAATTGTGAATTGTGAAATGAAAAATGTAAATGGTGATAGGCTTTAAGCAGTAGGCTGTAGGCTGAAATTGGTGAATGGTGATTTTGGATTTTGAATTGTGAAATTTGAATTGTGAATTGGAAAAGTCAAAAAATCAGTGACCAACATTCTCAGGGTAAACAATACTGTTTAGCTTCGAGCCTCTCAATTCTTCGAGATAAACTCAGTCGAGAAGTGGCTGGTTCTTGAAACCTCAATCAGCATTTCAAGCCCTTGAGCTAAATTAAGGTGAAAAGGTTGGGAGAGTTGAAATGATGATTTTGAATTGTGAATTTTGAATTGTGAATTGGAAAAGTCAAAAAATCAGTGACCAACATTCTCAGGGTAAACAATACTGTTTAGCTTCGAGCCTCTCAATTCTTCGAGATAAACTCAGTCGAGAAGTGGCTGGTTCTTGAAACCTCAATCAGCATTTCAAGCCCTTGAGCTAAATTAAGGTGAAAAGGTTGGGAGAGTTGAAATAATAATTTTGAATTGTGAGATTTGAATTTTGAATTGTAAATGGTGATAGGCTGTAGGCTGAAATTGGTGAATGGTGATGTCGGATATCTGATTTAGAAATGTAAAGTATCAAATTTGAAATAATAATTTTGAATTTTTAATTGTGAATTTTTAATTGTGAATTTTGAAATGATAATTGTAAAATTTGAAATGTGAAACCTGAACTAAAAAATATGAACCCCAAAAACAAGCAACCCCTTGTTTCAGTTATTATCCCGGCTTACAATCGGGCGCATCTTATTGGTGAAACGCTGGATTCTGTTTTAGCGCAGACCTACCAAAATTGGGAGTGAATACATAGTACTTAGGTTTAATTAATATAACATTTTTATGAAAAATATAACTCCAATTTTTTTGATTGGTGCTATGAAATCTGGCACTTCTAGTATTTATAAACATTTAGAACTTCATCCTGAAATATGTTTTTCTCCATTGAAAGAACCAGAATATTTTTCAGTTAAGATGGGGAAGGCTGTGTATAAGGAAGGTGATTTTTGGGATTTATTTGATTTGAAGCCTCAGCATAACTTTGTTTTTGATGGTTCTACAGGTTATACAAAATATCCTGCAGAGAATGGAGTTGCAAAGCGAATTTTTGAATATGGATTGAAACCTAAATTTATTTATATCGTCAGGAATCCTTATGATAGAATAGTGTCACACTATAATTTTATGCAAAAAAACTTAAAATGGAACAATTCGATTACATCAAATCATTTAATTAATGTTTCAAATTATTACTTGCAGTTATGTGAGTACGAGAAATATTTTAAAAGAGAAGACATTCTAGTTGTTGATTTTGATGATTTGAAAAGTGATTATAAGTCATTATTGAAGAGAATATATGATTTTATTGGTGTAAAAGAATATGTATTTGCAGACCAGAATATTAAAAACAATATAACCAAACCCGTAAATAGAAAAGAATTAAAATTGAAAAAGAAGCTTGGCGGTAAGTTTAATTTTATCCCAAAATCAATAAGAAAATTAGTAAAACAGCTCATAAGTAAATCAATGAGAAAAGATAAAAGAAAATTAACAGCAAATGAGAGAGAGTACATTTTTAGTAAATTAAACAATGATATGATTTTATTTCAAGAAAGTTATAGTTTTTCTGTTTCAAAATGGGGATTTGGTAAATAAATATGAAGAAATCTAATCTTGTTTCAGTTATTATCCCGACTTACAATCGGGCGCATCTTATTGGTGAAACGCTGGATTCTGTTTTAGCGCAGACCTACCAAAATTGGGAGTGCATTATTGTAGACGATGGCTCCACGGACAACACCGATGAAGTAGTAGGAGAATATGTCAAAAAAGACCCACGCTTTAAATATTACCACCGCCCAGATGAACATTTACCAGGCGGAAATGGAGCTAGGAACTACGGGTTTAAGATGAGCAAAGGCGAATATGTGAATTGGTTGGATAGTGATGATTTATTTTCAGAAAATAAAATTGAAGAGCAGATTAAAATTGCTTTAAAAGAAAACGCTGATATTATAACATGCAAATGGGGAATGTTTTGCAATAGTAATAAAGAAGTATTTGAAAATTTAAAGGTTTACAAAAATTACACTAACTCCTTTCATTTTTTTGAAGATCTTTATGCTAATAAAGGATATTTTACACCTCATGTTTACTTAGTAAAATATGATTTTTTATCAAAAACAAATCAATTATGGCATGAGTCCCTTAGGATTAATCAAGATGGTGTTATGTTTACCCTGCTTATACAACAAGCGAAAAAAATATCTTACTCTAAAAATGGTATTTGTTATTACAGGCAAACAAGGAGTGATTCTACAAGTTTATTAAATGATAAGAAAATATTTCAATTCATTTCAACAGTTAAGCTTATTGAAGAAATGCACAAGATTGTATACAATGGTAGATTGCCCGAAACATTTAAAAATTATAAATGGAGATCATACCTTAGAATCCCAAGGGAATTTTATAAGGAATTAAAAACAGAATCTCATTTTTTCAGTGAAGAAATGAAAAGACAGCGTAAAAGTGAAACTTTAAAAAAGAAGCTAAAACTTTTTCTTAAACAAGTTTTGAGGTAATGGATGCAACTATAAATACCTATTTAATCTGTGCTTCGTACAACAACTTTAAAAAAGGTAGTCATATTATTAAGCAGTTTGTTAATTCAGATAACAGTACAAGGTCACAATTACTTTTTGTAGAAAATGGATGTGAAGACAATTTTAAACGTTACAAAGAAGATTTTGGAAGCTTTGAAAAAATTTCTTTAGTATATTCTGAATCTCCTAACAAATCAAAATGTATTAATACGCTTATCGCTAATTATGTTAGTAAAGAAGAAGCGCTAATCATTTGTGTAGACGATGATATCGACTTCCCTGAAACATTTGTCAAACGATATCAAGAAGTTGCATTTGAAAAAGGTAACAAGTATTTTTTTGGTGGAGGCTATAGAGTTCCCAACGAATTAATGAGTCTAGCTGACAAAGGGCATAAAAAGATGTATCAACCTTCACAGTTTTCAAAAACAGATGCTGCTTTTTTAAATGCTAAGCGTTTAATTTTTTTTGGATGTAATTTTTGTTTTTATAAATCACAATGGGTAGAGGTACGTGGGTATGATGTAAGGTTTGGCCCTGGAACTAAGCACAATTTAGGTGCTGATGAATCTGTTTTTCAAAAAAAAATGATGTATGTAGGATTTAAGCCTTTTTTTGTTACCAATAATCAAGTAACGCATTATCCAGATGCCAAATCTTATCAATTGGAATCAGTACAAAAACGAAATATACATAATGGCTATACACATGGATTTAGTTTTTTGATTGAAAGCAAACAATTTTTCAAGATTGACTTTTTTCATCGCTTATCAGGTATGGTCAAATCCCTAATTGAATACAAGTTAAAAAAACAAAAACAGAAATATGTTCAAAAAAAATATTACACAATTGGTCATTTTAAGGCTTTGGTTACTTTTTTGAGAATAGATAACAGAAAATCAATTTACCATAATTTAGAAAGAATTGAATAATAAAAAAAACATATTGCTTTTAATTGAAAGCATCAACCCCAACGATTCTAGTGGGGTTAAAGGCAGGCTAGCTTTAATCAATAATTTAATTAAAATTGGGCATGAAGTTAAAGTCCTGCACTTAGATCAAAACTATACCGAAACACCAAATTTCAATGCTGAAGTCATAGCGCGTTCTAAAAGTTCCAAATATTATTGGTTGAGCAAACTCAATACTTTTCTAAAAAAGTTTGGGATTAAGCTCAATCAACGAGTAGAAGCTAAATTAGGCTTTTCATTTTCCCATTTTGAAGATGTTAATCGATTTAAAAAAGCACTACAACAAGAAAACCCTGAAGCTTATGATATTGTGCTTACTTGTAGCAAAGCAGCCAGTTTTAGGCCGCATAAAGCCGTATTAGAAAGTCCTCAATGGCATAGCAAATGGTACGCTTATATTCATGACCCATATCCGATGTATGCTTATCCAAGACCATATGATTGGGCTGAGCCAGGATCTTTGCAAAAAAGAGCTTTCTTTTTAGAGGTGTATGCTAAGGCAACTAAACTAGTTTA
Source organism: Bacteroidota bacterium (assembly GCA_051748125.1). Lineage (GTDB taxonomy): Bacteria > Bacteroidota > Bacteroidia > Flavobacteriales > Flavobacteriaceae > Psychroflexus. Next base: position 83,193 of record JBNJHC010000008.1, read on the forward strand.
CCCAAGTCAGTTACTCGCCGAATGGATGGAGTCTTATTATCCTAACCATAATCAGAAGCGCTTAATTATACCACATCAAATTACAGATCATTTAAAAGAGATTAAAACAAATGGTTCTATCTTACCTTCTTTTTTTGATTCAAAAAAGTTTAATTTATTACATGCAGGAAGTTTAATGAAGCAACGACCGCCATTTGTTCTGATGAAAGCTTTTACTAAGTTTTTAAATGATAACCCAAAGGCCAAACAAAATGCAGTTTTAATTTTTATCGGTAATTGTTTTGAAGGGCACAAAGCAGCCATGGAAAAGTTAATGCATGAAAATATTATTAAGCATAACACTTACCTAGATTTCAATACTGTTTTTAAACTGCAAAAGCTAGCAAGTGTTAATATTGTGATAGAAGCCGATACGTGGTTAAGTCCTTTTCTCCCTGGTAAAATACCGCATTTAGTAGTGGCTAATAAGCCCATTTTACATGTAGGGCCAACAACTAGTGAAACAATGCGTCTGCTAGGTAAAAACCATGAACTCCATACGCCAAATAATGAAAAAAATATTACAACTTTAGCTAAGAAAATTGAGGCTATATATAAGCATTGGGAAATCGAACAAGACCTGACATTAAATCGAAAGGATTTGGAAATCTATTTAACTCATTTTAATTTGTAGTGATATAGAATTAATACTAAATACTTTAAAATAATTGCTTGAAAAAAAGATGAATTTTTATTAAAAAATTGAAGTTTGAAAATTAGCATTTTATACGCTTATCGTAATAGAGAAAAACAACGGATTAAAAATTCGTTGAAGTCACTTGCAAACCAAAATGAAAGTAACTTTGAAGTGGTTTTTGTGGACTACGGTAGTAGTGATGCCTTTGCATCTCGTATTCAAAAGGTAGTTGAAGGCTTTTCATTTGCATCCTATCATTACATTGCACACCCAGGCTTGTTATGGAATAAAAGCAAAGCCCTTAATTATGCCGCTTCAAAAGCCAAAGGAGAATTTGTTTTTGTAGCTGATGTCGATATTTGTTTTGATACAAATGCAATAAGAACATTTTTGAGCTTAGCAAACACAAGTCAATTTTGTTTATTCAAGCTCTCCTACTTAAAGCAAGAAGTTACTCAACCACAAATTGCTACAGGAAAATTTACTGAAAATCAAATCAAGCATCATGGCTATATCAATGGGATGATTTTAGTAAGTAAACCCAACTTCTTTTCAATAGAAGGCTATGACGAGTTCTATCACTTTTACGGATCAGAGGATGTTGATTTATACGAACGATTTAAAAACAGCGGATTGAAAGAATATAAAAATTCAGAGACCTTGTTCTTTCATCAATGGCATCCCATTTATAATTCAATTAATGATTCAGTAATGGAAGTAACGCCTCGTTTTTTCAATATTAAAAAAATCAATCAACAACATTTTTTCTTTCAGCAAAAACAAAAAGCGGTAAAGCCTATTTTACATCAAAAACTAAATCAATATATCCTAAAAAAAGAAGATCAACTTTGCAAGAATGATGCAACAAAAAGCATAGAAATCACCAACGACCATGCAAAAGTCTGGCATTTAATTAAAGTTGTGCTTCCTAGCCTTGAGGGGAATATTGTGCACATAAGAATTAAAGAAGACGAATATTTTTCTTCCTTGAAGTATCGCCTAAAAAAGCAATTAAAAAAATCAGATCGTGTTCCTATGTCAATGAAAGCGGTAAATGATTTAATCCTTGAAGAAATCCTATTGAAGTACAGACATCATAATTACACCTTTAAAATAGGGAAAGATTTAAAATCAATTACATTTATAATTCAATTGGAACAATGTCTTTAAGAAGGGTTCAAAAAAAAATAGAACGTCAATTTTTCAATTGGAAAATTGAATTAATACCAGAACAAAACATCTTGTTTTTTGGAGATCCTCGTGGCGGAACAACTTGGATGGGAGAGACCTTGTCAAAATTATTTCAGTTACCCATTTTGTGGGAGCCTATGTTGCCAAGAAAAGATTCACGCTTTGCAAAGCATCAGTTTGCATCCCGTCAATTTTTACCAGACGATTTACAAGATGCTTCTATAAAATCATCATTTGAGGATTTATTTAGGGGGAAGCATATTGATCATTGGGAAATTCAACACACGACGGCAAGTGATTTAGCAAAAGCAAAAGCAGCGATTATTAAGTTTACTCGCGGCAATATGTTATTACCCTACTTAACAGCCAATTTTCACTTTCAAAAAAAACCAATTTATATGTTACGTAATCCCTTTGCAGTGGTTGCATCGCAATTAAAACATGCAGGTTGGAAAGACGCAAAACCTTTTTTTGAAATTCCTAAGTCTTCACATAACCATGTGTACCTAGCACACGAAGATTTTTTAAAGAAACTCAATACACTAGAAGAAGTGCAAATAGCTAAATGGGCATTGACCAACCAGCAAGTAGTCTCTCATCCAAGACATGACAAGGATTGGATATATATTACGTACGAAGAAACCTTGCTTCAACCTGAAAAGACCTTGACCAAAATTTTAAATAGATGGGGCTCTAAAGACGTGCATCTGTCTACTATAGATTTTGATAAAAAAAGCAGAACAAGCGCAGATAACATCATAAAAACCAAAGAAGAACAACTAAATCATTGGCGAAAATCATTTTCAAGTCAACAAATGAATAAGATGAAGAATGTTTTAGATTATTTTGAAATGTCTTATGAAAACATCAATTAATTTAGCATGCAAAAAAGAAAAATCTGCGTAGTAGTAACCGCACGCACTTCCTATTCCAGAATAAAAAACGCTTTAAAGATTGATTACTAGATTAAATTAAAATTAACTTAAATTGTAATATGGCAAACCCAACTTTTATAATTGGCGGAGAAAGACGCTCTGGTTCAACCACATTATATGAGCTTACAAATAATCATCCCGAAATTGATATGTTTCATTATAGTGACATGGATTTTTTTATAGAATCTAATCTTTTTAGTAGGTCAGCTATAAAAAATAATGAAATTAAGCAATGGAATGGGCAATCTAAAATAGAAAATTATAAAGCTAATTTTATTAATGAAAACAAAATTACAGGTCAAAAAGACGCTGATTTACTGTGGTGGAAGCCTTCACACAAAAGATTAGCTGAATTTTTGCCTTCTACTAAGTTTGTTTTTGTTTTAAGAAATCCTGTAGATAGAGCGCTAAGTCAATATTGGAATGAATTTAGAAAAGGTAGAGAAACAAGAAGTTTTGAAGAAGCTTTAAGATATGAAGAAAATCATGAAATGTCTGAATGGGAGAAACTCCATCTTCAATATAAAAAAAGAGGTTGTTATGCTGAATCTTTAAAGCATTTCTTGACTTACATAGATAGTAAAAAGTGTCATGTTATTGTTCTTGAAAAACTAAAGGATAACAAGGATGCAGAGTTGAAAAAGCTAGGTGATTTTTTAGGAGTCAACCCAATTGATTTTAAAATAAATACAGATAATAAAGTTAATAGAGAAGAAGCTCTTATTATAAATCCTGCAATCAGATCAAAATATTTGGTTAAACTAATTATACTTTATGATAAGGTTGTAAATAAAATCATAGTTAAATATACCAGTGATAGCAAGAAAAGAACTAAACTAAGATCTAAATTCATGCAAGTGGGTAAAAAATCTGCTAGAGAAGTTACAAAAATAAATGCCAATTTAATTAAAGGATTGAAAGAATTTTATAAGCCTTATAATATTGAATTAGAAAAGTTAATTAAACAAAATTTAAGTGAATGGGACTAAGAACAATTAAGACATATTTGAAGCAAAAAATTTTATCGGTGAAGCCTAATTCACAATATAATTTTTTGATTAAGAAATTAGAAAAAACCTTAGATTTAGATTTAGCCATCAAAGTTATGGCTACAGATTATTATAAAGAAAATCTTGTCATACAGGAAGTAAATCTTAATCAATTTGATAAAGTTACAGTTATTGCTCCACATCAGGATGACGAAGTTATTGGTTGTGGTGGGTTATTGTCGGCATTAAAAAATCAAAATAAAAAGATAGATTTAATTTTCTTAACTGATGGTCGGCCTTCAACAAAGGAATATCAATCAATGGTCAATACAAGAAATAAAGAGGCATTAGAAGTTGGTGGAAAATTGGGAGCTGATGTCTATTTTATTGATGTAGATAATGTAAGTTTAGATTTTAAAGAAGAGCATTTTGCTAAACTTAAAAATATATTAGATATAAATAATTCGACAATTTTTATGCCTTGGGCACTTGATGCGCCACCAAAACACAGACTATGTAATGCTTTTATAAATGAATTTTTTAAAAAAGTAAAACTTCCAAATTATAAGCAATTATTTAATTACCAAGTACATACTTCCTTAGTTCCAAATTTATATTTTGATTACACTTCTATTAAAGACGAAAAAAAATATTTAATAGATATATATAAATCTCAACTAGAATATCAAAATTATAAACATTTAAGTCTTTCTTTGGACGGTTGGAATTCAAGATTACTCGGTTGGAGTAAGCAACCTAAATTCATAGAGGTTTTTCAGCAAATACCTTTTATAGAATGGAATAAGTGGATAGAAATGTATAAGGTTGATGTTCAAGCAACATTCAAAGGAGACCCAAATTGTATTAAATCTTTTAATGATTTAATGAATTTATCTAAATCCTTGTAATTAATCTATCATGCAAAAAAGAAAAATCTGCGTCGTTGTAACCGCTCGCCCTTCCTATTCCAGAATAAAAACCGCTTTAAAAGCCATTAAAAAGCATCCTGATTTAGAATTGCAATTGGTGGTGGCGGCTTCGGCTTTATTAGAACGCTACGGAACGGCGGTTAATTATATCAAAGCCGATGGCTTTAACATAGATGCCAAAGTTTTCAACGTCTTAGAAGGCGAAAACCTCACTGCTGCTGCCAAAACCACAGGCATTGGTATTTTAGAGTTGTCTAGTGTGTTTGAAAACTTGCAACCTGACATTGTGGTTACCGTAGCCGATCGATTTGAAACCATGGCAACGGCTATTGCGGCTTCCTACATGAATATTCCTTTAGCCCATATACAAGGTGGTGAAGTCACGGGCAATATCGATGAAAAGGTAAGGCATAGTATTACCAAGTTAGCCGATTATCATTTAGTCGCTTCAAAAGATGCCCAAGAACGCGTTTTAAAATTAGGCGAAGAACCTTGTTCAGTATTTAATACGGGTTGTCCATCCATCGATTTAGCCAAAGAAGTTCAGGGACTCAAACAACTGAGTTTTGATCCCTACAAAACATATGGCGGTGTAGGAGCTCAACCTGATCTAAGCAACGGCTATTGGGTAGTCATGCAACATCCAGTTACTAACGAATATCAAAATTCTCGTAAGCATGTAGAAACTACTTTAGAAGCCATTCGCCAACAAACAGCTTTTCCGGTGTTGTGGTTTTGGCCCAATGTAGATGCAGGTTCAGATGGTACATCTACGGGTATTCGCGCTTTTAGAGAAAAATACGATGTAGAACACGTACATTTCTTTAAAAACATGCAAGGCAATGATTTCCTTAATTTGCTAGATCAAGCCATAGGTTTAATCGGGAATTCATCGGTAGGAATTCGAGAATGCGCCTATTTGGGCGTTCCGGTGATTAATATCGGTAGTCGACAAAACCGTCGCCAACGGGGTAATAATGTTATGGATGTCAATTACAGTACGCAAGAAATCACCCAAGCCATGAGCCAAATCCAATCCAACCCAAGACCCACACCAGCCATTATTTACGGTGAAGGCGATGCAGGAGAAAAGATAGCTGCTGTTTTAGCAAAGGTTGAATTGAAGTTTCATAAGACGATTGTTTATTAGTAATTTAGTCTTCAGTCTTCAGTCGTCAGTCGTCAGTTGTCTGTAGACAGTAGACTAAAGACCGAAGACAGTAGAAAGTAGACAGTAAACCAAAGACAGAATATAATAGACCAAATAAAAAAAATGGATTACAAGAAGTTGAATGTTTGGAAAGAATCAATTGAATTAGTTAAGCAGGTTTATGTAGTAACGGCAAATTTTCCAAAAGAAGAGAAATATGGATTGATAAGTCAATTAAGACGTGCATCTGTTTCAATTCCATCTAATATAGCTGAAGGTAATAGTCGGAGCTCAGACAGAGATTATAAAAGATTTGTCGAAATAGCGTACGGTTCTGCATTAGAACTAGAAACTCAATTAATAATATCTGTTGAATTAAAGTTTATTGATGAAAATAATGAGATTTTTAGTCAACTAGAACAAGTCAAAAAACTTTTATCAGGGTTTATGAAATATCTCAAGAAATAAGTTTAAAATTGATAGTCCACAGTCCACAGTCCACAGTTGACTGTCGACTGTAGACCGAAGACAATCGACCGAAGACAGAAGACAGAAGACAATAGACCGAAGACCGAAGACAGAAGACAATAGACAGTAGACAGTAGACAGAAGACAGAAGACACTAAATAATGGACGACAAAAAGAATAGAATATTAGCAATAATCCCTGCTCGTGGCGGCAGTAAGGGCGTTCCTAGAAAAAATATAAAAGAACTTGGCGGTAAACCCTTGTTAGCTTACACAGCAGATGCTGCACTTGCATCAAATTTAATTAGCAAAGTTATCTTATCTACTGAAGACGAAGAAATAATGAAGGTTGGTAAGTCATTAGGATTAGATGTACCTTTTCAGCGCCCAAGTGAATTAGCACAAGATCAATCAGGTAGTTTAGGCGTTGTTCAACACGCCATTCAGTTTTTTGAAGATAAAGGCGTATTTTTTGATGCAGTAATTCTTTTACAAGTAACCTCACCTTTTAGAGAAACAGGTTTTATCGATCAAGCGCTTGAAAAATTTATCGCTTCAAAAGCTGAGGCTTTAATAAGTGTGTTGCCGGTACCACATGAATATAATCCGCATTGGGTATTCGAAGCCGATAATAATGATAATTTAAGCATTGCAACAGGTGAAAAGCAAATCATCAAACGGCGTCAAGATTTACCAACCGCTTATTTTCGCGATGGTAGTATTTATATCACCAAAACTGAAGTAATTAAGCAAGGGAGTTTTTTTGGAGAAAAATTGAGTTATATAAAATCTAATCCTGCAAAATATGTTAATATTGATACTTTAGACGATTGGAAAAAAGCAGAAGAAATGCTAAAAGAAATTTAACCAATGAGACACAATAAAATACTCATTTTAATACCAGACGGAGTAGGTTTAAGAAACTTTGTCTTTTCTAAAATACCTGATTTTTTAAAGAAATCTTCCATAAGCTTTACATATTGGAATGCAACTCCTTTTGATTTTGATAAAGTAGGATTTAAGTCAATCCCACTAAAGGCTCAACCACACCCAAAATCAGATTTGCTTAAAAGAGCTCGAAAAATAATAGAAATTAATAATTCAATAAAAAAAACAAAGAACTTAAATTATAAGTCATACATCTTTAAACCAGCAAACAAAAGATTTAAACAAAAAGTAAAAAATATAATAGAGAAATTCTATGTTTTTAAATATCGCAATAATCTAAAAACATTACGCAATAAGATCAAAAAAACAGAATCTGGTACCACCTATTTCCAAAAGTGCATTGAACAACTTAAGAAACAACAACCACATTTATTATTGGTAAGCAATCAGCGACCAATAAACGCTGTTGCACCAGTTGAAGCTGCTAAGATGTTAGGTATACCTACTATTAGTTTTGTCTTTTCATGGGATAATTTACCAAAAGCAACCATGGTGGTTGAAACAGATCACTACCTGGTTTGGAGTGATTTAATGAAGATGCAACTACTTGATTATTATTCTTATATTGATGCTAATCAAGTTTTTGTGGTGGGTACGCCTCAGTTTGAAATTCATTCTATTTCAAATTTTATCGAGTCACGAGACGCCTTTTGTGCAAAGTATAGTCTAGATAAAAATAAAGAATACATTTGTGTTTCTGGTGATGATATTACTACTAGCCCTCATGACCAAAACTACCTAAACGATATAGCAACAGCTGTAAGGTATATAAATGATAACAAGCTGTATTCGAAAACGATAGGTATTATATTTAGACCTTGTCCTGTAGATTATTCTGATCGTTTTGACGAAGTTTTAACAGCTTATGCCGATGAAATTACAACCATACGCCCAGCTTGGAAAAAACATGCAGATGCTTGGAATACCATAATGCCTACTTTAGAAGATCAAATACTTCTAGCAAATACAGTAAAACATACCAGTTTAGTAATCAATGTAGGCTCATCAATGGCTTTTGATTATGCAGCACAAAATAAAGCTTGCTGTTACATCAATTACAATCCCAATGTCAAAGAATTGAAGAAAGACATCTATAAAATTTATAACTATATTCACTTCCAATCCATGCCCAATAAAGACGCAGTCATTTGGTTAAATTCCAAAGAAGAAATAGCGGACAAAATCTTGGAAGGACTCAACAATCAACAAAAATATGTAGCAAATGCTCAAAAATGGTTTGAAGTAATCAATCAACAACCAGCAGACCAAGCCTCAGAACGCATTGTGAAGGCGATTAATCAGATAATAAGTAATAAACTATGAAACAAAAAATTATATTTTCTAATTCATACTCTCCTAGAACTGGTCATAATTTTGTAGCTGAAGTTTTTAAAACATTTCTTGAAGCCGATGTTTTAATTCATCATAGAAGTGAAACTCGTATTGCACCATTATTAGATGCATACTTTAGCATATATGATACACATATCTATGGGGTAAAAGATAAAGATTTCTTTGATTACTTATTCATAAATGATTTAAGAAATAAAATCATCTCTAAAAGCGATAAAGAGTCTATTATTATTAAAAACACTTCTTTTGTTGGGATTGAACATATTAATCGAGTTTTTCCAAATGATATCCAAATCTTAATTTTACGGGATCCTTATGCGGTATTGAAATCTTTATTTAAAGGAATGAGTCTTGGTAAAAGGAATACTAAAAATACCTTAAAAAAGATAGGTATATTTGTTGGAATTTATCCTTTGTATTATTCATGGCTTTTTAATAAAAAAATAATTAAAAAAATACCAGATCTTAACAATTATACAGTTGTGAGATATGAAGATTTGGTAATTAAAGACGATAATACTTTGATTAAATTGAGGGATATGTTTGAAACAGAGAAGTCCCTAAATAAGATTAAAGAAGATATTGACAATATCAAAGTTATTAATACATCTTTCACAAATGAGACAGGAGCCAAGCATATTTGGGAGGCTAAGCAAAAGTCTCGTAAATTTAATCCTATTAATCGTAAAGGTCACAATTGGTTAGTTAGATTTACTTTAAAGGTTGGGTGTTATCCATTAAGAAAAAAAATGGGATATATATAGAATGAAAATAGCTTATCTTACACCAGAGTATCCACACCCTAAATGCAATCATTCTGCAGGTATTGGGACAAGCATCTATAATTTAGGCAACGCTTTAATAAATCTCGGGCATGAAGTACGTGTATTGGTTTATGGGCAAGACCAAGATGAGGTATTTTCAGATAATGGCATTATTGTACAAAAAATAAAGAATGTAAAAGTAAAAGGCTTATCACGGTGGTTGACTCAAAAAAAAATCGAAAAAATCATCAATCAACTTTACGATCATCATAAAATTGACCTTGTAGAGTCGATTGATTGGGGTGGAATAACCTCTTTTGTACAACCTAAAAAGTGTCCCATTATTATCAAACTACACGGAAGCGATACCTATTTTTGTAAACTCGAAAAGCGACATCTTAAAAAGAAAAATTACTACCATGAAAAAAGAGCACTCAAAAAAGCCGATGCGCATTTAGCGGTAAGTGATTTTGTAGCACAAAAAACCAATGCGTTTTTTGATTTGAACATCAACTTTACAACCGTATATAATGGTATTAATTTAAAGCATTTTACAGCAGAAAATTCAGGTCAGGTGAATACAAACCAGCTATTGTATGTAGGCACATTAATCAGAAAAAAAGGGGTTTTGGATTTAGCACACATATTTAATCAGCTCATTACACTTCAACCCAAAGCTGAACTTATCTTAATTGGAAGTGATGCAAGCGATATACAAACAGGAAATTCATCTACTTGGGAACTAATGAAAGAAATTTTTTCTGAACAAGCTCAGAAAAACGTGCAATATCATGGTAAAGTACCTTACGATAAAGTAAAAACTTACATTGCTAAGGCGAGTGTTTGCGTATTTCCTTCTTATGCTGAAGCCTTTCCAGTGAGTTGGCTAGAAGCCATGGCGATGAAAAAGGCCATTGTAGCCTCAAATATCGGATGGGCGCAAGAAGTCATTGAAAATGGGAGTGAAGGCTTTTTGATTCACCCTTCAGATCATCAACTTTTTGCTGAAAAAATTAATACACTATTAATTAATCAACCTTTAAGAAAAAAACAAGGCCGACAAGCGCAAGAAAAAATAATTAAAGACTTTTCTCATACAGTTATTGCTCAAAAGAATTTAGATTTTTACAATTCAATTATAGAAAATCAACATGATTAAACTTGTTCACGATACTTCTAAGGTTATATCTTGTCAATCAGGTGGAAAGGTGTTATCTGTTTATCATCAAAAACCTTTAGTCCAGACGTTTTTTGAAATTGCAAAAGACTATCCTGATGAGCTATTGATTTGGGTACATCAAGATATTCATCAAAATTTAAATACCGAGTCTTTTGATGAGATATTTCATCATAAACGCATCATGGCTAGTTATTCAGATGTTCAATATTTACCTGAAGCTATCGGATATGTTGAGCAAAGCCCATTTATCAACGTTAATCTTGAAGTAAAATACCCAACTTGGCGGATGCATCAAAATGTGGGCGGTATTAACACTGCGGTCGTGAATAAGTTAGAACCCTTTATTAAAAGGCATAAAAACCTCAATTATATTCTGCATAGTATAGCCAAACTGGCTCAGCCTCAAGGTTTGTTATGTTATTCGCATCCTAAATTACTAAAACCTGTTAAAAAGCTTCAAACTTTACAAAACCAAAAAGCCAACACCTCAGAAGTGTTTAGCTTTGTAGCTCAACATTACAAATGGGTATGGAAGCATCTTTTGCTCTTAAACTTAACGATATACGAATCTAAATTTAATCTTTGGGCATGGTTAAAAAGTTTGTTTTTATCGCAAATCAAAGTTAAATCATCACTCTTAAATTCAGTTTCATTACCTGAACTAAAGCCATTCAATAAATCTCAAATTCAGCTTGATGTGATTATCCCTACAATTGGGCGAAAAAAATATTTATATGATGTGCTGAAAGACTTATCAAAACAGTCGTTACTACCCCAAAATGTTATTATAATCGAGCAAAATCCTGATCCAGAGACCCAGAGTGAACTCGATTATTTAGTATCAGAACAATGGCCTTTTAAAATCACACACCGATTTATACATCAAACAGGCGCATGCAATGCCCGAAATATGGCTTTAGATTTAGTGAAGTCTGAATGGGTATTTTTAGCTGATGATGATAATAGAATGAACGAGAATTTGATTGAAAGCACTTTCCAACAGATGTTAATTTATAAATTAGATTGTTTAACAACAGTTTATATTCAAAAACATGAAGTAAACCTAAATCAAACCTTTCAGCAATGGGCAACTTTTGGTGCAGGTAATTCGTTTTTAAATTTTCAAAAGGCAAAAGCCATTAGATTCCATAAAGGTCTTGAATATGGTTACGGTGAAGATGTTGATTTTGGTATGCAGCTAAGGAATAAAGGAATTGATGTATTATACTCACCTGACATTGTAATAGATCACCTTAAAGCTCCCGTAGGTGGGTTTAGAACCAAGCCAAAATTATCATGGGGAAACGAAAAGCCTTTGCCAAAACCATCCCCAACTGTATTACTTTCAAAAATTTTACACAACAGCGAGCCTCAAGTTTATGGTTATAAAACACTGTTGTTTCTAAATACATTAAAATCAAAAGGATTAATACATTTCTTTTCTCACCTCAGCTATTTTAAAAAAGCTTGGAATACGAGTTTGCGCTGGTCTACAATTTTAAATAATAAACATCAATGAAGTTAAGTTTAATCATCTGTACCTACAAAAGGGCTGAACCTTTATTAAGACTTTTGGACTCAGTTAAAGTGCAAAGTTATTTACCCGATGAGATATTAATCATTGACGGTTCACCAGATGATGATACTAAGCACGCACTTAATAAAATTAACTTAAAAGAATTAAATTATTACAAAGTTAAGCCTGAACAACGTGGCTTAACCAAACAACGTAATATTGGCATTGATCTTTGTAGAAAAGATATGGATATAGTTGCTTTTCTGGATGATGATACTGTTTTAAAACAAAATTACTTTAAGAATCTAATAGCCATATTTAAGACTAATCCGAACATCACAGGTATTGGTGGTATAGCTGTAAATGAAAATCAATGGCAAAAAGCCGATAAAGCAAAAAAAGACCTAAATAACTTATATGTTGAAGGCTATAAAGTCAAATTATCTTTGAGGTACAGAATTAGGCAAACACTAGGATTAATGTCTAAGCTAGCTCCAGGGAAAATGCCTAAATTCTCTCATGGAAACACTCAATCTTATCCTTTAACTGGGAAATTTTATGACGTTGATTTAATAGTTGGTATGTCAATGTCATTTCGGTCAAATGTAGTTTTTTCTCAAAAATTTTCAGAATATTTTGAAGGCTATGGTTTGTATGAAGATGCAGATTATTCAATAAGGGCTTTAAAATTTGGTCAGAATGTCATTGCAACCAGTGTTCAGCTAGAACACCATCACCATCCATCTGGTCGTCCTAATCAATTTCAATACGGGCAAATGGTGGTTAAAAACGGTTGGTATGTGTGGCGTTTACGCTGGCCTAATCCTGGGTTTAAAAATGTACTAAAATGGCATGCTAATGTTTTATTACTCACCTTTCTTAGATTTTTGAATACCTTTACCACAGCCAACAAAAAGCAAGCCTTCACCGAAAGTTGCGGTCGCTTTTGGGCTTGGTTAAAATTGTGGTTTGTTAAACCTAAAATAGAAAGATGACTTTCCTAATCATTTCACATACCAATCATTATAAAGTCAACGATCAACTTTATGCCTACGCGCCTTACGTCCGTGAGATGAATTTATGGTTGAAGCATGTAGATCAAGTTAATATTGTTGCGCCTGTATCGAATAACTTTGATCAAAACATCAGTTTAGCGTATCAACACAGCAATATTTCTATTGAAGAAATGCCGGCATTTTCTTTAATTGGCTTGAAAGAAAAATTATCAACTTTAACTAAACTGCCTAAAATTTTTAATACGCTTTACAAAGCCATGAAACACGCCGATCATATTCATTTGCGCTGTCCAGGCAATATGGGTTTATTGGGCTGTTTCGTTCAAATTCTATTTCCCAAAACCCCAAAAACCGCTAAATATGCTGGCAATTGGGACCCGCGGTCAAAACAGCCTTGGACTTATAAGCTACAACAATGGATTTTAAGCAATACTAGGCTAACTAAAAACATGCAAGTTTTGGTTTACGGACAATGGCCAAATCAAACGCCAAACATTAAGCCCTTTTTTACCGCGACCTATCACGATAAAGAAAAAGAGCCCTTGTACGTTAGAAATTATACCAAACCTTGGCACTTTTGTTTTGTGGGGAGTTTATCTCCAGGGAAACGCCCACAATTAGCTCTAAAACTTGTGCATCAACTCAGAGCAAAAGGCATAGAAGCCATTGTGCATTTTTACGGTAATGGCGAACTCAAAGCTGACTTAGATAAAAACATTCAACAATTAAAAGCTCAAGATTGGGCATTTTTGTATGGCAATCAACCTAAAGACGTGGTCAAAAAGGCTTTAAAATACTCGCATTTCCTCATTTTACCAAGCCAATCTGAAGGTTGGCCAAAAGTGGTGGCCGAGGCCATGTTTTGGGGCTGTGTCCCCATTGTCACTCCTATTTCTTGCGTGCCTTGGATGTTGGATGACGGTCAGCGTGGCGTTTTAATGGATGTTCAAAACATAGATAAAACAGTAAATAAACTCAAATCTTTTAAAGACAGCCCGAAAGATTTAGAGTTGTTATCAACCAATGCAGCCCATTGGTCACGAAATTATACTTTAGACAAGTTTGAAGATGAAATTCGTAAATTGTTATAAATAAGACAGTCCACAGTCGACAGTCGACAGTATACAGTGGACAGAAGACAGTATACAGTGGACAGAAGACAAAAGAGAGAAAATGGATTACAAGAAATTAAATGTTTGGAAAGAATCAATTGAATTAGTCAAGCTGATTTATCAAGTCACTGCTATTTTTCCTAATGATGAAAGATACGGTTTGATCACTCAACTAAGACGTGCGTCAGTTTCAATTCCATCTAACACTTGACCTGTGAAATAAATTTAAAGCCGTATGAAAGATTTCTTTTACGTTTTAAAAAACTTTTGTCAGGATTTATTAAATATCTTAAGAAATAAGTTTAAAATTGATAGTCCACAGTCGACAGTCTACAGTAGACGGAAGACAGAAGACAGTATACAGTGGACAGTAGACTGACAAAAGACAACAGACAACAAAAGACAGAACCATGAAACAAAAGCATCATCAACCCATACGTGTCTTGCAAATCATCGACTCCTTAGAAGCTGGTGGTGGTGAACGCATGGCTGTTAATTTAACCAATGCGCTTCATCAAAAAGTTGATTTTTCTGGCTTAATTGCCACCCGTAAGGAAGGTTTGTTAAAAGCTGAGATTGATCATCTAGACCATTATTTATATGTAAATAAACGGCGTTCTGTAGATTTTAAAGCCCTCAGTTTAGCGATGCAGTTTGTTAAGAAGCACCAAATTACGCATTTACACGCCCATAGCACTTCATTTTTTTTTGCAACGCTTATTAAAATCAGAAAACCAAAGTTAAAACTGATTTGGCACGATCATCATGGTAATCGGCCTAACGAAAAAAATCAGAATAATGCGACTATAAAAATATTTTCAGCTTTCTTTAATCATGTTATTATATGTAGTCAACCCCTTGAAAATTGGGCTAAAAAAAAGCTTCTGTGCAAAAGAGTGACTTTAATTAGCAATTTTGTATCAAATTCAAGTAAACCTACAAAAATACATCATTCAAAAGAATACATCGTTTCAGTTGCTAACTTACGAGACCCTAAAGATCATTTTACGCTTATTAATGCATTTGAAATTATTTCTAGACAATTTGATATTGATCTTTTACTAGTTGGTGATGATCGCCAAGACGATTATTCAAAAAAAATAAAACAACAAATAGTCAAAAAGAATCTTAATAATAGAGTTTATGTATTAGGTCTGCAGTCAAATGTAGCCGCCTATATTAAAAATGCAAAAATTGCTGTATTATCATCAAAAATTGAAGGTTTGCCAATGGCGCTGTTGGAATATGCCATAGCTCAAAAACCTGTGGTGGTCACTGATGTAGGCCAATGCAGGATGGTGGTAGGTGATTTTGCAAAACTAGTTCAACCGGGTCATCCCAATGCGCTAGCGGCAGCGCTAAATTATTATTTATCACATCCCAAAGATGCAAAACAAGATGCTGAACGATTACATCAAAAAGTGATAGCAGAATATGGTGAAACAGCCATTATTAATCAAATCATTAAGATTTATGAAAAGCTATAAGCCAGGCAACGCTATTAGATTGGCAATCATTTCTAAAATCAGTAATATTGTAGATGATTAACTTGATTTTGCACCAATTAACGTTTGAAGACTCAAAAGATTTTAAAGAAAATTAATAACAAAATAATGACAACACAAGCCTCGCTTTATACCATCGCTGAAATAGGTCAAGCCCATGAAGGGAGTTTAGGCATGCTATATGCCTACATCGATGCTTTAGCTGAAACCGGTGTTAATGCGGTTAAATTTCAAACGCATGTGGCACATGCCGAAAGTAGTATACATGAACCTTTTCGGGTCCAATTTTCAAAGCAAGATGCATCGCGTTACGATTATTGGGAGCGAATGTCATTCACACCAGAGCAGTGGAAAGCTATCGGGAATTACACGAAATCTAAGGGGCTTGATTTCATTAGTAGTCCTTTTTCTAATGCAGCGGTTGATATTTTAGAGCAAGCTGAAGTCGATGCTTATAAAATTGGGAGTGGAGAAGTGACCAACCTATTATTGCTTGAAAAAATAGCCCAAACTCAAAAGCCAGTTATTATTTCAAGCGGGATGAGTTCTTTTGCGGAGTTAGATCGTTCTGTCGCCTTTTTATTAGATCGAAAAGTTAATTTGAGTATTCTTCAATGCACAACGGCTTATCCAACAAAGCCTGAGCAATATGGTCTAAATGTTATACAAGAACTGAAGCAACGTTATCCTACCGTAACTATCGGTTTCTCTGATCACTCGGGCTCCTTATCTGCAGGTTTAGCAGCCATTACCTTGGGCGCTCAAATTTTAGAGTTTCATGTGGTGTTTCATAAAAAAATGTTTGGTCCAGACGTTAAAGCATCCTTAACCATAGAGCAAACCAAAAACTTGGTTGATGGCGGGAAAGATATCATCACCGCGCTTAAAAATCCTATTGATAAAAAAAGCAACCATCAATTTAGTGATTTAAAATCAATTTTTGAAAAGTCATTGGCGGTTAATAAAGATTTACCAGAAGGTCACACCATTCAATTTGAAGATTTAGAAGCCAAAAAACCAAAAGGTTACGGCATTGATGCTTCAACCTATCAAGCTATTATAGGTAAAAAGTTAGTTTATAAAAAAAAAGCTTGGGATTTTTTAAAAAATAGTGATTTAAAATAATTTTTTAATTTTTGTTTTAATAATTTATATAAAAATATGTTTAAGGATGAGTTTGTGTTGCAGTATTAAAAATTAAAGTTATATGAGTAATTCTTTTGACGCTACTGCTCAAAAAAAGTTAATGGATATCACCTTACACGTAGGAATTGGTGTTGTTTTGAGTGTCTTAGGCTTTCTAGGGACCTTCTATTTTTTAATGATTTTAGCTTATTTTTTTATCCAAATCTTTAAGCAAAAAGACAAGACTTATTTTGTTTTAGCTGGAGCCGCTTATATAGCCTCAGCAGAAGTTTTTTTGCGGATGACTAGCGCCATACCATTTTGGGAAATGGGGAAGTATATGGTAATTCTATTTATGTTGGTCGGTATGTTTTACAAGGGATTTAAGTTACAAGCTTGGCCTATTCTGATATTTATTATGTTGCTATTGCCCGGAGTTTATATTTCGTATCTGAATAACGACTTTATTGACGAGAGCTTTCGTAAAACAATTTTGTTTAACCTTTCAGGCCCTTTGTCGCTGTTTGCTACGGCCTTGTTTTGTTATCAACGCAAAGTGAAGTTTAAAGAAATGATGAAGTTGGTTGATGTAATGATATTGCCGATTATTTCTATGACCATCTATATTATTTTGTACTCACCTTCATTAGAAGAAGTAGTTTTTACAACTGATTCTAATGCGGTAACTTCTGGAGGGTTTAGTGGGAACCAGGTTTCAACAGTATTAGGATTCGGGATGTTTTTAGCGTATGTTCGATTTTTAATACCACATCGATTTATACTATTACGTTTGCTTAATATTGTATTCTTAGGACTCTTTACTTATCGCGCCTTATTAACTTTTTCTCGTGGAGGAGTAGTTACTGCTGTCCTAATGATGCTGGTATTTACGTTGCTATATTTTAATTGGGCACCATTAGTGGCTAAGGCAAAAGCAACAATTAAATTAGCTGGAGTTGGGTTTGGTGGTTTTTTATTGTGGGGTGTAGCAATGGCAGCAACTGGGGGATTAATTTTTAATCGCTATACGGGTAAAAATATAATAGGTGAAGAAAAAGATATTACTACGGGTCGTTTAGATATTTTAGCAGAAGAATTAGCTGCTTTTTTAGAAAACCCAGTTTTTGGAGTAGGTGTAGGTTTAGGAAAGTTATTTCGTTTTGAACAAACAGGAATAAGTGCAGCTTCTCATAATGAAGTATCTCGAATGTTAGGAGAACATGGTTCTTTAGGTATTTTAGCTTTATTGATTTTGCTTAGCGTGCCTGTAGGCTTTTTCTTATTTAAAGCCAAGAACCTTTTTTTAGTGCCATTAGTTGCTTTTTGGTTTTTAACCATTAATCATTCTTCTATGCGGGTAGCTTTACCGGGGTTTTTATATGGTTTGGCATTGTTGCAATTAACGTATCCTAGTAAAAAAGAAAAGGCAAAAGTCACGAAGAAATCTATAAAAAAGAAACCTCGCGTTGGGGTTTTAGCCAATTAAACTATGCCTAAAACAATTGTATATATCGGTAATCGCCTGGCTAAAAAAGGCAATAATGTAACCTCAATAGAAACACTCGGTAATTTTTTAGCAAATGAAAATTACCGTGTAATTAAATATTCTTCGGTTCAGTTTCCGTTTTTAAGATTGATTGATATGCTTTGGGGAATTGTTAAAAATCAAGCTAAAGCAGATTTTATTTTAATCGACACTTATAGTAGTTTAGCCTTTTGGTTCGCTTATTTATCTGCTAAGCTAAGCAGAGCTTTCAATATAGTTTATATTCCTATTTTAAGGGGTGGTGATTTACCCAAACGTTTGCAAAAAAATCCCAAACAATGTCGAGAATTGTTCGGGAATGCTTATGTTAATATTGCGCCTTCGCCGTATTTGCTGTCTGCTTTTGAAGATCATTCATTTCAAAATTTGCGGTACATCCCTAATACGATTGAAATTAAAAACTACAGGTTTAAAAAACGCAAAGAAATTTCGCCTAAACTTTTGTGGGTACGAGCGTTTTCAAGTGAGTATAATCCGTTGTTAGCTTTACAAGTTTTAGCAAAAGTCCTTAACAACTACCCGCAAGCAAAACTAACTATGATTGGTCCTTTTAAGGACGACTCGATTGATATTTGCCGTGCTTATGCTAAACAACACCAACTCCCAGTCGAGTTTACAGGAGGATTGCCGAAACAAGAATGGATTGAACGAGCGGCTGATTGTGATTTATTTATCAATACAACCAATGTAGATAATACGCCTGTAAGTGTAATTGAAGCTATGGCGCTTGGCTTGCCAGTGGTTACTACCAATGTGGGAGGAATTCCGTATTTACTCTCGCACGGAGTTGATGCTTTATTGGTGAAACCCGACAATGCAAATGCCATGTGTTCCGCTATTGAACAGCTATTAAGTTCTCCTGATTTGGTAGAAAAAATAGCCGCTAATGCTTTGACTAAAGTTCAAAAATATGATTGGGAAGTAGTTAAAAAACAATGGTTTGACGTGTTTGATTCAATTGAATAACTCGTTTACAATTTATAAATCA
This sequence comes from Bacteroidota bacterium, assembly GCA_051748125.1. Classification (GTDB taxonomy): domain Bacteria; phylum Bacteroidota; class Bacteroidia; order Flavobacteriales; family Flavobacteriaceae; genus Psychroflexus. Next base: position 102,583 of record JBNJHC010000008.1, read on the forward strand.
GTTGTACCTGCTGATAATTAACTAAACATTAGAAAAATACTAAAAAGCACCCGCTTATATTTGCCAAAAGACCTCGTATGACCGAAAGTTTACCTTATTGTAAGACGTTTTACTTTTCTCGTCTATTTCAAGATTATATCGATCAAAAAACTAGCTTAACTAAGCTTTACAATCGGTTTCCACATATCGATAATTTTGCGCAACAACTCGAAGAAAAACAAAATTCTTTTTCGGTTGAAAGGCGAAAAACTTTGGTTGAAGTTTTACAACATCAATATAAAAATACCGCTGTTTCTGAAGCAACACAATTTCACTTTACCAATTTAACGAAAGAAAATACGTTCACCGTTACTACGGGACACCAACTCAATATTTTTACGGGCCCTTTATATTTTTTGTATAAAATTGTTTCCGCTATTGAGCTTTGTCGCGAGCTTAAAGTTCATTATCCTGAACATCAGTTTGTTCCCGTGTACTGGATGGCTACAGAGGATCATGATTTTGATGAAATCAGTTTTTTCAATTATCGAGGAAAAAAATGGGACTGGAAGCAAACCCAAGAAGGACCAGTCGGTAGAATGTCTACTAAAAGCCTTGAAAATACTGTAAACAAACTTTGTGAAAGTCTTGGGAAAAGCGATGCTGCTGAAGACTTGAAAACGCTTTTTACAAAGGCTTATCTGCAAGAACATAATTTAGCCGATGCTACCCGGATTTTAGTAAATGAACTGTTTGGTGATTACGGTTTGGTGATTATCGACGGTGATGATCAGTCCTTAAAACAACAAGCGATTCCTCATTTTGAAAAGGAATTATTTCACCAACAGGTTGAAAAAAACACGCAAAATGCTAACCAATATATTCAGGAATTAGGCTATTCGCTTCAAGTAAATCCGCGTGAAATCAATTTGTTTTATATAAAAGATGGCTTGCGTGAGCGAATTGTTTCAACAGAGTCGGGTGGTTTTGCTGTTGTTAATACTGAAATCACTTTTTCGGCAACAGAAATTCAAGAAGAACTGCATCAATATCCAGAGCGATTTTCTCCCAACGTGATGATGCGTCCGCTGTATCAAGAAGTTGTTTTGCCTAATTTGTGCTACATCGGAGGTGGCGGAGAACTCGCCTATTGGTTGCAGCTCAAGGATTATTTTGAAGCAGAAAACATTCCATTTCCAACTTTACTACCGCGAAATTCAGCTTTGTTGTACACCCAAAAACAAGCCCAAAAAGCCAAGCGACTTGAAGTAAATATCACCGATTTGTTTTTAAACACCGATGAGTTAAAAACAAAATTGACGCATCAACTTTCTACAATTGAAATTGATTTCAGTCAGCAGAAAAAATTCCTCGAGCAACAATTTGAAGATTTATACCGCATTGCTCAAAAAACCGATGCTTCATTTGAAGGAGCTGTAGCAGCACAAGAGCAAAAACAGAAAAATGGATTAGACCATTTAGAAAAGCGCTTGCGAAAAGCCCAAAAAAGAAAGTTAGCCGATTACTTAAACCGAGTTGAAGCGCTTCAAGACGAGCTTTTTCCTCAAAAAATGTTGCAAGAACGCCACGCAAACTTTATGGAGTTTTATGAATTTACCAATGGAAAATTAATACCGATTTTATTCGATTCATTTCAACCTTTACAAATGGATTTTAGTTTGATTTCATTGGATCGGTAATTTGTAAAATTTGTTTTCGGTTGTCTGGCTTTGGTTTTCTGGTGTTCTCGACACTTCGACATTGTTTAGCATCGAGCGGAGTCAAGATGTAAACGGTTCTTGACACTTCAACTTCGCTCAGTACTGGTAAGCTTGAACTTGAAACAGAAAGAATTTTATAAGATACTGGAACTCATCAATACATTTTTAGAGAAAAAGAAAATAGGATGCAGCATTATACAAAACGATATTAATGGAACTAAAAAGTAAGCTGTTTAAAGAATATTTGTTTCCTAAATATTTATTCATCTTGATGAAGTAAAAAACAGTTGCAAAAAGAACTATTATTGGGATTATTAACCTGTTGTTTAAAATTATTTCACTTAAACCATAATTAGGTGTTGATGAATAATATGAAAACTTAAAGTATAAGCCAGTAAAATTATCGATAATGTAAGCTAAAAGACTAAAACTGTCTGTAAGCAATAACCAAAAAGCTAAGCTGCTTAACCATTTATTTTTTTTGATGTAATAATAACCCAAAATGATAAATGAAATCTTAACTAAAAAAAACAGCGCATAAAAAACATACACCTGAAAGTTGTTGTTTACTAAACAAATAAAACCAAAAAGCATAAGTTTTGGCTTTACTCCAAAACTCAAGAATAAAATAAGGTTATAGATAATGTGGTTAAATAACAAGTAGAATACAATTGGTAATGTTAAATTGAATAGCTTCCATTTTATAGATAATTTGTGCATAATTATAAATAATAATAATTTAATACGATTAACTATATTTAGTTACGGGAAAATTAGCAATTATTTTTTAATCTCAAAATATTTCATTAATTTTGTATGGTTATCTTGTGAAGATAGGCAGGTATCAACCCAATAGCCTTTTATTTTTGGGTATTCAGTCAAACCTCTGTAATAGAAAAACTTAAATTCATTCTTAATAATAAATGGGACAATATTATTCTTGTTATTATAAGTGTCCAACAACTCACTAATGTGTTTTTCTACCTCATTTGGTTTGGATGTTTCAATTCCTCCCACAACATTAGGCTTTGACTTATATGCCCCAAGGCTGAACCATACTTTATTTGAGTTTGAAGTGTTTAATTTTAAGATTTTATAAAATTTTTTAATCTGCTTTTCTGATAAAGATTCGTCAACTATTTTTAGCATATAATCAAAACACTGAAAACGATTCACTGTTTCAATAATATCGTCAATGTTTGTTGTATTTGTTTCTTTTTTCAGTAAATAAGGTGTTGGTTTCGTAAATGTATCTTGTTTGTTCTTCCGATAATTGATTGCCTTCTATTCTGTTGGTATTGTAAGTTAGCCTTATTTGGGTTTTATGATAAATTCCACCTTTTAGATTGCTCGATTTTTCTTCTTGCAATGTTTCTGAAGGTTTCATTGTAGATAAGTTTGAATAACGAAGGTACTTTTTTTTTAAAGTTTTTCAGTTAAATTTTGAGTTTTGAAAATACACAAACCTTTCATTTCAGCACCAAATTTCGCCATTTTTGTTATGTGCTGTTGGCAACTGTGTTTTTATTTTATTATTTCAATTCCTTTAGTAACATCTCTGAAAAATGATTCTAATTCCGATTTGCTTTTTTCAATCAGTTCAGTTTCTGTGATTTCCGTTTTGTTTATATCAAATAGTTTTATTTTTTGGTTTGAATACGATAAATAACTAATTGTAGAATCCGTTTCAAAATCTCCTTGATAAAATGACTTATCATAATTATATTCCAATTGCTTGACAAATTTAAAATTCAGTTTTCCGTTTTTTTCTGTCCAATAAGTGTAATTCAGTTTTCCAAGTTCTCCATATGTCCAAAAATCATAAACAACATAATCGAATTTTTTATCGTGGAATATAATCAATTCACCACCTTCAGAAGAGTGACCAAAAAGGTCAAAAGTGTCAGTTCCAAATTCCGCTTTATTTTTCTCAAAATCTTGAAGTAATTCAAAGTCTTTAAGTTCAGAAACACTTTTTTCAACTAAATCAGTTTCCGTTTTCTTTTCAGGTTTCTGCTTTTCGCCACAAGAGTAAAATCCGATTATTAGAAAAATGATTAAAGTTTTGTTCATAGGTTTTTCTGACATTGTTGCCAACGTTTTCGTGTATGCGCAGTAGCGCGTAAAAATTCCAAATTTTTCAATTCAATCTCAAAGTTAGCAAATTATCGCAAACTTTGGTTTCAGTCACAAACCCAGCTATTGCGTATACACAGTGTTAGCAGTTCGGCCTTTATGCTCTGTTTTTTATTACATTATAAATATTCAAGTCGTTATCTATTTTTAGAAAAGCTAAGAAGATTAGTTTCAAATATGTGAAATAAGCATACTTGTGTTTTTCTACTTCATTTGGGTCAGCTTGAGTTCCGTGCAAATAGCTATTTCTTAAATCTATTCCATTCGTGAATTCACTTTTGTTCAAGAAATAATTAAAATACGCTTGTTCAGGTTTTGAAAATAATGAACTCTCAAAATAAATTATATCTTCTGTCTCCATTCTTAGAGCTTCTTCTTGAAAATCCATTGGATAATGATAATAAGAACCTACCTCATTATCGTATAAGTCTTTAAATATTAAAACTCTTGCTGGATTTACTATTTGTATAAAATCATTTTTATCTACTTCGATAAATCCATTTTTTATGAGATAATTTAATCTTGGTTTTTGATGTTCCTCGTAACTGGTAAATTTCACTTCTTCATTTGCTAATAAATCAAAAAAAGTACTGTATTTATCGTCTTTAAATGGCTCAACATATGCCAGAAGAGTTTGGTCAGAAAAAAAAGTATTTGAAATACCAACCATTAACTGGTTACTTTCATTGAAGTAGATGTATTTCTTTGAATTTAAACTTGGAATGTCTTTTATCTTTGAAGGCGAAGATGAAATTTGTAAAAGTTCAAAATCGATGTTTCCATCCTCAACATATAATTTAAATTGTTTTAAAGCAGATTCAAATTCGGGTGCTAACAATCTCACTTTTTCAAAATACGTGGTTGCGGTAGGAATTGAAAATCTGGCATTATCCGCAAAAGAATATTTTTCTTGTAATGCACTTGTAAAAACAAAATGAAGTATATCTTCCAGAGAGTTATTTAAATTACGAATTACTTGACTGTAACTAAAGATTTGACCTTGTGATGTCATTTCTGATAATGAAAATGAAGTTCCACCTCTATATTCATTTTGAGAGTGTACACCCATAATACGTTCGAACAAACCTAATTCACTTTTCTTGCTTACAAGATTTATTCTATTATGATTATCTAAGTATTCAAATAGGAATTTAAAATTTAGAAATAATTGGTAAGGATTACTATTTTTTTTGATAAAATCTAAACTATAAGAATAATGCGCTATCAAATCATCATCAACAAATCCGTCTTTAATTTTTGAAGTATTCTCTGGAAAACTAATTGTTACTCCATATTTCATACCTCCATTTTCTGAAAAAAACTTTCCAGTTTCTTTTTTGTGTAAACGTTTCGCTTTCAGTCTCGTTTTATCAGAAATTTTAAAATCATTTCTATTCCTCAAATTTTCAATTAACCCTACATAATTTAAGTTTGTTTCGTTGGAATCTAAATAATTAGATACTATGATTTCTTTATGTTCGATTGTTAGACTCTTGGGAAGAACTTTTTGGTTTTTTTTAAATTCATCTTTTACCTCATAAATCGAAAGTAAAATTTCAGCGGATAGAGGATAGGTTAATAAAAAGTCTTTTATAACCACAGAATACCTGTCAACTATTTTTTTGTGAATTAATATTGTATGGATTAAGCGAGGCTCATTAGTAAGTATTTCTTTAAATTTATCTTTAGAAATATTTTTGAATACACTTTGATAATTTACTAATTCCCAAAAAGAACTAATATAGTTCCTTAGAATTTTATCATATAAATCAAGTACATTAGTGTCATTGATTTTTGACATAAATCTACCGATGATTTTGCCAAATTCTGTTGCTTTCTCTTTAAAACTTTCTCTTTCTTCAGAACTCCAATCATCAAAAAAAAGGTCATTGTCAATATATTTTTTAATATTATAAAGCTCTAAAATTTCATTAATATCATCGTAGTTTGATTTAATTTCAGCTCTTAAAATTGGCTCGCCATTTCGCAAATGGCTTCCGCTAGCCATATCCTCTTTCGAGTAAAATACAACTCTATTTAAGTCCGATTTTCTCATATATGTTCGAATGTTTTTTTTGGCTGACTGCTAACTACTTATATCCTTTCAAAACTAATTAATTTTGAGTAAAATCTGAGTGATAATGATAAGATTTGTTGGTTTAATTGAGTGGCGGTGTAATAAGAACTTCAGCTTGGTTGGATGTTCAGGCATTGAAAAACAATTTTTATAACGAGTAAATAAATAAAATAGTAAATTTGCCAAAAATGATTTTATGAAAAGCATGCACTCCATTGATATCGAAACGGTAGAAATGACCTTAGATATTATGAAATATGCGATCAATCGTATTTCAAACACTTCCCCGGAATTAGGGTCACCAAAAAAAGAAGAAGAATTGCTAAAAATGGTTGGCGATACGGTTACGGCTGAAGGAATAGGAGGGGAGAAAGCTTTTCATTTATTCAAAGAAATTTTGGTCAAAGCAGCTGTTCCTGTCGATCATCCTAGGCATTTGGCTTTCGTACCTGCGGCACCTACACGAGCTGCTATTTTGTTTGATTTAGTAACTTCTGCATCGAGTATTCATGGCGCTTATTGGATGACTGGTGGCGGTGGAATTTTTTGTGAAAATCGGGCGATGGAGTGGCTGGTAGAGCTTACTGGTTTACCTGAAGGTTCGTTTGGCGTTTTTACCTCTGGCGGTACCGCAGCAAATTTATCGGCTATGATTGCTGCGCGTGAGGCTTGGCGCGATCAAAATGAAAAAAACAAAAAACTCAAAGCCTTGATGATTACTTCTAGTGGAGCGCATTCATCTGTAAAATCGATGGCAAAGGTTATTGATGCCGATATTATTATGGTAGATGATAGCAAGGAAGGAAAGTTAACGGGAAAATCCTTGCAGAATACTATTAGTAATTTAGATGAATTTGATCGCCAACGCTTATTTGCTGTTGTGGCAACGGGTGGAACTACTAATGCAGGAATAATTGATGATTTATCAGGTATTGCTGAGGTTTGCGAAAAAGAATCGATTTGGTATCACGTCGATGCCGCTTATGGAGGTGCTGCGCTTGCTGCACCATCGGTTAGGCATTTGTTTAACGGAATTGAAAAAGCCGATTCTATTACCATCGATCCGCATAAATGGATGTTTTCTCCTTATGATTGTGGAGCAGTAATTTATAAAAATATGGATTTGGCTGCCAATGCACATTCTCAAAAAGGCGCTTATTTAGACATTTTTAAAGATGAAGGCGCACAAGGTTTCAATCCGTCTGATTACCAAATTCAACTTACTAGAAGACTTAGGGGATTGCCGTTGTGGTTTTCATTAGCTATGCACGGGACGCAAAAATATACCGAAGCAATAGAAAGAGGTCTTTCTTTAGCTCAAAACGCCGCCAAACAAATTGAACAAATGCCGCACGTTGAATTGATTCGAGAGCCTAGCTTGTCGTGTGTATTGTATAGAAGAATTGGTTGGACTCCAGATGATTATAGAGATTGGACATACACCAATCACCAAAGCGGATTTGCTTTAGTTACACCGACTAAATGGACAACGGATGGCGAACAAGAAACCATTGCGCGTTTTTGTTTTATCAATCCCGATACGACGGAAAAAGACATCAAAGAGATCTTGTCATCAATGCTTTAGGCTTAATTTTTTTCAATTGAAGTAGTGTCTGTTTTAATTTGAATGGGTAGCATATCTTTTATCGATTTGACGTCTAGCTTTTCTGGTTTGATTTTATTCTCTTCTTGAATGGGGATTTTTAAGTAAGTATCATCCCAACCTAGGTATAACTCAAATAAATCATTGTTAGCGCGTACACTCATCGAAAACTGCTCTACGGTTGTTGCTGTCTCATAAGCTTGAACAGTAGTTCTTAACACATCGTTTTCTTGTTTATAACTCTCTGTTCCCCAGGCTTGCGTTACTTTATTGATAATTATAACCCATTCATTTTCTCCTGGAATGGTGTAAAACGTATACGTTCCTGCGGCAATTTCTTCACCGTTAAACAAACAATTTCTGTAAAACCTGATTTCGGTAGCTTCGTTCGCACCGGTTCGCCATAACTTATCGTAAGGAACTAATTTCCCGAAAATATTACGGCCTCTTTTTTCGGGTCTACTATAAATAATACGCACCAAAGGGGCGTTGCTATTGCTTCTTATCATCAAAGCATCCATAGGACTTTTATCTAAATCCGAAAAACTTTGAGCTTGACTCGGTAAAACAATAGCAAGAAGTAGGCAAATGGTAATAGCGATTTTATTCATAGCAATATAATTATCTAAGGCAAACGCAAAAGTACAGTTTGTTTTGTTAATTACTTCCTAAACTTAATACATGAAAAATTTTGCACCTTGGTGTCTTCTCAATAAAGTTGTTTTGGTTCAAAACGAACAAGTATTTTGAAGAGAAACAATTAAGTATTTACAGGGATTAAAATCAGCAAAAAAACCAACAATAAATCGGTATAAAAATTAGCATATATCGATGCATTGGTTATATTTGTGGGTCGTTTAATAATCACGAAATTTATGAGTGAAGAAATCAATAAGAAGAAAGACTATTCAGCAGATAGTATTCAGGCATTAGAAGGAATAGAACACGTAAGAATGCGTCCTTCAATGTATATAGGAGATGTAGGAAATCGCGGTTTGCATCATTTGGTCTACGAAGTTGTAGATAACTCTATCGATGAGGCTATGGCAGGCTATTGCGACCGAATCGGTGTTCGGATTAATGAAGATGGTTCGTTACGAGTTGAAGATAACGGTCGAGGTATTCCTGTAGATATCCACAAAAAAGAAGGCGTTTCTGCACTTCAAGTTGTAATGACAAAAATTGGTGCAGGAGGGAAGTTCGACAAAGACTCTTATAAAGTTTCTGGTGGGTTACACGGTGTGGGTGTTTCGGTCGTAAATGCACTTTCTACTCACTTACACGCCTATGTTTATAAAAACGGAAAAGTTTGGGAGCAAGAATACGAAAAAGGAAAGGCGATGTTTCCAGTTAAACAAACTGGTGAAACTGAACTTCAAGGAACGGTTATAGAATTCCACCCAGACCCTGAAATATTTCAAGAAAGTACACGCTTCAACTACGATACCCTTGCCAACAGAATGCGAGAACTAGCCTTTTTGAATAAAGGAATTAGAATCACAATTGAAGATAGAAGAGAAAAAGATGAGGAAGGAAACTTTAAGTTTGAAGAATTCCATTCTGAAGAAGGTTTAAAGGAATTTATTCGATTTTTAGATGCCAGTAGAGAGCCGCTTATCGGAAATGTGATTGCCATGGAAGGTGAAAAAAATGACATTCCTGTTGAAGTAGCTATGATCTACAACGACTCGTATGCAGAAAATTTACATTCGTATGTGAATAATATTAATACACACGAAGGAGGAACACATTTATCTGGATTTAGAAGAGGATTGACTTCAACTTTGAAAAAATATGCAGACAGTTCTGGTCTATTAGATAAACTGAAATTTGAAATTACTGGAGACGATTTTAGAGAAGGACTTACCGCTATTGTTTCAGTAAAAGTAGCTAACCCACAATTTGAAGGGCAAACCAAAACAAAGCTAGGAAACCGTGAAGTAACATCAGCTGTTTCGCAGTCGGTTTCTGAAATGCTAGAAATCTATTTAGAAGAAAATCCTAACGATGCTAAAACCATTGTTCAGAAAGTTATTTTGGCAGCGCAAGCTAGACATGCGGCTAAAAAAGCTCGTGAAATGGTGCAGCGTAAAACAGTAATGAGCGGTGGTGGATTGCCTGGAAAATTATCAGATTGTTCAGATCAAGATCCAGAGAATTGTGAAGTGTTTTTAGTCGAGGGAGATTCGGCAGGTGGAACAGCTAAACAAGGACGTGACCGTAATTTTCAAGCTATTTTGCCGCTTCGAGGGAAAATCCTTAACG